>NZ_JAERQF010000028.1 GCF_016734815.1 Hymenobacter rubidus
CGCTCACCGCTCACCGCTCACCGCTCACCGCTCACCGCTCACCGCTCACCGCTCACCGCTCACCGCTCACCGCTCACGGCTACTCATCATGTCCCGGCGCACTTATTTTCGGTGCCACGGCAGTCTCCCGGGCTTCGCGGTCGAGCCGTTGCTTTTCGGTTTCCGAAGGCTGGCGGGTCATTTGGGTTAAGTCGGGCGAGCCGCCATCCACCCAACAGGTAAACCAGAAATCGCCGATGAGGGCCGCTGCGTAGCGCATCTGGCGCTCCACCTGCCCATTGAGCCGGGAGTGGTAGGCCTTGCTGAAATCGCGCGAGTACGTCCGCACCGTTTGGCTGCCGCGCTGCTCGTAGCCAAATTTCTGGTCTTCTTGGTACTGCGCCGTCAGCTCTTTCTCGAACCGCAGCACCGAATCCACGGCCGCGTGCGAGCGGATAACGGCTGCCCAAATGGCATCGCTGGGCCGCTCCAGGTACTCCGCTTTGCCACTGAACAGGTCGTAGTCCGAGCTCAGCAGCTCCGGCAGCCGCGACTCCCATAGCCCGTGAATACCGCGCTGCCCGGTCATCTGGCCGTTGTAGTTGCGGGTGGTGTGCAGCGGCACGCAGGCATCGGCCACGTAGTGCCCCAGGTCGGCCGAGAGGCTCAGAATCCGGTCCGTGTCCTTGGCTTTGAAGGCGGCGGTGAGCTGATTTTTCATGCTCACCACGTTCCAGGGCACAATGCCGTGGCGCAGCAGGGAATCTTCGCCGTAGCGGGCCACGGCGTCGGCGTACTTGCGGGGCAGCTTGTACTCGGCGCTGTCGCCGTAGCGGTCCACGTCCAGAAAGTGCTTGGGGGCCTCGCCGGGCACCACCGTGCGCCGCGAGTCGGGCCGGGTGGCGTTCACGGTCAGGTACTCAATGTTGGCCTTGTAAAAGCCAATCATGCCCGGCGGCAGCGTGTACACCGCCAGCCGGTTTAGCAGCCGGTGGCCAAAAAAGCCCCAGGCGTAGGCCCGATGCGCCACGAACAGCAAAGGCAGCAAAAGCAGCAGCAGAAATCCGTATTTTTTCACGGTGAACAAGGTACGGAGCTACTGCCTAATTTGAAGCTGTTTAAAAAGTCAATCCTCCCGTCATCCTGAGCGCAGCGAAGGACCTTCTCAAGTAGAGCAGTTAGTTCAACGGTTAGAAGGTCCTTCGCTGTGCTCAGGATGACAGCCGAATGGAGCGCCTACCGCCGTCGGCCTTCGCCCGCGAACTTCATGCGGTAGTCGTGCTTCACGTCGCCCTTGCTGATGCGGGCCAGCTTGCCTTTCAGCAATTGCTTTTTAAAGCCGGAGAGCTTGTCGGTGAACAAGATGCCTTCCAGGTGGTCGTATTCGTGCTGAATAATGCGGGCCGCCATGCCCGAGAAAGCTTCTTCGTGCACCTGGCGGTTTTCGTCCTCATAGCGCAGCACAATGTCGGCGTGGCGCGTCACCAGCTCCCGAATGCCGGGAATGCTCAGGCAGCCTTCCTCAAAGCCCCATTCCTCGCCGGTTTCGCTCACCATTTGGGGGTTGATGAAAGCCCGCTTCACGGGTGTTTCGGGCACTTCGCCTTCTTCCAACTCGGCCAGGTCTTCCTCGTCCAGCTCCACCATCGGGGTCGAGTCGATGGTAAACAAGCGCACGGCTTTGCCAATCTGCGGGGCCGCCAGCCCCACGCCGTGGGCCGAGTACATGGTTTCAAACATGTCGGCAATCAGCTGCTGAAGCTCAGCGGCGGGCAGGTCGGCGGGCAGGTTTTTGGCTTTGGTCTTGAGAACGGGGTCGCCGATGGCAACGATGGAATAAATCATGGTATGTAGGTAGTTGTCGGTTATTCGTTGTCAGTTGTCAGAAAGTCGGTGTCTTCGGTTGTTGTCAGTTCGCGCCGCAATGGCCTAACAACTGACAACGAACAACCGACAACTAAACTTCCCGCATCAGCGGCGATTCGAGAAACGACTGCAAAATTAAGGTAGCGCTGATGCGGTCGACGGTGGCTTTGTCGCGCCGGGCTTTTTGGCCCAGGCCACCGGCCAGCATCGTAGCATGCGCCATGCGCGAAGTAAACCGCTCGTCAAACTCGTGAACGGGCAGCTCGGGCAGCTCGCGGCGCAGCCGGCGCAACAGGCCTACCACGGCGCTGGTCACGTCGGTCGGCTCGTTGAGCAGCGTGCGCGGCATACCTACCACAATGGCCCGCAGCGGCTCGCGCCGGTGGTAAGCCAGCACATAGGCCACCAAATCCTGGCTATGAATGGTTTCCAGCGGCGAGGCAATCAGGCACAAAGGGTCGGTCACGGCCAGCCCCACGCGCTTGTTCCCGTAATCGATGGCGAGGATGCGGCTCATGGGTTGGCGGGGAGAAGGAAATACAGTAGCAAGCGCGGTTCTGCAAAGGTACGGACAAGGCATTGCCAGCGGATGGCATTCTTGTGCCATAATAGTTAAACGCTTGATTCGGTCCTGCTCAAATGCTGAACCAAGGCGAGGTCCTATCTTCCTGTGCGCACGAAAAACCCCGGCGGTGCAGCACCAGCCGGGGTCTTTCAGCCTTCGCCGGCTGATTACTGGTACACTAGGCGCGTGGTGGCACGGGTACCATCTTGTCCTTCGTAGCGTAATAGGTACACGCCCGGCAGCAAGCCACCGGGCGGCAGGACCACGGCTGCCGACCCCACGGCCACGGCTTGCCGCGCACAGGCACGGCCCAACTCATCGTAGGCGGTAAGCACACCGCCTGCCCGACTAGCAGCGGGCAGTTGCACGGTAGCGCCAGCCGCGTTGGCGGGATTGGGGAAGACCATCAGATTGGCCTTAGCGGTTGGTACCGCCGGCTGCACGGCTAGCGGAGTGAAAGCACTCCACTCCGCCAGGAAAGCATCGGAGCCACCGTAGACACCGTTCGTGTACCAACCGCCAATGAGCAGGCTGCCCGTACTGGTGCGCAGCACCGAGGAGGCGTAGGTTTGGCCAGCTCGATAGAGCATGGTATCGTTGACCACTTGGCCGGTACGGGGCCGAAAGCGCGTAAGGTGGATGTTGTCGGCATAGAAGCCGCTGACGATAGTAAAGCGCGAGTTGCCAGCCACTATGTAGTTGCCCTGCGCGTCTTCGCAAAGACTTGCCGCGTCCCAGTCACGACCAAGCCTGCGGGGTACCAACGTGTGCCAGAGTGTGTCACCGGTGGGCGTGAGCTTTGTCAGCATCTGCCGCCGCCCTATAACGACGTTGCCATCAGTGGTAGCTAGGGATTGAGGATAACTATTTGGTCCTGGCGTGGTATGAAACTGTAAGTGCGTAATAGTGCCGTTGGCATCGGATACAACGAAGGTGCCTTCAATGCTGCGTGGGGTTGTGCCAACTGTCAGGCCCTGCAAACCGAATAAGTAGTTAGAACCAGTACGTGCGGAGAATGTCCCAGAAGTATAGTTTGGATTAAAACCGTTGGCCGCCAAAAAGGCCGTTAGGTCAAAAGTCCAAAGCGCCGCTCCCGTTAAGGCGTTGTATTTTATTATTTTCCTCTCGGCTGTATAACCTGATGGGGTGGGAGCCGAGTATGTTTTGCCTTCACCACCCAGATAGTTTCCATCCTGGGCTATAACTATTTTTCCGAAGCTCGCACTCAAAGCCGTTGAACCTGTTGCTTTTATTAGTTTCGTCCATAGCGTGTCGCCCATTGGATTGATTTTCAGCCAAAATCCATATCCATTGCCGCTACTCTCAAAACCGGTTACCAATATATTCCCTGCATTATCAACTACCACTCCACTAGGATATGGTCTGAAAGTCCGACGAGGTATTATCTTTTTCGTCCAGACTGTATCGCCCAGTACGTTAGTGCGCACAGCCAATAGATAGCGTGCAAAAGACAATGGCGGCGAGCCAGGGTATTCCACCCCACTAAGTAGCAAATAGCCGCCGGTAGGCATCGCCAAGGTAAACCCATTGACTTCATCTAATGACGAACCGTATGATTGGTTCCACACTGGCGCAATCTGAGCCTGCCCCATTTGGGGCAGGCTCAGTATAAGTAAGAGTAGAAGATAGTAGCGCATCAAATGCTCTCTGGTTAGCGTACTTCCATACATTTCGTCTGGCATGCCTATTGCATTGATTACGAAAATGTTATGACTCCAGCATGCAGTGGTGGCTCTGAGTAGATGATTCATTCGGCATCATGGGTAAATGTGCGTTATAAATTGTGGGAAAGGGGAATCTGTGTCCCTCGCTAGCTGAGGGCTGAGCTTACTAGGAACGCTGACTTATGTAAAAGCAAGCTAAAAAAATATTTTCGATAATCAGAATTATCGGGTTCTGTACATTTTTTGTATAATATAAATATTTATTATAAATCAAGTGTTGACTTTTGTGAATTGATATCAACTGCCCAGACCGCAATCCGTCGAGGCAACCTCAAGCGTAGTTAAGCCGAATCTGGAAGCATAATTCATTCGCATCGGAAACGGCCCGACTCGACGGGAATGGGATGGGGTTTATCGAAAAGTGAATACTGAATTATTAGCAAAGTTCTACTTTTGTACTATTGAAAAGAGAAAATTTTCTTCTTGATGCAATTGTAATATGCCGATAATATCAACGATTATTAGCGTTTTGAAACTAGTTTATTGAATTTAATAAAGAAAATCGGCGGTTGGATAATGGAATGTATTGCAACTAAGAAAATTTCAATAAATTTGAATCCTACTACCTTATTTCTATTCGCTAACATCTCTATTCAACCTGATGCCTGAATCATTACCCACTATTCCGTTAGCCAGCCGCGCCACTGCCTCCGGGCAGCGGCGCGGCTGGGTGCGGCAGGCGCTGCTGCTGGCGTTGGCCATGAGCTGTGGTGTGCTGGTAGCGAACAACCCTTTCCGGCCTTCATCCGAAAACCCCGACGCCACGGCCCGTGGCTACCTGCGCTTTAAGGAAATCCTGAGCTACGTCGACCGCGACTACGCCGACTCCGTCGACACCGAAGGACTGGCCGACTACGCCGTGGCCCAGATGCTGGAAAAGCTCGACCCTCACTCCGTATTTATCCCCGCCCGCGACCGGGAAAAAACCGATGCCTTCCTGCAAAGCGACTACGACGGCGTGGGCATCGAGTTCAACGTTTTCCGCGATACCATGACCGTGGTGTCGCCGCTCAGCGGTGGCCCCGCCGAGCAGGCCGGCATCCAGTCCGGCGACCAGATTCTGAGTATTGGCGGCAAGCGGGTGTCGGGCGGGCATCTCAGCACCAGCCAGCTAACCGCGCTGTTGCGCGGGCCCCGCGGCACCAGC
The DNA here is from genome assembly GCF_016734815.1 of Hymenobacter rubidus. Classification (GTDB taxonomy): domain Bacteria; phylum Bacteroidota; class Bacteroidia; order Cytophagales; family Hymenobacteraceae; genus Hymenobacter; species Hymenobacter rubidus. Next base: position 5,303 of record NZ_JAERQF010000028.1, read on the forward strand.
GTGGCCATGGACGTGCGCCGCCGCCACGTGGGCCATCCGCTCAGCCTGAGCATTGCCCGCAGCCGCATCCCCAATACCTCGGTTGATGCCGCTTATCTAATTGACGACCAGACCGGCTACATCAAAGTGAGCCGCTTTGCTTCCAGCACCTACGACGAGTTTAAGGCGGCCCTGGCCGACCTGCGCCGCCAGGGCCTCACCCGCCTTGTGCTCGACCTGCGCGGCAACCCCGGCGGCTACCTCGACCGCGCCACCCGCCTGGCCGATGAGTTCATTGGCGGCTCGCGCAAAATCGTGTACACCGACGGCAAGGGCGAGCAGTACGACTCGCAGACCTACGCCAAAGTGGCCGGCGAATTTGAAGAAGGCGCCCTCGTAGTGCTGGTAGACGAAGGCAGCGCCTCGGCCGCCGAGGTAGTGGCCGGCGCCCTGCAGGACCACGACCGCGCCATTCTGGTGGGCCGCCGCACCTTTGGCAAGGGCCTCGTGCAGCAGCCCATCCCGCTGAGCGACGGCGGTGAGCTGCGCCTCACCATTGCCCGCTACTACACGCCGGCCGGCCGCTCCATCCAGAAGCCCTACGGCGCCAACTACGCCGAATACAGCGCCGAGCTCACCGGCCGCTCGGCCCGGGGCGAACTGCAATCGGCCGATAGCATTCACTTTGCCAAAGAGCTGCGCTTTCGCACCGACCATGGCCGCACGGTGTACGGCGGCGGCGGCATCATGCCCGACGTGTTTGTGCCCCGCGACTCGGTGTCGCACTCAGCCTACTTCACCCGCTTGCTGAGCCACGGCGTGGCCCGCGCCTTCGCCCTCAACTTTTACCAAACCCACAAAGCCGAGCTGGAAGGTTTGCGCTTCGAGCAGTTCAACGCCACCTTCCGCATCACCGATGCGCAACTGGCCAGCCTGACTGCCCAGGCCGCTCAGGATAAGGTGACTGCCGATGCCGCCACCGTGCGCCGCTGCGCCCCGCTGCTGCGCAACCAGCTGAAGGCCTACATTGCCCGCAGTGCCTACGGCTCAATAGCTTATTACACCGTGCTGCGCGAGCAGGATGCCGAGCTGCAGCAAGCCTTGCACGCCGTGAACGACAATACGGCCCAACTGGCGCTGCTGGGCAAATAAGAGGCGGCTATGATGGCAGCAGTAGGGCTAGGCAACGGGGTGTTTATAGCGCATTGCGCGCAATAGACGAGGAGTAGTTCTTACCTTCACGAGCCCAATCCCACCGCTCCGCTCTATGTCGCATTACCACCGCCTCGGCCAGATTCCGCGCAAGCGCCACACCCAATTCCGCCAGCCCGATGGCTCCCTGTATTCGGAGCAACTGGTGGGCACGCTCGGATTTCACGGTGTGTCGTCGCTGCTGTACCACGTGCACCCGCCCACCCAGATTAAAGAAGTGGGCACGCCCAAGCCCTACGCGCCCAAGCTGCTGAAGGACCGGCCGCTTCAGCCCGAACACCTGCGCACCCTGGCCCAGACCACCACCGGCGGCGATTACCTGGCTGCTCGCCAAACCCTGCTCGGCAACGCCGATGTAACCATGAGCATCTGCAACCCCACGGACAAGCAGATGGGGTACTATTACAAAAATGCCCAGGCCGACGAAGTGATTTTCGTGCACGAAGGCCGGGGCGAGCTGTGGAGCCAGATGGGCAAAGTGGCCTTCGAGCCCGGCGACTACGTAGTGGTGCCGCGCACGGTCATCCACCAGCTGCACTTCGAGGAAGGCCCGGTCCGGCTCATGATTATCGAGTCGTTCAGCCCCGTGGAAACTGTGCGGCGCTACCGCAACCACTTCGGGCAGCTGCTGGAACACTCGCCCTACTGCGAGCGCGACATGCGCCCGCCGTTGGAACTGATTACCGACGAGTTTCCGGAAGGCGACTACCTCGTGCAAGTCAAGAAGGAAGGCATGCTGCACCAGCTCACGTACGCGCATTCGCCATTCGACGTGGTGGGCTGGGATGGGTATTTCTACCCGTATGCCTTCAGCATTCACGATTTTGAGCCGATAACGGGCCGCCTGCACCAGCCGCCACCCGTGCACCAGACATTTGAGGGACACAACTACGTGATTTGCTCCTTCGTGCCGCGTCTGTTCGACTACCACCCGCTCAGTATTCCGGCCCCCTACAACCACTCCAACGTGGACTCGGATGAGGTGCTGTACTACGTGGCCGGTAACTTTATGTCGCGCAAGGGCGTTGATTTAGCGTCTTTTACCTGGCACCCCACGGGGCTGCCGCACGGCCCGCACCCCGGCACGGTAGAAGCCAGCCTCGGCAAAAAGGAAACGCACGAATTGGCCGTGATGTTGGACACATTCCGGCCGCTCTACCTCACCGAAACGGCCCTGCCGTACGTAGATGCCCGTTACCCGATGAGCTGGAACCCCGGCTTCGTGCCCGACCCGCCCAAATCGGCGGACATGATGGATTAAGTAGCGTTAATGGTTGCTTTGTCGTAAATTAGCTTAACCCAACTTGTTGTCATCCTATGAAAAAGACGTTTCTAATCGCGCCGCTGCTGTTCTTGTTGGTCCTGATAGGCTGCAAGAAAGTTGATGAGATTCTTACTTTCACCGTCGATGTCTCGCAGAGCGTGACCATACCGGGGTTTGTGCAAGGCGCCCAGTTGGCCCCCGTAACGGTAACGACCAAGTCGGAAGATTCCTTCCGCAACAACAAAACCACCCGCGACAAGGTGAAGGACGTCTACCTCGACAAGATGATTCTGACCGTAACCGACCCGCCCGGCAACACCTTCGACTTTCTCAAGAAGGTAGATATCTACATCAGCACGAATTCCACCAACAAGATTTTGCTGGCCCACATCGACGACGTACCTCGTGGTGTAACTAGCATTACGCTGGTGCCCACCACCTCCCGGCTCGATGAATACCTCAAATCAGACACATACGACCTGACGGCAATAGCCACCTCTAGCGGGTTCAGCCTCACCAATTTCACGGTGCGCTCCGACGCTACGTTCAAGGTGACAGCTGCGCCGTTGTAAGCCAGTTGCTTTGGTCAATAAAAAAGCCGGTCCCGCAAAGGGCCGGCTTTTTTGTGATTAATAGTGGCCGGGCTCATTACCGCACCACGGCCACGCGGTTGTAATGGTCCATCATGCGGGCAATGTCGGCCGGCCGGGTGTAGTCGAGGTGCTGCTCGGTGGCGAAGGTGCGCACATCGTCGGAGCGGCTGCCAAACAGGTGCAGCACCGACGACTGCGTGGGTTCGAGCGGGCGCAAAGGTTCGCCGCCGGTGGTGCCGGGGCCCGCCATCAGGATGCCCACCAGCGGGCGGTGGCCGCTGGCGGCTGCGTCGGGAGCGACGGAGTACAGCCAGGCCAGCAGCATGGGGCCCGCATCAATGGCCGTCAGCACCTCCACAAACTCGCGGCGGGTACCGCCGCTGCCTTCTTTCACCATGCGGGAGCGGAAGCGGCGCAAGGGGGTTTCCTTGTCACCGGCCTCGCCAATGTCGAAGCCGCGCAGGCTGCCGGCGGGCCACAAGTGGGTGGAGTCGGTGTTGAGCGAATCCTGTACTTCCAGCAAATGCAGGCCGGGGTGGTAGCGCAGGCCAGGCACCAGCACATTGTGGCCGTCGAAGGTGCGCAAAGTGCCAAACTGGAAAGCGCCGCCGCTCACCAAGGCTTCGCGCTGCTGCCGGATGGCCGTGCGCAGCCCCGACCCTCCGGGCGCGGTATTGGCCTGGCGGTACAGCGCCAGAGCCTCGCTCTGCTCGCGGCCCGCCTGGGCCGCCGCCGGGAGGCACGGGACCAGCGTGGGTAACGCTAGTAAGAAGAAAAAAAGAATGGTTTTCACTAGCTTGGGAAAACGAATAATTTGAGAATTAGGTAATTGACAAAGATAAAGAAGTAGGTGTATTTGCAACAAGCAGCTGGCCACGGGCGGGCCAGTTGTGGCAGGCCAGCCCGTGGGTATGGGTTTTATTTCGCTACTTTTTGATTGTAGTACTCCACCATGCGCATCACCTGGCCCAGGTCGGTATAGCTGAGGTGCTCCTTGGCCGCAAAAGCCTCGACCGGCGCGGCCTGCGCCCCAAACAGTTTCACCACCGACCGCTGGTTGAGCACGATGCTGCGCAGGGGCTCGTGCGGGGCTTTGCCGGGGCCGGCCACCACCACCTGCCCTATCTCGGTGCGGGCTTCCTTGGTTTTGGTTTGGAGCACGGGGTCGTACTGGGCATCGTCGTGGTGGTATTGGTGTACCACGCCCAGTACCAGGGGGCAGTCGTCGTCCACGGTCAGTACCTCCACAAAGGTGCGCTTCACACTGCCGTCGCGCACGTCGTAGGTGCGGAAATGCCGGGCCTCGGAGCCTTTGCCCAGGTAAAACCCGTCGAGGCTGCCGGGGGGCCATACGTGGCTGCCTGTCGAGTCGCGCACTTCGAGCAAGCGCAGCGCCACGTTGTACTTCATGGCGGGCACGCGCACCCGGCGCTTGTTGAGCAACACCAGGGTGCCCGGCTGGTCCATGGCCACTAAATAGGCTTCAGGGGCATTGATGAGGTCTTTGTGCATCCGCTCCAACGCGTCGGGGGAGTTGGCGCGCAGGTACAAGTCGACGGCAACGTCGGCGGGGTCGCGGTTGGTTTGGGCCTGGGCCTGGGCCTGTTCGGCCAGCAGCATGAGCCCAACGACCCAATAAGCGAGTTTCGGTAGTTTCATGAAAAAGAAAGGTAGTGTGCCAGTAGAAAGAAAAGCGCTTGCTGCTTACCGGTTGCGGCCGTACTGCTCGTGGCTGCTCACCCAGTCGGAGCTGCTAATGGCGGCGCCCAGGCTGAGTTCGCCGGCCAATACCACGCCAGCCACTATTTCGGCAAACTTGCGCACCGTGCCGCGGCCCACACAGCCCAGCATGTGCAGGCATTCGCCCTGGGTGGCCAGGCCGGTGCCGCCGCCGTGGGTGGCCACAATCAGGCTCGGAATGGTGATGCTGATGTAGAGGTCGCCGTCCTTCGTCACTTCGGAGTACAGGATGCCGGCCGAGGATTCGCTCACGTTGGCTACGTCCTGGCCGGTGGCGATGAACAGAGCCGTGATGCCGTTGGCCGAGTGCGCGCCGTTGTTGTTGGCCCCCGAGATGAAGGCGCCCACGTTGCTCACCTGGCCGTGGTAGGCCAACTGCTCGGGCGTCACGCGCATGCGCTGCATCAGCACGTCGCGCTTCACCACGGCTTCGGCCACCACGCGCTTGCCGCGGGTGCGCATCACGTTGATTTGGGAAGCTTTTTTGTCGGTGGCGAAGTTCGATTCGAGGTAGAAGTGCTCGATTTTCGGCCCCTTATAGTTTTCCAGAATCCAGGAGCAGGCCGCGAAGGTGGCGCGGCCCACCATGTTCTGGCCGGCGGCGTCGCCGGTGCTGAAATTGAAGCGCAGGTAGGCGAATTTGTTGCTCAGGTAGGTGTCGATGTACTGCAGCTTGGCCACGCTGGACGTGCTTTCGGCCTGCGGCCGAATCTGGTCGATGGTGTCTTCCACCCACTTCCCAAAGTCGCGGGCTCCGCGCGCATCGTCGAACACAAACACCGGGGCGCGCTGCATGGCGTCGCCAATGACGGTGCATTTCACGCCGCCGCACAGGTTCAGTACCTGCATGCCGCGGTTGTAGCTGGCCACCAGGGTGCCCTCGGTGGTGGCCATCGGAATCAGGAAATCGCCCTGAGCGTGCTCGCCGTTCACCGTGAGCGGGCCGGCCAGGCCCACCGGAATCTGGGCCACGCCCATGAAATGCTCGCAGTTGCCCTGCAGCTGGTGGGCATCGAAGGAGTAGTGCTTGAGGTGCTGGAATTCCTTGCCTGAAAATTGCTCGGCGAAGCGCTGACGGGCGGCAATGGCCGCTTCGGAGTAGTCGTCCTCGTCGGAGCGCGGAATGCGGGGCTTGTGCAGGGCGGCGCTCACGATGGCATCTTCCACCTCCACGTGGAGCTCGCCAAAGGCATCGGTCGAAAACCAGGCCTGCACCGCGTGCATGCCCTCGGGCAGGGCGGGGGTGTCGAGCACAATCAGGAGGGTGCGGCCCACGGGCAGCTCAATGCCTTGGCCGTTGGCGTCGATGCTGCTGGCGGGCCGCTGCTCGCCGTTGCCCAAATCCACCCGAATGCGCTCGGCCGGAATCACCACGTCGCCAATCTGGACCTTCTGAAAACCCGTGACGTTGACGGTGTCGAGCCGGTTTTTGATGCTGAAGGCCACGCCCGCATTTCCGGGCAGATTGTGGAGGCTGCCGCGGGTGTACAGCAGCTTGAGGAGCATGGGCGAGGGCGTGAAAACCATAGAAGCGGAGCGTTGGGTTTGCGTGGGAATTGAGGGCCGGCGAAGCGCGGGAGTAAGTTGGGGAATTTTGGGCGGAATCACCAAAAAAACCTTCTGCCGTGGGCGCGCCAGCGCCCGGCCCGTCGAAAAGTGGCGTTAACCGCCAGGCCGGGGCCGGGCCAGCCCCCGAAAAAAAGGACTTTGTGCTACCGTCCCATCCAGCCGCCATCCACGGTCAGGATAGTGCCGTGCACGTAGTCGCTGGCGGCCGAGGCGAGGAACACCGTGGGGCCTTTAAAATCATCGGGTGTGCCCCAGCGGCCGGCCGGAATGCGGCCCAGAATGGTGCTGCTGCGTTCGCCGTCCTGGCGCAGGGCGGTGGTGTTGTCGGTGGCGATGTAGCCGGGGGCAATGGCGTTGACGTTGACGCCGCGTCCGGCCCACTCGTTGGCCAGGGCTTTCACCAGCGAGCCGATGGCGCCCTTGCTGGCGGCGTAGCCCGGCACGTTGATACCGCCCTGAAAAGTGAGCAGCGAGGCCGTGAAGATGATTTTGCCCGAACCGTTTCGCAGCATCTGCCCGCCGATGGCGCGGGCCAGGCGGAAGGGCGCATCGAGGTTGATGTCCAGTACGTCGTCCCAGTCGTCATCCGAATGCTCGGCGGCCGGGGCCCGGCGGATGGTGCCCGCGTTGTTAATCAGGATGTCGATGACCGGAAAATCGGCCTGCACTTTCGCTGCAAAGGCATCGACCTGTGGGCGCTGGCTGAAATCGGTTTGGTAGGCATAGAACCGGCGGCCCAGGGCCTGCACTTGTTGGCCGGTTTCGCTGCCCGCCAGGGCAAGGGTGGCCGAAACGCCGATGATGTCGGCCCCAGCTTCGGCCAGGCCCAGGGCCATGGCCTGGCCAATGCCTTTGTTGCAGCCCGTTACCAGGGCAATTTTACCGGTCAGGTCAAATAAAGTAGGTGTGTTCATTAAAACAGCGTGCGGGTGAATCGTGGCAAGGTACACCGTCGGCGGCCCCTCGAAGCGGCCCCTTGGCCGGTGCATGGGTGCAGTGCGCCAGGTTGGTCAACGTTACCGCTTGCTATTGGGGCTCGGGGCCTTTGGCGGAAGACACCAGCCCCGTATTGCCCGGTGAAATAGCCAGGGGCTTGCCCGTAATGGAGCTGGGGTGGCGCGGGGCTGGTCGGCAAATGCCACGCGCAGGTGCCAGCTGTGCATCGGTGGTAAGCTCCGACGCCCCAGGTGGATGGCCGGCCTGCTCCGTTATTTCAGCTTGATGACTTCGGAGCCGGCCAGTAGAAAAGCGCCGGTGCCGTACACTTCCCAGCTCTCGGCCGAGAAGTCGCGGCGCGGGTCGGCCCCGATGGGCTGCACCCAGCCCACACGGCCCTCCGGCGATACCACCTTGTTCAGGGCCACCCAGGCGTTGCGCACGGCGGGCAGGTAGGTGGGCTTGTCCAGAATGCCTTGGTTGATGCCCCAGGCCAGGGCGTAGGTGTCGAACCCAGAGCCCGAGGTTTCGCCGCCAGGGTAGGCTGCCGGGTCGAGCAGGCTAGAGCGCCACAGGCCATCGGGCTGCTGCAGCTGCACCAGCCGGGCGCTCATTTCCTTGAAAAGGCTCACGTAAAAGGCGCGGCTGGGGTGGCGGGCCGGTAGCTCCTGCAGCACCTGCACCAAGCCGCCCATCACCCAGCCGTTGCCCCGGCTCCAGAAAACGCGCTGGCCGTTTTGCTCCTTTTTGCCCTCGTTGGCCGCCGTCCACAGGTAGCCGGCATCGCGCGAGAACAGGTGCTCCGCGTGGTTGAACAGCCGCTTGTAGGTCTGCTGATACAGCGTGTCGCTGAGGGCCAGGTACTGGGGTTGGTTTTCGATGATGCCCAGTTTGACCAGCACCGGCGGGCCCATAAACAGGGCATCGCACCACCACCAGGCAATGCCGTGGTTGCGCACTTCGGGGCCCGGCTCGGTTCGGAATTTCTCCACCAAGGCCAGGGTGGGCGCTAGCATGCGGCGGTCCTTTTTGAGCCGGTATAAGTTCAGGTAAGTCTGGCAGATGGCCATGTCGTCGGCGTGGTCGTAGCGCTGGGCCGGACGCCACTGGGTTCGTTCGCCCATGGCCAGCAGCGAATCCAATAGGAGCCGGGAATGGGTGGCCTGATAGGCGGCAAACACGCCGGAGTAAAACGCGCCATTGGTCCAGTCCGTCGGCGGGTGCTTGGGATGGGCGAGCTGCCAGCGGGCAGCTTTCAACAGCTGTGTTTTAACAAACTTCGGCCTGAAAACAGCCTTGTCGGCGGGGCTCAGCTGCTGTGCCGAACCGATGTGGCCGCAGCCCAGCGCCAGAAGCAAGGCGCCGGCAAGCCCACGAAATGAACGAGAAGAAAAAGGCAAGGCGGGTGGGATGGGGCAGTGGAAGTGTGGAAAAAGGGCGTCGGGCGACGGAAGCGCAAGGTAGGATTTTTGCTGCTCACAACCGGCCAAAAATAACGCTGCTTGCGGTGAAGGGACGCGCTATTTTTGCGCCCCCCTTCACCGCAAGCCATCAGAAGCGTGCGTCGACTCGCGAGCTATTGTAGGCCGCAGCCTGCTGGTGCTGCTGGCGTGGTGCAGCCCCGGCGCCGCGCCGCCCACCCATTCCTTTGCGCTCGGTGCGGAACCATTCCTGCTCGATGGCCGGCCGTTTCAAATGATTTCGGGCGAGCTGCACCACCCGCGCATTCCGCGCGAGGCCTGGCGGGCGCGCCTCAAAATGGCCCGGGCCATGGGCCTGAACACCGTTGGCACCTACGTGTGCTGGAACGCGCACGAGCCCCAGCCGGGCCAGTACGATTTCACGGGCAACCACGACGGCCCCATCCTGCATCCTGATGGTGCAGGTAGAAAACGAATACGGCTCGTACGGCAACGACAAGCAGTACCTGGCACTCAACAAAAAGCTGTTTGAAGAAGCCGGCTTCGATGGCCTGCTCTACACCTGCGACCCGGTGAAGAACGTGGCGGCAGGCCACCTCGACGGCCTGCTGTCGGCCGTGAATGGCACCGACAAACCCGGCCCAATCCGGCAGCTGGTGCGCGCCAACCACGCCGGCCCGCAAATACACGCCCGGCCTCGATTCGGTGCTGCAGGCCGGCGTGTTGCTGAACATGTACTTATTTTACGGCGGCACCACCCGCGGTTTTATGAACGGCGCCAACTACAATGGCCAGGGCTCGGCCTACGAGCCCCAGGTGAGCAGCTACGACTACGACGCCCCCCTCGACGAAGCCGGCAATGCCACGCCCAAGTTCCTGGCGTTTCGGGAAGTCATTGCCCGGTACCGGCCCGCCAACCAGCCTTTGCCGCCCGTGCCCGCTACCACGCCCGCCGATACCTACCTCGCCCTGCGCGCCTGGGGCAAAGGCGTGGTGTGGGCGAATGGCCACAACCTGGGCCGCTACTGGGCCATTGGCCCCCAGCAAACCCTGTACCTGCCGGCTGAATGGCTGAAATCAGGCGCCAACGACATACCCGTGCTGCAGCTGCCGAAACCCCAGCAGGCCACGCTTTCCTTCCTCAATCACGCCATATTGGCTGAGCTGCGTCCCACTGCTCAGCCATAAGAAAAGGGTAGGGGCGGGGCCTGCCCCCGCCCATCGTTGAACGACTTGCATTTAAACTCGTGCAACGTTCGGGCAGGGGCCCGTCACTGCTCATTGTTGAACCACAACGAGCCGTCAGGCCGCAGTACGCGACGTTTCAGCCTGCTAAAGCAACGCTCTGCTGCCAGGCCTGCCTATGCCACGATGGACAAACGGACGGCGCGCTACCTACATTTACGGCATCACAAACGATTGTGTAAGTTATGAATTTCCTGGCGCCGCGCAGTGCTTACCTGCTGTTGCCAGCGGCCAACCACACACCATGCTCAATAAAACGAACAATACAGTAGCGGCTTTCCGCCGGATGGTGGCTACCAGCCTGCTGGGCACGGCGCCCATGCTGGCCCCGGCCCAAACCGTGCAGATGACCGTGCAGCCCGGCGACCCTAAGCTGCTCATCAGCAAACACATTCAGGGCCAGTTTGCCGAGCACCTAGGCCATTGCATCTACGACGGTTTCTGGGTAGACCCCGCGCTGAACGTGCCCAAGCAAGGCCGCATCCGGCTGGATGTGGTGGAGGCGCTGAAGAAAATTCACGTGCCCAACCTGCGCTGGCCCGGCGGCTGCTTCGCCGACACCTACCACTGGCACGACGGCGTGGGCCCTGCCGCCCAGCGCCCCAAGATGCTGAACCTGTGGTGGGGCAATACGCTGGAAGATAACAGCTTCGGAACGCACGAGTTTCTGGAGCTGTGCGGCCTCATCGGCACCGAGCCTTACCTGGCGGCCAACGTGGGCAGCGGCACCGTGCAGGAAATGAGCAACTGGATGGAATACCTCAACTCCAACGAGGACACGCCCATGGTGCAGGAGCGCCGCCGAAACGGCCACCCCGAGCCCTACAAAGTGAGCTGGTGGGGGATAGGAAACGAAAGCTGGGGCTGCGGCGGCAACATGACCCCCGAGTACTACACCGACGTGTACAAACGCTACGCCACCTTCGCCCACGACTACCCCGGCACCCAACTCAAGCGCATTGTGAGCGGCGCCAACGCCGACGACGCCCACTGGACCGAAACCTGCATGAAAAACATTGGTCCCGGCCGCATGTGGGGACTCACGCTGCACTACTACACCCTGCCCACCGGCAGCTGGAGCGGTAGCAAGGGCAAGGCCACCGGCTTCGGCGAAGACCAGTACTTCAGCACCCTGCGCAATTGCCTGAAAATGGACGCCATCGTGACCCGGCACGCGGCCATCATGGACAAGTACGACCAGGACAAAAAGGTGGCCCTGCTCGTGGACGAGTGGGGCGTGTGGACCGACGTGGAGCCCGGCACCAACCCCGGCTTCCTGTACCAGCAAAACTCCCTGCGCGACGCGCTGGTGGCCGGCACCACGCTCAACATCTTCAACAACCACTGCGACCGGGTGCGCGGCGCCAACCTGGCCCAGGCCGTGAACGTGCTGCAGGCCGTCATCCTCACCGATAAGGAAAAGATGCTGCTCACGCCCACCTACCACGTTTTCGACCTCTACCAGGTGCACCAGGACGCGCAGTTTCTGCCCCTGCAATTCACCAGCCCCGACTACGCTTTTGGCAACGAGAAAATCCCGGCTCTGAACGCTTCGGCTTCCAAAGACCAGAATGGCGCGGTGCACATCTCGCTGGTCAACCTCGACCCCACCAAAACGCTGACCCTGGAAACGGCGCTGCCCGGCCTGAGCTGGAAAACCGTGACGGGCCGCATTCTCACCTCGGCCAGCGTGAGCGACTACAACACCTTCGACAAGCCCAACACCGTGGCGCCGGCAGCGTTTAAGGGCGCCAGAAAGCAGGGCGGCAGCCTGCGCGTGGCGCTGCCGCCCAGGTCGGTGGTGGTGCTGGAACTGCACTAGCGCCGGCGCGGCTAGCCCGATGCCGCGCGGCGGCTTGGGAGAAGAAAAGGGGGGGGCTGCGCACCGAGCCGAATTGGATAGAATATTTCCGGCACCTGTGCGTCAGCGCGCGGGGGGGCGCCGGTGCCGTTCACCATCCATTCACCAAGCCGGCCCGTACTTGGCCCATTAAACCCCGCGCGCATCGGCGCGGTTGTAGCCGTTGAACCCTCCGGTCGGCCTTTGACTTTTCATCGGGGCCCGGCCGGATATATTACCTTTGCGTGTCGCCAAGAATACCCGGCGGCCGCCAAATTTCTGCTATGGCCCTATCCCCCGATTACCCACGCTTCACCCTTGGTAGTGCGCTCACTGCTGAGCAGCGGGCGTTTTTTGCTAAATACGGTTTCCTCCACTTTCGTCCTTTTGTCTCTCCCGATTACGTTCAGCAAATTTTAAAAGCCACCCAGGAAGTGCAAGCCAAGTGGCTGGCCGAGGGCGTGGAAAAAGTGAACGGCGTGCCCATCAAGTATGGCCACGACGTAGACGGCTCGCGCATTGTGCAGCGCTTCGCCTTTGCCTCGCAGCACCATCCGGTGCTGCACGAGCTGCTGCAGGACGAGCGATTCAAGGCCCTGTTTCCGCTGCTCGAAGCCGAAGGGGGCCGCGTGGGCGAAAACGAAAAGGACGGCCTCGTCGTGAACCACTACGTGAACGTGCCCGGCTCCGAATTCAGCCAGATGGGCTGGCACACCGACTCGCTGCGCGACGTATTTTACGGCAAGCGCATCGGGCCCATGCTCAACGTAGGCCTGCACCTCGACGGCACCAAGGCCACCAACGGCGGCCTGCGCGTGATTCCCGGCACCCACCGCCAGGGCCTGCACAAGATGCTGTTTCGCAAAAAGTACTACAAGGACGTGTACTACGACCCCAACGAAATGGCCATCGAAACCGAACCCGGCGACCTCACCGTGCACGACGGCCGCATGTGGCACCGCGTGGCCCAGTCGCCGCTGGTAGGCGAGGAAAGCCGCCGCCGGGTGATGTACGTGCCCATCATCGCCGGCAAGTACCAGCCCAAAAGCGAGGACAGCCCCACGCCGTTCTACCTGCGCTTTCTGCACCTTGTCAAATAAATGAGGAATGAAGAATGAGGAATGAAGAAGTGCTTCGGCAGTTTCTCAAGACCCAATTCCTCATTCTTCATTCCTCATTCTTCATTAAGAAAATGTACGCTCTCGTTACCGGCGCTTCGCGCGGCATTGGCCGGGCCATTTCCCTGCAGCTGGCCCGGCGCGGCTACGACCTGCTGCTGGTGGCGCGCTCCGAAGAGCAGCTCACCACCCTGGCCCTGGAAATCGGGAGCCGCTACCAGCGGCAGGCCCGCGTGCTGGCCACCGACCTCGCCGCACCCGGCGCGGCCGATGCCGTGGCCACCTGGGCCCTGGCCCAAACCGACCAACTCGCCATTCTGGTCAATAACGCCGGCTACGGCCTTTGGGGCCGCTTCGAGCAGCTCGGCCTGGCCGACCAGCAGAACATGATGCAGCTGAATATGCACCTACCCGTGGCCCTCACCCACGCGCTGCTGCCCGCCCTGCACCAGGCCCCGAAAGCCTACATTTTGAACGTGGCCAGCACCGCGGCCTACCAGGCCGTGCCCTCGCTCGCGCTCTACGCCGCCAGCAAGGCATTTTTACTCAGTTTCAGCCGCGGCCTGCGCTACGAGTTGAAATTAAGCAACATTTCGGTGACCTGCTTGAGCCCCGGCGCCACCACTACCAGCTTTGCCGACCGCGCCGGCATGGGGGCCGAGCTGCAAGCCACCGCCAATAAAGTATCGATGACGCCCGAAGCCGTGGCCCAGGCCGCCGTGGCCGGCCTGCTGGCCGGCGAAGCCGAAATCATCCCCGGCGTGCTGAACAAGGTATCGGCTGGCCTCACCAGCGTGGTGCCCAAGGGCATCGTAGAGAAAATTGCGGCCGGAATTTACGAGAAGTATTTGTAGAGGAGGCCGTTACGGCGCTCGTTAGCACGTCATGCTGAGCGCAGTCGAAGCATGTCTGCCACGCAAGTGATTTTGAAGCTGTTTAGAAAGTCAAAACCGTTGTCATCCTGAGCGCAGCGAAGGACCTTATCACCGCTGAACGGCGATTATGCAGGCGTGATAAGGTCCTTCGCTGCGCTCAGGATGACCGATAGGCACCTGAGGCCGACTTTCTAAACAGCTTCTTTTACTAATTGCCACGAAGCGGCAGAGATGCTTCGACTGCGCTCAGCATGAGCTCCTTCTTTCATCAGCAGGTGTTACAGAAGCCCGTTGCCGAATTCGGTAGCGGGCTTTTTGCGGCATACTTGGCCTGCCAGCCAATAAGCCAGCCAGCCAAAAAATGGCGCGGCCAGCACATCGTACGAGTAGTGCACGCGCTGCACCAGCACCAGCACGCCCACGGCCACCATCATCAGGCCCAGTGCCCCGCGCCAGGTGCGGCCCCGGCCGGCTAGCATCAGCAGCATCATGGTGGCGGTGTGGCCCGAAAAGAACAAGTCGCGCACGATGGGCTGGGTAGTCACTTCAAAAATGCGGTCCATCACTGGGTCGTGCAACAGCACCAGTGCAGTGGGTGGCTCCAGCGGCAGCAGCCACAGCGTACCCATGCGCAGCACTTGCAGGAAATAATAGGCCCACAAGGCGCGCAGCAACAGCCGCGGCCGGGGCAGCAGGTACACCAGCGTGGCCGCAATGCCGCCGTAAATGAGCGCAAACGTGGGCACCGATACGTCGTGCACGGGCAGCAAGGCCAGCAGTGGGTCGGCCAACAGCCGGCCGGGCCGCGCCTGAATGAAGTGGTAGAAGCCCGGTACCACCGGCAGGAGCCCCAGCAGCAGCCCCAGCACCAGGGCCAGCCGCATGCCGAAGCCGGGCTCGTCCCGGGCCGCTGCCCAGGTGAGGGCGCGTGCCCGTTTGGGCCGCCGGGCCGTGAGGGGAGAGGAAATGGGCGTAGGTTTTAAGAGGGTCGCCACAAAGTATCGATGTGGATTCGGGTAAGTAACTGATAGTAAAGCAACGGACAAAAGTACGCTATTGCCTGAACAGTATCGCGTGCTTGCGTCACAATGGCGTAACATTGCAAACCGGCCAATTGTGCCCCCAGCATTCAGATTACACTTACTCAGTCATTATGCGGTTTTCTGCTTTTCCCCTCTTCACAGTCGTGCTTGTTGGCCTGGCCAGCCATGCCGTCCAGGCCCAAAATACAGCCCTCGATGCCCGCATTGCCCAACTGGCCACGCAGGAAGAGCCCAAAGTCATTGCCTGGCGGCGCGACATCCACGAGCACCCCGAACTGGGCAACCAGGAAACCCGCACCGCTGCCCTGGTGGCGGCCCACCTCCGCAAGCTGGGCCTGGAAGTGCAAACCGGCGCCGCCCGCACCGGCGTGATTGGGGTGTTGCGCGGCGGCAGGCCCGGCCCCGTAGTGGCCCTGCGCGCCGACATGGACGGCCTGCCCCTCACCGAAACCAGCGGCCTGCCCTTCGCCTCTAAAGTAACCACCACCTACCTGGGCCAGCCCGTGGGCGTGATGCACGCCTGCGGCCACGACACCCACGTGGCCATGCTCATGGGCGCCGCCGAGGTGCTGAGCCAGGTGAAAGCCGACCTGCCGGGCACCGTGAAGTTCATTTTCCAGCCGGCCGAGGAAGGTTCCCTGCCCGGCGTGGAAGGCGGCGCCAAGCTGCTGGTGAAGGAAGGCGTGCTCGACAAGCCCAAAGTGGACGCCGTGTTCGGCGTGCATATTCAGGCCCAAACCGAGGTAGGCACGCTGGCTTACCGGTCTGGCGGCGAGATGGCCAGCTCCGACCGGTTCACCATCAAGGTGCACGGCAAGGGCGCGCACGGGGCCTACCCCTGGAACAGCGTAGACCCCGTGGTGACGGCCGCCCAAATTATTCTGGGCCTGCAAACCATCGTGAGCCGGCAGGTAAAGCTCACCGACGACGCAGCCGTGGTCACCGTGGGCACCCTCAACGCTGGCGTGCGCTACAACGTGATTCCGCCCGATGTGGAGATGTCGGGCACCGTGCGGGCCCTCAACCCGGAAGTGCAGAAGCAGATATGGGCTTCCATCCGCCGCATTGCCACCAACATTGCCGAGAGCGCTGGGGCCACGGCCGAGGTCACCATCGAGCCCTACGTGCCCGTCACCACCAACGACCCCGCCCTCACGGCCCGCATGTTGCCTACGCTGCTGGCCGCTGCCGGCCCCGAACATGTGCGCGAAATCAAGGCCGTGACCGGGGGCGAAGACTTTTCCTTTTACCAGGAAAAAGTGCCGGGCTTGTTTCTGTTTGTGGGGGGCATGCCCAAAGGGCAGGACCCCGCCACCGCCGCCGACCACCACACCGCCGGCTTCCGCATCGACGAAAGCGGCCTGACGTTGGGCGTGAAAACATTGGCTACCCTCGCAGCCGACTACCTCAATACCGCTCCTGCTAAGCAAAAATAAGTCCAATTAAGTAAATTCAGGCCAAAGGAATATTTATATTTGGGTGAATGCAATTGTTGAAAAAGTAGGCGTATAAAATTTTGTCATTTCTGACAATTTTATTAACCCCAAACGATTGCGGAATAGAATAATGATTATTTTGCGGCTGCTTATCTGCGAAATGTTTACTGAATCAGATATGCAGCCCTTCCAACCATCAACCTTTTTTACATGAGAAAACAATACTCAGCTGTAGCAATAGCCATGCTCAGCGCTATGGCCGCTACCACGGCCCAAGCACAGGATGCGGCCCGCATCCAAACCAAAGTGTTGGGCGAGGACAACCAGCCGGTACTGGTGCAGTTCAACGCCGAAGGCAAAATGGCCTACCGCGGCCTCAGCGGCGACCAGGTGTTGCGCCAGCAGCTGGCCCTCACCAACGCCGACCAGATGGTGGCGCGCACCGTCGAAACCGACCAGCTCGGGTTCACGCACCAAAAATTTGCCCAGTACTACCAGGGCATCCGGGTGGAGCACGCCGACTACACGGTGCACGCCAAAGCCGGCACGGTGGAAAGCATCAGCGGCGACTTTGAGAAGGTTGCGGGCCTGAGCACCACGCCTGCGCTGAGCGAGAGCGCGGCCCTGAACCGGGCCCTGGCCCACGTGGGCGCCCGCCGCTACATGTGGCAAACCAACGAGGCCGACGCTGCCGGGTTTGCTCCGCAGGGCGAGCTGGTGATTGTGCGCGACAGCCGCAAGAACGCCGAAACCGGTCCGCTGGTGCTGGCGTGGAAGTTCAACGTGTACGCCGCGCAGCCCATCAGCCGGGCCTACATCTACGTGGATGCCCGCACGGGCGAGGTGGTGCTGCAGGACAACATCATCAAGCACGCGGCGGCCACCGGCACCTTCGCCACGGCCTACAGCGGCTCCCGCTCTACCAACGACGGCACCACCACCGGCGGCTACTTCCTGCGCGAAGGCACCACCCGCGGCCTTGGCATCGAAACGTATAACTGCCGTAAAAGCAACAGCTATACATCCGCCGTCGACTTCATCGACGCCGACAACAACTGGACGGCCGCCGAGTACAACAACGCCAACTTCGACAACGTGGCCGGCGATGCCCACGTGGGCGCCCAGGCCACCTACGACTACTGGAAAAACGTGCACGGCCGCAACAGCTACGACAACGCTGGCGCCAAAATCAAGAGCTACGTGCACTTCGATGACACCCCCGGCGACGGCGTGGGCTACGAAAACGCCTACTGGAACGGCTCGGTGATGACCTACGGCGACGGGGCCACGCGCTTCCGCCCGCTGACGTCGCTGGACGTGTGCGGCCACGAAATCGGCCACGCCGTGTGCGAAAAAACGGCCAACCTGACCTACTCCAACGAGTCGGGCGCCATGAACGAGGGCCTCTCCGACATCTGGGGCGCCTCCATCGAGGCGTATGCCGTCGGTACCCTGGGTTTTACCTCGAGCGGTGTGAAAGCCAAGTCGACCTACCTCATTGGCGAGGAAATCGACAAGCAGCAGGCTGCCCTGCGCTCGATGAGCGACCCCAAGTCGCTGAGTCAGCCGGCGCTGTATAAAGGCCAGTACTGGTACACCGGCACCTCCGACAACGGCGGCGTGCATACCAACTCGGGCGTGCTCAACTTTTGGTACTACCTCATCAGCGCGGGCAAAACCGGGACCAATGAGCTGGGCAACTCCTACTCGGTAACCGCCCTGGGCCTCACCGCCGCCGCCAAAATCACTTTCCGGATGGAAAGCGTGTACATGACGGCTTCGTCCACGTATTCCAACGCCCGGAGCTACTCCATTCAGGCCGCCAAGGACCTGTACGGGGCCGGCTCGACGCAGGAAATTGCCGTTACCAATGCCTGGTACGCCGTGGGCGTGGGCGCGGCCTACGGCAGCACGAGCGGCGGCACCACGCTCACCTACTGCACCAGCAAAGGCACCACGCAGTCGTATGAATACGTGGACCTGGTGAACATCGGCAGCATCAACCGCAGCTCAGGCTCCGACGCCGGCTACTACAATGGCACGGCCCTGAGCACCAGCGTGGGCGCCGGCTCGTCGCAGACCATCTACTTCTCAGCCGGCTTCACCGGCACGGCCTACACCGAGTACTGGAAAATCTACATCGACTACAACCAGAACGGCGTGTTTACCGACGCCGGCGAGCTGGTGGTGAGCGGCAGCAGCAGCAGCAGCGGCACCCTGAGCAGCACCTTCACGGTGCCCACCACGGCCAAGAGCGGCAGCACCCGCATCCGGCTGGTGATGAGCGACAACTCGGGCACGACCAGCTGCAACAGCTACAGCTACGGCGAAACCGAGGACTACACCCTCAACATCACCGGAGGCACCCTGGTCGCGCCCACGTTTACAACCCTGGCGGGGGGTAGCACGGCCCTCGGCAACGAGCAGGCCCGCGTGCTGGAGGTATACCCCAACCCCGCCACCGACCAACTGCACCTTGCGCTGCCTGGCCAAGCCACCAGCGTCCAAATCACGGACGTGCGCGGCGCGCGCATGACCAACGTCACCTTTGCCGATGGGCAGGTCGACATCAGCCACCTGGCCAAAGGCATGTACACCATCGCCGTGAGCAACGGGGAGAAGGTGTTTCACCAGCGCTTTGTGAAAGAATAATTTCAGTGCAAATACAAGGGCCCGCCGATGCTGTTGGCGGGCCCTTTTTCATTTGTAAATGAAGGGAATAAATCGTACACTTACATTCCGGCTGGCAGTCCTCTGTTAGCATTCTGGCCAGTCATATTTCCACACCCAACCCTCAAGCTCATGACAAACAAATACTCCGCCGCTGCGCTGCTGCTCATCGGCACACTGGCTGCCCACGCGGTCCAGGCCCAGGATGCCCGCCGCATCCAAACCAAAGTGCTGGGCGAAGACCAGCAGCCCGTGCTGGTGCAGTTCAGCGCCGAAGGCAAAGCGGCCTACCGCGGCATGGCCCCCGAGCAGGTGCTGCGCCAGCAACTGGCCCTGACCTCCGAAGACCAGCTGCGTCCGGCGCGCGTCACCACCGACCAGGTCGGCTACACGCACGAGAAATTTGCGCAGTACTACCAGGGCATCCGCGTGGAGCATGCCGAGTACACCACGCATGCCAAAGCCGGCACCATCGAAAGCATCAGCGGTGACTTTGAGAAAATCTCGGGCCTGAGCACCACGCCTACCCTCACCGCTTCCGCAGCTCTGAACCGGGCCCTGGCCCACGTAGGCGCCACTAAATACATGTGGCAGGACCTGGCCGAAGAAACCGGCCTGAAGCAGGAAACCGGTAACTCGGCCGCCAGCTACTACCCCACAGGCGAGCTGGTGATTGTTCGGAATGAACTGACTGACAAAGCGTCTGCCAAAGGCCAACTCGTGCTAGCCTGGAAATTCAACATCTACGCCCAGGAGCCAGTGAGCCGGGCTTACATCTACGTGGATGCCCGCACCGGCGAGGTAGTGTTGCAAGACAACATCATCAAGCACACGAATGTCCCCGGTACTTTTGATACAGCATATAGCGGCCAGCGCGCTCTTACTATTGGCACTACCACCGGCGGTTATTTCCTTCGCGAAGGTTCTCCGCGCGGCTTGGGCATTGAAACGTACAACATGAAAAAGGGCACCCAGTACGCGCGTGCTGTCGACTTTACAAGCCCGGATACTTATTGGGACGCCACTACTTACAACAATTCCACTTTCGATTGGGTAGCCGGTGATGCCCATGTTGGAGCCGAAGCCACCTATGACTACTGGAAAAATGTGCATGGCCGCAACAGCTACGACGACGCCGGCGCCAAAATCAAGAGTTATGTGCACTACAGCCGCAACTATGAAAATGCTTACTGGGATGGCGTACGTATGACCTACGGCGACGGCGCTACTCGTTTCCGCCCGCTAACTTCCGTGGATGTGTGCGGCCACGAAATTGGCCACGCCGTGTGCGAAAACACCGCTAACCTAACGTACTCCAACGAGTCAGGGGCCATGAACGAAGGCCTTTCTGATATCTGGGGGGCCAGCATTGAAGACTATGCCGTAAATACTCTGCAATTCTTATCCAGCGGAGCTAAAACCAAAAACACTTGGCTCATTGGTGAGGAAATTGATAAGCAGCAGCTTGCCCTCCGCTCAATGAGCGACCCTAATTCGCAGAGCCAGCCAGCTTACTACAAAGGTCGATATTGGTACACCGGCACCAGCGACAACGGCGGCGTGCACACTAACTCTGGCGTGATTAACTACTGGTACTACCTAATTTCGGTGGGCAAAATCGGCACCAATGAAAAGGGAGTGCCCTACAATATAACCGGCATCACTATCGATAAAGCGGCCAAAATTACCTTTTACATGGAAGATAAGTACATGACAGCCAGCTCCACGTATGCCAATGCCCGCACGTATTCCATTCAGGCGGCCACGATATTGTACGGCGCTGGGTCAACTGAGGTAACCTCCGTAACCAATGCCTGGGACGCCGTAGGCGTATTCGGGACCAGTACTGCTTTTGCCGGTACCAGCAGCCCCGGCACTCCCGCCGTGGGCGGCAGCGCCTCGCTTTCCGGCAGCACGAGCCTGTCGCACGAGTTGAGCCTCTATCCCGTACCCGCCACCAATGAGTTGACCCTCACATTGCCTGATAATGCAGCCATTACCAGCGTGCGCATCAGCGACCTGCGCGGTGCCGTCATCACCACGGCCCGCTACGATGGCAATGGCACCCTCGACGTGAGCAGCCTCGCCAAAGGCATGTACCTCATCAACGTGAGCGACGGCCAGCAGACCTACCGCCAGCGCTTTGTGAAAGAGTAGCAACTTACTTATGTAGCGCAACGCAAAGAAGGCCCGTCAGCATTGCTGGCGGGCCTTCTTTGCGTTGCTGAGTAGCGGTAGCCTCGTTATTCGAGCGCGTAGTCCACCTTCAGCATGAGCGTGCCAAAGCTGTCGCGGTTGAGAGACGCACCGCCGAGGCGCAGGTTGATGTCATCGAGCTGGTCGGTGGTGGTGAAGTAGTAGTTGCCTTCCAGGTTGGCGCGCAGGCGCTCGTTGATGCGCACGCTGAAGCCGGCGCCCACCGGGGCCATGGCAGCAATGGCGGGATAGTCGTTGCGCTCGGGGGGCAGGAAGGAGGTAGCATCATTGGCGCGGGTGGTGCCCACGTAGGCATGGGGATTGTAGTACATCAGGCCGCCGCCGCCTTGCAGGTACACCTGCAAGGCGGGCGAATCGGCGGTGGAGGACACGAAAATGGATTCGTCGTGCAGCAGGTCGAATCGCAGGATGAGGGTGCCCAGCCCGTTGGTGCTCGTGAAGGCGAGGCCCCGTTCCTTGGCCTTGTCGCGGGCACCCATCTCAACGTACGAAAACTCGCCGGCCAAATGCATGCGCGTGGTGAGCCGCTGGCTGACGCCCAGGCTGATGGCGGGCCCGAAGAAATTGTCGGCCGGGCTGCTGCCCAGGTCGCCGTTGTAGAGGGCGGTGCCGCCGCCCAGCGTCACGTGCAAGGGGCCGCGGTAGTAGGGGCGGCCATCGGAGCCGTAGTGCCGCACTTGGTAATGGTATTGGGCCATGGCTGGCTGGCTGCTGAGGGCCCCGGCCACCAGTCCGCCAAAGAGTAACGCACGAAGACGCATATCAATTGCTGTAAAAATGGAAAATGCTTGGCCGACTGCTAACGCACAATCGAAAAAAATCTGTTGGAGGAGCCCACACTCATTTGAAAAATCCCTGGGGGTCGGGCTGCTTCGCCAGCAGGTCGCTGATGAGGTTGAAGTCGAGGCTGGTAACGCTGGCGCTCTGGCCTTTGTGCACGGCGGCCCAGGCTTCGGGGTATTTTTCCTGGTAGTAGAGGCCACGGGCCAGCTGCTGCCAGGCCACGGCGTTGGCGGGGTCGGCAGCGGTGGCGCGTTGCAGCAGTTCCAGGCCGGTGGTGAGGTCTTTTTTCTTCTTGGTTTGCCCGTAGCGCAGCAGGTAGCTCGTGCCCAGGTCGCTCATCATAGCCGAGCTGGTAGGGGCCAGGGCCAGGCCTTTGTTCAGGAGGGCAATGGCCGCATCGGGCGTGGGCTGGGCGCTGGCCACTATGCCAAGGCCGCGGTAGGCTTCCGCGTTTTGCGGGTTGAGCAGCCAGGCCAGGTTGAAGCGGTAAACGGCCGTGTCGGGCTGGTTTTCGCGCAGGTACTCGTAGCCCTTGTTGGTGAAAAAGGTGCTGGCCTCGGCCGTCGAAGCAAAGCTGGCGGCAATGGCTTTAAGCTGCGCCTCGCCAATGATTTGCGTGGCCTGGGCCGGGCTCAGGCCGCCAAACAACGGTTGCAGCCGGGCAGGACGGGGCGGCGCGGACGCCGCAGCCGTGGCCATGCTGCCGTCGGGGTTGGCGGCGGAAGTGGTGCGGCCCTTGCGCTGGGCCTGGGCCGGGGCGGCTGCCAGCGCCGCCAGCAGCAGCGCGGCGGCCATCAGTTGTGCCCGGGAGGTAAGCGAAGCAGAAATCAACACGAATACAGAATAAATAATTGGGAAGGAGGCTGCTGCCCTAATAACCAGTTTGGTGCAGTTCCGACAAAGATAAAGCCAACACCGCGAAGGGCTGCCGATGGCCCTCAACGATGCCCGGCGCAAACTGCCAGGCCCGCCAGGGCGTAGGTGCTCCGCCCACCGGCCTTCGGCGGGCTTTTGTAGAATCATGCTATGCGCCGTTTCTTTCTGCTGGCCCCCGTGGCCGTGCTGCTGGCCCTGGTGGCCCTGGTGGCCGTCACCGAGTACGCCATGGCCCGCCCCAGTCACCGCACCAAAGACGTGGCCTATTTGCCAAATTCGGCCCCCGATTTTGATAGCGCGCGGCACATTCTGGACGTGTACTCGCCCAATAAACCAGTTCCGAATGGCGCAGGCTACCCGGTGGTGCTGTTCATTCACGGCGGCAGCTGGACGAGCGGCAACAAGAACATCTACACCTTCATCGGCCGGCGGCTGGCCAAGCAGGGCGTGGTGGCCGTGCTCATCAACTACCGCCTCGCGCCGCCCGTGCACGTGCCCGAGCAGGCCGCCGACTGCGCCCGCGCCCTGGCCTGGACGGTGCAGAACATCAAGCAATACGGCGGCGACCCGGCCCGCGTGTTCGTGATGGGCCACTCGGCCGGCGGCGGCCTGGCGGCCCTGCTCGCCACCGACGACGAGCTGCTGGCTCGCTACGGCCTGCCCCGCAACCCCGTGCGCGGCGCCATCCTCGACGACCCCGCCGGCCTCGACATGTACAGCTACCTCAAGGAAATGAAGTACGAGGGCGATGCACAGTACAAAGTGCCTTTCGGCAACGACCCGCTGGTGTGGAAATCCGTGTCGCCCATCTACAAAATCAAGCCCGGCCTGCCGCCGTTCATCTTCTACATCGGGGGCGAGACGTATCCCAGCATCAGCGGCAGCTCGGGGCGCTTCCGCGACCGGCTGAAAGTCACCGGGCAGCCCGCGCCCTATACCGTTATTCCCGGCCGGCACCACATTCCGATGGTGTTGCAGCTGTATTGGCAGCACAACATCATCTACCAGGGCCTGCTAAAGTTGGTGGGGGCCTAGCACGGGTAATCGTAGAAGTCGGGTAATCGTAGGTAAAAAGGCCCGTCATGCTGAGCGCAGTCGAAGCATCTCTACCGTGGAAGTAATTATTTACTCTCGCGGTAGAGATGCTTCGACTGCGCTCAGCATGACGGGCTGATTATTCAATTTCAAACATCACCCACATAGCCTGCCCCTCACCCGAACAGCCCGCCTTGCCGCACTGGCTGTTCAAACTCCAGCAGCCACTTCTTGCGGTGCATGCCGCCGGCGTAGCCCGTGAGGCTGCCATCGGCCCCGATGACGCGGTGGCAGGGCCACACAATGGCCAGCGGGTTCTGCCCATTAGCCGCGCCCACGGCCCGGACGGATTTGGGGTTGTTCAGCAGCCGGGCCACATCGAAGTAGGAAGCCGTGCGGCCGTAGCCAATGCCGGTCAGTGCCTGCCACACCTGCCGCTGGAAATCGGTGCCGAAGGCGGGGGCGTAGGTCAGGTTGAAATCCCGCAGCTCGCGTTGGAAATAGGCCCGAAGCTGCTGATGGGCCGGACGCAGGCAATCGGAAATGGCGGTTGGCGCGGTTGCTTCGGCCGTTTCATTCAGAAACGAAACGGCGCTCAGGCCCGCATCGGAGCCGGTGAGGGCCAGCGGGCCGAGCGGCGTGAGCAGGATGGCAGTGGCATTGTTCATGCCCTAAAAATACGCGGACGTTGAGCGGTGTAGCGACGCCATACTTCGCGTCTCGGCGCCTGCCACATCGCTACGAGACGCGGAATACACAAAGCCTGCACTACGGCTATATTGGGTTGGAAATACGTCTTGAACGGCGTCAATGAGTAGCTTTGGTGGCCTTTGCAGTCAGTCTTTTACCATTGTTTACGCTGTCATGTCCGAACCCTACAACATCCTTTCCCTTGACGGTGGCGGCTCCTGGGCCTTAATTCAGGTGAAGTGCCTGCAAAGGCTTTTTGGCGACGAGGCCACCGGGCACAGCATCCTGCGGCACTTCCAGCTGGTGGCGGCCAACTCTGGCGGCAGCATTGTGCTGGCCGGGCTGGTCGCCGATTTGCCGCTGTCGGCCATTCTGCAAATCTTTCGAACGGAGCACATCCGCCGCGACATTTTTTCGCCCACCGACCAGGGCTTCTGGCATTGGTGGCACGAGCTGGTGGCCCGCTTTAAATGGGACAAGCTCAACGTGGGTCCGCGCTACTCCACCCCACACAAACTGGAGGCGCTGGACACCCAACTGGACCGCATCGAGGCGCAGTACCGCGCCGTCAGCCGCCCGGCGGGTGGTGTCTCGGCACTGTGCCTCGATGATGTGCCGACCTACGTGGGCGGCACTGCCGATAAGGGCCCGCACGTCCTCATTACCACTTTCGACTACAACCGGCAACGCTCGACATTCTTCCGGTCCGACCGTACCAGCCTGGGCGATAGCGCCGTTCTGCAAAGGGCCATCGACCCGGCTACTCCGGCCAGCCCGAAGCATAAAGGAATTCGTTTGCTCGAAGCGGTGCACGCGTCGAGCACCGCCCCGGTCAACTTCTTCGATGCGCCGGCCCGGATTTCGCTCAATGGCCAGGTCAATCACCTCTGGGACGGGGGCGTGGCCGGCTACAACAACCCCGTGCTGGCCGCCGTGACCGAAGCGCTGACCAACAATGTCCCCGCTGCCGATGTCCGGGTGCTATCCATCGGCACCGGCACCCAGGTGTTTCCGGTGCGCCTGCCCGGGCAGGCCAAACCCGAGTTTGCCGCCCTCGTGACCGAGCCCGTTGCCGAAGCCGGCTTTCTGGCCGATATCCGCAAGCTCGCCTCGTCCATCCTCAGCGCCCCGCCCGATGCGGCGTCCTTCGTCGCATTCACGGCGCTCAATCCAGGCTTCGTGCAAAACGGCTGCAAAAATGTAAACTTCGTGCGGGCCAACCCCAGCGTGCAGCCGTTGTGGAACGGCACCCGCTGGACGGCTCCCGTGGGCTTCGATGAGCCGGCCATCAAGGCTATTCAACAAATTGAACTGGATGCCATCACCGACGAATCAGTTGACCTGATAGTGAACATCTGCAACGCCTGGCTGAATAATACGCTTCCCAACCAGCCTATTCGCGCCAGTGCCACACTCGAGTGCCTGGTAGGGCAGCCTGATTTTACCGCCGTGCAGCAGCAGTTCAAATTAGTTTTTCCTAACATCCCCGCACAGCTACCATAGCGCCCCTCACCCCAGCAGCTCCGGTAGCCGGACCCGCCGCCGGGACGACTTGGCGGCCGCTACCACGGCCTGGGCTTGGAGCAGGGCTTCGGCGCTGGGCTGGTGCAGCACGCGGGCGGGGCCGGGCTGCGAGAGGTCGGCATCCCAGAGGCCGGACCGGTGCCACTGGTCGAGGTGGTCCCAGTCGGGCCGGTCGATGAGCGGATAGATGCACACGCCTTGCAGCGGCAGGCCCTTGCGCAGCACGTGGGCGCACTCCTCAGCTATCATTTTCCACCAGATGGGGCGGTCCACGCCGGGGTGGCTGGTTTCGGTGATGGCGAAGGGGCGGCCGTAGCGCTGGTAGGCCTTGCGCAGCAGCTTGTGCAGCGGCACCCAGCGCGGGTCCATTTCGGGGTCGTTCCAGCCCAGCTTGCGGTAGGGGTGCAGTTGCCACTGGTTGTCGTAGTAGTAGTTGAAGCCCACAATGTCGAGCAGCTCGGGGCTGCCGCCCAGTTCCGGGCACAGCCGGCCGCAGAGGATGTCGGTGGCCTGAAATTGGTTGTTGTGGGCGTCGCGGGCCTCGCGGCGGTGGCTGGCCCAGGGGTTGGGCGGCGGCACGATGCTGATGAGCGGCTCGGTGGTGAGCAGGCGGATGCTGGGGTCGGCCTCGCGCAGGGCGTAGCTGCCCTCGATGTAGGCGCGCATCAAGCCGTATTTCACGCGCCAGCCCTGGCCGTGGCAGTAGGGCGAAGTGCCGTTGGCCTCGCCGCCGAGCCAGCTGATAAAGCTGACTTCGTTGATGGGCGTGACGATGAGCACCTCGTCGGGCCGCTCGGAACGGTAGAAATCCACGAAGGCACGGCAGAGCGCGGCAAAGCGCCGGGCAAACATGGGGTGCAGCGGCGTGAGGTCGTCGGGGTAGCCGAAGTGGCACAGGTCCCAGATTTGCTGAATGCCGTGGCGCTTGCCGGCGTCCAGCATGGTTTTCACGGTGCTGAAATCGTAGTGGTAGGGCGTTTTCTCAATCATGGCCCAGCGAATGCCCTCGCGCACGGTGCCGATGTTGAACGGCTTCTGGGCGGCATAGTCTTCGTCAATCAGCTGCAAATGGCCGGTGAGGGGCAGGAAATCGACGCGGTTGCCAAAGGCGTTGAGCTGGTCGGTGCATTCGTAGCCGCCCCACCAAAACGAGCGGAACGGGTTGGAGTCGGGGGTCAGTATTGCCATAGGAGGAAGCTGCGTAATAGGCGAATGCCCGCGCCCGCTGGTTGGGCGAGCGCGGGCAAGGTATGGCTTAAACCGAAAAATGGCGCCGGAGGTTAAGGCCGCGGTTATTGGACCCGTAGGCGGAGTACCCCGAAATTCTATTTCGGCCCGCGTTGGACGACTCGCGCTGGTGGGCCGAAATGAAATTTCGGGGTACTCCGCCTACGGGTGTTTGGCGGCCTGCACCAGGTTTTTTGCCTCGATGAAAATGCGCTGCACCTCCGGGTGCTCGGCCCGGATGGCGTCCTGCAAGTGCTCCACTGCCGCCGCTACCTGCGTCGAAGAGAGGTTGTCGGCGAAGTCCACGTCCAGCGCCATGATGACGTCGTTCGGGCCAAGGTACATGGTGAGCGGCGAGCGAATTTCGCGCACCTGCGGCTGGGCGCGGGCAATGCGCTCCAGGTTGGCCAGCGTGACGGCGTCCACGCCGGTGCCCACCAGCAGACCCTTGGTGCGGCCCACCAGGAACACGGCCACGGCCATCAGCAGCAGCCCAATGGCAACGGACGCGCCGCCATCAAAGTACGGGTTGTTCAGCCAGTGCCCCAAAAACACGCCGATGCCCGCCAGCGCCAGGCCAATGAGCGCAGCCAGGTTTTCCATCACCGAGGCGAACACGGCCGGGTCGCGGCTGGTGCGCAGCATCGTCACGAAGCCCACATTGCCACTCGATTGGGCCAGCAGGGCTTTCACCGACAAGTAAAACGCAATGCCCTCGAACAGGAACGACAGGCCCAGCACCACGTAGTTCCAGCCAGCTTCTTCGAGCGGCTCGGGGTGTTGAATGTGCTTAACCCCCTCATAAAACGACATGCCGCCGCCAATGGCGAAGATGAGCACGGCCACAATCAGGCCCCAGAAATACAGTTCCTTGCTGTGGCCAAACGGGTGCTCGGCATCGGCCGGCCGGGCGCTTTGCGCGGTTCCGTAGAGCAGCAGCCCACTGTTGCCGGTATCAACCAGCGAGTGAATGCCTTCGGAGAGCATGGCCGACGAGCCGGTGAAATACGCCGCCACGAACTTGCTGACGGCAATGGCGACGTTGGCAGCAATGCCGCCGTAGAGGGAGAGTTTAGATGCGTTTGCGTTGGCCATAGGTCCGCAAGTACGCAGGAAATGCCGCTGGCGTTGGTATCCGGCCAGGCCGCCGCTACCGCCGCCGCCGCTGGCGCAGGCGAAACCACTGGGCCACGCGTAGCCCAATCAGCCCGGCCAACAGCCCCGGAACGAACAGCAGCAGCACCCAAGTATTGGCCTCGTTGTAGGACGTGTGGGTGAGGTTGGCCAGGTTTATCATGAAATCGCAGCAGTACCAGAAGGCAACGTGCACGAACTGGGCGAGCAAGTGAGCCAGCGTACTCATACGCGGCGGGCCCGGCCAAGCCGGTGAATGGTGCGGGCATTGCGCAGCGCCCCGTAGGTGAGCCAAAGGAGCAAGCCGGGAATCAGGACCAGGTAAAACAGGAGGTTGAACAAGCCGTACCGCGCCCGCCCGCCCACCAACAGGCCCCGCACGGTGAGTGCGTATAGCTTTCGGAGCCGGAAAAATGCCGGGCTGTTGGCCGGCGTGGCGTGCGGGCAGCCGCGCGCCGCACAGTAGCGGGTGCAGCGGGCCGCCTGGTAGTACGTGGTGGGCGCGTGCGGTGCCGTTTCATTCACCCAAAAGCCGAACAGGAGCGGCAGGGCGGCAAGGCAAAGGGTGAGGAGCAGGGGACGCACGGGGCAATTTGGGAATGGCCGATAGGAGACGGGCGAAATGTAGCGCGGACTCTGCGAGTCCGCGTTTCGTTCGTGCGTTTGAACATTCGGCTGCGCAGACGAAACGCGGACTCGCAGAGTCCACGCTACGGCGCTACTTTCGCCCCATGTCCGCACCTACTTTGCAGCGCCGCCTCGGCCTGGTTCAAGCCACCGCGCTTAATATGATTGACATGGTGGGCGTTGGGCCCTTCGTGACCCTGCCGCTCGTGATGGGCTTTATGGGGCCGAATTTCCTGCTGGCTTGGCTGGTGGGCGCGGCGCTAGCTTCGGTCGACGGCCTTATCTGGAGCGAGCTGGGCGCTGCCTACCCCGAGGCCGGCGGCAGCTACCGCTTCCTCAAGCTGGCCTACGGCGAGCAGAAGTGGGGCCGCTACATGTCGTTTCTCTATGTCTGGCAAACGCTCATTCAGTCGCCGCTGGTGCTGGCCTCGGGCGCCATCGGCTTCGCCCAATACTTCGGCTACCTCGTGCCGATGACCCAATGGTGGCAGCCCAAAGCCGTGGCCGGCACCGTGGTGCTGCTGCTCATTGTGCTGCTCTACCGCCGCATCGAGGACATCGGCAAGCTGGGCGTGGCCCTCTGGGTGGGCGTGCTGAGCCTCATGGGCTGGCTGATTTTCGGCGGCCTCACGCACCCCAACCACCACGTCGACATCTTCCCCGCGGGCGGCCTGCCGGCCTTGCCGGGCCTGCTGATTTCGGTGGCCATGGGCCAGGCGGCCGTCAAAACCATCTACTCCTACCTGGGCTACTACAATGTGTGCCACCTCGGCGCCGAAATCAAAAGCCCGGAAAAGGTGATTCCGCGCAGCATTTTCCTCAGCATTCTGGGCATCGCGGCGCTGTACCTGCTGCTGAACTGGAGCGTGGGCACGGTCATTCCCTGGCAGGAGGTGCAGGGCTGGCAGGCCAGCACCGGCGACAAATCGCAGTTCATCGTGAGCGTGTTTGTGGAGCGGCTGTATGGGCCCACGGCGGCGCTGGTAGCCACGGGCATGGTGCTGCTGGTGGCGTTTGCCTCGCTGTTTGCGGTGCTGCTGGGCTACTCGCGCATCCCCTACGCGGCGGCGGCCGACGGCGAGTTTTTGCCCGTGTTCGGCAAGCTGCATCCCACCAAGCACTTCCCCTACATCTCGCTGCTGCTGCTGGGCGGCGTGGGCTTCGTGTTCAGCTTGTTGTTCCGGCTGGGCGAGGTGATTTCGGCCATCTTAGCCATGCGGATTCTGGTGCAGTTTGTGGGCCAGGCCGTGGGGCTAATGCTGCTCCGGCGCCGGCGCGGCACGGCCGCGCTGCCGTTCAAAATGCCGCTCTATCCGCTGCCGGTTATTCTGGCCATCATCGTGTGGCTGTTCGTGTTCGTGGGCATCGCGCCGGCCGAGGTAACGTGGGGCGGCGTGCACTTCAGGCTCTATTTCCAAGTAGCCGCGCTGGGCATGATGGCGCTGGGCACGGTGGCTTTCCTGCTCTGGAGCCGGAGCCTCAAGCGCTGGCCGTTTCAGCATAGTTAATCAGTTATTTATTTAAGTAGCCACGCAGAGGTAAACGTACCGTAAAAGGTGGTCATGCTGAGCGGAGTCGAAGCATTTCTACAGCTATGGTAACTAATCACTTACGCAGTAGAGATGCTTCGGCTCCGCTCAGCATGACGGTTAAGCGAATAGCTTACTTCTGCACAACAAATACGGCCTGTTTCTGGACAAGCAACAGGAGTGGGAAGCGCAGCTGGCCAAAGAACTGACCGAACCGGCCGACTTCACAACGGCCAAGTAAGACTTGCCAGGCTTAGCTGAGCCGCTTCTCGTAGCAGAAAAACCGCAGCCCCGGCCGAAACGCCAGCGTGATTTCGCCCGCAAACCGGTAGCCCAGCTTCGGAAACAGCCGCTGCGTGGCGGCATTTTCGGAGTTGGTGTCCACGCGCAGCACCTGCAGGTTCTGCACCACGGCTTGCTTCTCGGCCTCTTGCATGAGTGCCAGCGCCACGCCCCGGCCTTGTGCGGCCGGGTCCACGGCTAGGCGGTGCGTTACGAGGGCCGGCTCGGTCACGTCCCAGTCGGCTTGGGCGTACTCCTCGTCCTGGTCCTGGGTGAGGGCGGCCACGCCGGCCACTGCGCCGTCAAGTTCCGCCACCCAGAGTTGCTCGCGCTCGATGTCCTTCGCGAAAACGGCCTCGTTGGGGTAGTCGGCCGACCATTGAAAATTGCCGCTGGCCTGCATCAGAGGCACTACCCGCCGCACCAGGGCGAGAATAGCCGGCACATCGGCCAGGGTGGCGCGGCGGGTGGTGGGCTTGCTCAACTCCGTCATTAGCCCCGGCGCAACACCGCCGCCGCTTCCTTGGCGAAGTAGGTCAGAATGGCATCGGCCCCGGCGCGCTTGATGCTCGTGAGCACCTCCATCATGGTGCGCTCGCCATCGACCCAGCCGTTTTGGGCGGCGGCTTTTATCATGGCGTACTCGCCGCTCACGTTGTAGGCCGTCACGGGCAGATGGGTGTGGTTTTTTACTTCCCGAATGATGTCGAGGTAGCTCAGTGCGGGCTTAATCATCACCATGTCGGCGCCTTCGGCCTCGTCCAGCGCCAACTCGCGCAGGGCTTCGAGGCGGTTGGCGGGGTTCATTTGGTAGCTTTTCTTGTCGCCCTTCTTGGGCGCCGACGACAGCGCATCGCGGAACGGACCGTAGAACGCCGACGCATACTTGGCCGTGTAGCTCATGATGCTCACGTGCGAAAAGCCGTTCTCGTCCAGCACCCGCCGAATCCAGGCCACGCGGCCGTCCATCATGTCGCTCGGCCCGATGATGTCGGCCCCGGCGCGGGCCTGGGCCAGGGCCATCTGGCCCAGCACTTCCAGGCTGGCATCGTTAAGGATTTCGCCCGAGTCGGGGTCCACTACGCCGTCGTGGCCATCTGAGCTGTAGGGGTCCATCGCCACGTCGGTCATGATAACCACCTCCGGAAACTGGCGCTTGATGTCGGCCACCGCTTTCAGGTAGAGGCCTTCGAGGTTGGTGCTTTCGCGGGCCATCGGGTCCTTTAGCACCTCGTTGATGTTGGGAAACGGTGCGAAGGCTTTCACGCCCAGATCCACGCAGGCGCCGATTTCGTCAATCACCCGGTCGGCCGTGAAGCGGAAAATGCCGGGCATCGACTTGATTTCCTCGGTCTGGTTCTGACCTTCGGTGATAAAAATAGGGTAGATGAAATCGTGGGCGGTGAGGCGGGTTTCCTGCACCATGTCACGAATGACGGCGGACTTGCGGTTGCGGCGGGGGCGATGGGTGGGGAGAAAAGACACGGGAAGTGGGCTTGATACAAATGCAAAGGTAAGGTTGCCGCATTGCCGACCACCCCGCCAAAGCGGGCCGACAACGGCTCAACGAGTGCCTTTTTTGCTGTCAGAGGACACAAAGGCGCCGAGCCATCCTAACGCTAAGAACAGCAACCCCAGACCTAGCGTCTGTAAGCCGTTTATGGCCAGCGCACCGGATAATGTAACCAGAGCAACGAGCAGATACCCGATGCCACCTATTGTAAATATTACTCCGAGGAGTGCGAATAAAAAGACGTAAAGTGTGTCCTTGCCGTCATCAGAGGAGGTAGAAGCGGGTCGGCTCGTGGAGCGTCGCCACGCGGCTGAGCGTAGCGCTGACTGAACAGAACGAATTGACATTCTGACAACGGGTCGAATTCGGTGTGTTTTGGTAGCTCTCACAAGTTGTTGGGCAGTACTCGCTGTATGCGGATGCACCGGATGAAAACCGTCTGGTCGAAGCCTCGCAGCACTGACAAGTTTAGCATTTGCAGCAGTATCGCTTTGCCCAAGCCGTGCATCGGGCGCAGAAGCAGGTGCGGCAGGCTGCGGTTGGAACCGGAATGCTACCCGTTGGCTCTGGCAGCTACTCAGCAACCCCAGCATCAAAAGAACCTTGATTAACGCAAGACGATAATGGGTAGCTGACATAAGGTTTGGGAACCGGACATTGTGCGCGTCAAGTTATCCCAAATCCGGGCTATCCTCCAAACGGGTCAATGTACGCCACCAGCACGGCCAGTCCCGCCAGTCCGGCCAAGACGCCCCACACCAGCCCACCCCCACTCAGAAGCAGCCCAATCAGCGCAATGGGCAGCACCACCAGGCCCAGCACCCCTAGCACCGTCGTACCCAACCCGGCCTCAGCCGTGGTGTGCGGCCGGCGGAGCCAGGGCCGCCGCAGCGCAATGGCAGCCCGGCTTGCAACGGCGGGAGCATTAGCAGTTACCGCCTCAGTGCTAGCAACTAGGCGGCCAGTATATGGCCGCCGTAGCCGGCCATGCGAACGTGTGGCGCGGGGCGAAAAAGCAAGTTTCGGCGCATAAGTCGGTATTGAGGTAGCCGAATCGAGCCTTGTCGCCACCGAAATGGGAGCGTGGAGCACCGCTGGCAGCCGTCCTGCTGCCGGCTGAAAAGAGAAGCTGGCCCGGCTGCTCTGGCAGCTGCTGGCCAGGCTGGCCAAGGCCAGCAGCACGACCAGCGCACGGCGGTAAGAGAACAAGCGGAAGCGCGTAGCAAAAGGCATAGGGAAAGCCAAATAAAGAACCAGAACTGTGCTCTACGAATCTGCGGCAGTTTCCGCTACCCGGCAGCCAATTTGCGCGCGGCCTGCCAGCCGGTGCCCGCGCCCAGGGCCACGCCCATGCCGTTGCAGCGCACGGCAGCCAGCACGCCCGGCCGCACCCAATCGATGATGGGCGCCAGCGCCGGCCCAAAGCCCATTACCCCGCTCCAGCGGTAGTCGATGCGGGGCTGCCGGCCGGGTACAATCACCTCGTGCAGCAAGTTTTCGAGGTAGGCTTGCACCGTGTTGGTGAGGCCGGGCGCCGTTGTTTCCTCTGCCTCGAAATCGAGGTTACGCCCGCCGCCTAGCAGGATGCAGTGGTCGGCCAGCTGGCGAAAATAGGCGTAGCCGTGGTCGTAGTGAAAGGTGCCGGGCAGCGCCACATCGGGCAGCGGCTCGGTCACCAGCACTTGGCCGCGGCCGGGCTTCACGGCCAGCTCCGGCAGCAGCTCCGTAGCGAAGGCGTTGGTGGCCAGCAGCACCTGCCCGGCCTCGACCGTTACGCCATTGGCGAGGCGCAGTCGCTGCCCGGCCGCAGACGATTCAATGGCTTCTACAGCGCAGTTGCTCAGCACGGGCACATCGGCCGCCCAGGCGCGGGCCAGCAACGTCCGCATCATGCGGCCGGCATCGAGGCTGCCTTCGTGCTCATTTTTTACCAGCGTGCCCACGCCCGCGAAGCCAAAGCGCCCGATTAGAGCACTGGCGTCGTGGAACGTGCGGGCGTGGCCCACCACCGGCGCCACTAGTTCATTAAAATAGCCAATTTTATTGCGGCATTCCGCCGCCAGTTCGGCTTCTTCGTGCCGGAATAGCTCATAGCCGCCCACCGGCCGATAGTCGAGCGCGGCATCGCCCAGCAGGGCCCGCAGCCGGCTTAGTCCTTCGCACCGGGCAGCCACCACGGCTTGCAGGTCGCCGCGCGCTTCCTGCGCCATGAGTTCCGAAACCGACCCAAAGCAGGCAAATCCGGCGTTTTTAGTCGACGCTCCGCTGGGCAGCGCCCCGCGTTCCAGCACCACCACGCGCCAGCCGGGCCGCCGCTGTTTCAGGTAGAGCGCCGCCGTGAGCCCTACCAGCCCGGCCCCGATGATAGCCACCTCGACCGGGCCGAAGAAAGATTGGCGTTCCCAGTACGATAGCGCAGCGTTTCGCAATGTTTTGAAAGCTAAGTCTCGCAAAGTTCGTTGTCGGGCGAAGAGGACGCAGCGAGACTCACCTTCGCGAGACCTAACTCTAAAACTTCGCGAAACGCTGCGCTTAAAAAGCCAAAATTACTTCCTCAATCACGTCGCAAGCCGCGTGTAGCTGCTCCTCCGTAATCACCAGCGGCGGCGCGAAGCGGATGATGTCGCCGTGCGTGGGCTTGGCCAACACGCCGCGCTCCATCAGGCTCACGCACACGTCCCAGGCCGTGCGGCCATCTTCGGCCGGCACAACAACCACGGCGTTCAGCAGGCCTTTGCCGCGCACCAAATCCACCACTTGCGGCCGTTTGGCCTGCACCTGGCGCATCCGCTCACGGAAAATCTCACCCATTGCGGCGGCGTTTTCAATCAGCTTTTCGTCCTGAATCACGTCCAGCGCGGCGCGCATCACGGCGCAGGCCAGCGGGTTGCCGCCGAAGGTGCTGCCGTGCTGGCCGGGCTGAATGGTGAGCATGATAATGTCATTGGCCAGCACCGCCGACACGGGCAATACCCCCCCGCTCAGCGCCTTGCCCAGAATGAGAATATCGGGGTCGACGGCCTCGTAGTCGCAGGCCAGCATGCGGCCGGTGCGGCCCAGCCCAGTCTGAATTTCATCGGCTATAAACAGCACGTTGTGCGCCTGGCAAATAGCCGCTGCCTTTTTCAAATAGCCTTCCGACGGCACCATCACACCCGCCTCGCCCTGAATGGGCTCGACCAAAAACGCGCAGACGTGCGGCTCCTTCACGGCTTCTTCCAGTGCTTCCAAATCGTCATACGGCACCACTTGGTAGCCCGGCATGTAGGGCCCGAAACCGCCCGTGCTGTCGCCATCGGTGCTGAAGGAAATGATGCCCGTGGTGCGCCCGTGAAAGTTGTGCTCGGCCACGATGATGCGGGCCATGTTCGGCGCAATGCCTTTTTCCTGGTAGCCCCACTTGCGGGCCAGCTTCAGGGCCGTTTCCACGGCTTCGGCGCCGGAGTTCATCAGCAGCGCTTTATCGTAGCCAAACAGCTCGCACAGCTGCTTTTCGGCCCCACCCAGCTGGTCGTTGAAAAAAGCCCGCGACGTGAGCGTGAGCTGCTGCGCCTGCCTGGTGAGCGCCTCAATGATGCGCGGGTGGCAGTGCCCTTGGTTCACCGCCGAATAGGCCGACAGAAAGTCGTAATAATGCTTGCCGTCCACGTCCCACAGGTGCACGCCTTCGCCCCGGCTCAGCACCACGGGCAGTGGATGGTAGTTGTGAGCTCCGTATTGGTCTTCGAGCTGCATCAGCTGCTCGGCACGGCTACTGGTGGCAGTAGGGGAGGTGGTCGTATTCATAAAGCAGGTGGGAAAGGGGTTGTGCCCGCGAAACTACGCTTTTGCTGCCCGCCAAGTAAGAGCGCCCTACCGGAATGGCATACTCTCGAGCTGCCGAGAGGTATCGATGTAGCGCCCTACGTAGTTGCCTTCCTCACGGCCGCTGGCGCGTAGCAGGGTCCAGTCCACCACGGCGGTTTCGGGGAAACTCACCGGCGTGGGCTTCGCCTTATCGGCCGCGTCGGGACCGGGCAGCAGCAGGGCCTGCACCGTGTTGCCGTGCCATCCCAATACCCTCGCCGATGCCTGGCGGAAGCTGGTATCGGTCGCAATCACCCGCACCGAGAGCAGAAACTGGTCGCCGGAAGGCAACCCGGCCAGAAACTTCTTCTTTGCCTGTGGCAGCGTGCGCAATGCCTCCCGCACGGGGTCGGCCAGCGCGGTTGCATCGCGGGCCAGGGCCGGGCGCACGCCGGCGGGGGCCGTAGCGGCCGTGAGTACCACCGGCGCCGGACCTTGCGCAATGGTGGGCAAGGCCAGGAGAAAAGCGGCACCAAGCAGCAAGGGCCGCGCAAAATCAGTAGGCATTTTCATAGAACGAATTGCAGATTGCTGTCACAAGATACGACTTGTTATGCACACAACGTGCCTCGTCCTACCTTTGATTCCCCAATGCCTGCTCCCGTTCCCCAGCCCCTCCAGCCCGGCGATTTTTACCACACGCCCGAAGGCTATCTCGTTTTTACAGAGCAGTACCACCTGCGCCGGGGCAGTTGCTGCGGCAGCGGTTGCCGCCACTGTCCCTGGAAATTTCGGTCCAAACCACCCGCTCCGGGCGCATCCGGCCAGAAATAAGGGCGGGGTGTTTGGTGAATGCCAGACTTTTGCCGATATTTGCGGCCCGTTTCCCTGCTTTGTAACTACTTAACCTCCGATATCATGGCCCGTGTTTGTGATTTGACCGGCAAGCGTACCCGCGTTGGCAACAACGTTTCGCACGCTAACAACAAGACCAAGCGCAAGTTCTATCCGAACCTGCAGAAAAAGCGCTTTTACATCCCCGAGCAAGACGCCTGGGTGACGCTGAAAGTAGCTACCTCCACCATCCGCACCATCAACAAGAACGGCATCATGTCGGTCCTGAAGAAGGCCAAGGAGCAGGGCTTCATCGTTTACTAGCTTTTTAGTGCTGAGTAGCAAGTAGTAAGACCTGCTTTAGGTTTCTCACTACCGATACTCACTAGGTGCTACGCCAAGCCAGCGCCGGTACCGTTGCCTCCATCAGGCAACGGTACCGGCGCTGGCTTTGTTTGTTTGCCGCTATCTTGCACTATTGGTTGATTCTTCTTAAAGCTGTTTGGGAAGGGTCTCGCTTGCCGGTCCGCCGGCGTAGGCGTCCGACCGGTCGTTGGTCAACGGCCGTTGGCGCCTCGTTCGGGCGGCCACCGGTCGGACGCCTACGCCGTCGGACCAGGCGGAACCGACGGCCTAAACAACTTCCTTAAAATAGTTCGATTCTAATGCGGCTCCAACTCCACTTCTCCTTGTTTTCTCCGGTGCTTGTCGGCAGCTGGCTGGTGTTGGCGGGTTTCACGGCCCGGGCCCAGGCACCCACCTCCATTCCCGAGCCGCTGGTAGAGAATCCGGCCCCCGCCCGGCCCACCAATTTCCTGTCGCCTGCCTTTCATAAGCAACGCCGGGAGTTGTTGCGTGCGCAGCTGCCGGCGCACAGCGTGGCTGTGGTGTTTGCCGCCCCGGTGCGCAACCGAGCCAACGACGTGGACTTCATCTACCACCAAAACCCCGATTTTTATTACCTCACCGGCTACGACGAGCCCGATGCCGTGCTGCTCCTCTTCAAGGAGCCGCGCACCGTGGGCGGGCAGCCCGGCGTGACGGAAGCCCTCTTCACCCAGCCCCGCAACCCCGCCCGCGAGCAGTGGACCGGCCGCCGGCTGGGCGCGGCCGGCGCCAAATCCGAGCTGGCCCTGCAATACACCGCCGACAACAAGGCCTTCGCGGCCGCCGGCTTGCCGTGGGCTGATTTTGAGCACGTGTTGTTCGACAACTTGCCCCTGGACACGCGCGACGACGCCAGCAACCCCGCCGACTTGCACAACCTAGTGGGCACGTTTCGACAGCAGTCCGGCGTGCCCGCCGACTACAGCCCGGCCGTGAGCAACGTGGAAAGCATTGTGCGGCGCTACGGCCGCGGCGACGCCAAGCGCATGACCGAATACCTCAAGCGCCAGGCGCAGGAAAGCCCGGCCGTGGCCAAGTCGCCGCTCATCAGCGCTTACCTGGCTGCTACCACCGATGTCCAGCGCGAAGCCGCCATCAACGCCCGCCCGGTTGGCCGCCTCGACGACACCACGCTGGGCGAAAAGCTCGACGAGCTGCGCGCCATCAAAACTCCCGAGGAACTAGTGTTGCTGCGCCGCGCCATTCGCATCAGCGCCCAGGGCCAGCGCGAGGTGATGAAGCTGCTCCGCCCCGACATGGGCGAAATGGAGGTGCAGGGCCTGCACGAGTACGTGTACCGCCGCTACGGCGCCGAGTTTCAGGGCTACCCCAGCATTGTGGGCGGCGGGGCCAACGGCTGCATCCTGCACTACGAAACCAACGACCGCCAGCGCCTCGACAACGACCTCGTGCTCATGGATTGCGGCGCCGAGTACCACGGCTACTCCGCCGATGTGACGCGCACCGCGCCGCCCTCCGGCACCTTCGGCCCCGCCCAGCGCCAGATTTACGAGTTGGTGCTGGCCGCCCAGGAGGCCGGCTTTGCCGCCTGCAAGCCCGGCGCCAGCTTTGATGCCCCCAACAAAGCCACCCAGGAAGTGGTGGCTGCGGGCTTGCTGAAGCTCGGCATCATCAAGAAAAAGGAAGAATTCCGCCGGTACTACCCGCACGGCGCCAGCCACTACCTGGGCCTCGACGTGCACGACCGCGGCCCCGGCGGCCCGTTGCAGGCCGGCAACGTCATCACCGTCGAGCCCGGCATCTACATCCCCGCCGGCTCGCCCTGCGACCCGAAATGGTGGAACATCGGGGTGCGCATCGAAGACGACGCCCTCATCACGGCCACGGGCTACGAGAACCTCTCGGCCGAAGCGCCCCGCACCGTGGCCGATATCGAGAAGCTCATGGCCGAACCCAGCGCGCTGGAAGGCTTTAAGCTGCCGGAACTGAAGTGACAGCGTATTTTTAGATTGATAATCGCAAAACGTCCTGCTGAGCGCAGCCGAAGCATCTCTACTGCAATAGTAAAATCGATTAGTTGCACGGGAGAGATGCTTCGGCTGCGCTCAGCAGGACCGCCTTTTGTGGTGCGTTAAGCAGCCGTTCTGCTTCTCCAACTGAAAGTTGCGACATAACTTTTTGCCATTGCCAAAAATCCCCGTAC
Source organism: Hymenobacter rubidus (assembly GCF_016734815.1). Taxonomy (GTDB): domain Bacteria; phylum Bacteroidota; class Bacteroidia; order Cytophagales; family Hymenobacteraceae; genus Hymenobacter; species Hymenobacter rubidus. Next base: position 44,852 of record NZ_JAERQF010000028.1, read on the forward strand.
CTTTGCAGTCCTAAAATCAAAAACATACACCCCCGTCGAGATGGCCAAGAAAGGAAACCGGGTGCAGGTTATCATGGAATGCACCGAGCATAAAACCTCGGGGATGCCGGGCACCTCGCGCTACATCACCACCAAGAACCGCAAGAACACCCCTGAGCGCATCGAGTTGAAGAAATTCAACCCCATCCTCAAGAAAATGACCGTTCACAAGGAAATTAAATAACCTGAACAATGGCTAAGAAAGTAGTTGCTACGCTGAAAACCACCGAGAACGCCAAGAACTGGGCCAAGGTGATTCGTGCCGTGAAATCGGAGAAAACGGGTGCCTACACCTTCAAAGAGGAAATGATTCTCCTCGACAAAGTGCAGGAGTACCTGGCCACCGGCAACAAATAAGTTTGCTCGCCCCGGCTTCGTTTAAAGTATAAAAGTCCCACCTTCGTGGGACTTTTTGCGTGTAATACGTCTGTCATGCTGACGAAGGAAGCATCCTACTCACGGCCCCTTTCGTCAGCCTTCCCTCATCCCCCCGCGCCGCGAACGTGATAAGATGCTTCGCCGGCTCAGCATGACAGTTTCCCCTCATGGGCCTCTTCGATTTTTTTAAAAAGGACAAGGAAAGCAGCACGCAGCAAGCCTCGCTCGATGCCGGACTGGAAAAAACAAAAACCAGCTTTTTTGAGCAGTTGAGCAAGGCCGTGGTGGGCAAAAACACCGTGGACGAAGCCGTGCTCGACGATTTGGAAAGCCTGCTCGTGCACGCCGACGTGGGCATCGAAACTACGGTGAAGGTCATCGACCGCATTGAGGCGCGCGTGGCGCGCGACAAATACGTGAGCACCGGCGAGCTGGACCGCATTCTGCGCGAAGAAATAGCGGCACTGTTGGAAGACAACAAATCGGGTTCGATGGCCGTGCTTGATAGCGCGGGCAGCACCGGCCAACCCTACGTCATTATGGTGGTGGGCGTGAACGGGGTGGGCAAAACCACGACTATCGGCAAGCTGGCCCACCGTTTCCACTCGGCCGGCAAAAAGGTGGTGCTGGGCGCCGCCGATACCTTCCGGGCCGCCGCCGTGGACCAGCTCATCATCTGGGGGCAGCGCGTGGGCGTGCCCGTGGTAAGCCACGGCATGAACACCGACCCCGCCTCCGTGGCCTTCGACGCCGTGAAAAAAGGCGTGGAAATGGGCGCTGACGTGGTCATCATCGACACGGCCGGCCGCCTGCACAACAAGGTGAACCTGATGAACGAGCTGAGCAAAATCAAGCGCGTGATGCAGAAGATGATTCCCGACGCGCCTCACGAGGTGCTGCTGGTGCTGGACGGCAGCACGGGCCAAAATGCTTTCTTGCAAGCCAAGGAATTCATCAAAGCCACCGAAGTCACGGCCCTGGCCATCACCAAGCTCGACGGCACCGCCCGCGGCGGCGTGGTTATCGGCATATCGGACCAGTTCAGCATTCCGGTGCGTTACATTGGGGTGGGGGAGAAGATGACCGACTTGCAACTGTTTGACCGGCACACCTTCGTGAACTCGTTGTTTAAGAAATAAACGCCGCCGTCTGGCGTTTGCCGGAGATGGCGGGTACTTCGCCCGTGGGCCTCTTCGCGTGCTGGGGCGTAGGTGGGAACTTTCGTAAGGTTGGTTTGCCGTTATTATTGCATCAGTTAATGCCGTCCGTTATGCGTCGTCTCGTTCTGCCTGTTGGTTTTTGCGCCCTGCTAGCCGCCGCTGCCTGTGGCAGCAAGAACAACGACCAGCCAGCCATTCCCTACGCGCCGGTAAACCTCAGCCTCAACCTCACCAACCAGCAATACGTCAACCTGCGCTTCGATAACGGTGCCGTTACCTTACCCGTAAGTGGCCCGGCCGGCAACGGCGGCGTAAAGGGCGTCATCGTGGTTCGGCAGAGTGCCGGTTCGTATCTGGCCTTCGAACGCAACTGTCCCTATCAACCTTACAATGCCTGTGCATTGGTCAGCCTGGACCGCAATTCGAAGTTGTTTATGCGTGATTCGTGCTGTAACTCACAATTTGATTTGCGGGGTCAAATAACCGGTGGCCCCAGCCCCTTGCCACTCAAACAATACAGTGTCAGCGTACAAGGCAATTTGCTTAGCATCACCAATTGAGGCGGCTGTCAATTTTTTTGAAAAAAATGTGTTGCAGGCTTGCGCCTTTTTGGAGAAGGTCGTAAGTTTGCACTCCGAAACAACAACAACCGGGTTTCGGACTAGAAAAAAGCTTCCTTAGCTCAGCCGGTTAGAGCATCTGACTGTTAATCAGAGGGTCCCTGGTTCGAGCCCAGGAGGGAGCGCTACAAGACAAGAAGCCCGCCGATAACCGGCGGGCTTCTTTGTTTTTCGACGTCAGCTAATTCTTTGCTAGGATGGCATTAGCCAATTGCAGCAGAACACAAGCGCAGACTGGGATTAGCAAAGCCACTCTCACCAGTTTTGGTCATTTTTTTCACTGGGGTAATTGCTGGCAAGCAGTACATGCGTTGCCGGATGACGAGGGACGAAAGCACCGTGAGGCCTCCGATAGCTGCCAGCGCTGCTGCTAGGCCAAACGCATCGGCCAGTACGCCGGTGAGCAGGGCCCCGATGGCGTAGCCTGCGTCGCGCCAGAAGCGGAAGATGCCCAAGCTGTGCGCCCGTTGCGCAAGCGGTGCGTATTCGGCAACGGCCGCGAGAAACGTGGGGTACACCAATGCGGTGCCTGCGCCTAGTATGGCCGCCAGCAGCAGAAACATTGGGTAAGCACCGGTGAATAGCATGGCCAGCAGCACCGCGCCCTGCAGCAGCATGCCCCAGAAGAGCAGGTCTTTTTTGCAAAGCCGGTCGGCCAGCGGGCCGGTGATGAGCTGGCCCAGGCCCCACACGGCCGGATACACGGCCGCCACGGTGCCAATTTGCGTCAGCGTGAAGCCCTTGCTGGCTAGCAGCAGCGGAAGCAGGCCCCACACCATGCCGTCGTTCAGGTTATTCACCAGCCCGGCCTGCGTGACGGAACCCAGGTTCGGGTGCCGCCACGTCACGTCCCAGAAGGAAAGGAGCGGACCATCGGGTGTAGCGGGGGCTTGTGCAGCCTCTAGGCCCACGTGGTGGCGAGTGTCGCGCACCAGCAACGAGCCCAGCAGGCCCAGCACCGCCAGGCCAATGCCCAAGTAGAAAGGGTATGGCCGCAGGCCGTATTCGGTGGCTAGCCAGCCCGAGGCAAGGGCTGTGGCGGCCACGGCCAGGTAACCGGCCGACTCGTTCAGGCCCATGGCCAGGCCGCGCTGCCTGGGCCCGACGAGGTCAATTTTCATCACCACCGTGCTCGACCAGGCCAGACCTTGGTTTAGGCCGAGCAGCACGTTGGCGGCAATGACCCAGCCCCAACTTGGGGCCCAGAGCAGCAGGAGCGGCACGGGTAGCCCAAAGAGCCAGCCGATAACCAGCAGATTTTTGCGACCAACCTGGTTGGCCCAGGCTCCTGCGTAGTAATTGGCTGCGGCTTTGGTGAGGCCAAAAACGACGATGAAGGACAGAATGGCCGAGCGGGCTACCAAATGAAACTCCTGCTCGGCCAGCCGGGGTAGGATGCTGCGCTCCAGCCCCACCATGCCGCCCACAAAGGCATTGATGAGCACCAACAGGCTGAATTGCCGCCAGTTTTCGCGTAGGCCGAGTTGAGGAGTGTTCATTAGGGGTGTGGGTGTGGGAAAGGTTTGGCTATGGGTGTACCAGCACCCAGCCCTCCGTTTGCCGAATAATCAATTCGCCGTTGCCGGTGGGCACCACCGAGATATAGGGCAGCAGGTCGTCCTTGGTAAGCTTGTATGCTTTCATCGAATTGGCGCACTGCGCCAGAACGACGCCCGCCTGCTGCAACGCCAGCACGTCGGCCTCGTAGGGTTGGTCTTTTTTGAACACGACAGTGCCGCCGCTGAACACCACCAGCTCCAGCTCCAGCTTGCCTTTCAGGCGCGGGTCTTCGAGGGCGTTTTTCATGTTGTGCAGCGTCTGGTTGATGAGCTTGGGGTCGTTGCTGTCGAGCTGGTACACGGCGCGGTAGTGGCCTTTGGTGGCCGGCGCGCCCACGTAGCTGGCAGCTTTGGCCGCATAGGCAGCATTGGGCGGGGTGAGAGCTGGCGCCGGGGTGGCCGGAGCGGTGGCTGCGGGTGCGGCGGGCAGTGTGGTTTGGGCGAGGCTAACGCCGGGCCCGGCAACGAGCAGCAATGCCATGCAGGCGAGCAGTCGGGCACAGAAATTTGACATGAGCAAGGAAGAAAAATGAGGTATAAATCGGCGGAAGTTAGCGGGTAGTCAGCTGCGGGTGCGCTGCCTCAATGGGTTGGTACGGGCCAAACTTGTGTTGCTTCTCGGAGAAAGAGTCTGGGTAAGGTCCGAAAGGATGGTCCACGGGCTTCTGGCCGATATCGGGCCAGTCGTGCGGCGTGGCCAGGTGCGGGCGTGGTTGCGAGTTCACGAAGGCTGCCACGTCCCAAGCCTGCGCGTCGGTGAGCTGCGGGTGGTCGAAGGTAGCTCCGAAGGGCATGGCTGCTTTCACGTACTTAGCCAGGTTCGACACCCGAAACAGGCCCGCGCCGTCGTTGTAGCTATGCGGCCCCCACAGCGGCGGGTATTGGTAGCCGGCGTTGTCGGCCAGCTTCTGGCCCTGGCCCGCGGGGCCGTGGCAGCGCTGGCACTTGGCGGCAAACACGGCTTTGCCAATCAGCGGGTTGGCGGCCCGGTCGAGGTAGGGCAGCGTCATAAAGCCCGTGCCGTACACCTTCTTGCCTTTGGGAAAGTCCTGGCCCAGCCACTTGATGTAGGCCACAATGGCGCGCATCTCGCGGCTGCTGTCGGGCACGGCCCGGCCGTTGAGGCTGCGCTTCATGCAATCGGCCACGCGTTTTTCAATGCCTTCAACCGTGCCCGACCGAGCCCGCCACTTGGGGTAAGTGGCGGCCACGGCCAGGTAATTGTTGGCGAAGCCCTGGGTGCCGCCCTGCAAGTGGCAGTTTTGGCAATTCATGCCATTGGTGAGGTGTGCCACCGAGCCTTGGGGCCCCAAATACCGGGCTGTGTGGGCAATCAGCTCTCGCCCGTAGCGAATCTGGCGGCCGGCGGCGGTGCGCGGAAGGGTGGCCGTGTCCGGGGCCGGGGTGGCCGGGCGGTGGTAGCTCCCGGCCGGAGGCGGGCCTTCGGTGGCTTCGTCTTCCAACACCACGGGCACGGGGCGCGGGCCATACAGCCGCACGACGACCACCGCAACGACCAGCACCACGGCCGCTGTCAGCAACATGAGCAGGCGCACCAGGCGGGGCAGCAGCTGCACCCGTTCGTCCGTGGGCTTCATAGGGCAGGCGTGGGTTTAGGCGCAAAGGGCCATGTGGTAATTTACGGGTGATTTCCCAATGCCGTAATCGTACTGCGGCGGGCACAGCAGCTCAGTGGGGCAGCTTTTCGCGCAAGGCGCTGTAGGTCCAGGTGCCGGCCAGCGCCGCCAGAATCATCACCGCTGCCGCGCCCACGCCACTGCCCAGCTGCGCAAACAACGGGCCGGGGCAGGCCCCGGTGATGGCCCAGCCGAGGCCGAAAATGAAGCCGCCAATCCAGACGCCGTGGTTGTATTGCTTGTCGACAATGGCAATGGGCTCGCCATCGATGGTCCGCAGGCGGTTGCGCTTGATAAGCTGAATGGAAATCAGGCCCACCGCAATGGCCGAGCCGATAACCCCGTACATGTGGAAAGCCTGGAAACGGAACATTTCCTGAATCCGGAACCAGCTGATGACTTCGCTTTTGGTCAGGATAATGCCGAACAGGGTGCCCAGCACCAGGTATTTGAAGTATTTCACCGGGTCAGATTAAAATAATAACGGATACACCAGCCAGGTCATCACCAGGCCGCCGGCAAAAAAGCCGATGGTGGCTACCAGCGACACCCATTGCAGGTTCGACAGGCCCGAAATGGCGTGCCCCGAGGTGCAGCCGCCGGCGTAGCGCGTGCCGAAGCCGACCAGAAAGCCGCCAAGCACCAGAAAAAACCACCCTTTCCAGTTGGCCAGGTTCTCGAGGGCGAAGAGCTCGCGCGGGAGCAGGCCGCTGAAGTCGGTGAGGTGCATTTGGGCTTTCAGGTCGCGCACCGTTTCGGCCGAGATGCCGACGACGGCCGGGTGGCCCAGCACCCGGTAGCCGATGAACCCGCCCAGCGCCACGCCCAGCACAAACACCAGGTTCCAGGCTTCGGCCCGCCAGTTGTAGGTTAGAAACGGGATGCCGGCCGGCAGGCACGCCGCGCACACATGGCGCAGCGAGCTGCTGATGCCCAGCGCCTTGTTGCCCACAAGCAGCAGCGCGGGCACGGTCAGTCCAATCAGGGGGCCCGCCACGTACCAGGGCCAGGGCTTTTGCAGGAGTTCAAGCATGACGATAGATTCGGGATTCCGGAAGTTAATTAATGGTAGTGAGCGGGTCCCATTCCAGCAGTGCACGTAGGTGGGCTTGGTGGGGTGCAGTTGCGCAATGCGCTGCTCAACGTTGGAGTCGGGCGCGATGACCTCGCTTTGCGTGACGTTTTACAAGGAAACACTACGCGCTTAGTGCGCCGTCACGGCTGGCTGAAAGGACTTCACCGCTTCGCTCAAATCCAGTACCTCAGTGCCGGGCAGGGCCGTGGCCACAATGCTGCTGCCGGCCGCCGAGCGGTAGCCGCCCGCGCAATGCACCACCACCGGTTTATCAGTCGGAATCTCGCCGGCGCGCTCACGGAGCTCCGGTAGCGGAATGCTGAGTGAGCCATCAAAAATGGGCTCGTCGCGGTATTCCACGGGGTTGCGAATGTCCACAATGGTGTAGTTGCCCGGGTGCAGGCGGAACTGGTGCACGTCCAGCGCCGGCATGGTGGCCTCGGTGGCGGGCGTGCCCACTAGTGCGCCCTTAATTAGCGGCTCGTAGCCAATTTTAGCCGTTTTCCGAATCAGGTCTTCCAGCGTGGCCTCGTCGGCCGCGATGAGGTAGAACGACTCTTCGGGGCCCACAATGGAGCCCAGCCAGGTTTCGAACTTGCCGCCCTGCTGGATGTTGATGGCTCCTGCTGCGTGGCCTTTTTTGAATTCGGCTTCGGGCCGGGCATCTACCACCAGGGCATCGGCTTCCAGCGCGGCGCCGGGGGCCAGGCGCTGCACCTGCTGCACGCTGGGCGCGTAGGCGGGCGCGCCGGCCTTGTTCAGGGCCACGTCGTGGCCGAAGTATTTGGGGATGAACGGCTGGTCGGCCAATAGCTCGTGCACGAAATCCGCCTCGCTCATGGGACGCAACATGGGGTTGCCGACTTTCTCGGCCCCGATGGTGCTGCTGTTGGCCCCGCTCAAGGCCTTGCCGCAGAGACTGCCCGCGCCGTGGGCTGGGTACACCAGCACGTCGTCGGCCAGGGCCATCAGCTTCTCGCGGGTGCTGTGGTACAGCTGGGCCGCCAGCTCCTCGCGCTTGGCCTGGATGTTGCCGGCCTTTTCGCGCAGGTCGGGCCGACCCACGTCGCCGATAAACAGCGTGTCGCCGGTGAATACGGCCACGTCCTTGCCCGCGCGGCTGAGCACGATGCTGATGGAATCGGGCGAGTGGCCGGGCGTATTCAAGGCACGGAAGGTGAGCTTGCCCACGGTGAAGGCATCGCCCTCGTCAAACGCCTGGTGCTTGTAATCAGCCCCCAGTAGCTGGCTCACGCGGATGACAGCCCCGGTGGCTTGGGCAATTTCCAAGTGGCTGCTCACAAAATCGGCGTGCGGATGGGTTTCGATAACGCTCACGATTTTGGCGTCATTTGCCTTGGCGTAGTCGTCGTAGGGCTGTGGGTTGCGGGCGGGGTCGATGAGGACGATTTCGCGGGCGCACTCGCTCAGAATGGCGTAGGAGAAGTGGGCCAGGCCCTTGTCTTCAAACTGTTCGATTTTCATGGGAAGCGACGGAAAAAGGTGAAAGAACGGGGTGAGAAAGCGGGGACGGGAAATTAACCGTGGTGAAACAGCAGCTCTTTGGCCAGAATAAAGGAGCCCATGGCCAGGGTGAACCAGCCGAAAGCGGGCTTCAGCTTGGCCCCCGGAATGAAGCGCGCCAGGTAGGTGCCCAGCACGATGCCGCCCAGCGCAAAGGCCAGAAAACCAAGTAAAAAGGTCCAGGCTATGGGCGTGCCCGCGCTGAGGTCGCCGCTGAAGCCGATGAGCGAGTTCAGGGCAATGATGGCCAGCGAGGTGCCCACGGCCAGTTTCATGGGCAGGCGCGCGCCCAGCACCAGCGCCGGAATGATGAGGAAGCCGCCACCTGCGCCCACAAAGCCCGTGAGCGTGCCCACCACCAGGCCAATGGTGAGAATGAGCGGGTAGTTGAACGCGTGCGGAAAATGCAGCTCTTCGTCCAGCACCTCTTCGGCCTGCTTGCTGCGAATCATCGAGGTGGCGGCCGCCACCATCAGCACGGCAAACGCCACCAGCACCAGCAAATCTTTGGTAAAAACGATGCGGCCCGCCGTGAACAGCACGTGCGGAATGGCGGGCATCAGCACCTTGCGCACGGCAAACACCGCCAGCAGCGACGGCATGAGAAACACCACCGCCGTGCGCAGCGAAACCAGCCCCTTTCGGAAGTAGCCCGAGGCCCCCACCACCGATGTGCTGCCCACCACAAACAGCGAATACGCTGTGCTCAGCACCGGGCTCACGCCCATCAAATACACCAGCACGGGCACCGTGAGGATGGAGCCGCCCCCGCCCATGATGCCCAGCGAAAGGCCAATGAAAATGGCGGCGAAGTAGCCGAAGTAGTGCAGCATAGCGGGTGGGAAGGGGACGTATGAAGTTATGATGGGTTGTTCATGTATTGCACCAAAAAAAGCCGGGTGCCCTTACAGAAAGGTGCACGCCGCCAGGCACTGAATCACGTCGATGACTTCGCGCATTTTCAGGGCGTAGTAAATGTTTTTACCGTCGCGGGTGCTGCTCAGAATGCCCTTAAGCTTCATGCCCGTGAGGTGGTGGGAGAGGAGGCTTTGCTCCACGTTCAACCGCTCGCTGATGTCAGACACCGACAGGCTGTCGTTGGCCGCCAGCAGCTGCACGATGGCGATGCGCGTGGGGTGGGCCGTGGTTTTGAGGATGAAGGCCACTTTCTCCATTTTCTCAACGGATAGGCCCATGTCGACGGAGGGAGCGGTGGTTGCGGTCATAACTGATACAAACTTATGAACATTTGTTCATGCATACAAATGTAATGGCTATATTTGTTCCAGCAAGCTCATTTTTTGCTGCCGCGCCCGGCCGCCTCGCAGCCTTTCCTAACACTCCGCTGTTTCTCCAACCATGAACCGCAAGACCCTCACTTCCTGGCTGCCGCTGGCCCTGTTGGCCCTTGTACTGCTCACGCCGCTGCGCCCCATTGTGCTGGGGGGCTTGCAGCGCGGCCTGCTGGCCACCGGCCTCTGGAACGCCGCTGCACCTGCCACGCCCGCCGCCGAAATACCGGTGGTGCTCACCAGCAGCGCGCCATACCCCCACAACCTGCCCATGGCCACGCTCGACGGCAAGCCCGTGAACCTGCGTGACCTGCAAGGCAAGGTGGTATTTGTGAACCTGTGGGCCAGCTGGTGCCCGCCCTGCCGCGCCGAAATGCCGGGCATCGAAGCCCTATATAAGAAAGTTGACCACTCGAAAATCGCCTTCGTGATGCTCTCCCTCGACGACGACGCGGCCAAGGCCCGGAAGTTTGTGCAAAGCCATGGCTACACTTTTCCGGTGTACCTGCGTACCGGCAACCTGCCCGCGCCTTTCGATTCTAATTCCATCCCGTCCACCGTCATCCTGGGTCCCAACGGGCAGGTGGCGGCCCGCCACGATGGGATGGCCGAATACGACACCCCGGAATTCAAAGCCTCGCTGGAGCAGTTGGCGAAATCAGTTCGGTAAGCCTTCTGCCGCTAACAGGCAGGCGTTTGCGTTTCTACTCATTTAGAGCAGTTTCGGGGTCGCTGCATAATAGCGCGAACTGTGTAGTTCGCGTCGCCACGCCGTTTGACCTTCTTTAACGGAGCAGGTACGCGAACCACAAAGTTCGCGCTACTACTGCCGCTGCTTCGGACTGTATACTGATACCGAAACCGCTCTAGGGCACCCAAAGCGCGTAGATGAGGTAGCAAACAATGCCGCCAACTATGGCCACCAATACGCCTTTGACCCGTTTGTTCTTGAGAAAAAAGAGCATAGCCAGGCCGCTTATCGACACCAGAACCAAGAAAACGGCCGAAATATCAATCATCCAGCTCCAGCCGGTGCCACTGTCGCGGCCTTTGTGCAGGTCGTTCAGCACGGCCACCAGGCCCAGCCGAAGCTCGGTTAGCTTGAAGGTGCCGTCCTGACGATTGATAAACGCATCGGCGCTGTAGCCGGGCCCTTTGAAGGAAACCGAGCACTGGTCGTCCTCCATCAGAAAGTCGCTCACCGAGCCCCGAACGCCGTACTTGGCGCGAAGCAGCTCAACGATTTCCAGCTTCTTTATTTTGGCGGTGTCCGGGGCGTTGAGCCAGGCGGCGGGCATGGTGCCGGTGCGCTTGCTCTCGGCCTGCTGCCCGTCGAACCAGTCGGCGTGGTTCAGGGTGAGGCCCGTGACCGAAAAGAACAGCACCACGAAAAAGCTCAGCATCGACAAGTAGAGGTGCAGCCAGCGGGAGAAGGCCGCCGTGCGCTTCTTCCATACCTGTTTCTGCTTGCCGGGTGTGCCTGATGCGGATGCTTTGGGTGCCGCGGGGTTACTTGTCATCGGTCTTTTTGCGGTAGTCCACGGCGGCCGAGGCTACTTCGGTGTTTGCGGGCAGGTCGAAATGCAGCGGCTGTTTTTTGACGTTGATTTCCTGCTTCATCAGCTGGTGCGTGCCGTGCTCGCGGGCCACTTCAATGCACACCGTGTAGGCGCCCTGACTCACCAGATTGCCCTTGTCGTCTTTGCCGTCCCATTTCAGCGTGTATTCGCCCGGCGACCGGGTGGCGCTGGTGGTTGAGCTGATGCTGCTGTTGGCGGCCGAAAACTGGTCGTAGTACGTTGCGTACCAGAAACGCATCTCATCCAGCCACCGGGGCTTGTTGTACCACAGGGCAATCTGCCGCACCGGCTGTTTTTTGGCATCCACTACCCACACGGCCACGAAGGGCCGATGCACCCGCATGCCTTCCACGGTGGCCAGCTCCAGGTTGATGGCTACTTCGTAGGCGGCATCCCAGGGCTTGTCTTTGGTGGTGGTGGCCGGCTTTGTGGCGATGGGTGTTGCGGCAGGAAGTTCGAGGCTTTTCCAGCCGGCGCTTTCAATTTGCTGGCCGTCGGCGGTAATGAGCATGTACTCGGCCCCTGGTACGGCCGCTACCAGCGCCTGGCCTTCGGCGGGGGGCAGCACGTTGAGGGCGGTGGCCAAGGCGCCGGCGTCGGCGGCTTGGTCGGCAACCACGGTGGCACTGATGACGCCATTGGCCGGCCGGCCCGTGCGCGGGTCAATGATGTGCGAATACCACTGGCCGCCAATCATTTCGCCGCGTCGGTAGTTGCCGCTGGTGGCAATGGTTTTGTCGCTGATTTGCAGCTGTGCCACCGGCAGGTCGTTTTCGGCATCGGCCTTCGGGTTGCTCACCCGGATTTGCTCGGCGTGTGCCCCGCGCACCAGAATGTCGCCGCCGATATTAACTACTAGGCCGCTCACGCCGGGCGTGGCCAGAGCGGCCCCGGCAGCCTTGTTCATGATGTAGCTTTTGGCAAAGGAGTTAAGCATCAGCGGGGCGTCGCTGGTGCGCTGGGCGGTGTGGTTTTGTGCATTCAGCACGTAGTGCTGCTGGTGCACGGCGGCCACCGCCGCAGCCAGTTGCGCGGCCGACGGCTGGCGGTTTTGCTTGGCAGCCTCTCGCCACAGCTTGCTCATCGTTTCGGCCGAGGCATCCAGGGCGCCGTCGCTTTTCACCCGCCATTGCTCAAACAGGGCCAGCACTTCGTACAGCTCCGGCGACACGGCCACCGGCGCTTTGCCACCGCGCAGCCAGCGGCTGAATTCGCTGCTCGCATCGTAGCCGCTCAGGATTTTATTCAGGCGGTCTACTTCCCGTAGCGCGGCGGCTTCGGCCTGGGCGGCCTGGGGCTCGGCGTCGGCGGCTATTTTGATTTCGAAAGAAGTACCCAGCACATTTTCATAGTCGGAAACGTAGAGTTTCGCCGCCTTGCGGGGCAAAAAGGCCAGGCTGCTGAGCACCGTGAGTAGCAGGAGCAGGAAAGCTATTCGATTGGGAAATGCACGCATCGTGTCAGGCAAAAATTCGAATTAATGATGAGTCGAGGCTGCCCCGCGTTGCCGTGGACTTGCCTATACGCTTGTTGTGGGGAATGCCGCAAAAGCAGGAACGGTTCATTTCGCCGCCCGATAGGCCCAGGCACCATCTACCAACGTGCCGATAATGGCCGAGGGGTCGGCAGTATAAACGATGGCGGAAAGCAGGTGCTGAGTGCCGGCCTGCGCCAGCAGCGGCTGGTCGAGGTCGTACACCACGGCATCGAGGGGTTGGCCGAGGGCGAAGTAGTCGGTGACCGGGCGTCCACCGGCTTGCTGCCCCGCAAAAAAGGTCTGATTGACGAGCGTGGCCGCGCCATCGGCAAAAATATTGCGCCGGCAATGAATCAGCCGCTGGCCGTAATCTAGCCAACGCAAGTCCTCCAAGGGGTTCAGGCTAATGTGGCTGTCGGTGCCAAGGGACCAGTGGCCCCCGGCGGCGGCAAAGTCTACCAGCGGGAAAATGCCGTCGCCCAGGTTGCCCTCGGTGCCGGGGCACAGCACAACCTGCGCGCCCGATTGAGCCAGGCGGGCGGTTTCGGTGGGCGTCATGTGGGTGCAGTGTACGAGATGAAACCGCTCGCTAAGCGGCAGGTTATCCAACAGCCACTCAACCGGGCGGGCGCCCAGGTGGGCCTGGCAGCGTTCCACTTCCAGGGTTTGCTCGGCGGCATGCAGGTGAAAGGGCAAGTCCCGCGGGCCCTGCGCGTGGGTAGCCAGTACGTCGGCCGCCTCCACGGCCCGCAACGAATGCACGCCAAAGCCCAGGCGGGCGCGTTCGTAGTGGGCCACCGCTTGGTGGCTGCTGGCCAGGAGCTGCAGGTAGTCATCGAGGGTGCGCGAGATAAACCGCCGCTGCCGGAGCTGGGGCTCGCGGCCGAAATCGCCTTTCTGGTAGAACACCGGCACCAAGGTGATTTTGATGCCGGCGGTGCGGGCCGCGGCTATCAGGCGCTCGCCCATTTCGGCGAGGTTGTCGTAGGGCTGGCCGGTAGGGGTGTGGTGCAGGTAATGAAACTCGACCACGGCCGTGTAGCCATTGCGCAGCAGGTGCCGGTAGAGAGTGGTAGCCACCTGCTCGGTTTGCTCGGGACTGAAGGTTTCGGCGCAGGCGTACATGGCCTCCCGCCAGCTCCAGAAATCGTCGCGGGTGCCCACGGCGTGCTGCTCGGCCTGGCCCGCCATGCCGTACTGGAACGCGTGCGAATGCGCGTTTTGAAAGCCCGGCAGCGCGGCGCCTTTCACCGTCTGCACGGCCGCGTTGGGCTCGGCTGGCGGTTCCTGCGACAGGTATTCAATAACACCCTGCGCATTGACGCCGACGTAGGCAGGACTGAGCCAGCCGTCTTGGAGGAGCAGGGAAGTGAAGGCGAAGTAGTGCATGGAGAGAGCCGGCGCGGAACTGCTGGTATGGATTAGGAAAGTGGTTAGGCGGGGTGCAGAACGCGGCCCAGCGCCAGCAGCGTTTGGCGCAAAACGGCCCGGATTTGCTCGGCCCGCTGCGGCGCGTATTCCGGTTCGGCGTCGTCCATGTACACGTCTTTCGACATTTCCAGTTGGAGCGCGTGCTGCCGGGCGTCGGGCCGGCCAAAGTGCCGGGTAATAAAACCGCCCTTGAAAGGCGTGTTGTGGCTCAGGGAATAGGAGCCGCTGCCGAGCTCGTGCAATGCCCGTTCAATAAGGGCCGGTGCGGCCGACATCTGGTCGGCACTGCCCAGGATTAAATCGGGGAACGCGCCTTTGTGAATGGCCGGCACCCGGCGCCGGATGGAGTGGCAGTCCCAGAGCAGCACGCTGCCGAACCGGGCCTTGGTATCATCTAGCAATTCTTGCAGGGCTTGGTGGTAAGGCGTGAAGTAGAGTGCTTTGCGCCGGGCTATTTCCTCGTTGGTTATCGCCGTGCGCTCATCCGCATAAATTGGCTCGCCCAGGAAGGTGGTGGTGGTGCAGAGCCCGGTGAGTACGCGCCCGTCGGTGTAGAGCGGGCTGCTGTCGGGGTTGCGGTTCAAATCGACCACCCAGCGGCTGTAATTGGCCCGCAGGATGGGAATTCCCAACTCGGTGGCAAAGTCGTACAGCTGGTGCACCCACCAGTCGGTATCGTCGGGCGGCAGCAGGTCCGGCTTCAGCTCGGCCCGGATGTCGTCGGGAAAGTAGGTGCCCGCGTGCGGTACGCTGATAACGACGGGCAATTGCTGGGGAACGGCTGAGGTAATCTCAAAGAGCTTCATGCATACGGGCAGGGTGCGCGGGGACCTGGGCAACGAACGAGCCAGGAGCGAAAACCCTCGTCCGGCCGACCTGTCCGCGAAAGGGCACGCACCCATCAGCGGGCTAAGATAGCGCGGTTAGCAGGTCAAGGCGAAGGAGCGCAAGGAAGTCAGCGCAGCTCGGCGGTAGGGCGTGGCGTTGTTTGTTGCAAATATTCAGGCAAAACGGCGCCCGGCAGTTGTATCTTCCTGTCGCGTTGCCGAAGCGCCCTCATTCCGTTCCTGATTTTATGCAGCCTGCCTTCCCCGCTCTCCCCGTTGTCGATTACCTGCAATGCCAGTACCGGCCCGACTTGCAGGTGTTGGTGGGCCGGTGGCTGCGCCAGCCCACCGACGAGGAACTGCGGGCCGGTTATTTCCGACTACTGGAGCAGGCCGAAGCCGTAGGGGCGCGGCTCTGGCTGATTGATACCCGCCGCCGCGATAACGCCACCAAGCAAAGCACGCCCTGGATGATGGAGCACTTCATGCCCCTGCTGCCCCAGCGCCTGCATGGCCCGGTTTTTCTGGCCTACCTCTTCATGCCCACCCACCTCTACGAAATCGAGCAGGACCAGACGGTGCCCCCGCTCACCTACTTCGACGGCCGGGCCTACCACGTGCAGCGCTTCACCGAAGAGCACACGGCCATGGAATGGCTCCGGGTCTGCCGCACGCGGGAAGCCGATGGCCCCGCGCCCGCGCTACTTTAGCGTTGTGCTGCGGTTGTTGAGGCGGACCACCTGCCCGGCCCGCTTGCCGCTGCGCCGGATGCGCGCGGTGGGGTCCAGGGCCAGCACCACGCGGGGCAGCGTGCAGTCGTCGAGCGATACCTCCTGCGGAATGTAGCCGGCGGCACCCACCGTCAGGACCTGGCCCTGGTACACCGTTTGGGTGAGCTGAAATTTCCCTTCCGAATCGGTGACGTACACTTCGTGCGTTCCCTTAACAAGCAGCGTGGCGCCGACCAGGGGCTCGCCGTTGGGCTCGAATATCCGGCCGATGAGGGGCGCGCAGGCCAAACGCATGGGCCGCTCAGCGGGGCTGGCCGTGGGCCGTGCCGACAGCGCTAGCTGCTCCTGCGTGCTGCTGGACGGCGGCGGAAGGGTGCTTGCGCTTTGGGCCGCCGCGGTTCGGGCACTGCCTACCGTAGTGGCCACCGCAACTGCAAGGAAGAATAAAGGACGCATAAGGAAATGACTGACGATGGCGGAGGGAGAATGTGAAGATACCGCTTAATAATTAAATTTTACGCCAAAACCGTCTTTTTTTGTTAATTTATTGGATTTCAAACCGGCCTAAGCCGATACGGTCGCAACGCATAGCCACGTTAGGCAGTTGGCGCTATTTTTTTCTGCACCAATCTGCCGGTTTCATGGCCGGTTCACGCGCCTGCTAGTAAGTTGGTGTTTTATTTCTTTTTCATGATGACATTCTTCAACGGTTTTCGTGTGCGCTTAGCACCCATTTTAGGTGGATTGGGGTTGCTGCTGGCGGCGGGTGCCGGCCGGGCACAGGGCCTGGTGGCGTTTCCGGGGGCCGAGGGCGCGGGGCGGTTCACCACGGGCGGCCGGGGCACGGCCGCCGTGTCCACCACGGTGCTGGAAGTCACCAACCTGCTCGACGACAACAAGCCCGGCTGCCTGCGCTACGCCGTGCAGCTGAACGCGGCCAAGGCTCCGGCGCGCACCATTGTGTTTCGGGTGTCGGGCACCATTCACCTGCTGTCGCCGCTTTCCATCAACAAGCCCAACACCACCATTGCGGGCCAAACGGCGCCCGGCGAAGGCATTTGCCTGGCCGATTACCCCGTGACGGTGCACGCCGATAACGTGATTGTGCGCTTCATGCGCTTCCGGATGGGCGACAAAAACCAGAACGGCGGCTTCGTGGACGGCGCGGGCGGCGACGACGCCTTTGGCGGCACGCGCAACAACCACCTCATTGTGGACCATTGCTCGATGAGCTGGAGTACTGACGAGGTGCTGTCGGTGTACGAGGGCGACAGCACCACGCTGCAATGGAACCTCATTGCCGAGCCGCTGAACTACTCCTACCACTACGAAAAGGGCGATACCGACTACGAGCGGCACGGG
Organism: Hymenobacter rubidus; assembly: GCF_016734815.1. Classification (GTDB taxonomy): domain Bacteria; phylum Bacteroidota; class Bacteroidia; order Cytophagales; family Hymenobacteraceae; genus Hymenobacter; species Hymenobacter rubidus. The sequence continues at coordinate 61,544 of NZ_JAERQF010000028.1, forward strand.
TTCGGCGGCATTTGGGGCGGGCAGCACTCCTCGTTCCACCACAACCTGTTTGCGCACTGCAAAAACCGTACGCCGCGCTTCAATGGCAGCCGCTACACCCACCCGGCAGGCTTTGAGAATTGCGATTTCAGCAACAACGTCATCTACAACTGGGGCGAAAACAACGTGTACGCCGGCGAAGGCGGCAACTACAACATCGTCAACAACTACTACAAGCCCGGCCCCAGCACCAGCCCGCGCGTGAAGGCCCAGGTGCTCAACCCCTACAAGATTGACAAGGAAAAAGGGCGCCTGCCCTACGGCAAGTTCTACCTGACCGGCAACTACGTGGTGGGCGCGCCGGCCGTCACGGCCCACAACTGGAGCGGCGTGGTGATGAACGGCGGCACGGCCGCCGACACGGCGCTCTCGAAAGTTACCAAGCCGTTCGGGCTGGGGCCGGTGGCGCTGCAGGCCGCGCCGGCGGCTTACGAGGCGGTGTTGCAGAGTGTCGGCGCCATTCGGCCGGTGCGCGACACGCTGGACCAGCGCATTGTGCGGGAGGTGCGCTCCGGCACGGGCACCGTCATCGACGTGCAGGGGCACTACCCCCATGGCACGCCCTACAGCGTATCGCAAAAAGCCTGGCCGGTGCTCAAATCGGCCCCGGCCCCGGCCGATGCCGACCACGACGGCATGCCCGACGCCTGGGAAAAAGCCCACGGCCTGAACCCGGCCAGCGCTGCCGACCGCGCTCTGCAGGCCCCCAACGGCTACACCAACCTCGAAAATTACCTGAACAGCCTCGTGCCGGTGGCTATGGCTCCCGCGAAAACGCCCGCGGCCCCCGCAAGCAAAGCAGGCGTTCCGCTGAAAAAACCGGTGATGCCCACGAAAAAATAAGCGCCGCTACATGGGCAGTATGGCCAGCTCGCAGAAAACAAGGCAGTTGCCAAAAGGGTCAAAGACTTCCATTTCCAGTACCCGGTTGTTCCAGTAAGCGGGTTTCAAGACGGGGCGGGTGGGGTAGTTTTTGCCTAGCAGCTGGCGATGGTAGGACGGCAGGCCGTACACTTCGGCCCGGGCTTTGGCGCCGGGGCTACTCTGGCCCTGGTAGTCGGTGAGGTGCAGTACGATTTCGCCCCGCGACACTTGCAGGTACACGGGCCCCTGCTTCTGCTTGTCCTCCCAGTCCACGCTAAAACCCAGCCAGCCAATGTAAAAATCAAGGGCTTGTGAGTAATCAGAGATGCTGAAAACCGGAGTCACCATGTAAGTGGTCAGAAACATACGGAGGCTGGAGCGGCGAAATTCCGAGTATAATGCTGTTAAATCACGGTAAGGTAAAGAAAATTGCCGAGTTATTGGCATTCCGGTCGAGTTATTGTGAAGCTGGTTAGAGAATCGATTCCGCCCGGTCCGACGCCCTAGGCGTCCGACCGGGCGGAATTAATTGGCACTGACCATTAACCTGACGCCGCGCTGTGGCTACTGCGCCGCCGCGTGTGGACCCATGCCGGACCGCTGGCCGCAAGCCGGGGAGCGGCTACCTTTAGGGAATGCTTTCTTTTGCTGAATACGACCAGCTCGATGGACTGGAAATGGCGGCGCTGGTACGTGGTGGCCAGCTCACGGCAGCTGAGCTGTGCGCCGCCGCCATTGCCCGCGCCGAGGCCGTGAACCCGCGCATCAATGCCATTATTCTTCCGCTTTACGAGCCTGCCCGGCAGCGGGCGGCGGCCGGACTGCCGGCTGGCCCGTTGGGCGGCGTGCCGTTTTTGCTCAAAGATTTTGGGGCGCAGTACGCGGGCGTGCCGCACACTTCGGGCAGCCGGGCCCTGCGCGGTTTCGTGCCGAAGGAAGACGCCGAGCTGGTGCGCCGCTGGCAGGCTGCCGGCCTCAACATGCTGGGCAAAACCAACACCCCCGAATTTGCCCTCATGGGCGTGACCGAGCCGGCGCTGTACGGCCCCGCCCGCAACCCCTGGAACCTGGCGCACACGCCCGGCGGCAGCAGCGGCGGGGCGGCGGCGGCCGTGGCGGCGGGCATTGTGCCCGTAGCGGGCGCGGGCGACGGCGGCGGCTCTATCCGAATTCCAGCGGCGTGTTGTGGGCTGTTTGGGCTGAAGCCGAGCCGGGGCCGGGTGCCCACCGGGCCCGAGCAGGGCGAGAAGTGGCAGGGCGCGGCTGTGGAGCACGTCCTCAGCCGCTCGGTGCGCGACAGCGCCGCGCTGCTCGATGCCACTGGCGGGCCCGACGCGGGGGCGCCCTACTTCTTACCCAACCCCGCCCGGCCCTATCTCGAAGAAGTCAGCCGGGAGCCCGGCCGGCTGCGCATTGGCTTCAGCCTGGGCCACCCGCTGGGTAGTGCGCTGCACCCGGACTGCGCCACGGCCGTGCGGGAAGCCGCAAAGCTGCTTGAAAGCCTGGGGCATGAGGTGGAAGAAGTGCCGCTGCCTTTTGATGGCCGGGCCGTGGCCTCGGCATTTCTGATGCTGTACTTTGGCGAAACCGGGGCCAACATTGCCGCCCTGGCCAAGCACCTGGGCCGCCCCGCCCGGCCGGCCGATGTGGAGCCCACCACCTGGCTGCTGGGCCTGTTGGGCCGCACCTACACCGCCGCCGACTTCGCCGCCGCCCGCCACACCTGGAACGACAGCGCCCGCCGCATGGGCCGCTTCCACCAAACCTACGACCTGCTCCTGACGCCTACGCTGGCCACGCCGCCCGTGCGCATTGGCGAGCTGCAGCCCAAGCCGCTGGAGCAAAAGCTGCTCAAGCTGGTGAACACCTTCGGGCTGGGCGGCCTCATTCGCCGCTCCGGCATCGTGGAGAAGCTGGCCGAGCAAAACCTGGAACGCACGCCCTACACGCAGGTGGCCAACCTCACGGGCCAGCCCGCCATGTCGGTGCCCCTGCACTGGACGGCCGAGGGGCTGCCCTGCGGCGTGCAGTTCATTGCCAAGCTGGGCGCGGAAGACGTGCTGTTCCGGCTGGCCGGGCAGTTGGAACAGGCCCGGCCGTGGTTTGCGAAGCGGCCGAATTTGTAGCGCGAACATTGTAGTTCGCGTCCCTGACCGAGGGCGAACGATTTTAATGGCGCGGGGACGTGAACTACAAAGTTCGCGCTACTCCTGCTGCTTCACCACGCTGATGCTGCCGTCGCGTTCAAGGCGCACGGTTTGGGCTTGCTCCACGGAGGCCAGGTTGGCGTTTTCGCGCAGGCCTTCGAGCAGGTCATCGTCGGTGAGGTTGTTGCGCCGCAGGTTTTCGCGGTTGAGCTGGCCATTATCGGCCAGCACCACGCCCTCGCCCTTCACCAGCCGCCCAACGAGCGGGCTGTGAAACGCACCCCACGCCAGCAGCCGGTGCAGCCCCACCAGCACAAAGCCCGCCAACATAGTGCCCCAAAACGGCGAGGCCGCCACCACGGCGCGGCTCATCACGGCACCCAGCATGATTTTCACAATCATATCAAAAGCCGTGTTGGCGCCAAATGTGCGCTTGCCCGATACGCGCAGCAGCGCCAGCACAGCAAAAAATACCAGCACCGAGCGAACCGTCATTTGCAGCGCCGTGATGGTGTGCGAGTCAGCATGCGGTCCAAATAGGGTGTCCCAAAAGCTTTCCATGGTGTGCAACGGTTAAGATTGGGCGCGGCGTAACAGCTTGTGCGCCCGCTCGGGGCCCACGCGGTGCAGTACGGTCAGGGTTTGGCCTTTGACCTCGTTGTAGGAGATAAAAAAGTGCTCGATTTCGTGCAGCGTGTCGCTGGGCAGGTCGTTGAGGGTGTGAATGCTTTTGTGCTCCCGCGAGTCGGCCGCCACGGCCAGCAGGCGGTCGTTGCGCACGGTGCGGCCGTCCTTTTCTTCCTGCGCAATTTCGAGGGCCCCAATGAGGCGGGCTTCCACCACGCAGCCCGAAAATGTGGGCGCGTCCAACAATAGCAGCACGTCGAGCGGGTCGCCATCCTCCGCTTTAGTGGATGGTATAAAGCCGAAATCGTAAGGAAAACTGTGGCCTTCGGGCAGCACGCCCTTCAGCTTGAAGGCCTGCAAGTCGGCATCAAAAGCAACCTTGTTGCGGCCACCTTTGGGCGTTTCAACCACCACATGCACGCGCTTGCGCGAGTGGGGCACGCGGGACGGCAGGTCAAGCAAAGAAGTCGTCGTCATAGCAGGGAAGCACGAATGGGTCCCGATTATGACGAACGATGTTGCGGCAATGTTACTACGGCGCAGCTTGGGCAGGAGGAAAAGTCTCCGGATAACTACTAGGCCGTCATGCTTCGCTGCGCGCTGCATGACCTTCCTACCTTCTCACTTAAGCAACTCAGCGAGCAAAGTCCGCTACTCCTTCATCACGCGCTGGGTTTGCTCGAATTTGGTGCCGCGCACTTTGAGCAGGTAGATGCCGGGGGCCAGGAAAGTGGTGTAGCGGTTGAGCTGGCTTTGCAGCATGGCGGCCGAGCCGCGCAGCGACAGCAGCCGGCCGCCCTGGGGCAGTGAGAAATCGAGCGAAAGCTGGCCGGCGCTGGCCGGAATCTTGTCCAGCGTAAACCGCTGCGGGCCGGCGGCGGGGTTAGGATACACAAACAGACGGTTGGAGCTCGTCTCGGTCCAGGCGTTGCTGATGCCGGAAAAGTTTACCCCAATGAGCACCGGGTCGTGGTCGGAGCAGCGGAAGGGGCTGCTGGTGTCGGTGGCATCGCCGGCTACGTCGTACTCCAGAAAATACGGCTCAAACGAATTGATGTGCCACTTCTGCACGTCCAGGAATCCAATTAAATTCGGCGTTACCACGGCGTGGTCGAGCGAGCCGGTGAGGCCCTTAAACACATAAGACGCGCTAATGGGCGGCGTGGCCGGCACCAGCCCGGCCGCCCGCAGCATGTCGATGGGGTCTTCCTCGTAGTTGGCGTTGTAGTCGCCGGCGCTCACCACTTTGGTCGCCCCGGCCGGCATCACGGTTTTGGTGATGAACTGCACCAGCGCCTTGGCCTGCTGCCGGCGGCGGTTGTTGGAGCCGCCCTGGCCATCGTTCAGGTCGGCATCAGGCCCGGTACCGCTGCCTTTCGATTTGAAGTGGTTGACGATGAAGGCCAGCGTGTCGGGGCGGGCCTGGCGCTTGATGATGAAGAGCTGGGCCAGCGGCGGGCGCTCAAATACGCCCGTGGTCGTGGCCACCAGGGCCGGCCCCAGCGGCGTCACCGCCTTTGGCTTGTAAATGATGGCGCAGTGAATAACGTCGGTGTTGTTGGGCTGCTGGGTGGCGCCGCCGTCGTTCACGAAGGTGTAGGTATTGGCCCCCATCACCTCGTTCAGACCATTCACCAGGTCCTGAATTGCCGAGGCCGGGCCGGTGCCGTCGTTCTCAATTTCGGTGAGGCCCACCACGTCGGCGTTCATCTCGGAGAGGGCGGCCAGGATTTTGCTGCGCTGCCGGGCAAAGTCGGTGGGCGTTTTGGCCCCGCGGGCCGTGGGGAAGCCGCCGCCCGCGCCGTCGCCGTTGAAGTAATTGAGCACGTTGAAGCTGGCCAGCTTCACATCGAGCGGCCCGAAGCTGGGCACCGTGGGGCGGGTGGTGCGCAGCTTGGGCGCATCGGCGCCGGGCAGGGGCTGCAGGCGCCACTTGCCGTAGCCAAAGCCCATGATGCCGCGCAGGTTGGCCACGGTGCTGCCCACCCGCACGGTGTGCAGCGTGGCGTCGAGGTAGGGCACGGGCTTGGGGTTAGAGGCCAAGCTGCCGTCATCCAGCAGCAGGGTTTTGGCTTCGTTGGCGGCCTGGTAGGCTTTCACGGCGGCCAGGTTGCTGGTGCCGGTGCTGCTGATGCCGGTGGCGGGGTTGTCGTTGGGGTCGATGAATTGGGTGGGCTGGTAGGCCAGGCCGGCGGTGGAAAGCGTGAGCTCGCCGCGCGATTTCAGGTTGTACATATCGGTCACCGTGAGCGTGGCCGAAAACTGCACCAGCATGCCCTCGTACCGCTCCAGCGCCGCCGCCGAAAACGTGGCATTGGTAAGCACGGCCGCCGCCGGCAGCGCGTGGCCGCCTTCCGTCACCGACACCGACGCGTCCGTCATCACGGCCTGCCCAAAGGAGGGGGCGCCGGGGGCTTCGCTCACCGTGCCGCTCACGCGCACCTTGGCGCCCACGGCCACCGTGGCGTTGGGGTACACCACAAACAGGGCATCGGAAGTGGCAGGGTTACCGTCGGCGTCGGCCGCCTCGTTTTGCACGTAGAAGCCGGCCGGACTCAGGTTGGGGTAAGTAGCCGTCACCACGGCATCGATGATGTAGGCGCCCGCCGTGGCCGTTTCGCCCGTGCCCTGAATGGTGCCGATGGGCGTGATGGTTTGGGCGACGGCCGGCGTCGTGGCCAGGGCCAGCAGGAAGGGGTATAGCTTTTTCACAGAAGCTGAGGAGTAAGAAGGTGCGAAGACAAGGTGGGCTGTCAGTCCAAGAAGCCGTTAGCCCGTCATGCAGAGCGCAGCGAAGCATCTCGCTTGTAGTAGTAACTGAATGGATTGGTTTACTACTGCACGCAAGATGCTCCGCTACGCTCTGCATGACGGGCTAACAAATTACGTTTTATTACGGGCATTGACCAACCCTCAGCCCACCTTGCTGCCTTTGTCGAACAGCTCATTGAGCACGCCGGCCAGCCGGATGCCGGCCTTCAGAATCCGCTCTTCCATGGTGGGGCCGAAGGTGGGGTAGAAGTGCCAGTCGAACTTGGGGTTGGCCGCGGCGGCCGCGTAGATTGGCCCGCAGAGCTGGTACGACTCGAAGGCCCAAGTGCGCATGTCGTCCTTCTGCCATTGCTTGATTTGGGCGGGCGTGGCGTGGTCGTAGGCCGCCGCCATCTCCGTGAAGCTAAAGCCGGGGTATTCCACCAGCGCATAGTCCCACACGCTGTGCAGGTTGGTTTCTTCCTTGCTGCGCCAGGTCACTTTGATGTCGTTGCCGCCCTTGTCCTCGCCGTGGCCCACGTGCAGGGGCTGGTGAATATCGCCCACCAGATGAATGAGGAACTTGAGGGCCACGCGCTTTTCGTCGGTGGTTTTGGCGGGGTCTTTCAGGTCTTTGCGGGCTTGCAGCAGGGCGCCGTAGGCATTGGCCGCAGGCGCGTCGCCGTTGAGCTGGGCCACAAAACCCGCAAAATCGAGCCCGGACGCCACGTTGAGGTAGTGCCAGGGCGCCGTGTAGCTGTACTGCGGGTCGGAGCGCACCTCATCGGGCCAGATGCTGGCCAGCGGCATGGTTTCGGGGCCCAGCAGGCTGGCCACTTCGTGGCGGGTGTGGGCGGTGAGGTGGTTCTCGGCGATGCGCGCCACGGCACGGTGGCCCACTACGCCCCAGGCCAGCAGGCTAAACGGGGCACAAGACAGGGCCAGCAGCACAACAAGATTTCGAAACATACACAAGAAAGGACGAGATGCAGTAAACATGCCCTGCTTTTGACTAGCAGGACCACAAAGCTACTCCCCGGCGCCGGCAAATAGGCGTAGTTGTGTTGTGGCCTAATTTTCCATAATGACCATTGAGCAGTGAAGGAACAAACGGTCATGCTGAGCGCAGCCGAAGCATCTCTCCCGCTTCTTCAGCGTTGTTCAACGAAGCGGGAGAGATGCTTCGGCTGCGCTCAGCATGACGTTCTTTTGCACCCTGCACCCTGCACCCTGCCTATGTACACCAACCCCATCATTGACGACAATTTCCCGGACCCTACGCTCATTCGGGCCGCCGATGGCTGGTACTATGCCTACGGCACGCAAACCAAGCGGCAGGGCGTCATCATCAACCTGCAGGTAGCGCGTTCGCAAAACCTGGTAGAATGGGAATACCTGGGCGAAGGCCTGCCCGAAAAGCCCCAATGGGCCCGCCTGAGCCAGAAAATATGGGCCCCGCACGTGAGCGAGCACGGCGGGCGCTACTACCTCTACTACTCGGCCCGGCCCGACGGGGCCGACTCCCTCGGCCTGGCCGTGGCAGTGGCCGAAGCTCCCGCCGGCCCTTTCGTCGACAGCGGCCAGCCCCTGCTGCCCGGCACCGGTTTCACCTGCATCGACCCCATGGCGTTCGACGACCCCGCTACCGGGCAGCGGCTGCTGTATTGGGGCTCGGGCTTTGGCCCCATCTGGGTACGCGAGCTGGCCGAAGACCGGCTCGGCTTCCGGCCAGGCAGCGTGGCGCGGGCGCTGGTGCACCCCAGCGCATCGCACGACGCTGCCGACTACCACCGCCTCATCGAAGCGGCCTGGGTGCACCACCGGGACGGGTGGTACTACCTGTTTATGTCGGGCGATAACTGCTGCGGGCCGCACGCGCACTACGCCGTGCTGGTGGCCCGCGCCCGCCACGCCACCGGCCCCTTCGAAACCTACGCCGAAGCCACCGCCAACCCCCACGCCGCCCTGCTCGCCGCCAATGCCCACTGGCACGCGCCCGGCCACAACTGCGTGGTGACCGACGCCGCCGGCCAGGACTGGCTGGCCTGCCACGCCATCGACCCGCGCCAGCCCACCTTCGATGCCATCGATGATTCGGAAGGCTACTCGCGCCGCGTGCTCATCCTCGAGCGCCTCACCTACCTTGACGGTTGGCCCGTGGTAGCCGCCGATGCCCCCACCAGGCAACCCCAGCCCGCACCGGTAGGCTAGTAGTCCCAACTTTTACACCTGCGCTTCACTAAACCCACGGTATATTTCGCAGTCTGTACCGTGCTGGGGCACAAAGCAGGTAGCGTCTCGTGAGGGCTTATGCGAAATACTTTCTACCGGAATTATGTTGGTTGCTGGATGAGGCTGTTGCTTGGTGAATTGCAGCAGGTAGGACTTTGGGCAGGGTTGCTGATGGGGCCGTTGGCTGTGCAGGGCCAGCCAACGACCTCTGCTGATTCGGCCAGGGCGCATGCGCCGGATGACGGGCCCTGCCCGGCTGCCCCAGCGCCCCGCCGCGTGGGCTTTGTGCTGTCGCTCGACAACCGCGAATCCTTCGTGCAGTCATCGGCCGTGCGCATCATTGGCCTCAACGCGGGCGTGGTGCTGCCCGGCCGGCGCTGGCGTCTGGGAATGGGCGGCTACACCCTCAGCCGCAACTACGCCGACCTTTACGTGTACCAGTACAAGAACGGCAAACGCACCAAGAAAGTCGTCGATACCCTCACGCCTCATCTCAGCCTCACTTATTTCACCCCCAACGTCAGCTACGTCCTGTTTCAGCGTTCCTGGCTGGAGGTGAGTGTGCCGTTGGAGGCCGGGCTGGGCCGCAGCCATTACTACGAAACTGACCAGAATGGCACGGCCCACAACGATAGCCGCGGCTGGTTTGTGCCCGTCGAGGCGGGCTTGGCTGTGCTCGTCAAGCCCCTGCGCTGGGTAGGGGTGAGCGGCAGCGCGGGCTACCGAAAGTCGGTGCTCGAAATCGATTACAAAGAAGATTTCGACGGGCCCTATTTCAGCTACCGGCTCAATGTGTTCGTGGGCGTTATCTGGCGCGACTGGCGCCAGCACCGGTTGCGCCACCAGCAGGCGCGCGAGGTGGGAGAAACCGGTAGCCGGCACAATCCAACGGAATGATAAGCCGCTAAGAAGCTGTTTGAGTTAGCTAAAAATTCAATGAAATGGTCATGCAGAGCGCAGCGAAGCATCTTCACCGCACTAGTAATCAGGTTTACTATTGCGGTAAAGATGCTTCGCTGCGCTCTGCATGACCGTTCTTATCAATTCAAACAGCCGCTAAAGCAGTTCAATCAGCACGTCCTGCTGCGCTTGTCGAAGCATCTCTACTGCGCAAATAATCAGATTCACTACTGCACGCGGGATGCTTCGACAAGATTAGCAGGACGTCTTTCTTTTACAGGACGGCCCCGTTTTATTTGCTTGCCTCTGCACGCCCACTCGTTTGCTGGCAGCTAGTTTTCCGTATCTTCGACGGCACCTGTTTTTCTTGCTTTTCTATGCCGCTTGCATTGCCTTCGCTTCGGAGTATCGGTTGTTGGGTTGGGTTGGCGTTGGGCTTCTGCCTGGCCGTGCCGCATTCGGCGCAGGGGCAGGCGCCCGAGCTGCACTGTCTGATGCAGCCGCTGGAGCCCGCTGTGCGGGCCCGGCAGGCTACTTTGGTGGTCGAAGCCGAAGTGCTCGACACGCAAGGCTTCTGGGATGCCCGTCACGGCCGGCTGTTCACCCGGCATCGGCTGCGGGTGTTTTCCCTGCTAAAAGGCCAGGTGGCCGATACCACCGCCCTCGCACTCATCACCGAAGGCGGCCGGCTCGGCCTCGACCAGCAAATTCTCACCAACACCCTGCGGCTTGTGCCGGGCCAGCAGGGCGTTTTCTTTCTGACGCGGGCTCCTTGGCCCGGCCTCCCCGCCACTGCGGGACGGGCGTACACGCCCTTCGGCAGCGAGCAGGGTTTCATCGAATACAACCTGGCCGAGCGCACGGCGGCCGAACCGTTCCGAACCTATCCGGCAATTGATGCCGGTTTTTATCAGGGCATCGCGCAGCTCACCGGCCAGCCGCAGCAGCAACTCCTTCCCAATCCGGCCCTGGCGGCGCCGGCCAGCCGCACGGCGCGGCGGGGCACGCTGGCTCCCACCATTGCCGGCTTTGCGCCCACCAGCCTGCCGGCCGGCACCGACGCCGTGCTCACCATCACGGGCGACGGCTTTGGCAGCAGCCGGGGCAGCGGCTTTGTTGAGTTTAAAAACGCCGACGACGGCGGCGCCACCCGCGTAAAAGCCCGCGACGCCGACTACCTGACCTGGACCACTACCCGCATCCAAGTGCGCGTGCCCACGACGGCTAGCGGCGGCAGCCCCGTCAGCAACGGCCACCCGGCCGGCTCCGGCCTGCTGCGCATCACCACTTCCGACCAGCTGGTGGTCGAAAGCGCTACGCCCGTCACGGTCGTTTATGCCCTTACCACCGTCGAAAGCACCGACGGCAAGTACCTGCAGCGCCCCAACCACGTGGCGCTCAACACCACGGGCGGCATCACCTTTCGCTTCGGCCCCAACTTCTCGGCCAGCCCGGCGGCGGCCTGGCAGCGCGCCCTGGCCACCTGGCGCTGCAACACCGGCATGAACTGGGACACGGGCACCACCAACGCCGCCAACACCATTGCCGACGATGGCCAAAGCGTGGTAGCCTTCGACAATGGTTCTGAGTTGCCGGCGCAGGTGCTGGGCCGCACCACCAGCTACTACAGCGGTTGCTTCGCCCCCAGCGGCGAAGTCGTGTTCTGGGTGAAGGAAATCGACATGCAGTTCGACGACGCGACCGTGTGGCAGTTTGGACCGGCGCTGGCGTTGGCATCCCTCGGGCAGATAGATTTTGAATCGGTGGCCGTGCACGAGCTGGGCCACGCCCAGCAGCTCAGCCACCTCATTTTGCCCGGCGCGGTGATGCACTACGCCGTGGCCCGTGGCCAGAATACGCGCGCCCTTAATGCCATCAGCGACGTGGCCGGCGGGCGGCAGGTGCTGCGGGGGCGCAGCTTCAAAAACCTGGGCTGCGGCGGCCCCGCCCTGCTGCCCGCCCCGCTCACTGGGTTCAATGCCCAGTACACAGCCGCTGGGGGTGTCACGCTGGCCTGGACCACGCGCGACGAATGCTTCCTCAACGGCTTCGTGGTAGAGCGTAGCCTGAGCGGCGACACCACCGCCTGGATGCAGGTGGGCACCGCCGTTCCGCGCCCGCCCGCCAGCCAATACCAGTTTGTGGATTTGCAGCCGCCCGGCGGCCTGCACTACTACCGCCTGCGCCTACAGCGTCCCGGTGGCTCGCTGGACAACGTGGCCCCCGCCGTGCTCAGCACCAACGCGACCGATGTATCCATTTTCCCCAATCCCGTGGCCGGCGACCTGCTGCGGCTGCAATACCCCCTTGCCACCGAAACCACGGTCATCTTTCGCATATACAATGGGATGGGGCAGCGGGTCCGGGCTCAGGCGGTTATCGTGCCCATCGGGCTCAACGTACTCAGCCTGAATATTGCCGGCCTGGGGCCGGGCTTCTACGTGTTGCAATGGCAGGATGCGCAGGGTCAGTTTCAGAGCAGGAAGTTCATCCGGCTCTAGCACCGTCCTAGAGCGGATTTCAGGATAGTTTACGGATTTGGACGTACCTTCTGCCGATGAAAGCTTATTCGTTTGATTTGCGCG
>NZ_JAERQF010000029.1 GCF_016734815.1 Hymenobacter rubidus
TTTCCCCCCAACGAGCCAAAAGAACCTTATAAAAAAAGACTAAAAACCCCCCCCCCCCCCCGGCCCCCGCCCCCCCGAACCTTTTTCCCCCCCCCGCCCCCCCCCACGCCAGATGAGCAGGACGGGCTTTCATTGAACTACGCTCTAGCGGGCGGCTAGCATTTTCTTGCCCTCCGCTTCCACGTCAGGGTTCAGATAGGGCGCGGTTTTGAGCGACTGTTCAATCAGCGTCTGCCCCTCGGCCGTCTTGCCCATCTTGGTGAGGATAAGGCCGGCGCGGCACAGCAGCACCGGGTTTTTGGAGCCCGTGCGGCGGGCCACCTGCATGTACTTCTGGGCTTCGGCAAACTGGCCGCGCTTGTAGAGCACCCAGGCCATGGTTTCGTTCACGTCGATGTTGTCGGGCCGACGAGCGTACTCAATTTTGGCGTGCTCCAGGGCCTTGTCCAGCTCGTTGGTTTTGAGGTAGGCATAGGCTAGTTCGCGGTCGGCGTAGTGGCCCATCTGCTCGTTGCTGTCGGCCTCTTTGGCTGCATTCGCCAGCATGTCAATGGACTCCTCGGCCATTTTCTTTGCTTCATCCGGCTGGTCGTTGAGGCGGTAGAGGTCCGTCAGTTCATCCGAAAACGCGTAGTCCTTCACCGTAATGCGGGCTTGTTTGTAGAGGCCAATGGCCTTCGCGTAGTCCTTATGAGCCGCCGCCATGCGGCCCAGGCCCGCCAGCGCGTAGGCATAGCCGGGCCGGGCCGTCAGGGCCATTTGGTAGTAGGCACGGGCGCGGGCCGTGTCGCCGCTCACTTCATAGAGGTGGCCCAAGGCCACGCGGGTCCACTCAGTTTGCTCCAGGCCCACGTAGCCGGCCTTGGCGGCCAGGTCCATGGCTTGAATAGCGCCGGGCACGTCGCCGTAAATCTCGCGCAGGTAGCTCACGCGGGCATACGCGGCCAGGTCGGGACGCAGGGCATTCATCTTGTCGGCCACCTTCACGGCTTCGTCGTAGTGGCCCATTTCCACATTGGCATCGGTCAGCAGGCCGTACACGAAGCCGCTGTTGGGGTTCAGCTTTTGGGCCTGCTCCGCAATACCAAGGCCCTGGGCGAAGTGGTGCTGGGTGAGGCAAAGGGAAGCCTTGCAGCACAGTGCCTCGAAGTTTTCGGGCTCGGCCTTGAGAACTTCTTCCAGCAGCTCCATGGCGGCGCCGTCGTAATAGGGGTGGTCGCCGGTCACGCGGGCTTCCTGCATGTAGGCCTGGGCCAGCAGCAGGCGGCTTTTGTGGTCGTCGGGGTTGGTGCGCAGCTTGGCCAGCAGGCCTTCGATGGCGGCTTTGGTATTGAGCCACTCACCCCCGGCGGCCAGGTCGCCGTGGCGCTCCTTCAGCTCGGGGGTGCGGTGCTCGGGTTTTTTGAAGAAAAAAATGGCGGCGGCCAGCAGGCCGAATACCACCAGCAAACTGGGGTATAGATACTTTTTCAAGACAGAAGGAAGGAAATGAGCGGGAATGGTTGGCTAGTGAAAGCTACGAAAAAAGAGCCGCCGCCAGCCCAAACGGACCAAACGACGGCTCTTTCTCTTAGCGGCTAAGGCAGCTTATTGGCGCTCGATGCGCACCGATTGCACCACCGTTTTGCCGTTATACAGCGTGGCGATGTACTGGCCGGGGGCCACGTCGCGGCCCGGCGTCCAGGTCACTTCGTTAACACCCTGCACAAAAGACTTGTCTTTGGCAATGGTAGCTACCTGGCGGCCAGCTACGTCACTGATTACGATGCTCATCGTGCCTTTGGCGGGCAGCTCAAAGCGCAGCGTCGTGCGGTCGATGAAGGGGTTGGGGTACACCTGGGCCACGGTCAGGTCCGGCGACAGGCCAAGGCTGGTCGAGCGCTGCGCCAAGGCTACGCGCTGGGCCGTGGTGCCGCTCCAGGGCTGCTGCACGTAGGGGAACGAAGCCCGGAACGTGGTGTCGTTGGCCGTGATGCCGGCATTGAAATTCAATACGCGGCCCAGCTGCGTGGTCACGGGGCTGGTGCTGGTGGGCGTGTAGTCGTCGTACCACAGGCCCACGGCGGCCAGTACTACGCCACCCACGGCTTGCAGCTCGATGCGGGTCACGTCGTCTTCCAGGCGGCGGCCGTTGGGGAAGCCGTCCATGTTCGGAATATTCTGCACCGTGGTGTTGTTGTACATGGTGTAAGCCGGGTTGGCAGTCGGGTTCAGCGCAATGGCAGCGGCGGCCAGCAGGCCTTCTGAGCTGAAATCAGCCGAGTTGCGGGGCGTAGGGGGCACGGCCATGTTCAGGCGCAGCATGTCGCCACCGGGGTTGCTGGGCGAGGCGCCCACCAGCAGGAAGTTGTTGATGAAAGGTTTGCCGGCAGCCAACGGGTTGCCGTTTTTGCCCACGGCCAACTGATACGGAATGGCGTTGGGCACCCCCGTATGGAAAATGGGCTTGATGTCAACCGAGCGGGGCTTGCCGGCTACCAGCAGGTATTCGCCGTAGCCACCGCTGGCAATGGGAGCCAGCGCCGTGCCGTTCAACAAAGCATTACCGGCCAAACCGCTCAGACCCGCCGCACCGTTGCGGAAGTCAAAGCCAGCGAAGCTGGCGCCGCCCAGCAAGGCCTGGCCCGCCAGCGACTTGCTTTGGATGCGCAGCGGCCCGAGTCCGGGGACTGCCTCACCGTAGTAGGTTTGGCCGGCCACTTTGGGGGCTGCCGGAGCTACCGGAGCGTTATCGGCCATGTAGAGGCCCAGTTCGGGGTTGGAGAGGTAGTCGTCGGTGGCGGCCACTTCGGCATAGGGCGAACCCGAGTTCCAGGCATCTTTCGAGCCAATGGGGTTGATAACTTCGTTCAGCAGCGGCATGCCAATGCGCGATACCTGCACGTAGTTGCCCGAATAGGTCGGGGCCGCGCCGGTAGCCGACAGCGTTTTGATTGACAAACGACTAGCCGAAGCCCACACCCCAATGATGTAGTTGGAATCCAGAATGTTGGTGGTCGTCGTCAGGGCCGGAGCCGTGGCTTTCTTCAGCACCGACACCGGAATCTGCATGGCAATGGCGTGGGTGTTTTTGCGGGCCAGGCCGTCGCGCGCGGCGCCGGGAGCCCGGATGCCGCCCAGGTCGAAGATGCCGCCCAGGTCAGCAAAAAATGGGTCGTCCGTCGGGCCGCAGAAGATTTTCGTGCCGTCGGCCAGGGTCTGCAGGTAGGTAGTGCCCGTCATGAGCGTACCGTAGGGCAAGGCCTGGTTCAGACCGGCCGGCCCGTTGATGGAGCGCGGGCCGATGTTGGGCGGCGGCACCACGCCGTTGTTTAGAATGGTGGTGAAAGCCCCACCACCCACGCTTTTCTCGCAGATGTAGGTGGTTCTCAGGTTCTGCATCCCCAACCGGATGTTGAAAAAAGTAGTATTGTCCTGGTTGGTGCGCGTAAATGTGAAACGGTAGGTGATGTCGTCGCCGGCATTGCCGGCCGTGCCGTTCTTCACGTGGATTTCGTAGCGAATATTCTCCCCAAACGTGTTGTAGTTGGGGCCGCCCTGGGGCAGCTCCAGCGGAATGTAGTTGGCGATGATGGTGACGCTGGCGTTGGCATCGTTCGCGGGCGAATCGGGGCTGCGGAAGGCGTAGAGGTCGGTGTTATCGGCCAGCGGGTCATCGGCGATGAGCGGGGCTTCGCGGTGGCTCGAGGCCTCCAGCGTGTTGTGCTGACCACTCCAGGCCAGCATCCCTCCCACCGAGGTTGCGAGTAGCGCAACGTGGAAAAGGGGACGAGTAAGCAGGTTTTTCATGAACAAAAAAGGGTTGGTTTGAAATGTGAAAAGAATAGGAGCAAAAAATAAGCAGCACAGTACCGCCCGGAACCTTCCGGTAATCTGGCATCCCAAACGATTGTGTGCGGTTGTATTTCCCTTACGAGAGCTTAACTGATTTCGGTTTTAAAAGCCATCAAAATATTCCTAAAATAATTCGGTCTTCTAGCTGCTTCAATCGTGAAAGCGCATTCTTTCTGGCCCGGCGGGGTTTAGCGCTACTTTTGCACCGCACTAACGAGTGTTATCTTTTTACTACTTTTTAGGCCACTGTTGCCAGTGGCTTACTTATATATGGCTACAGTCGCAATCAACCTCGCCACCGGCAGCCTCCAACAGGAAGAAATTATTGTCGGTATCGACCTCGGCACCACCAACAGCCTGGTGGCCTACGTGCACCCCGACACCCGCCAGCCCCTGGCCATCAACGACCAGGGCCGGGGCACCATCGTGCCCTCGGTGGTGCACTTCCCAGCCGAGGGCCTGGACCCCGTGGTGGGCAACGAGGCCCGCGAATTCCTGCTTACCGACCCGCAGCGCACCATCTATTCGGTGAAGCGCCTGCTGGGCAAAAGCTACCGCGACCTGGGCCAGCATGCCACCCAGCTCGGTTATAAAATCATCGACGATAATTCGGAGGGACTGGTTAAAATCCGGGTCGACGACCGTTTTTTCTCTCCCATTGAGCTGTCGGCCGACATCCTGAAGGAACTGCGCGCCCGCGCCGAGCACGCCCTCAAAACGCCGGTGAACCGCGCCGTCATCACCGTGCCGGCGTATTTCAACGACTCGCAGCGCCAGGCCACCCGCGACGCCGGCCGCCTGGCGGGCCTCGAGGTGCTGCGCATTGTGAACGAGCCCACGGCCGCCGCCCTGGCCTACGGCATCGGCCTGAGCCCCGACGAGGAAAAAACCGTGGCTGTGTACGACCTCGGCGGCGGCACCTTCGATATCAGCATTCTGCGCATTCAGCAGGGCATTTTTGAGGTACTGAGCACCAACGGCGACACCTACCTGGGCGGCGACGACTTCGACCGGGCCGTGTCGGACCATTGGCAGGAGGCCTTCCAACTGCCCACGGCCTACCAAACCAACCCGCACCTGCAGCAGCAGTTGCGCCTGGCCGCCGAAATGGCCAAGCGCTACCTCAGCCAGCACGACGACTTCACCACCCAACTCACCGACGAAGCGGGCCAGAATACCACCGTCACGCTCACCCGCGCGCAGTTCAACGACCTCATCCGGCCGCTGGTGGCGCGCACCATCGCCGCCTGCCGCCAGGCCGTAGCCGATGCAGGATTAGTTGTTGGTTCTCCGTTGTTAGTTGGTAGTACTAACCAAAGCCTGACAACTAACAACCAACAACTAACAACTAAACTCGATGCCGTGCTGCTGGTAGGTGGCTCCACCCGCGTGCCGCTCGTGTTCGAGGCCGTGTCGGAGTTTTTCGGCCAGCCGGCCAACAACTCCCTTAACCCCGACGAAGTAGTGGCCTTGGGGGCCGCCATTCAGGCCGATATTCTGGCCGGCAACCGGCGCGACGTGCTGCTGCTCGATGTGACCCCGCTCACGCTGGGCATCGAAACGCTGGGCGGTCTGCTCGACCCCATTATCCCGCGCAACTCCAAAATTCCGACCAAGGCCGGCCGCCAGTACACCACCAGCGTGGACGGCCAGGTGAACCTGAAGATAGCCGTATACCAAGGCGAGCGCGACCTCGTGAGCCAGAACCGCAAGCTGGGCGAGTTTGTGCTCACCGGCATTCCGGCCATGCCGGCGGGCCTGCCGAAAGTTGATGTCAACTTCCTTTTGAACGCCGACGGAATTTTGCAGGTCGAGGCCATTGAGCTGCGCTCCAACACCCGCCAGCAAGTCGAAATCAAGCCCCAATACGGCCTGACCGATGAGCAGGTGGAGCAAATGCTGATGGATTCGCTCATGAACGCCAAGGACGACGTGGCTGCCCGCCTGCTCATTGAGGCCCGCACGGCCGCCGAGCAGCTGCTGTACCAGGTAAGCAATTTCACGCGCAAAAACCGCGAGCACCTCACCCCTGAAGAACTCACGGCCACCGAAGCACAGGCCGAAATCCTGCGCACCGCCCTGGCCGGCATCGAGCGCGACCCCATCCTGAAAGCCATGGACGAACTGGACGAGCTGACCCGGCCCTACGCTGAGCGCGTGATGAACATCTCCATTCAGCAAGCCATGGCGGGCAAAAAAATCGGCTAATTACGGAGCGGCCCGCGCCGGGCGGGCGCCGGGCTTTCTTATTCTGACTTGTTACGCATGAGTATCTCGCGTTTTCGTTCGCGGCTGTTGCTGCTCTTTTACCTTTCGTTGGCCAGCCTGCCGCTCTCGGTCGACTGGTTTTCGGACCGGTTTCACCTGGGTCTGATGGTGGCTTCCGAACCGCTGATGGCCCTCACGGTGGGCCTCACGGTGCTGGGCCTGCTGGGCGGCTGGCTGGCGTGGCCGCTCAGCAGCCACCGGCTCGACAAGCTGATTGCTTTTCACTTCGGCGCCATGTTTGTGGCCACCGTCTTTTCCAGCGATTTGCTGGTATCGGCCAAGTATTTTACCACGCTGGTGCTCTACGTGCTGTTTGGCTACTGCGTGCCGCGGGTGCTGGTGTTCAACCGTACCGAGTGGCTGCGCGCCATTGGCGCGCTGGCCGTGGGCACGTCTTTGCTGGTGGCCTATGTGCTTACGCGGCACTTATTTATGGGTTTGTCCTACAGCATTTCTTACGTCGTTGCCCAGCCCTTCTCTAAAAACGGGCACACCAACCTGACGGTGCTGCTGGAGCCCCTGGTGTTGGTGCTGAACCTGGTGCTGCTCTACCACCCCTGGGCCCAGAACGTGCGGGGGCGGGTGCTGGTGACGGCGCTGCTGACGGCGGTGCTCATGGTGGTGGCTTTCTCCTACTCGCGCGCTTCCTACGTGTCATTATCGGCCCAGGCGCTGCTTCTGATGGCTTATGCGGGCTGGTCGGCGGGCCGGCGTCTGCTCCTGCCGTGGGCCGTGGCGGGGGTTCTCATCTTCGCGGCCTGGCAGACGTTGACGCGCATATACCCCAATGCCTCGCTCGTCAACACGCATCTGCTGCACGAGCTGGGCACGGTGAGCGACTTTTCGGCCACCAACGAGTCCAACGCCGAGCGCCTGAACCGCTGGCTGTTCAGCCTCGACCTCTACCAGCAGGAACCCGTGATTGGCGTGGGGCCCGGCACCTTCCCCGACCGCTACCTCGACTTCGTCCGGCACTCGCCCAACCATCCCACCTACCTCACCACCCTGCGGCGCATGAACGCCCACAACCTCTACCTCAGCTGGCTGGTCGAGGCCGGGGCGCTGGGGCTGCTTTCGGGCCTCATGCTGCTCGGCTACCTGGTGGGGCGGCAGTTGCGCTGGGCTTTTCGCTGGCGGCCTACGCCGTTGCAGGTAGGCTTCACGGTCTATTTCCTGTTCTTCCTGCTGCATTCGCTTTCACAGGACTTCTGGCAGGAACCGCGGGTGGTGGTCGTATTTTGGCTGGCCATCGGCCTCCAGCGCTATTACGAGCGCCCGGCTTCCTACTCGCGACTGGCCGGAGGAGCGAAAGCTGCCGCTTAACCACCCACAGCTCATCCGTATGGGTACAAGCAGGCACAAACTCCTTTTTGTACTCGGCAAAAAGTTCTCAAAGGCCCATACAACTTGCTGAATCCGTCTCTAGCGCGACTTTTTTCCCTGGCCCAGCAACCGACGCGCCGGGTGGTGGGATTGATGTCGGGTACCTCGCTCGATGGGTTGGACGTTGCGCTATGCACCTGCCAGGGCCACGGAAACACGCTGCGCGTTGCGCTGGAGCAGTTCCAAACCGTGCCCTACTCCACCGACCTGCGGCAGCGCATCCGCGCCGTTTCGCAGCCCAACGTTGCCTTGCAGGACCTCACCCTGCTGCATGCCGAACTGGGCCGCTACCACGCGGCGCAGGTGTTAGCCTGCCTCAGCGCCTGGCACGTTCAGCCCGCCGCTGTCGACCTGCTGGCCAGCCACGGCCAAACCCTCTGGCACGCCCCCGCTCACCAGCACCAACGAACCGATTTTGGGCACCACGCCACCCTGCAAATCGGTGATGGCGACCATCTGGCGGCGCTCACGGGCATCATCACCGTGGCCGATTTTCGGCAGAAGCACGTGGCGCACGGCTTCGAAGGGGCTCCGCTGGCAGGTTTTGCCGACCAGTTGCTTTTTGCTGCGCCCACCGAAAACCGCTTGCTGCTCAACCTGGGTGGCATTGGCAATTTCACCTACCTGCCCGCCGATTCCTCAACCGGCCCAGCCCTCACCACCGATACCGGGCCGGCCAATACTTTGCTCGACGCCGTCACCCGAGCGCATTACCCCGGCCGCCTTTACGACGAACACGGCGCCCTTGCTGCCCAGGGTGCCGCGCATCCGGAACTGTTGCGCGAACTGCTGGCTCACCCGTTTTTCGCGGCAGCCCTGCCCAAAACCACGGGGCCCGAGCTATTTGGAATTGACTACCTGCGGGCAGCCCAGGCGCGCACGCACACCAGTGCCCTTCCCGCCCAGCACTTGCTGGCTACTTTGGTGGAGTTAAGCGCCACGGGCGTGGCGCTGGCAGCTCAACAGAGCAGCATGCTGGCAACAGTGGGGGCCGAAATAGTAGCCTACGTGAGCGGAGGCGGCAGCCACAATGCCACACTTATGGCCGCGCTCCGGCGGTTGTTGCCTGAAGTCCGTTTCGCTTCCATTGATGAATTGGGCATTCCGGCTGATGCCAAAGAAGCCGTGCTCTTTGCGGTATTGGCCAACGAAACCATTGCCGGAAATCCAGCCCTGAGCCTCGGCAAAATCTGCCTTCCGTAGTTCGTATGGAATAAAGAAAATGGTCCTGCTAAACTTGTCGAAGCATAACCAGTTGCCCTATTTTCTTTTATGGGTGGTTTTACCGGCGGGCGTGTTACGCGGGAGCTGCTGCGCCTGCCCAGCCCGCACACCAAAGCCCAGCACGGCCCGCGAGGCAGTGTCGCGAAACGTCACCTCAAGTAATATCGATGGGGCTTGCAGGCTCGAATCGGCAGCAAACGAGAAGGCGTAAAAGAGGCGCGAGGCGCGACCATCGCCCAATCGCACCCCCAGCTTATACAGCTCGATGCCCCGACCGTGCCGCTGGCCATTCTTCCAGATAGACTGGGCTGCTTGTTCAAACTGCCCGAAATTAATGGCCTGCCGCACTTCAGGAGCCAGCCGGGCATACGCCCCTTGGTAATCAGCCCGCAGCACCGCCCGCAAAAACTGTCCCGCCGCCAGCGCTTGCCCAGGCCGGCGCGGCACCGGCTGCCGTAGCGGGCTCATTGCGACCATTGCCACTACCAGCAGCGCCCCGCCACACTGTGCCAACCACCCACTGCGCCTGCTCGTCGGCCGCTGCGTTAGCCAATAGCTGAGGAATGCTTGCATGGCCAAAAATAAGCGGGGGCGGCTAGCCCGGCATGTGCCCGGCCAACCGCCCCCGCTGCCTGCTCTGGCCGAGCCGGCCGGCGCCAGCGCGCTTATTCGATAACGATGCGGCGCGTCACGCTCAGCCCGGCTCCTGTAAGGCGCAGCGTGTAGACACCCGTGGCGAGGCCCTGGGTAGCAATTTCGGCACGGTTGGCGCGGCCCGTGCCCAGCTGCATCGCTTGCGAAAGCACCCGCTGTCCCAGCGCATTGTAGAGGTCAAGCGACGCCTTGCCGCTGGCGCCTACGCCGTCCAGGGCCACTTGCAGCGCACTGCCGGCGGCCACCGGGTTGGGTACCACGGCCACGGTGTAGCCCGTCGTCTGGTCGCGGTTGGCCAGTCCCTGGGTTACGGTCACGGCCAAGGAAGCCAAGTTGTTGGTTTCGTCCGACTCGCTTACGGCATTTGCCGGGTCGGCCACAAATAGCACGAAATACGGGCCTGGCGTCACGTTGCTGGGCACCGGCGCTACCAGTTGGCGAGCAGCGTCCAAGTTGGGGCCCAACGCTGTGCCGGTGCTGGTGCCCAACAGGCGGTCATTGGCGCTCAGTATCCGGTCCGTCGACAGATAATAGCCCACGGCCGAGCTGGCGGCCGGGCCGCTTCCCTGGTTGGCAATGGTGGCGCTGAGCGACAAGTTGCCACCAGCAGGCACCGACGAAGGAGACGCGCCAATCTGGGTTAGCAGCAGGTCCGACTGGGGCGCGGCCACGCAGCTCACCGTGGCATCGAAGCCGCTGTACGTCACGCTGCCGTCGCTGGTAAACTGCACGGTCAGGGCACCATCCACGTTGGTCGCCACGGTAATCGGCGGGCCCTGCGTACCGGTGTAGGACCCCAGCAACGGCGCATTGATGGTGGTGCCATCGTAGATGCGCACGTAGTCGAAGCCCGACTCCAGCGCAAACGAGTTGAAGACGAGTTGCACCATCGAACCCGCCGTACCAGGCCGGATGGTCAGCGAACCGTTGGAATAGTCAGCGTAATTACTGTACCCGCCGTTGTCGTAAATCGTGGTCGAGCAGGTGGTCACAGATGCCGTACCCGAGAACGGCACCAAGGTGCCCGTAAACGGCCCCAGCACGGTCAAGGACTGGTAGGCCACGTTGTTGTTCTCGTTGGTTTCAGCGACGACGTTCAATGGGTCGGCGACGAACAGGACGTAGTAGTTGCCTGCCGTAGTGCCCGTTGGAATAATCAGACTGCCGTAGCGCGACGAGCTTTGCCCTGGGAACAAGGAGGTGCCCGTGGTGGAGGTCAGTAGCACATCATTCGTGCTGAACACTTGGTCCGTCGACAAATAAAAGCCCACTGTGCTGGTGTTGGCCGTGGTGTTGCCGCCATTATAAATGTAGCAGCTGCCGCCTACAGAGAAGCCCGGCGTCACGCTGGCAGTCGACAGCACGGGTTGCTGAATTTGCAGGTCAACGCTCGGCGCCAGCACCTGAATGGCTTGGTAAGCCACGTTGTTGTTCTCGTTGGTTTCCGACACGGCATTGAGCGGGTCGGCCACAAACAACACATAGTACGCGCCGGGGGCAGTACTGGCGGGTACTACCGGGCTGTCGTAGTGCGAGTAATACTGGCCCGCGGCCAGGGTATAGCCAGGGCTGTTCAGCATCAGCACGTCATTCGTGCTGAACACTTGGTCCGTCGACAAGTAATAGCCTACCGTGCTGCTGCTGGCCGTGGTGTTGCCTATGTTGTTGATGTAGCAGCTGGCACTCAGCGTATTGCCGGGCGCCGTGGTGTACGGGTTCACGTAGGCCTGCGTAATGTTCAGGTCGACACCGGGCGCCACTACTTGCAGCGTTGCCGTGGCGATGTTGTTGTTTTCGTTGGTTTCAGCCACCTGGTTCAGGTAATCGGCTACAAACAGGACGTAGTAGCTGCCCACTGCCGTGCCAGTCGGCACGGTCAGGCTGGCGTAGCGCGATGCATAATAGCCGCCCGACACGCTCCCGGTCGTGTTGCCTAGCAACACGTCGCTGGCATCCAGCGTTAGGTTGGTCGAGAGATAGTAGCCGATGGTGGCGTTGCTGGCCAGTGCGTTGCCTTGGTTGTAGAGGTAGCACGATGCCGACGTTACCCCGCCCGGCGCCACCGAGGTAGGCGTGAGGTAAGCGCTTTGCACTGTCAGGTCGATGGTGGCGCCCACCACCGTGAGGGGCAGGCTCCGCACGTTGTTGGTTTCGACCGATTCGGTCACGGCATTGGCCGGGTCGGCCACAAACAGGACGTAGTAGTTGCCCGCCGCAGTGCCCAGCGGCACAATTGGGTAGGCCGAGCGGTAGCTGCCAAGGTTGGCGGTTAGCGTGCCACCGGTCACCGTGCTCAGCAGCACATCGGCGGCATCGAACGTCGTGTTGGTTGACAGGTAGAACCCAACCGTGCTGCTACCCGCTGTGATGTTGCCTTGGTTGAATATCGTGCAGTTTACTTGCAGCGAGTTGCCGGCCACTGTCGAAGAAGGGTACAGCTGTTCCTGCTGAATGACGAGGTCGACGCCGGGCGGCGAAACGGTGATGCTTACGGCCGAAACGTTGTTGGTTTCGTTGCTCTCGCTTACTTGGTTCTGGTAGTCGGCCACAAATAAAATGTAGTACGTGCCCGGCGCGGTACCCGCTGGCACCGCCGCCGTGCCGTAGCGCGACGAAGAGTATGGCGGATACAGCTGAGCACCGTACTGCGAGGTCAGCAGTTGGTCGGCCGCATCCAGCGTGGCATCGGTCGAGAAATAAAAGCCCACGCTGCTGCTGGCAGCCGGCGCATTGCCCTGATTGACGATGTAGCAGCTCATGCTTAGCGGGTTGCCCGCAGCCGTATTCTGCGGCGATACCGTGGCTTGCAGAATGGTCAGGTCCACGCTCGGCGGCGTCACGGTGATGCTCACCGACGACACGTTGTTGTTCTCATTGCTCTCGCTTACCTGGTTGAGGTAATCGGCAGCAAATAGCACGTAGTAGTTGCCCGGCGTTGTGCCTGTTGGCACCGTGAGGGTAGCGTAGCGCGACGACGACTGGTTGACAGGCAGGGAATAACCGATGGAGTTGCCCAGCAACTGGTCGGCAGCGTCCAGGGTGGCATCCGTCGAGAGGTAATAGCCCACGTTGCTGCTGCTGGCCGTTGCCCCCGACAAGTTGTAGATGTAGCAGCTGGCCGAAACGCTGTTGCCCGCTACCACGCTCAGCGGCGACAATGAGGCGCCTTGTACGGCCAAATCGGCTTGGGCTTGCGGTGGCACCGTAGTCACGCAGCCAATGGTGGCCGCAAACCCGCTGTACTGCCCGATGCCATCGGAAGTCAGCTGCACCGTGAGTGCCCCCGAAGCCGTGGTACCGTACACCGTCGTGGGCGGATTGCTCGAATCATACGAGCCAATCAGCGGCGCGCTGATGTTGCTGCCATCGTAGATGTACACATGGTCGTAGTACGCTTCCACGGCAAACGACGTGAATTGCAACCGCACCTTGTTACCAGCCGTGGCCGGCACGATGGTCGTTGCGCCGTTGGCGTAGGTCGAGTAGCTGTTGTTGGGGCCGCCATCATCATACAGCGTGCCCGAACAAGTGGTGATGGTATTGGAGCCAGTTACTGGCAGGGAGTAGGTCTGCGCCCGCAGCGCCGTTGGCCAAGCCAATCCTACCAGTACAATCAGAACCAGCGTTCTGACCAATAGCCGCAAAGCAGCGGGGTAGCTATGCTTCATATAATTAAGTTGGGGAAAAATGGGGAGAAAATAAAAGAAAATGGGCAGTAGCATTTTGGCTACCCGTTCATAAGTAGTTGTAAATAGTTTCGGCCAGTGCCTATTCGGTTGCAGCCGGCACCAGCACGAATACGTCCTCTCCCGGACGTTTCATGAGGTATTTTTCCCGCGCAAATTTTTCCAGAAGCGCCGGCGAGCTCATCAGTTCGGCTCGCTCTTTCTTCACTACCTCAATGTTATCGAGGTAATACTGTTTTTCGTTGCGCAGGTCCTGCCATTTACGATAAATGTCGAACTGCTTGCCCAAATCGTTTGCATCGAATACCAGCATCCAGACCAAAAAGCCTATGCCGGTAAGGAAATAAAAACTGCGGGCCACCCGGAACACCGGGCTAATGAAGGAAGGTAGATTCATTGCGCGATAAAGGTAATACAAACGGCCAATTCCGCTAATGCGAAATTGGCCGTTTATACTCTGAATCACTGAAATAATTACATCTTCTTGCCGGGGAAGTACGCCACCTCGCCCAGCTCCTCCTCAATGCGGAGCAGCTGGTTGTATTTGGCCATCCGGTCCGAACGCGAAGCCGAGCCCGTCTTAATTTGACCAGTGTTCAGCGCCACAGCCAAATCGGCAATCGTGCTGTCCTCCGTCTCACCCGAGCGGTGGCTCATGATGGACTTGTAGCCATTGCGACGGCCCAGGTTCACGGCCGCAATCGTCTCGGTCAGGGTACCAATCTGGTTCACTTTGATGAGAATGGCATTAGCAATATTCTCATCAATGCCGCGCTGCAAACGGTCCACGTTGGTCACGAACAGGTCGTCTCCCACCAACTGCGTCTGCTTACCCACGCGCTCGGTCAGCGACTTCCAGCCGCTCCAGTCGTCCTCGTCCATGCCGTCCTCCAGGCTGATAATGGGATATTTCTTAACCCAATCAGCCCAGTAGTCCACCATCTGGCTCGACGTCAGCTTGTCGCCGGTGCTCTTCTTGAAGTGGTACACGCCATCCTCATAGAACTCCGACACGGCCGCATCCATCGCAATGAACACGTCCTCACCCGGGCGGTAACCGGCCGTTTCAATAGCCTGCAACACAATCTTAATAGCGTCCTCGTTCGACTTGATGTTCGGCGCAAAACCGCCTTCATCGCCCACGTTGGTGCTGAAGCCTTGCTTTTTCAAGACATTCTTCAGGTGGTGGAAAATCTCCGTACCCCAACGCAGTGCTTCCGAAAACGAAGAAGCTCCCGTGGGCATAATCATGAACTCCTGGAAGTCAATCGAGTTGTCGGCGTGCGAGCCGCCGTTCAGGATGTTCATCATCGGCACAGGCAAGGTCGAAGCCCCTACCCCACCAATGTAGCGGTACAGCGGCATGCCAGCATCTTGTGCCGCAGCACGGGCGGCAGCCAAGCTCACACCTAGAATGGCGTTGGCACCCAAGTTCGCCTTATTGGGCGTACCGTCCATCTCCAGCATAATCTTGTCAAGCAGTGCCTGCTCATATACCGAGAAGCCCACCAGTTCCTCCGCAATGCGCGAATTAACATTCTCCACAGCCTTCAGCACGCCCTTGCCCATGTACATGGACTTGTCGTCGTCACGCAACTCTACAGCCTCGTGTTTGCCCGTGCTGGCGCCCGACGGAACCGCCGCGCGGCCTACGACACCGGAGTCAAGCGTGACGTCAACTTCTACCGTCGGATTACCGCGGGAATCAAAAATCTGGCGAGCGTGAATTTGCGAGATGAAGCTCATAGCAAGTCGTTTTGTAAACAGTTAAATATGCTGCAAACGTACGCGAATCAGCCGGCATAAGCACGCTCACGATATTAAAAGAACGTTTCGCAGCGACTTACCACGGCTTGTGCTAACGATTGAACCGGCCCAAACAGGCAATCTTATTTGCTCTCCTCCCTCTAAAATTTTCGCACAAAAAAAGGGACGCTCCTCACGGAGCGTCCCTTTCAACTTTGCAGCAATTGCTACGAATTAAGCACCAGCTTCATCAGCCTTCGCTTCTTCGCGGCTCTCGCCATCTTTCACAGTTTCAGTAGCGGTATCAGCCGGAGCCGACTGTTCAACTACTGCGGCCGGAGCAACAGCTTCGCCTTTTACTTCGGTAGCCGAAGTAGCAACATTGTCACCAGCAGCCTTCTTGCCACCACGACGCGAACGACGGGTAGTGCCAGCAGCAGCCTTATCAGCAGCAGCCTGCTTCGACTCAATCAGAGTCTCGTTGAAGTCCACCAGTTCGATGATGCACATGTCAGCGTTGTCACCCAGACGGGTATCGCTCAGCTTCAGAATGCGGGTGTAGCCACCGGGACGGGTAGCAATTTTGCTCGAAATGTTGCCAAACAACTCCTTAATTGACTCTTTGTCCTGCAGCGCAGCGAACACCATGCGGCGCGAGTGCGTCGTATCTTCTTTCGACTTGGTCAGCAGGGGCTCGATGTACTTACGCAGGGCCTTGGCCTTAGCTACCGTGGTGGTAACGCGCTTGTGCAGGATGAGCGAAGACGACATGTTCGACAACATGGCGTGGCGGTGGGCGGTAGTCCGGCCCAGGTGGTTGATTTTTCTTCCGTGACGCATCGGTCGTTTGAAAAAATGTGTGCTTGCGGGCGGCGACCACGGCGGGCCTCTAAGGCCTCATTAGAACCGCTGCCCCTTGGGCACACTGGTGAAATAGTAAATGGATAAAAAAGAAGATGTGCTAACCCGCCGGACAAGTCCAGCCAATCAGCACATCTTTAATCGATATTCTAGTCTTCGTCCAGGCGATACTTGCCTAGGTCCATGCCGAACTCCAAACCACGCTCTTCCACGAGGTTTTCCAGCTCGGTCAGGCTCTTCTTGCCGAAGTTGCGGAACTTCATCATATCGGCAATTTCGAGCTGCACTAACTCGCCCATCGTCTTGATGTCGGCAGCCTTGAGGCAGTTCTTGGCGCGTACGCTGAGCTCCATGTCCTCCAAAGGAGTCTTGAGCATCTTGCGCATCTGCATGGTTTCCTCATCAATCGGCTCGTCTTCGGTCACGCGCGGGCCCTCGAGGGTCATCGTGTTGTCCGAGAACAGCATGAAGTGCTGAATGAGGATGTTGGCCGCACCTTTCAGCGCGTCCTCCGGGTGAATCGAACCGTCGGTCTGAATCTCGATAACGAGCTTCTCATAGTCGGTCTTCTGCTCCACGCGGGTGTTCTCGATGCTGTACTTCACGTTCTTGATGGGCGTGTAGATAGCGTCGATGGCAATCTGACCGAAAACCTGGTCAGCCGGCTTGTTCTCGTCAGCGGGCACGTAGCCACGGCCACGGGCAATCGTCAGCTCCAACTCCAGCTCCACGCTTGGGTCGAGGTGGGCAATCACGTGGTCGGGGTTCAGTACTTCGAAACCGCTGGCGAACTTGGCAATATCAGCGCCCGAGAAGGTATCCTGGCCTTTCACGCGCACCGTAATTTTATCCGAGATGGCGTCGCTCACTTTCTTGAAGCGGACCATCTTCAGGTTCAGGATGATTTCGGACATGTCCTCAATCACCCCTTCGATGGTCGAAAACTCGTGCAACACGCTGTTGGTGCGCACCGACGTGATGGCGAAACCCTCCAGCGACGACAACAGAATGCGACGCAGCGCATTGCCGATGGTGACGCCGTAGCCCTTCTCGAGCGGCTTAAATTCAAACGTCCCGGTGAAGTCGTCGGATTTCTCCATCACCACTTTCTCCGGCATCTGAAAAGCTAAGATTGACATATGTGGGGCGTAAAAAATGTAAAAAATGGGGGTGAAGTATACGCACAAGAGCGGCCCGACAAATTGCCGGGCCGCTACCAGTAGCGTTACTTACTTCGAATACAGTTCGACGATGAGCTGCTCGGTGATTTTCTCCGGAATCAGCTCACGGGCGGGGGCGTTGAGGAACTTGCCAGCCAACTCCTTGCCGTCCCACTCCAGCCACGAGAACTGGCGCGAGTTGCGAACCGATAGGCTCGTGGTGATGGCTTCCAGCGACTTCGACTTTTCACGCACGGCCACGATGTCGCCGGGACGGAGGTGGTACGAAGGAATGTTCACCACTTCACCGTTCACGGTGATGTGCTTGTGACCAACGAGTTGGCGAGCAGCGCGACGCGTCGAGGCAATGCCCAAACGGTACACGGCGTTGTCCAGACGGGCTTCCAGCAGGGCGAGCAGGTTGTCGCCGGTAATGCCGGGGAGAGCTGCTGCTTTGTGGAACAGGTTTTCGAATTGCTTCTCCAACATGCCGTACATGTACTTCACCTTCTGCTTCTCCATCAGCTGGACAGCGTACTCCGACTGCTTCTTGCGACGGCCGCGGCCGTGCTGGCCCGGAGGATAGGCTTTTTTGTTGAGCGCTTTGCTCGGGCCGAAAATCGGCTCGTTGAAGCGACGGGCAATTTTTGAGGTAGGGCCGGTATAACGTGCCATTGTAATCTAATTTCTGAAGTGGAAAACTAAACGCGACGACGCTTGGGGGGGCGGCAGCCGTTGTGCGGCAGCGGCGTTACGTCGCGGATGGTGGTCACCTCAATGCCCACGTTGCCGAGGGCGCGGATGGCCGACTCACGGCCCGAGCCTGGACCTTTAACAAATACTTCGGCTTTGCGCATACCCAGGTCGTGGGCTACTTTACCGCAGTCGCTCATCGCCATTTGGGCGGCGTAGGGCGTGTTTTTCTTCGAACCGCGGAAGCCCATTTTGCCGGCCGAAGCCCACGAAATAACTTGACCGTTGTTGTTGGTGATGGAGATGATGATGTTGTTGAACGAGGCACGAATGTGTACCTGGCCCACCTGCTCCACCACGACAACGCGCTTCTTGGCTTTGTCTTTTCTTTTTTGTGCCATTTGGTTATCGCAAAAAATGCGGGAGGTGTTGGCGCTGGCCGCGCAAGTGCATTACTCGCAGCCGCCAGCGCCGATTCCCGTGTGAATTTATTTGGTTGCCTTTTTCTTGCCGGCCACCGTTTTGCGCTTGCCCTTGCGGGTACGCGAGTTGTTCTTGGTGCGCTGACCACGAACCGGCAGACCTTTGCGGTGACGCAGACCACGGTAGCAACCGATGTCCATCAAACGCTTGATGTTCGTCGTTACTTCCGAGCGCAACACGCCTTCGGTCTTGTGCTCGGCGGCAATGATGGCGCGGACAGCACCCGACTCCTCGTCGGTCCAGTCCTTCACCTTCTTGTTGACGTCGACGCCAGCTTTTACCAGAATCTTGCTGGCGTTGCTCCGGCCAATGCCGAAAATGTAAGTCAGCGAAATTTCGCCGCGCTTGTTGTCCGGGATATCAACCCCTGCGATACGAGCCATTGTGTGTGGTTATGTGTTTGCGGACAGAAACCCGGCAACTACTTGGAAGGCGGGCCGAAGGCTAACAACCAACGACCCAGTACCCAAGGTTCCGGGGTTCTAAAAATTGAATTAACCCTGACGCTGCTTGAAGCGCGGGTTTTTCTTGTTGATGACGTAGAGCTTGCCATTACGGCGGACCAGTTTGCAGTCCACGCTACGCTTTTTCACCGAGGTTTTTACTTTCATGACCTGTGAAGGGAAACGGGTTTATTTATAACGATACTTAATCCGGCCCTTCGACAAGTCGTAGGGCGACATTTCCAGTTTCACCTTGTCGCCGGGCAGAATCTTGATGTAGTGCATCCGCATCTTGCCCGAAATGTGGGCAATCAGCTGGTGACCGTTCTCCAATTCCACGCGGAACATGGCGTTAGAAAGGGCTTCCAGGATGGTTCCGTCCTGCTCAATCGAGGCTTGTTTTGCCATAAGGGCTACTGCTGCAATGCTTTTTCGATGTATTCAAAGGAGGTGAGAATCTCCGCCTTTTCTTTTCTAACTACTACGGTGTGCTCGAAGTGCGCCGAAGGCTTGCGGTCCCGGGTGCGAATAGTCCAGCCATCCGCCTCCTGCACCACGTCCTTCTTGCCCAGGTTCACCATCGGCTCAATCGCGATGACCAAACCCGTTTGCAAGAGCGGCCCGGAACCCCGCTTGCCGTAGTTCGGCACGTCGGGGCTTTCGTGCAGCTTCGCGCCAACTCCGTGACCTACCAACTCGCGCACCACCCCATAGCCCAACGGGCCCACATGGTTCTGGATAGCGTAGCTGATGTCGCCCACGCGGTTGCCGCTCACGGCTTGTTCGATGCCTTTGTACAGCGATGCTTTCGTTTCCTTAAGCAGCGTCAGCACTTCCGGCGCCACCTCCCCGATTGGGTAGGTGTAGGCACTATCTGAATGAAAGCCATTCAGGAAAACCCCGCAGTCCACCGATAGCACGTCACCGCTTTTCAGCGGCTCGTCGGTGGCGAATCCGTGCACCACCACCGAATTCGGCGAGAGGCACAGGCTGTAGGGAAACTTATTGTAGCCTTTGAAGGATGGCACCCCACCGTTGTCCCGGATGAATTCCTCCGCGCGCTTATCAAGCTGCCGCGTCGTCACTCCTTCCTTCACCATGCTCGCGACTTCGCCGTGAGCTTTAGCCAGCAGTTGGGCGCTGGCCCGGATGAGGTCAATCTCTTCTTCGGTTTTGTATTGAATCGGACCTTTTGCCATTGCGCTAATTACGAGGCAATGGAAATGGGCTGGGCCGTGCGACCGCGCAGCTTACCCGATTTCATCATGCCGTCGTAGTGCTGCATCAACAAGTAGCTCTGCACCTGGTTCACCGTGTCGAGTACCACACCCACCATGATGATGAGCGACGTGCCGCCATAGAAAGCCGAGAACGGACGGGTTACGCCCAACAACAGCGCTAGCGCGGGGAAGATGGCGATGAGGGCCAGCGCCACTGCACCCGGCAGGGTGATGCGCGTCAGGATTTCATCGATGTATTCCGAGGTATCGCGGCCAGGCTTCACGCCGGGCACAAAACCACCGCTCCGCTTCAGGTCATCGGCAATCTGGTTAGGATTGACGCTGATGGCCGTGTAGAAGTAGGTGAAGATAATAATCAGCAAGCCGAAGGTCAGGTTGTACTGCCACGAGGTGTAGTCCGAAAACTTCACGCCGATGTAGCTGGCGGTATCGCTCTGGTTCTGCCATACCGATGCCACAATGGCGGGTACGAACATCAGCGACTGGGCGAAGATGATGGGCATTACGCCTGCTGCATTCACCTTGAGGGGAATGAACTGACGCTGGGCATCCAGCTGCGTAGTGCCGCCTACTTGCTTAGCGTACTGCACCGCGATGCGGCGAACTGCTTGCGTGAGCACGATAACCGCCATTACCACGAGGAACAGCACCACCATTTCCAGCAGGAAAATCAGGGACTTGTTCACGCCTTTGGCTGCGGCCTCACCGATGATGGCACCGGGGAGACGCGACACGATGCCAATCATGATAATCATGGAGATACCGTTGCCGATGCCTTTGTCCGTGATTTTCTCGCCCAGCCACATGCAGAACAACGTGCCGGCCGTGATGATAATCATGGTCGAGACGGTGAAGAATGTGCCGGGGTTGATGATGGCTTCGGCGTTAATCGTGGCGATGAAGCCAACCGATTGAGCCAATACAATTGGAATCGTGAGAATCCGGGTGTACTGGTTGATTTTCTTACGTCCCGACTCGCCTTCCTTCTGGAGCTTCTGGAAGTAGGGCACGGCGATGGTGAGCAGCTGCAACACAATCGACGCCGAGATGTACGGCATGATGCCCAGCGCGAAGATGGACGCGTGGCTGAATGCGCCGCCGAGCAGCGTATCCAGAATGCCAAACAAGCCTTGGGCGCCGGTCTTGAGCTGCGTGGGGTCAACGCCCGGCAACACCACGTAAACGCCTAGGCGATAGATGGCAATGAAGAAAAGCGTATTGAGGATTCGCGTACGCAAATCCTCAATCGCAAAAATGTTTTTTATCGACTCGATAAACTTATTCATTGCCGAAGGTAGCTATTAGAGCGTTACCGCTTTGCCGCCAGCTTTCTCGATGGCTTCGATAGCCGATTTCGAGAAGGCGTGAGCATGAACTTCCACAGCGGTGGCGATTTCGCCGCGGCCGAGAACTTTGATTTTGGCGTTTTTCGAAACCAGACCGGCGGCCACGAAGTAAGCGGCATCCAGGGTGGTGGCGCTGTTTTTCTCGAGGAGGCCAGCGAGCACATCGAGGTTGATGGCTTTGTACTCGACGCGGTTGATGTTCGTGAAGCCGAACTTAGGCACACGGCGCTGGAGGGGCATCTGGCCACCTTCGAAGCCGGACTTGCGCTTGTAGCCCGAACGCGACTTGGCGCCTTTGTGACCACGGGTCGACGTGCCACCGCGCGTGGAGCCTTCGCCCCGGCCAATCCGCTTCTCGTTTTTAGTCGAGCCGTAGGCGGGCGATAGATTGCTGAGATTAAGCATGACGATAATAGTCTTACAGTTCGGTTACTTGGAGCAGGTGCTGCACGCTCTTCACCATGCCCAGGATGGACGGGTTCGATTCGTGGGTAGCGGTGCTGTTGAGTTTGTTCAGGCCGAGGGACTGAACGGTGCGCTTCTGACGCTCGGGGCGGTCAATGGCGCTGCGCACGAGCTTTACTTGAATTTGTGCCATGTCAATTAACCGTTAAAAACGCGGGCCAAAGAAATACCACGGGCTTGAGCGATTTGCAACGGGTCGCGC
This sequence comes from Hymenobacter rubidus, assembly GCF_016734815.1. Lineage (GTDB taxonomy): Bacteria > Bacteroidota > Bacteroidia > Cytophagales > Hymenobacteraceae > Hymenobacter > Hymenobacter rubidus. The sequence continues at coordinate 21,690 of NZ_JAERQF010000029.1, forward strand.
ATTTTGGCGAGGGCTGCAAACGTCGCTTTTACCACGTTGTGAGGGTTCGACGAGCCTTTCGACTTCGCCAGCACATCCTTGATACCGGCGCTCTCGAACACGGCGCGCATAGCACCGCCGGCGATTACACCCGTACCGGCAGCAGCCGGCTGGATGAGCACGAAACCACCGCCGTAGCGGCCTTCCATGAGGTGAGGAACGGTGTGCTTGTACATGGGCACTTTCACCACGTTCTTCTTGGCGTCGTCAATGCCTTTGGCAATGGCGTCGGTTACTTCGTTGGCTTTGCCGAGGCCGTAGCCTACGTTGCCGTTGCCGTCGCCTACTACCACGATGGCAGAGAAGCTAAAGCGGCGACCGCCTTTCACCACCTTCGCTACGCGGTTGATGGCTACTACTTTTTCTTTGAAGTCGGAGTCGGCACCCATGCGGGAGTTATCCTTATTCCGGTCGCGGTCGTTGCTGCGCTGACGGTCTCCGCCAGGACGATTGTTGTCGCGTTCTTGCGCCATGATAGTTTAGAAATTGAGGCCGCCTTCGCGAGCACCTTCAGCCAATGATTTTACGCGACCGTGGTAGAGGTAACCCGAGCGGTCGAACACCACTTTCGTGATGCCTTTTTCCAGGGCAACCGCGGCTACCTGACGGCCTACGGCAGCGGCCAGAGCCACACCGTTGCCACCTTCGGCGGTTACTTTTTTCGACGTAGCGGCAGCGAGGGTGCGGCCGGTCGTGTCGTCGATAATCTGAGCATAAATGCCCGTGTTGCTGCGGAACACCGACAGGCGCGGACGCTCCGTGGTACCGGACACTTTCGTGCGGATGATGCGCTGAATCCGCTTGCGGCGAGTTGCTTTATCAAATGCCATGATGCGAACTTATTTAGAAGCCGTTTTACCAGCTTTGCGACGGATAATCTCGCCCACGAAGCGCACACCTTTGCCTTTGTAGGGCTCCACTTTGCGCAGCGAACGAATTTTGGCGGCCACTTGGCCCAGCAGCTGATTGTCGATGCTGTTCAGCGTCACAATCGGGTTCTTACCCTTTTCGGTTACTGCGGTAGCGGATACTTCGCCGGGGAGGGCGATGTACACGTTATGCGAGTAGCCGAGGGCCAGTTCCAGCGTGCTGCCCACGAGCGAGGCTTTGTAACCTACGCCCACGAGTTCGAGTTTCTTCTCGAAACCAGCGCTAACACCGGTCACCATGTTGTTGATGAGCGAGCGGTAGAGGCCGTGCATGGCCTTGTGGCGCTTCTGCTCGGTGGGGCGGGTTACGGTGAGGGTACCGTCTTCGATGGCTACGGTGATGTCGCGGTCTACTTGCGTAGTGAGCGAGCCTTTGGGGCCTTTCACCGTCACCGCGTTGTTGTTGTCGACCGAAATAGCGACCCCGGCGGGGACGGAAATCGGCAGTTTACCAATACGTGACATAATTGAATTTGCTAAAGCGGTTCCGGACTAGTACACGTAGCACAGCACCTCGCCGCCCACGTTCTCGGTTTTGCACTCTTTCTCCGTCATCACCCCTTTCGAGGTCGAGATGATGGCCACGCCCAGGCCGCTGAGGACGCGGGGCAGGTTGTCGGCGGCCACGTACTGACGCAAGCCGGGCGTCGAAACGCGCTGCAGCTTGGTGATGGCGGGGGCCTTCGTGGCGGGGTTGTACTTCAGGGCGATTTTGATGGTGCCCTGAACCGACGAATCATCAAAACGGTACGACTGGATGTACCCTTTGTGGTACAGCACTTTCGTGATTTCCTTTTTGATGTTGCTGGCCGGGATTTCTACCACCCGGTGGTTCGCCTTGATGGCGTTGCGTACCCGGGTCAGGTAGTCGGCAATGGGGTCAGTGTTCATTATTTATTAAATACGTCCGCTTTTTTCGGAGCGCAAAGATAAGAAAATTTCGCCGGGTGCCCAACGGGACCAACGAAATTTCGGTTAAGACTACTTGGCACGTCCGGCGACGGTCCGGCCAATGGTTTCTTTTGGCAACCTGCCAAATGGTTTTGAGGCAAGCCTCAGGTTTTGGGAGTGCAAAGGTAGCAGACTACCAGGGGCTTTTGCAAGTGCCTGACTGAAATATTCTTGAGTAACGAGTGGGAACCGTCCGAAATACAACCGGTCGGCTGTCCCTCTAGCTCCTCTTCAGGTGCTTGAGAATGGCGATGACGTCTTCGTCCCCGTGGGTGGATTCGGCTTCCTGGAAGGTTTGATGGACGACGTTGGCCAACGGACTATCCAGCCCTTCTGCTTTTGCTAGCCGCAGGTCCTTGGCGAGCAGTTTGAGGGCGAAAGCCGCCTGGTAGTTCTCGCCGAGTAGCGACTCCCCTTTCATTGTCATGAAGGTGCTGGCGAGGGCGCTGTTCTTAATTAGCGTGAGCAAATCCTCCATAGCTAAGCCGTGCTGCTGGGCGAAGCGGACGGCTTCGGCTAAGCCTTGAGCCTCGAAACCGAGCAGCGTGTTCATGGCAAGCTTGGCGGTGTTGCCCGCGCCGGTGGGGCCCACGCGCAGGGCCAGCTTGCCGAGGTGTGCGAACAAGGGTTTGGCTTGCTTGAATGCGTCTTCTTCGCCGCCGACCATGATGGCGAGCTGGCCGCTTTCGGCCTGCTTCACGCTGCCGGAGACGGGCGCATCGAGGTAATTGTGGCTGTGGGCGCGGCTTAGCTCGGTCATCTCTTGGCTGATGCCGGGCGAGACGGTGCTCATGTTGATGATGAGCTTGCCGGTGGCGGGGGACTGTAGCAGGCCCTGCTCCCCGGTGAATAGCTCCCGGATGGCCTGGTCATCCGATACCATGAGGAAGATGACTTGCGCGGCATCGAGCACGGCGGCGGGGGTGGGCGCGACGGTGGCCCCCTCGGCGCGGAGAGCTTCGGCTTTGGCGGGGCTGCGGTTGTAAGCGGCGACGGGGTGACCGGCGGCGAGCAGGCGGCGGGCCATGGGCGTGCCCATGTTGCCCAGGCCAATCCAGCCGGTGGTGATTGATGATTCCATGATAGGTGGTGAGGGATAAATAACGTGAACCAACGCGGGGGCTGGCGTAGGCTATAACGGCAAATGGGATTGCTCCGAATACCGGAACACCCCCATTTGTTTCACTTACTCCAATTTTCTGGTTGACCTGTGATGCGAGGTATGTGGTTACTCGATGGGCCGGAACAGTCGGCTCCAACGGACTTTGTGCAGCAGGTCTGCATTCGGGTCGAGCGACAGCCAGGTGAACACGGCTTTGCCCACAATGTGGTCTTCGGGCACGAAGCCCCAAAAGCGGGAATCTTCGGAGTTATGGCGGTTGTCGCCCATCATGAAGTAGTAGTTCTGCTTGATGGTATAGCTGGTCAGAGGTTGGCCGTTTTGCTGAATCATGCCATCCTGCCAGGTGATGCTGGCATTGTGCTCGTACTGCGACACTATTTTGTAGTACATCGCGGCGTTGGCGGGCGTGAGGGTGATGGTCTGGCCTTGCTTCGGCACGGGCAGCAGGCCGTAGTCATCGAGCTGCCAGCGGCGGGGGGTGGCGCTGGCAGCTTGCGATACGTCGAAGTCAGCCACGTCGGGGAAGAGCTGCACGGGGTACTGCACCACCTCCAGCGACTTCGTGTAGGGCTGCCGGCGGAAGTAGGCGGCCACCTCGGCCGGGCAGCTGATGACGAAGCCGGGCTTGCCCGTTTCAGGGTTGATGATGGCGCGGGGCACGCCATCGGGCTCGCGGTAGTCGACCACGCCCTGCGCGTGCAGCGCCGCTACGATTTCATCGTTGGGCGCGGGTACTTCCAGGAAGTAGGTAGTTTGGGGCCGGCCGGCCACCGCGCCGGGCTGGCCGTTGAGGAACACTTGGCCGCTGCGGATGCTCAGCGTGTCGCCAGCTACTGCAATGCAGCGCTTGATGAGGTTGGTGCGCACATCGGCGGGGCGCTGCTGCTCGTGCGGCACATGGAACACCACCACGTCGTTGCGCTGCACCGAGCTGAAGCCTGGGAAGCGGTAGGTAGGCAGCTGGATGAGGTCGGAATAGCTCTGCGGTCCTTTCTCCCACAGGGTTTGGTGCGTGAGGGGTACCTGCAACGGCGTTTGGGGCGTGATGGGGCCGTAGTGCAGCTTGCTCACCATGAGGTAGTCGCCCACCAGCAGGGTGCCCTCCATGCTTTCCGACGGGATGGTGTAGGCTTCCACCGCCGACCAGCGCAGGAGCGTGGCCGCCACGATGGCAAAAATCAGGGAGTCGGCCCACTCGCGGGTTTTGGTTTTGGGCGGCTTGTGTGCGGGATTAGCACCACGGGAAAAGAAGTAGGGAATACGCATCAGCGAAATAGGTTTGAGATGACACAATTATTCCAACGTGGATAGCCCCTCACCTATTGCCCAGCTTTCGCCCCTCCCCCACCACCCGCCGCCCTAGCAGCCAGGGAAACGGGAGTGGCCACTTAAAAACAGAAACGGAGTTGCCCGATGTCGAGCAACTCCGTTTCTGTTTTGCTATTCCTCAAAATCATCTGGGTCAGCTTGGCTCAGATATTTTTTCAGAGTCTTTTTCGTACCAAATACCGGCTGAATAGCACTTATGAATTTATGCATGGTTTCTTCGTTTTCGGTCCGAACCAGAAAAGTATCCCCTTCTTCATCAAACTCCAACTGCTCTAGAATATCAGGCTCTCTCTCGTTCAGTATTGCTTGAATGTGTTCCGCCCAAGAGTAGCCATTCCCGCCGAATCCATATTCCTCAAATAAGTCAGGATAACCGTCAATGTCTCCAACTGATGCTTGGATGCAATAGTAAGGAGTCTTTGATTCAGGGTCAGTCAGTTTATCAACCTGAAACGGGAAGGTGTTTTCCATGAGTAAAAATTGAAAGAAGTTTGAGAGAGTTATGTCAGAAAGGTAAGGACAAACAAAAACCCCCAGGCATAATGTCTGGGGGTTTTTGTTTGTCCTAAACCGGAATACTACCAGCTCGACTTGGTCACACCGGGAATCTTCCCGGCCAGAGCCATTTCGCGGAAACGCACGCGGCTGATGCCAAACTTGCGCATGTAGCCGCGGGGGCGGCCGTCAATCATGTCGCGGTTGTGCAGGCGCACGGGCGAAGCGTTTTTGGGCAGCTTGTCGAGACCTTCGTAGTCGCCGGCAGCTTTCAGAGCCTTGCGCTTCTCAGCGTAACGGGCCACGGTGGCAATGCGCTTGCGCTCCCGTGCTTTGATGGATTCTTTAGCCATGAGTTCGGAAGATTAAGCGTCTTTTTTAGCGTTGGCGAAAGGCATACCGAACGCCTTGAGTAGCTCGTAGCTCTGCTCGTCGTTCTCGGCGGTGGTTACGAACGTGATGTCCATGCCCGAGATGCCTTTGATTTTGTCAATCGAGATTTCGGGGAAGATGATTTGCTCCTTCACGCCGAGCGTGTAGTTGCCACGACCATCGAAACCTTTGTCGTTGATGCCTTTGAAGTCACGTACGCGGGGCAGGGCCACCGTCAGGAGACGGTCCATGAACTCGTACATTTTCTCGCCGCGCAGCGTCACTTTCGCACCGATGGGCATGCCTTCGCGGAGCTTAAAGTTCGACACCGATTTCTTGGCGATGGTGGCAATGGCTTTCTGGCCGGTGATAACCGTCAGTTCTTCCACGCCGTTGTCGACCAATTTCTTGTCGGCTACCGCCGCGCCAATGCCGCGGTTGATGCAGATTTTGGTGATACGGGGTACCTGCATGATGCTCTTGAACTGGAATTTCTCCTGGAGCGCGGGTACAACGTCTTTTTTATAAATGTCTTTGAGACGGGCCATGATGGTGGGGGCTGCTTAAGCCGTTTTGGCAGAGGCACGCTTGGCTTTGGCAGGGGCAGCCGGAGCTGCGGCCGCTGCGGCGCCTTTGCGCACCCGCTCACCGGTGGTGGGGTTGATAGCCTGCACGTTGCTCACGTGCATGGGCGCCTCCATCTTGGTGATGCCGCCCTGGGGCGATTTGGCGCTCGGCTTGTTGTGTTTCGTCACCAGGTTCAGGCCCTCAACGGTTACGCGCTGAGTCACCCGGTTCACCGACTTGATAACGCCGGTTTTGCCCTTTTCGTCGCCAGCAATCACCTTCACGGTATCGCCCGACTTTACGTGCAGTTGCACGGGGTCTGCTTTTCTGATAGCCATGGCTTAGAGTACTTCGGGGGCTAGGGATACGATTTTCATGAACTGACGCTCACGCAGCTCGCGGGCCACTGGGCCGAAGATGCGCGTGCCGCGGGGCTCGTCGTTGTTGTTGAGCAACACAGCAGCGTTGTCGTCGAAACGGATGTACGAACCGTCTTTGCGGCGCACTTCCTTCTTCACACGTACCACGACGGCCTTGCTCACGGTGCCTTTCTTGGCGTTGCCCGAAGGGATAGCCGACTTGATGGCCACCACAATCTTGTCGCCAACGCTGGCGTATTTCTTGCCCGTGCCACCCAAAACGCGGATGCAGAGGACTTCCTTGGCGCCGCTGTTGTCGGCTACCGTCAGGCGGGATTCTTGCTGTATCATCGGTTCAGATTATTTAGCGCGTTCAACAATTTCAACCAGGCGCCACCGCTTGGTCTTGCTCAGCGGACGGGTGCTCATGATGCGCACCGTGTCGCCTTCGCCGCACTCGTTTTTCTCGTCGTGGGCGTGGAATTTCGTGGTTTTGGTCACGAACTTGCCGTACTTGGGGTGCTTCTGTTTCTGCACCACAGCCACGGTGATGGACTTGTCCATCTTCGAGCTCGTTACCGTGCCGGTGATTTCCTTGCGCATGTTGCGCGAGTCTTCAGCTACGGCTTGGTCTTGGATTGTTACGTCGGTTGCCATCGGAATTAAGCGGGGTTAGAGGCCTGCTCGTTGTTCCGACGAGTCTGCTCGGTGAGCAAGCGGGCGACGTTTTTACGGTTGGCCTTGAGGCGGGCGGGGTTTTCCAGGGGCGAAATCGCGTGGGCGAAACGCAGCTGCTGGCCCTGGGCCTGCTCGGTTTTGATTTGCTCTTTCAGCGCTTCAGCGGAAAGGCCTTTGAGGTCGGTCTTGTTCTTCATGACTTAAGCAGCGTCCGTATAGTCGCGGCGAACCACGAATGAAGTTTTTACGGGGAGCTTCTGAGCCGCCAGACGCAGCGATTCTTTGGCTACTTCCAGCGACACACCGTCCGACTCGAACATGATTTGGCCGGGCTTCACGCAGGCTACCCAATACTCGGGCGAGCCTTTGCCTTTACCCATGCGCACCTCAGCGGGCTTCTTGGTGATTGGCTTGTCGGGGAAAATGCGAATCCATACTTGCCCTTCGCGTTTCATGGCGCGGGTCATGGCGATACGGGCAGCCTCAATTTGGCGAGCCGTAATCCAAGACACTTCCAGCGACTTGATAGCGAACGAACCGAAGTCTATGGAGCTGCCGCGGTAGGCGAGGCCTGTTACGCGACCCTTTTGCATCTTGCGATACTTGGTCCTTTTCGGTTGTAACATTTTATTGAAATTTTAAAGAGAATCGAGAGGAATTTAGAACGTCATGCAGAGCGCAGCGAAGCATCTCGCGTGCAGCAGTAAACTCAATCGTTTACCGACTTCGTTCAACGAAACACGCGAGATGCTTCGCTGCGCTCTGCATGACGTCCTGAAAAGAAACGTCTAGCGACGTGGGCCGCGAGCGGCACCGCCGGCAGCACCACCGCCTTGGGCGGGGCCGTTGCGACGGGGACCGGCGTTGTCGCCAGCGCCACGGGGGGCGCGGTCGCCACCGCCAGCGTTGCCACGACCGGCACCACCGTCACGACGCGGGCCACGGTCGCCTTCGCGACGCTCGCCGCGGGGGCCACGGTCGTCACGACGACCACCGCCACCTTCGCCACCACCGGGGTTGGTGAGCTGCTGGTTCGGCGAGAGGTCGGGCTTGCCGAACACCTCACCGCGCATTACCCACACCTTGATGCCGATTTTGCCATACACGGTCTGAGCTTCCGACAAAGCGTAGTCGATATCGGCGCGCAGCGTGTGCAGCGGCGTACGACCTTCTTTGTACTGCTCCGAACGGGCAATTTCCGCACCGCCGAGACGGCCACCGCACTGAATCTTGATGCCTTCGGCACCAACACGCATGGCAGCCTGAATCGACATCTTCATGGCGCGACGGAAGGAGATACGAGCGGCCAGCTGCTGGGCGATGCTCTCGCCAACCAGTTTGGCATCCAACTCCGGACGCTTGATTTCGAAGATGTTGATTTGAACGTCTTTGCTGGTGATTTGCTTCAGCTCGTCCTTAATCTTGTCAACTTCCTGGCCGCCTTTGCCAATCACTACACCCGGACGCGCCGTGTTGATGGTGATGGTGATGCGCTTCAGGGTGCGCTCAATCACAATGCGGCTGATGCCGCCTTTCTGAATGCGCGCGTTGATGTACTTGCGGATTTTCTCGTCCTCCACCAGTTTCTCGGCGAAGTCCTTGCCGCCGTACCAGTTGGAGTCCCAGCCTTTGATAACTCCCAAGCGGAAGCCAACCGGATTTACTTTCTGTCCCATACTAAATTAGGATTTGGCGTCGGCCTTAGGGTTTTCGGTAGTGCCAACTTCTTTGGCGTGCTTGGAGCCAAGCTTTTCAACCTTCGTGTCGATTTTCAGCGTCACGTGGTTGCTACGCTTGCGGATGCGGTGGCCACGGCCCTGAGGGGCGGGGCGCAGGCGCTTCAGCTGGCGTCCTTCGTCCACGAAGATTTCGCTGATGTAGAGGTTTGCGTCCTCAATCCGCTCTTCTTCGTTGTGCTGCTGCCAGTTGGCCAAGGCCGAAAGGAGCAGTTTCTCAATCTTCTCGGCGCCGATGTTGGCTTCGAAGCGCAACAGGCCGAGGGCCTGGGTCACTTTCTTGCCGCGCACGAGGTCGGCCACCAGTCGCATCTTACGAGGCGAGGTCGGCACATTGCGGAGTTTTGCTACTGCTTCCATCTTAGCGCTTGCCTTTATCTTTTTTGGCGACGTGACCACGGAAGTTACGCGTCGGGGCAAATTCGCCCAACTTGTGCCCCACCATGTTCTCGGTCACATACACCGGGATGAACTTATTGCCGTTGTGAACAGCGAACGTGTGGCCAACGAAATCCGGGGAAATCATCGAGCGGCGCGACCAGGTCTTCACCACCGATTTCTTACCAGCCGTTTCGAGTGCCGTGACTTTCTTTTCCAGCCGGAAGTCAATGTACGGCCCTTTTTTGAGTGAACGTGCCATATATTACTTCTTGCCTTTGCGGCTCACAATCAGGTTCTCCGAATACTTGTTCTTGTTGCGGGTCTTCTGGCCTTTAGCCAAAATGCCGTTGCGGCTACGCGGGTGACCACCCGACGATTTGCCTTCGCCACCACCCATGGGGTGGTCGACAGGGTTCATTACCACACCACGAACGCGGGGACGACGACCAGCCCAGCGGTTACGGCCGGCTTTGCCCATCACGGTGTTCATGTGGTCGCCGTTCGACACGGTACCAACGGTGGCCATGCAGGTAACGAGCACCATGCGCATCTCGCCCGAAGGCAATTTCAGCGTGGCGTACTTCTCTTCGCGGGCTACGATTTGGGCGTAGGTGCCGGCCGAGCGAGCCATGGCCGCGCCCTGGCCGGGCTGCAATTCGATGTTGTGGAGGATGGTACCGAGGGGAATCTCGCGCAGCGGCAAGGTATTGCCTACTTCGGGAGCGACGCCGGGGCCCGACACAATCTTCGCGCCTACGGTCATGCCGGCGGGAGCGATGATGTAACGCTTCTCACCATCGGCATAGTTGACGAGGGCGATGCGCGCAGTGCGGTTGGGGTCGTACTCGATGGACTTCACGACGGCCGGAACACCGGCTTTGTCGCGCTTGAAGTCCACGATGCGGTACTGGGTTTTATGACCACCGCCGATGTAGCGGTTGGACATTTTACCGGAAGAGTTCCGGCCACCCGATTTGGAGAGGGAAGTCATCAGCGACTTCTCCGGGGTCGACGTCGTAATCTCGTCGAACGCCGGCGCAACGCGGAAGCGCTGCCCTGGGGTTGTTGGTCTGAGTTTTTTAAGTGCCATTACTAGCTAGTTGTGCTTTTGCGGCGAAAAATTTGAGGCGAAGCGTATCGGCCTAGAGGTTGCCGTAGAAGTCGATAACATCGCCTTCTTTCACGGTCACAATGGCTTTCTTGCCGTGGGCACGACGTCCGGAAACCTGGCCGCCTTTGGTGCCTTTCGACTTCATTTTGCCAATAGTGCGCATCGTGTTGATGTCGGTAATCGTCACGCCGTACAGCGTTTCGATGTCCTTCTTGATTTGCACTTTGTTGGCGGTGCGCTCCACTTCGAAGGTGTAGCGACCTTTCTCGTTAAGGCCGGTGGCCTTTTCGGTAACGATGGGGCGTTTCAGCGTGCTCATTATTCGGCGGTGCTATAGAGTTCAACCAATGAAGCCATGCCGTCTTCCGAAATCAGGAGCGTGTCCGTGTTCAGCAGGTCGTGGGTGTTGAGGCCGATGGGCGTCGACACTTTCACTTTCTGCAGGTTGCGGGCGCTGAGGATAACGTTCTTGTTCACCTCGCCGGTTACAAGCATGGTCTTTTTGCCGTTGGTCAGCTTGAGGCCGTCCAGGATGGCAACGAAGTCCTTGGTGCGGGGAGCCGTCATGGCAATGTTCTCCACAACGGAGATTTTGCCATCCTTCGCCAGGCTCGACAGAGCCGAGAGGCGAGCTACGCGCTTGGTCTTCTTGTTCAGCTTGAAACCGTAGTCGCGGGGCTGGGGACCGAACATGCGGCCACCACCAACGAACACACCCGACTTCATGCTGCCGGCGCGGGCGCCGCCCGTGCCTTTTTGTTTCTTCAGTTTCTTCGTGGTGCCGTGCACCTCGTTCCGCTGCTTGGACTTGTGCGTGCCCTGGCGCTGGTTGGCCAAGTACTGCTTCACGTCCAGGTACATCACGTGCTCGTTTACTTCGAGGCCGAAGATGGCGTCAGACAGGGTCACTTTGCGGCCGGTGTCTTCGCCTTTGAGGTTATATACTGCGAGTTCCATCGTACTAGTCTATTTCTCGATTACCACGTAAGAGTTCTTCGCGCCGGGAATCGAGCCGCTCACCAGAATCAGGTTCTTGTCGCCTACTACGCGCATCACCTTCAGGTTCTGCACTTTCACGCGGTCGTTGCCCATGCGGCCACCCATGCGCATTCCTTTGAATACGCGCGAAGGCCACGAGCAAGCACCGATAGAACCGGGGTGACGCAGGCGGTTGTGCTGGCCGTGGGTCTGGCCACCAACACCCTGGAAGTTGTAACGCTTTACAACACCTTGGAAACCCTTGCCTTTCGAAGTGCCTACTACGTCCACAAACTCGCCCTCTTCGAAGAGAGTCGCGTCGATGGTAGCGCCAGCGGCGTAGGTCGATTCGGCGTCGAGGCGGAATTCAACCAATTTTTTCTTGGGGGTCGTACCGGCTTTTTTGAAGTGACCAACCAAGGCTTTGGTGGTGTTCTTCTCTTTTTTCTCGCCGTACCCAATTTGAATGGCGGTGTAACCGTCATTCGCGATAGTCTTAACCTGCGTCACTACGCACGGACCCGCCTCGATGAGCGTGCAGGGAATGTTTTTCCCGTCCGGAGTGAAGAGGCTTGTCATACCGATTTTTTTACCGATGATGCCAGGCATTCTATTTGGTTATTAATGAACACAAAAAGAAAACGGCCGAGTGCCGTTTTCGCTAAGGGAGTGCAAAGATAGAAAAAAAGCTGGGGCTATCCCAATGTGGCCGAGAAATATTTTCTCAGTGAGGCTGTTAGCTCATTATCGAAATTGGGCTGGCCATTTTATCGTTACTGTGCGGAAGGCACCAGTTGCGGCGGTGCATTCATATCCTCCAGCTCAGTAGCGCGGGTTGCACGCTCTCTACCGACGATGAGGAAAACGTAAGGGAATAAGAATATATTCAATCCCAATTGCATTTCAAGCAGCGAATCGACCAGCATAGCCGTTGCCTGCACAATGATGAAACTTACTATGGCGGGGTCAGCGCGTAGATGCTGTTTGAATAATGGCCTGAAAAGCACCCATAACCACAGCGCTAGGCCAATAATGCCGCTGCCAACCAGCATGTGCAAGTACTGATTGTGAAGCATTACCCGGTTTTTGTACCGCAGCCCAAAGCTCCGACGGTCATACTGTGCCATCATGGCATCAAATGTATCCGCAGGTCCAACTCCTAATATGGGGTTTTCCTGTATCAACGTACCAGCATTAACCCAAGCAGCCATACGCCGTGCAATGGAGTAATTATTGATGTTGCGATGCCGGGTGAAATGCTGAACATCATCAACAGTAGCAACGGCGCGCCGTCTGATGGACTCCATGCTGTAATACGAAACCACAGGCACTACTATAATCAACAGGAGTAATGCTACGGCCACCTTGGGCCGACGGAGTAGTAAAGTACCTGCGGCAACAAGCACAGTAGCATAAAGTGCTAAGAGACCGGTCCTATACGCTAATAGATGTAAGGTGAGGATGCAATTGGCAATAGCTACAATTATCGTCCATTTGGCGAATTTCCCAAGTTCAACTTTTGCAATGAGTACTGTTCCAAAACAGGTAGCTAAGGCAAGCATTATCCCAAAGTGAATATGAAATACGCCCAACGCGGAAGGCATATTCTGATTATCCACCACCAGTCTGTGGACATAGGCCGGATTGAGAAAGTATTTAATGCTTGTAGCCAATGCGACTGCTCCCGCCACGTACACATAAGCTTGTCCGACCCACTGCCGCTGTTTTGAAGATAGAGGCACCGATAAACCTATAACCAGCGGCAACGCAACCCATGGCAATTGCCGAATGAGTTGCTCTCGCCACTCCCCAACGTTTTCGGTAATGCCATAGCTAAGTACCAGAAGCCCATATACCGCCATCAAACCCCAAGCTGACTTATTATACCTGTACGCTCGTAAAGCCTGAGCGATATGTGGGTTGGTGAAAATGGCAATTCCACCCAACGCCGGACTCAAGGAAATTAAGGCCCTAGAGGCGAACAGGCCTATTACACCCGCTAAGCAAGCTATAAACAGCAGGATTTGCGAAAGCTTTCCAGTTGCATAAAGTCTTGATAGCATCTTGATTACAACTTGGAGTGACATTGTTTAAATTACTTTCACAACTGTAAACATGGCGTATGAATGCCAGGCAACGCTAAAGAAAAAGCTCCGCCGCGACGAATCACAGCGGAGCTTTAACTCAATTAAGACTGAAATCGAATCCTCAGACTTTGATTTCTACGTCAACGCCGCTGGGCAATTCCAGCTTCATCAGGGCATCAACGGTCTTCGACGAGGTCGAGAAGATGTCCACGAGGCGCTTATAGGTGCAAAGCTGGAACTGCTCCCGGCTCTTCTTGTTCACGTGGGGCGAGCGCAGCACGGTGAACTTCTCCTTTTGGGTCGGCAAAGGAATCGGACCGCTAACGATGGCACCGGTGGCCTTCACAGCTTTCACGATTTTCTCGGCCGATTTGTCTACGAGGTTGTGGTCGTAGCTTTTCAGCTTAATGCGAATTTTCTGGTTCATTGGGATTGGTGGAAGCCGATTGCCTCCGTTTTGAAAAGCTTTGATTTATGGCTATTGGTTGGTGGCTGACAAGTAACAGCCACTAACCAACGGTCACTTATTTACCTCCTTTGGTTTTGGCAACGATGGCATCGGCCATGTTGCTCGGCACTTGCTCGTAGTGCGAGAACGTGAGCGAAGCCGAAGCACGACCCGACGAAATCGTACGCAGGGCGGTTACGTAGCCGAACAGCTCCGACAGCGGAACATCGGCCTTGATAACCTGGGCACCGGCTTTGGTGTCCATGCCTTTCATCAGACCGCGACGACGGTTCAAGTCACCGGTTACGGGACCCGTGTACTCGTCGGGGCAAACCACTTCAACGGCCATGATGGGCTCCAGCAATTTCGGGCCGGCCTTCTTGGCAGCTTCACGGAAACCGTCACGGGCGGCGAGTTCGAACGACAGGGCGTCCGAGTCAACGTCGTGGAACGAGCCGTGGTAGAGGCGTACCTTCATCGTTTCGATGGGGAAGCCCGCCAGCGGACCACGCTTCATGGCTTCTTCGAAACCTTTCTGAATTGGCTGAATGAATTCGCGGGGGATAACACCGCCCACAATGGCGTTGTCAAACTCCAGACCGGGTTTCTCCGGCTCGGTTTCTTTCGGACCCAGCTCAAACACGATATCGCCGAATTTACCGCGGCCACCGGTCTGCTTCTTGTAGGTTTCGCGGTGGTCAACCACTTTGGTGAGAATCTCCTTGTAGGCTACCTGCGGGGCACCCTGGTTGATTTCCACTTTGAATTCACGACGCATGCGGTCGATGATGATTTCAAGGTGCAATTCGCCCATGCCGCGGAGGATGGTCTGGCCGGTTTCCTCGTCCGTGTTCACGCGCAAAGTGGGGTCTTCCTCGATGAGCTTGGCGATGGCCATGCCCATTTTGTCGACGTCAGCCTGCGTTTTCGGCTCGATGGCGTAGCCAATTACCGGTTCGGGGAAGCTCATCGACTCCAGAACCATTGGGTTCTTCTCGTCGGTCAGCGTGTCGCCGGTTTTGATGTCTTTGAAACCAACACCTGCAGCAATGTCACCGGCCTGAATCTTGTCGATGGGGTTCTGCTTGTTGGAGTGCATCTGCATCAGGCGCGAGATACGCTCCTTCTTACCGGTGCGGTTGTTGAGCACGTACGAGCCCGAGTCGAGCACGCCGCTGTAGCAGCGGAAGAAGCACAAACGGCCCACGAACGGGTCGGTAGCAATTTTGAACGCCAGAGCGGTGAAAGGCTCCGAGTTGTCGGGGTGACGCTCCATTTCCTCACCGCTCTCGGGGTTGGTACCGATGATGGCGGGCATGTCGAGCGGCGACGGCAGGTAGGCCATAACGGCATCCAGCATCGTCTGCACACCTTTGTTTTTGAAGGCCGAACCGCAGAGCACGGGCGAGAACTTCATGTCGATAACCGCCTGGCGGATAACGACCATCATTTCCTCTTTCGTGATGGAGTCGGGGTTGTCAAAGAATTTCTCCAGCAACGCATCATCATACTCGGCTACGCTCTCGATGAGCTTCTGGCGCCATTCGGCAACCGTTTCCACGAGGTCCTCGGGAACGGGAACTTCGTCGTACGACTTGCCTTCGGTTTTGTCGTCCCACACAATGGCTTTGCCAGTCAGCAGGTCAACTACGCCTTTGAAGGTTTCTTCGGCACCAATCGGAATCTGCAGAGGAATGGGGTTAGCGCCCAGTTTCTCCTTGATTTCGTTTACGGCTTTGAAGAAGTCAGCGCCGGCACGGTCCATCTTGTTGACGAAGCAGATGCGGGGCACTTTGTATTTGTCAGCCTGACGCCATACGGTTTCCGACTGCGGCTCAACGCCCGAAACGGCGCAGAACAGGGCCACGGCACCGTCAAGCACGCGCAGCGAACGTTCTACTTCTACCGTGAAGTCAACGTGGCCGGGGGTGTCAATCAGGTTGATTTTGTACTGCTTGGTATCAGCGGTGGGGTCACCTTTGATATCGGTGGGGTAGTTCCAGAACGTGGTCGTGGCAGCCGAGGTAATCGTGATGCCGCGCTCCTGCTCCTGCTCCATCCAGTCCATCGTGGCGGCACCATCGTGCACTTCCCCGATTTTGTGGGTTTTACCCGTGTAATACAGAATACGCTCCGACGTCGTGGTCTTACCGGCGTCGATGTGCGCCATAATCCCGATGTTGCGGAGGTAGTAAAGTTCTTTGTTAACGGCCATGATGTTGGTTAAGGCTTAAAATTTAGGGTCTCAGGTCTTGGGTCGTTTAACAGAACAGTCCGTCAAATAAATCCAAGTCCCTAAGACCCCAAACCCAAATTTCCAGTTTAGAAACGGAAGTGCGAGAAGGCCTTGTTGGCCTCGGCCATGCGGTGGGTGTCGTCTTTTTTCTTAACGGCAGCACCTTCGCCTTTGGCGGCGGCGATGATTTCGCCAGCTAGCTTGTCTTTCATGGTCTTCTCACCACGACGACGGGCATACTGAATCATCCACTTGGCACCTACCGAAATGCGGCGGTCGGCGCGCACTTCAATCGGAACCTGGAAGGTGGCACCACCTACGCGGCGGCTTTTCACTTCCACGGTGGGCATCACGTTGTTCAACGCTTTGCGCCACATTTCGAGGCCGCTCTCCTTGGTGCGCTGCTCCACGAGGTCGCAGGCGTCATAGAAGATGGTGTACGCCAGGTTTTTCTTGCCGTCGTACATCATGTAGTTCACGAAACGGGTTACCAGCGTCTCCTTGTACTTAGGGTCCGGCAGCAAGATGCGCTTCTTCGGTTTTGACTTTCTCATGATATGGAATAGTTGTCAGTTGCTTGTTGTCAGTTGTCAGTTGCTCAGCCGATTGAACGACCCAACAACTGACAACTAACAACCAACAACTAAATCATTTATTTCTTTTTAGCGGGTGCCCCCTTGCCACCCTTGCCAGCTGCTGCGGCGGGTTGACCCGGCTTCGGACGCTTGGCACCGTACTTCGAACGGCGCTGCGTGCGGCCGCTTACACCGGCGGTGTCCAGGGCGCCACGGATGATGTGGTAGCGAACACCTGGCAAGTCTTTAACCCGGCCGCCACGAATCAGCACGATGCTGTGTTCCTGGAGGTTGTGGCCTTCACCGGGGATGTATGCGTTTACTTCCTTACCGTTGGTAAGGCGCACACGGGCCACTTTGCGCATAGCCGAGTTCGGCTTCTTAGGCGTGGTGGTGTACACACGGGTGCACACGCCCCGACGCTGCGGGCACGAATCAAGGGCGGGCGACTTCGACTTGGTTGTCAAAGCCTCACGGCCTTTCCGTACTAACTGATTGATGGTTGGCATTTAGCGAATGGTTTGTTTGGAGCCGTTTGCCCCTAAAATTTGGCTTGCAAAGGTAAGATTATTTCGTCGCAATAGCAAACAGAGTGAGGATGTTAATTTTAGGAGCGTGGGTTTTGGCTTAAAAAAGAAAGCGCCTCCACTGGAAAATGGAGGCGCTTTCGCAGCTAAAGCATCTGGTTCAGCTTACCGCTTCCCGTAATGATACCGGCACGCAATGATGAAGAGTGTATCTCCTTTGGCTTCGTAAATCAAGCGGTGTTCGTGATTGATGCGGCGTGACCAGAAGCCGGACAGTTCCCCTTTCAGCGGTTCTGGTTTGCCCGTTCCGGCAAATGGTGTCCGCAGGCACTCCTTCAAAAGCTGGTTGATTTTACGCAGAATGGCTTTGTCTGACTCCTGCCAATATTGATAATGGCCGAGTGCCTCAACTGAGAATGAAACAATGTTCATGCTTAGTCTGCGATTTCAACCTGCACTACTTCGCCACGCCGTAACTGCGCAATTGAACGACGTAAGCTTTCCGCATTTGCTTCCGAAGACAACAGATACTCCGTCGTATCCTGCTCTTTCACATCTGCCGACTTGCGGACGCGGCGAGGTCGGGGGTTTCTGACGTAGTTGATGCTGCTCAACATTTCGAGCATGAAAGCAACACGGTCGGCGGGTACGTCGAAGACAATTTCCATAGCTAGTAAAGATAAAAAGCTGCGGAGAAATTCCCTACGCCTCCCCTACCGCACCACCGAAGTTCATCGGGTAGCTGGGGGCTTCGCTCTGCATCTTGATGGTGCCGAAAGCGGCTTCGAACCGCTCGATGTTCTCGGTGAGGGCTTGCAGCAGGCGCTTGGCGTGCTCGGGCGTGACGACGATGCGCGCCTTCACCTTGGCCTTGGGCAGGCCGGGCATCATGCGGATGAAATCAATCACGAACTCGCTGTTGCTGTGCGCAATCATGGCGAGGTTGGCGTATTCGCCCTCGGCCATGGCTTCGGAAAGCTCGATGTTGATGGCGTTGGGGTCCGGGTTTTGGTCGGTTGGTTGCATTAGAGCGGTGTTTAAGAATTATCAAGTCTCGCTAATCTTTGACTTGCCTATTTCGCCAGTACGCGATGAGGGCAATAATCAGCGGTATCACTAGTAGAAGCAAGTAATCAAATCTATGGTCGTATAGAATTCCGTGCCCCACTTCATTGATTCCAATTGTGAAAACCATCAGGTACATATAACCTTCCATGTGCATGTCAAGCACTGGTATGGTTACTTTAGGTACCAACATTATTAAGGATATCTCCCACCAAAAAGCAATTATCCAAGTACGAACAAGAACTTTAAGCTTAGAATGGCTGACGAGGTAGTAAGGCGCCAATAAAAAGAGTGTAAAGACTGCCCACAAACACAACATGAAAAAAAGCCAGGCGAATATCATGATTGGGTACCTGTTGAATTCAGAATACTGTTTTGCTGGCTAATAAGTCACAAACAGAAAAAGCCGACCAGGATACCCCAGTCGGCTTTTCCATTACAAACCTACGGCGGATTACTCAGCCGACACTTCGCGCTTGCCAGCTCGGCTGGGGCGCTTGGCGGGAACGGCAGCTTCGGCGGCCTGGGCGGCTTGGGCAGCTTCCATCTCCTCTTTCGAGCCTACTACCTGACGCGTGTACTCGCGCAAGCCAGTACCGGCCGGGATGAGGTGACCGACGATTACGTTCTCCTTCAGGCCCAGCAGCTGATCGGCCTTGCCACGGATGGCGGCTTCGCTCAGCACCTTGGTCGTCTCCTGGAAGGAAGCGGCCGAGATGAACGAGGCCGTACCCAACGATGCCTGCGTGATGCCTTGCAGCGTGGGGCGCGACACGGCGGGCTGGGCATCGCGCACTTGCACGAGGGCAAGGTCGCGGCGCTTCAGGCTGCTGTTCTCGTCGCGGAGGCGACGGGCCGTCACAATCTGGCCGGGCTTCAGGTTAGTCGAATCACCGGCTTCGGTCACGACTTTCATGTCGATAATCATGTCGTTCTCGGCCATGAAGATGATTTTGTCAATCACCTGGTTTTCAAGGAACGACGTGTCACCGGCATCTAAAATCACAACTTTCTGCATCATCTGGCGGACTACCACTTCGATGTGCTTGTCGTTGATTTTCACACCCTGCAAGCGGTACACTTCCTGAATCTCGTTCACGAGGTACTCCTGCACGGCGCCGGGGCCCTGAATGCTCAGGATGTCCGAAGGCGTGATGGCGCCATCCGACAGCGGCATGCCGGCGCGGATGAAGTCGTTGTCCTGCACTAGAATGTGCTTCGACAGCGGCACCATGTACTTCTTCTTGACGCCGTCTTTCGACTCCACGAAGATTTCACGGTTGCCACGCTTCACGGTGCCGTAAGTTACTACGCCATCGATTTCCGATACCACGGCCGGGTTCGACGGGTTACGAGCTTCGAACAGCTCGGTCACACGCGGCAGACCACCGGTGATGTCGCGGGTTTTGCCCACGGAGCGCGGAATCTTGGCGAGGATATGACCGGCCGAGATTTTGTCGTTGTTCTCCACGTTCAAGTGCGAGCCCACCGGGATGCTGTAGGCCTTTTGGCCTTCCACATCGCCTTTTTTGCCGGGGCGCACAATGATGGACGGGTTCTGGTCCTTGGCCTTCGATTCGATAATCACCTTCTCGCGGTGACCGGTCTGTTCGTCCGACTCCTCGCGGTAGGTGATGCCTTCGGTGATGGCGTCGAACACGACGGTACCATCAAACTCAGCCAGAATAACAGCGTTGTAGGGGTCCCAGGTGTTCAGCTCCGTGCCTTTTTCCACTTCCTGGCCTTCCTCTACCAGCATGAACGAGCCGTAGGGAACGTGGTTGGTGGTGAAGACGCGGCCGGTGCCTTTCTCCACGATGCGGATTTCGCCCGAGCGGCCCATTACTACAGCACCCTTCACGCCTTCCGGCGTGGTGGTTGCCACGGTACGAACGTCTTCGAACTCAACCACGCCAGCGAATTTGGCTTTGATGCTCGACTCAACGGCGATGTTGGAAGCCGTACCACCTACGTGGAAGGTACGCAGAGTCAACTGCGTGCCGGGCTCACCAATCGACTGAGCGGCGATAACGCCGACAGCCTCGCCACGCTGCACCATGCGGCCCGAAGCCAGGTTGCGGCCGTAGCACTTGGCGCAGATACCGCGCTTGCTTTCGCAAGTCAGCACCGAGCGGATTTCCACCGACTCAATACCCGCAATGTCGATGCGACGCGTGGTGTCTTCCTTGATTTCCGAGCCGGAAGCCAGGAGCACCTCGTTGGTGTTCGGGTCCACGATGTCGTGCACCGTCACACGGCCAAGGATACGCTCCGACAGCGGCTCCACGATGTCCTCGTTGTCTTTCAACGCGAAGGTCTCGATGCCACGCAGGGTACCGCAGTCTTGCTCGTTCACGATTACGTCCTGCGAAACGTCTACCAGACGACGGGTCAGGTAGCCGGCGTCAGCCGTCTTCAGAGCCGTGTCAGCCAGACCTTTACGAGCACCGTGCGTCGAGATGAAGTACTCGATTACGTCGAGGCCTTCTTTGAAGTTCGACAGAATCGGGTTTTCGATAATCTCGCCAATCGAGCCTTGCAGCGACTTCTGCGGCTTGGCCATCAGACCACGCATACCGCCCAGCTGACGAATCTGCTCGCGCGAGCCGCGGGCTCCCGAGTGCATCATCATGTAGATGGAGTTGAAGCCCTGATTTTCCTTCTCCAGACGGCCCATCAACGTTTCCGTAATCTGGTTGTTGATGCGCGTCCAGATATCGATAACCTGGTTGTAACGCTCGTTGTCCGTAATCAGACCCATCTGGTAGTTCTGGGTTACGGCTTTCACGTCGTTCTGGGCTTGCAGCACCAGTTCGTCCTTCTCTTTGGGGATGTTGATGTCGCCCAGACCCATGCTCAAGCCACCTTTGTAGGCCGACTGGAAACCAAGGGTCTTGATATCATCGAGGAACTGCGCCGTGCGGGCCATGCCCGTGCGCTTGAACACCAGCGAGATGATTTGCTGGAGCTTCTTTTTGGTCAGCAGTTCGTCCACGAAACCTACTTCCTCAGGCACCAGCTGGTTGAAAAGCACGCGGCCAGCCACGGTTTCCACCACTTTGGTAACGAGGTCATCGTTTTCGTCGCGCACTTTGGTACGCACCTTAATGTAAGCGTGCTTCGACAGCTGGCCTTCATTGATGGCAATTACCACTTCTTCGTCCGAGTAGAATACACGGCCTTCGCCCTGAATCGTCTCGTTTTCGGTGCTACGCTTGCCTTTGGTTACGTAGTACAGGCCCAGAACCATGTCCTGCGACGGTACCGCGATGGGCGCGCCGTTGGCGGGGTTCAGGATGTTGTGCGACGCCAGCATGAGCATCGAAGCTTCCAGGATGGCGGCCGGGCCCAGAGGCACGTGCACAGCCATCTGGTCACCGTCAAAGTCAGCGTTGAAAGCCGTACAAACGAGCGGGTGCAGTTGGATAGCCTTGCCCTCGATGAGGCGTGGCTGAAACGCCTGGATACCCAGACGGTGCAGCGTAGGAGCCCGGTTGAGGAGCACTGGGTGGCCTTTCAGCACGTTTTCCAAGATGTCCCAAACAACGGCGTCCTTGCGGTCCACAATCTTCTTGGCCGATTTCACCGTCTTCACAATACCGCGCTCGATGAGCTTGCGGATGATGAACGGCTTGAACAGCTCGGCTGCCATGTTCTTGGGCAGGCCGCACTCGTGCAGTTTCAGCTCAGGACCAACGACGATTACCGAACGACCCGAATAGTCGACACGCTTGCCGAGCAGGTTCTGACGGAAGCGGCCCTGCTTGCCTTTCAGCATATCGGACAGCGACTTCAGGGCGCGGTTGCCTTCGGCGCGCACGGCGTTCACCTTACGCGAGTTGTCGAACAGCGAGTCAACGGCTTCCTGCAGCATGCGCTTCTCGTTCCGCAAAATCACTTCGGGCGCTTTGATTTCAATCAGGCGCTTGAGTCGGTTGTTGCGGATGATAACGCGACGGTACAGGTCGTTCAAGTCGGAAGTGGCGAAACGGCCACCGTCCAACGGCACGAGGGGACGCAATTCCGGGGGAATCACGGGCACCATGCGGATTACCATCCATTCGGGCTTGTTCTCGATGCGGGTAGCGGCGTCGCGGAAAGCTTCCACTACGCGCAGACGCTTTAGGGCTTCAGCCTTACGCTGCTGCGAGGTTTCGTGGGCAGCGGAGTCACGCAGCGAGTAGCTCAACTCGTCCAGGTTGATGCGCTCCAGCAGCATGTGCAGGGCATCGGCACCCATGCGGGCGATGAACTTGTTGGGGTCCTCGTTGGGCAGCATCTGGTTCTCCCGGGGGAGCTTGTCGATGATGTCCAGGTATTCATCCTCGGTAAGAAAGTCGAGCACTTGCACGCCTTCTTCAGCCAGCGAACCGGGCTGAACAACGACGTACCGCTCGTAATAGATAATCTGGTCGAGCTTCTTGGTGGGCAGGCCCAGCAGGTAGCCGATTTTGTTGGGGAGCGACTTGAAGTACCAGATGTGGGCAACGGGCACCACCAGCTCGATGTGGCCCATGCGCTCACGACGCACCTTCTTCTCGGTCACCTCCACGCCGCAACGGTCGCAGATGATGCCCTTGTAGCGAATGCGCTTGTATTTACCGCAGTGGCATTCCCAGTCCTTCACCGGACCGAAAATCCGCTCGCAGAACAAGCCACCCATTTCGGGCTTGTACGTGCGGTAGTTGATGGTTTCAGGCTTCACCACTTCGCCGGTGCTGCGCTCCAGAATTGCTTCGGGCGAGGCCAGCGAGATGGTGACTTTGGAGAAGTCCTGAACTACTTTCTTGTTTTTTGCGAAAGCCATTTGATTGGGGTTAAGCTAGTAGCTGTTGGCTTTGAGCTGCCTGATTCTTCGCCGTTCGCCAGAAGGGCGCAAGAGAATCAAAACAGTTTGACACTTCAAAAAGTGCCTTTGCTTAACAGATAGGTATGTCGGGCAAAGGCACTCTTAAAAGGTCGAAAAATTAAAACTGCTGACAGGACGGAATGATAAGAAGGCCTTCGATTAAGATTCGCTGGGGGTTTTAATGCTGCACTGACCATATCTCGGAACAGCCCCCGCTCCTCTTTCACCGAAGCGTTTTCTCACCTTTCGTTACCAGAGTCGCTCAATCAGCGCCTCCTGTTGCCTGCCGGCAGGCAAACCGCGAGTTGCGGCCGAGACTTGCGCCCCGGCCGCAACCGCAGCAATTCACTATTCCATCGTGATTTCGAGTGCCAGACCACGGAGTTCGTGGAGCAACACGTTGAACGACTCGGGGATGTTCGGCTTGGGCAGAACGTCGCCTTTTACAATGGCTTCGTACGCTTTCGCGCGGCCCACCACGTCATCCGATTTCACGGTCAGGATTTCCTGCAGCACGTTGGAAGCACCAAAGGCCTCCAATGCCCACACTTCCATCTCGCCGAAGCGCTGGCCACCGAACTGCGCCTTACCACCCAGCGGCTGCTGCGTGATGAGCGAGTACGGCCCGATGGAACGAGCGTGCATCTTGTCGTCAACCAAGTGACCCAGCTTGAGCATGTAAATCACGCCCACGGTCACCGGCTGGTCGAAACGGTCGCCCGTCAGGCCATCGTGCAGGTAAGCACGGCCCCAGTCCGGCAGACCAGCTTCGGTCAGCTCACGAGCTACTTCGTCTTCGGTAGCACCGTCGAAAATCGGGGTAGCGTAGGTGCGACCCATTTTCAGCCCAGCCCAGCCAAGTACCGTCTCGTAAATCTGCCCGATGTTCATCCGGCTTGGTACACCGAGCGGGTTCAGCACAATGTCCATCGGCGTGCCGTCGGGCAGGAAGGGCATGTCCTCATCGCGCACGATGCGGGCTACCACACCCTTGTTACCGTGGCGGCCGGCCATTTTATCACCCACCTTCAGCTTGCGCTTCTTGGCGATGTAAACTTTGGCCAGCTGCACGATGCCGGCGGGCAGTTCGTCGCCCACTTCCAGGGTGAAGCGCTGACGCTTGAATTTCGCGGTGATGGTGTTGCGGCGCTTGGCGTAGTTACGCACCAGCTCCAGCACCAGGCCATTCACGCGGGCATCAGCCGTCCAGCCTTCCAGAATCAGGTCCTTAAACAGGTTCACCTCTTCCGGAACGGCGTAGTTGCTTTCGTCCTTGTAAGGGTTCTTCTCGGGGAACATGCCCTCGTTGATGTTCTTGCGGTTGAACTTCACGCCCTTGGCAATCATCTCCTCGCCGAAGCGGTGCTTGATGCCCTGCGACGTTTTGCCTTCCAGCAATTGCACCAGCTTGTCAATCATGATGGCTTTCACGCCACGCAGTTCCTGCGCGTAGGTCGCCTTCAAGTCTTCCACTTCCTTCTTCGACTTGGCCCGGAGGTTTTTGTCTTTCTTAGGACGCGAGAAGAGTTTCGTGCCAATAACAACACCCTGCAAGGAGGGCGGCGCTTTGAGCGAAGCATCCTTCACATCGCCGGCCTTGTCGCCGAAGATGGCGCGGAGCAGCTTCTCTTCCGGCGTGGGGTCCGTCTCGCCCTTAGGCGTGATTTTACCAATCAGGATGTCGCCTTCCTTCACTTCAGCGCCGAGGCGGATGATGCCGTTGTCGTCGAGGTTGCGCACAGCTTCTTCGCTCACGTTCGGAATCTCCGAGGTCAGCTCTTCTTCGCCGCGCTTGGTCTCGCGCACTTCCAACTCAAATTCCTCAATGTGAATCGAGGTAAAGATGTCGTCGCGAACCACGCGCTCCGAGATGACGATGGCATCCTCGAAGTTGTAACCCTGCCATGGCATGAAGGCCACCTGCATGTTGCGGCCCAGAGCGAGTTCGCCTTGGTTGGTGCCGTAACCTTCGCAAAGCGCCTGGCCTTTGGTCACCCGCTCACCGCGCTTCACGAGCGGCGTCAGGTTGAGGCAAGTGTCCTGGTTGGTACGACGGAACTTGATGAGGTCGTAGGTAATACGCTCGGCGTCGAAGCTCACCATGATGTCGTCCTCCGTGAGGTCGTACTTCACCACGATTTTGTTGGCGTCCACGAAATCAATCACGCCCTCGCCTTCAGCCATAATCAGGGTACGCGAGTCACTGGCAATACGGCCTTCCAGACCCGTGCCCACAATCGGAGCCTCGGGGCGCAGAAGCGGCACCGCCTGACGCTGCATGTTCGAGCCCATGAGCGCACGGTTGGCGTCATCGTGCTCCAGGAACGGAATCAGCGAAGCCGCAACCGATACAATCTGGTTCGGGGCCACGTCCATATAGGAGTACTCCGACGGATTTACCACCGGGAAGTCACCTTCGAAACGACCTTTCACCAGCTCCTGGGTCAGGTTACCGCCCTCATCCAGCAGGGAGTTGGCCTGCGCGATGTGGTGGGTGTCCTCTTCCTCAGCAGTCAGGAATTTCACGTTGGCGCTCATGTCCACCTTACCGCCTTTCACGTCGCGGTAAGGGGTTTCGATGAAGCCCATCGCATTCACGCGAGCGTGCACGCACAGCGACGAAATCAGACCAATGTTAGGTCCCTCCGGCGTTTCGATGGTACAGAGACGACCGTAGTGCGTGTAGTGAACGTCACGTACCTCGAAGCCAGCGCGCTCCCGCGACAGACCTCCCGGCCCGAGTGCCGATACGCGACGCTTGTGCGTC
The DNA here is from genome assembly GCF_016734815.1 of Hymenobacter rubidus. Classification (GTDB taxonomy): domain Bacteria; phylum Bacteroidota; class Bacteroidia; order Cytophagales; family Hymenobacteraceae; genus Hymenobacter; species Hymenobacter rubidus. Next base: position 47,292 of record NZ_JAERQF010000029.1, read on the forward strand.
ACCTCAGCCAGCGGGTTGGTCTGGTCCATGAACTGCGACAGCTGGTTCGTGCCGAAGAACGAGTTAATAACGCTCGACAAAGTCCGGGCGTTAATCAAGTCCACTGGCTTGAAGTCCTCGTTGTCCCGCACGTTCATGCGCTCCTTGATGGTACGCGCCATCCGGGCCAGGCCCACGCCAAACTGGGCGTAAAGCTGCTCGCCCACGGTGCGTACGCGACGGTTGCTCAAGTGGTCAATGTCATCGACAATGGCCTTCGAGTTGCTCAGACCAATCAGGTACTTCACAATGAGAACGATGTCCTCATTGGTCAGCACCCGCGACTCTTGGTCCATGCCAATCTGGAGCTTCTTGTTAATCCGGTAGCGGCCCACCTCGCCGAGGTCGTAGCGCTTATCCGAGAAAAACAGCTTCTGGATGATGTCACGAGCGGTTTCTTCGTCAGGAGCCTCCGTGTTCCGGAGTTGACGGTAAATCTGCTCAACGGCTTCCTTCTCCGAGTTGGAGTTATCCTTTTGCAGCGTGTTGTAAATGATTGCGAAATCCGCAATGTTCACATTCTCGCGGTGCAGGATTACCGACTTAGCGCCGGCTTCCAGAATCACATCGATATCAGCTTCCTCAATGGTAGCATCGCGCTCCAGCAACACTTCGTTGCGGTCAATCGATACTACTTCGCCGGTGTCCTCGTCCACGAAGTCTTCCGTCCAGGTGCGGAGCACCCGGGCAGCCAGCTTGCGACCAACGGCTTTCTTGAGGTTTTTCTTGTCGGATTTCACTTCCTCCGACAGCCCGAACAAGTCGAGGATGTCTTTGTCCGTGCCGTAGCCGATAGCGCGAAGCAGCGTCGTCACCGGGAATTTCTTCTTCCGGTCGATATACGCGTACATTACGTTGTTCACGTCCGTGGCAAACTCAATCCACGAACCTTTGAACGGAATAATCCGGGCCGAATACAGCTTGGTGCCGTTCGTGTGCTTGCTCTGGGCGAAGAATACGCCCGGCGAGCGGTGCAGCTGCGATACGATAACACGCTCGGCACCGTTGATAACGAACGAGCCCTTCACGGTCATGTAAGGAATGTTCCCGAGGAACACCTCCTGCTCAATCGTCTCGAAGTCCTCGTTGTCCTTATCATTGCAAATCAAACGCAGCTTGGCTTTCAGCGGAACCGAATAAGTCAAACCACGGTCGATGCACTCGTCGACCGAATATTTCGGCGGGTCGACGTGGTAATCGATAAAGTTGAGCACGAAGTTTTCGCGCGAGTCCGAAATCGGGAAGTTCTCGGCGAACACTTTGAACAATCCTTCGTTAGAACGACGCTCAGCAGCGGTTTCCAACTGAAAGAATTCCTGAAACGAGCGCACTTGCACGTCCAAGAAGTCCGGGTACTCGATAACCTTCTTAATCTTGGCGAAATTGATTCGCTCGGCGGCCGTTTTCTTCAGGGCGGCCGTCTTTGCTTTCGGTGTAGCCAATGCGATGGGGATTAAAAGATGGACACAGAAGCGTAATAAGGGAGGCCGGGGTGGCGGCCCGTCAGCGGTGCGGTACACTCCCTAACCACCTCTGCAACAAGATGGTTAGCTGACATAGCAAAAGCGCGAACCGGGTAGCTCGCGCGGTTGACACGCTACAAACAGGAAAAGACCTGGCTAAGTTGCCAGGTCTAATCCTTATTCGAAGCGGGTCCGGAGATGCTTCAGGAGCAGAAACTACTTAACTTCTACTTCAGCACCGGCTTCCTCGAGCTGCTTTTTCAGCGACTCAGCCTCGTCTTTGGTTACGCCTTCTTTCAGGGGCTTAGGAGCACCGTCAACCAGTTCTTTGGCTTCTTTCAGGCCCAGACCGGTCAGGTCTTTCACCAGCTTCACCACAGCCAGTTTCTGGCCGCCGGCAGCCTTCAGGATAACGTCGAACGACGTCTTTTCCTCGGGAGCCTCTTCAGTTGCAGCGGGGCCAGCAGGACCAGCAACTACTGCAGCAGCAGCAGGCTCGATGCCGTACTCGTCCTTCAGGATGCCTGCCAATTCGTTTACTTCTTTCACCGTCAGGTTTACGAGCTGCTCAGCGAATGCTTTCAAATCTGCCATTTCTGTAGATTGTTAAAAAAAAGTGTTGTTGAAAATTTGATTGGAGTGCGAAAAAGCAGCGGGCTACGCGGCCTCTTTTTCGCTGAGGGTTTTGAGGATACCGGCCAGTTTGTTGCCACCACTCGACAGAGCAGAGATAACATTCTTGGCGGGCGACTGGAGCAGGCCGATGAGTTCACCGAGCAGTTCCTGCTTGCCTTTGATGGTGGTCAGGCCTTCGAGCTGGTTCGAGCCGATGTAGATGCTGGCATCAACATAAGCGCCTTTCAGCACGGGCTTGGGCTCAACACCGCGGGGGTACGCCTGGGCCTTATAGAAGTCACGCAGCATCTTGGCAGGAGCCGAGCCGCTCTCCGTGGAGAACAACACGCCCGACTGGCCTTTCAGCGCGGCATCCATTTCCGACGTGTCGTGGCCGAGCGTATCCAAAGCCTTACGAATGAAGGTGTTTTTGTACACCTTGTATTCCAGGCCGCGGTTGAACGCCAGACGACGGAAGTCGTTGATTTTCGCTACCGACATCACCGAAGCATCGACGATGTAGAACGAGTTGTGCGATTGCATTTTTCCGCTCAACTCATCCACGAGGGCTTGTTTTTCTTCCCGAGTCATGTTTGGTTGGTTTAATTAGCTAGCGGAATTTACTTGGCTGTCAACCGGAACGGCGGGCGACATCGTGCTCGAGAGCGTGATGCTCTTGATGTAGGTGCCTTTCGAAGACGAAGGCTTCAGGCGACCCAACGTCTGGATTACCTCCAAGGCGTTTTCGGCCAGCATCTTCGGGTCGAACGATACTTTACCAACCGAGCAGTGAATGATACCGGTTTTATCAACTTTAAAGTCGATTTTACCAGCTTTCACTTCCTGCACAGCCTTGGCTACGTCGGTCGTTACGGTGCCCGACTTCGGGTTCGGCATCAGACCACGGGGACCGAGCACACGGCCCAGGCGACCTACCTTAGCCATTACGGCGGGCATGGTGATGATTACGTCGATGTCGGTCCAGCCTTTCTCGATTTTCGAGATATAGTCGTCCAGCCCCACGAAGTCGGCGCCGGCGGCCAGAGCTTCGGCCTCCTTGTCAGGAGTCACGAGTGCCAGAACGCGAACGGTTTTGCCGGTGCCGTGGGGCAGGGTGGCCACGCCACGAACCATCTGGTCCGCTTTGCGAGGGTCCACGCCGAGGCGAACGTCAATATCTACCGAAGCATCGAATTTGGTGTAGGTAATGTCCTTCACCACGATTGCGGCTTCCACGAGGCTGCGCACTTGCGTCAGGTCGTGTTTGGCAAGGGCTTCCTTGCGCTTTTTGCTTACTTGTGCCATCTGTTCTTTTCTCCGTTTAATTATTCAGCAAAAGGAGAATCGCCCTTGATGGTAATGCCCATGCTGCGAGCCGTACCGGCTACCTGCTTCATGGCGGCTTCCACTTGGAAAGCGTTCAAGTCGGGCATTTTCGTTTCGGCAATGGTGCGCACTTGGTCCCATGTCACGGAGCCCACTTTGTTACGGTTCGGCTCTTTCGAACCGCTCTGCAACTTGGCAGCTTCCATGAGCAGCACCGGAGCCGGTGCCGTCTTCACCACGAAGTCGAACGACTTGTCGGTGTACATGGTGATGAGTACAGGACAAACTTGGCCGGCTTTATCTTGGGTGCGCGCATTGAACTGCTTGCAAAACTCCATGATGTTCAAGCCTTTGCTACCAAGTGCAGGTCCTACCGGCGGCGAAGGGTTCGCGGCGCCTCCCTTTATCTGCAGACGCAGATAACCTCTGATTTCTTTGGCCATTTGATTGGTTTGGCTGTGGCTCCTGCGTCGTAACTCGCGCTTGCCTCAGTTTAGTAAACTCCTGTTTGGAAGCCCCGCCGACCCGGAGCAATTAGCCGGCGTGGTGTTTTTTTATATGAATCAGTTAGAACATCATGCTGAGCGAAGCCGAAGCATCTCGCGTGTGTTACTAACTAAATCGTCAGACGATGCGAGCGAGATGCCTCGGCTTCGCTCGGCATGACGTTCTATACCTCTTTTTCAACTTGGGTGTAGCTGAGTTCTACCGGCTGCGAACGGCCGAAAATCTTCACAACTACGTTAAGCTTCTTACGCTCTTCAAACACCTCATCCACGTTGCCGGAGAAGCCGTTGAAGGGGCCGTCCACCACTTTCACAAGTTCGCCCACTACGTAGGGCTTGTCGAGAGTAGCGTCGGCTTGCTGCTCGGCTTCATCCACGATGCCGAGGATGCGATTGACTTCCGAAATGTGCAGCGGAACAGGTTTGTTGTTCGTTGCGTCCTTCTTGTCTTTGTCGCCGAGGAAACCAATCACGCCGGGCGTACTGGTGATGATGTGGTCCACCTCACCGTGGCCGAGGTCGGCGTGGATGATGATGTAGCCGGGGTAGAGGTTCCGCTCGCGGACGCGCTTCTTGCCGTTGCGCATCTCAAACACCTTCTCTACCGGTATCAGTACCTGCGGAACAAGCTCGGTCAGGTTGTGCCGACCGAGCTCCGTTTCGAGGTAATTCTTGGCTTTCTTTTCCTGGCCGCTCACGGAGCGCACCACGTACCATTTCAATTCGCCCATCTTGATTGCTGACTAGCGAAACGAGTTATAAAACGCTTTAAGTACCGACTCAAAGCTGACATCCATGACGCCCACGACGATGGCAAACACGAGCGAACCAATCAGCACCAGGCCGGCGCTTTTTTGCAGTTCCGTCGTCGAGGGCCACGTTACGTTGTAGCGCATCTCTTCGATGGTGGTGCGGAAATAATTGCTCAGTTTGTCCATTGTGATGGGAAAAACAGCGTTGCCGCTGAAATAACATGGAGCGGACCAACTGGCCCAAATTGCACGAGTGGAGAGATTCGAACTCCCATCAAAGGTTTTGGAGACCTCTATTCTACCCTTGAACTACACTCGTTTATTGACATTCCCGAAAAGCGCATTTCGCTAAAGGGAGTGCAAAGGTAAGAGAAACAGAAGAGAAAACAAATACTTGCTTCTGTTTCAGCGTAAAAAAGCCGCTCCCGAAGGTTCGAGAGCGGCTTGATTTATTTTGAGCCTTGCTAACTCCTGATAAACGAAGTGTTATTTCCAGATGGCTGCAAGTTTCCTTTCAATCTCTTTGATATCATCTACATCAGGAGACGCAATTCCCAGCGCTCGGCAATATTGCACGATTGTGTTGGATGGTATATCAGTCGTTCTAGTGCCTATGTTAGCAGTTTCACCAGTTTCACGATTCCGATAAATCGTGAATATTCGATGTTTTTGCTCTTCAAAACACTCACGATACTCGAGGTACGCTAAGAATCGGTCCAGCTTCATTATCCTATATTAAGCGTGTGCATGTTCTGCCTCAATAATCTCATAGGGCAGATTAGCCATACGCTTTAAGGATGGAGCAGGCTGGTGTGTCTGCGCCATTAACAATGCAAGAGCTTCATCACGTTTGTATTCCAGCATATAACCGGTAATCTCTTCGAGGTCTTCCATTACTTCCTTCACAGAGTTGCCATGGGTCATGATACCCTTAATTTCTTTAATATATCCCATGAAGATTCCGGGACTCTCAGTGGCTTCGATAACAGCCGTCAGTTTTAGCACTTGGTCAGACATGATGAAAGGCGATGAGATGAGGGAGTGTGGACAAATCTATAAGATTTGCATTGCAAACGCAAGCGACGAGCAAGTTGTTTCTAATCTGTATGACATAATAAAAAAAACGCCCCCGATTGCTCGGGGGCGTTTTCACTTCTAGCGGTTAAGCTAAAACTAGTCGAGAACTTCCGTTACCTGACCGGCACCTACCGTACGGCCACCCTCACGGATAGCGAAGCGGAGGCCTTTCTCCATTGCCACCTTGTTGATGAGTTCAACGGTGATGGTGATGTTGTCGCCGGGCATTACCATTTCAACGCCCTCGGGGAGGGAGATGATGCCGGTAACGTCGGTGGTACGCAGGTAGAACTGCGGACGGTAGTTGTTGAAGAACGGCGTGTGACGGCCACCTTCCTCTTTCGAGAGAACGTAGACTTCAGCCTTGAACTTCTGGTGGGGGGTTACCGAGCCGGGCTTGCAGATAACCATGCCGCGACGGATGGCTTCTTTTTCAATACCGCGGAGCAGCAGACCTACGTTGTCACCAGCTTCGCCACGGTCGAGAATTTTGCGGAACATTTCCACACCCGTAACCGTCGACTTCAGGCCGGCAGCAGCGCCCATACCCAGGATGTCAACTTGCTCACCCGAGTTGATGATGCCGCGCTCAATACGACCGGTGGCCACAGTGCCACGGCCCGTAATCGAGAACACGTCCTCAACAGGCATCAGGAAGGGCAGGTCGGTCAGACGAGCGGGAATCGGAATGAACGAGTCAACCGCGTCCATCAGCTCGTTGATTTTGGGAACCCAGTTGGCATCGCCGTTCAGGCCGCCGAGGGCCGAACCCTGGATAACCGGAATGTTGTCGCCGTCGAAGTCGTAGAACGAGAGGAGTTCGCGGATTTCCATTTCCACCAGCTCGAGGAGCTCGGGGTCATCCACCATGTCCACTTTGTTCATGAACACCACCAGCTGGGGAACACCTACCTGACGAGCGAGCAGGATGTGCTCACGGGTCTGGGGCATCGGGCCGTCGGTAGCAGCTACCACGAGGATAGCGCCGTCCATCTGGGCAGCACCCGTTACCATGTTCTTCACGTAGTCGGCGTGACCGGGGCAGTCAACGTGGGCGTAGTGACGGTTTTTGGTGGAGTACTCTACGTGAGCGGTGTTGATGGTGATACCACGCTCTTTTTCTTCGGGAGCATTGTCAATCGAAGAGAAGTCACGCTTTTCGGCCAGGCCCTGGTTTGCCAGCACCATGGTGATAGCAGCGGTCAGGGTGGTCTTGCCGTGGTCGACGTGGCCGATGGTACCGATGTTTACGTGCGGCTTGGACCGGTCGAAATTTTCTTTAGCCATTGTAAAGAGTAAAAAAAGAGGTGGTGAAGTGAATTTGAGGTAAAAACGGACCGTACACGAAGAAAGCGAGACTCAGCCCCTACTGTAATAGAAAACTGTGCGTCGCTTGCCTGAGAGAACCGTGCCGGCGGCCGGCTTGACGCCGACCGCTGGACTTGTGTTGTAATCTGAGCCATTTATGGGATTTGAACCCATGACCTCTTCCTTACCAAGGAAGTGCTCTACCACTGAGCTAAAACGGCTTATTCTAAAAACGTGAGCGGGAGACGAGGTTCGAACCCGCGACCTGCAGCTTGGAAGGCTGCCGCTCTACCAACTGAGCTACTCCCGCAGATGGCATTGTAATAAAGTGGGGGTAACAGGACTCGAACCTATGAACCCGAAGGAGGTGAGTTACAGTCACCCGCAATTGCCGCTATGCGATACCCCCATTTTGGTGCTTCCCGGCCGATTGCCAATAAGCGAAACCCTTGCGTTTTGACCATTGCCGAGGCAGTAGTGTTTCGTAAGGAGTCGCAAAATTAAGGTTTTTCTGACATAAGGCAAGCAGACATGTAAAAAAAGGTTGTTCTTTTTTCTGTTATTCTACGGAAAGCGCTTTTACATAAGGTTATAAAATGCTTTGAGGCGTTCGTCCGTTTCTTTTTCGCGGATGTTCTGGAGAAGCGCCTTTAGGTTGGGCATGGATGGGACGAGCAAAGCCAGACTTTTGTAGGCACCAAGCCGCACTTCGTAACGCGGGGCATTGCGGGCGTAGTCTTCAAGGATTTTGACGCCTTTGTCGCGCTCAACGGGCGGAATGTGGGTCATGAGGGTGCCGAAAGACTGGAAGTAGGCGTAGAGGTCGGCTTCGGTCACATCGGGCAGGCGGCGCAGGAACCAAGGATACTGGTCGAGGGCACCGTTGAGGGCATAATACTCTGCAATGGCCAAGACGAGCGGGCCGCTGGTAGTGTTTTCGATAGCGGCTACTTGCTGCCGGGTGTTGGCTTCGGGTTTCTTGGCCAGGACTTCGATAGCAGCGGCAGCTACGAGGGCAGAGCTGTCGCCAATGGCTGTACCGTAGATGGAAGCGTAATTGCCATCGGGGAACGTGGCCAAGGTTTTGATGGCCTGGGCCCGAACGCGGGGGTTGGGGTCGGTGCTGGCGAGGCGTTGGATGTCTTTGCGCATGCCTTCGGGCTCGGGGCCACGGTAGCGGCGGAGGTGGTCGAGGGCAAGGCGGCGCACGTTCCAGAACTTGTCGTTTAGCGCATTGCGCAGGAGGCTGCTCACGGACATCTCCGTGGTTTTGTTCTGGAGGAGTTCCATTACCTCGGCTTTCTGCTGGTAGTTCTGGGCGTGGTAGAACTGAAACACCAGCTCATCAACGCTGCGCGCTTCATCGAACTGCGCCAGGAGTTGGCTTTGGCTGTCGAACTTTACCAAGTTGGGCTTCTGGCTGGCTGGCAGCACGAAGGTTTGGTCAGCTTTGGTGACGGTGATGCGCTGCTCGGTGGGCTGGCTGCTGTTGGTCCAAACGGCGACAGTGACGGGTAAACGGTAGATGGGCTGGAACAGGGTATCCTGGGTTTGCTGCACGCGAAGGCTTACTTGGCCGTTGGTGTAGCTGTGGGTGATGTGCAGCTCGGGATGGCCGCGCTTGAGGAACCATTGGTCAAAAAACCACATCAGGTCCTCGCCGGTGGTTTCTTCGAAAGCGGTGCGCAGCTTGGAGATTTCAACCGCTGAAAGCTTATTCTGGGTGAGGTAGCGGTTGAGGGAAGCGAAAAAGGCTTCGTCGCCCACGTAGTTGCGCAGCATGTGCAATACTCGCCCGCCCTTGTCGTAGGAATGGCGGTCGAGCATATCCTCGCTGTTCGCGTAGCGGTAGCGAATGAGGGGCTCGCGCTTGGCGGTGGCTTCTTCGAGGTAGTTATTGATTTTGATTTCCTGCACCAGGCTGGCCTCGTCGGGACCGTACTTATGTTCGGCCCAGAGGTATTCCGAATAGTCGGCGAAGGACTCGTTGAGAGGCAGGTTGGCCCAGCTTTCGCAGGTCACGTAGTCGCCAAACCACTGGTGGAACAGTTCGTGCGCGACCACGAACTCGCTGGTTTGAAAGTTGGCATCGAGCAGGTCGCGGCGGGTAGCCTGCACGAAGCTGCCAAACGTGGACGCCGTGGTGTTTTCCATGGCCCCGCTCACGTAGTCGCGCACCGCTACCTGAGCGTATTTTTCCCACGGAAATTCCACGCCCAGCTTTTTAGAGAAAAAGTCCAGCATCTCGGGCGTGTGGCCGAACACGGCGCGGGCCGTGCCGGCGTACTGCGGCTCGACATAATAATCGATAGGCTTGCCGTGCCAGGAGTCGCTTACCACAGCAAAATCGCCTACCACCATGGTAGCCAGGTAGGGCGCGTGGGGCTGGCTCAGCTTCCAGGTATCGGTGCGGGTGCCGTCGGCATTGGCTCGGGAGGAAATCAGGGTGCCGTTGGAAAGCGTTTTAAACTGCTTTTCCACCGTCAGGCTGACTTCCTGGGTCATCCGCTGGTTGGGCTTGTCGATGGTGGGAAACCAGCAGGAATTGGCTTCCGTCTCGCCCTGGGTCCATATTTGGCGGGGCTTGTTCTTCTCCAGACCCAGCGGATTGATGAAATACAAGCCTTTGTCGTTGGTGATGGCGGCCGAGCCACCCTGGGGCAGCTCGTTGGGCTTGGCGACGTACACAATGCGGACCTGGTAGGGCGTGCTGCGCGGGTACGGATGGTCGAGGGCAATGACGAGCTTGCGTCGGTCGTAATTATAATTGAGCGCTTTGTTCTTCTTGTCACCAACCAGCTCGATTTTTTGAATATCGAAGCCTTTGGCGTCCAGCACTACTTCGGACTGCGGATAGAAATGCGAGCGGAGTGTGAGGACGGCGGTGCCCAGCAAGTGTTGCTTTTTGTAGTCGAAACGGACGTCGAGCTTGGTGTCGGTTACCTCGGTGAGGATGGTGGTGGCAGGATGTACGGGCGCTTCGGCCGGGAGCCAGGACGGCACCACGATGCCAGCAGACGAAGGAGTTGGCACAGTTGCCGGGGCAACTTTCTTGTGAACGGGCGCTTTGCTCGGCGCCTTGCCCGAGCCCGGCTTGCCCGGCTGAGCAGCGCCCAGCAAATGCACAAACAGCAGCAGGGTGGTGAGGCCTGGAATCAGATACTTCATGCCAACAGCGACGGGCGAAAAACGCCTCAATAACCGAATTAATTTGAGATTTAGGCTACCTTTAACCCCGCTTTCCTCCCACCCCATCCGCTTCAGATGTTCCAAATCAGCACTGGCCCCGGCCAACTCTGGGAAGTTGACTACCGCGCCGCCGACACCATCACGCTCAACGGCCAGCCTTTTTCCTGGGACCGGGCCGATTTGGGTGCGGGTCGGTTCCATATTCTGCACGAAGGTCGTTCCTATAATGCCGAATTGATAGAGGCCGACTATGCCGCCAAGACCATTGCCTTGAAAATAAACGGGCAGCGCGTGGAGCTACAAGCCAAAGACCGGTTCGACCTGCTGCTCGACCGCCTGGGCATGAGTAATGCCACCGCCACCAAAGTAAACGAGCTGAAAGCCCCCATGCCCGGCCTCATCGTAGACATTCGGGTGCAGCCCGGCCAGACCGTCCACAAGGGCGACCCGCTGCTGGTGCTGGAAGCCATGAAAATGGAAAATATTCTGAAAGCGCCCGCCGATGGCACCGTGGGCAGCCTCAAGGTGAGTCTGCGCGACAACGTGCAAAAGGGCCAGGTGCTGGTGCAGTTCTCGTAATATTCATGCATCTATCCGACTCTTCTCGTTGCTTTACGTTAACACTCTGCCCAATTAATTAGCCACATCCATCATGACTACTGACGAACGATTTAAACAGCTGGAAGACGTGATGGTGGAAATGCTCCGCAAGCAAGACCGCACCGTGGAAGAACTGGCCCGTCTGCGCGAAGGCCAAAGCGAACTCAATACAAAAGTGGTGCGCGTGGAAAACCGGGTGGAACGCGTAGAAGGGCGCCTAGAACGCGTAGAAGGGCGCTTGGAACGTGTGGAAGGCAAGCTTGAGGACGTAAGCCGCAATGTTCTGGAACTACGGCGCGACACCGAGAAGTACCAGCAGGAAACAACTGCTGGCCTGGGCCAAATAATCGATTTAATCCGAGGCCTTAAGTAATTAAGCCCGCTAGAAAAACTTTCAATTTGAAATACAATCGCATTCTCCTCAAGCTCAGCGGCGAAGCGCTGATGGGCCAGCAGCAGTACGGCATCGACGCCGAGCGGCTGATGCAGTACGCCTCTGAAATTAAGGCCGTGGTGGCAACGGGCATCCAAGTGGCCGTGGTGATTGGCGGCGGCAACATCTATCGCGGCGTGCAAGCCGAAGCCTTTGGCCTCGACCGCGTGCAGGGCGACTACATGGGCATGTTGGCCACGGTCATCAACTCGATGGCCCTGCAGAGCGCCCTGGAGAAGCTGGAAGTTAGCACGCGCCTGCTCTCGGGCCTCACCATTCAGCGAGTATGCGAGCCGTACATCCGTCGCCGCGCTGTGCGGCACCTGGAGAAGGGCCGCGTGGTGATTTTTGGGGCGGGCATTGGTTCGCCGTACTTCACTACCGACTCAGCCGCGTCGTTGCGAGCCATTGAGATTGAGGCCGACGTGGTGCTGAAGGGCACTCGCGTGGATGGCATTTACACAGCCGACCCCGAGAAGGACCCCACCGCCACACGCTTCACCGAAATTACCTTTGACGAAGTACTGAGCAAGAACCTGAACGTGATGGACATGACCGCCTTCACGCTCTGCAAGGAGAATAATCTGCCCATCATCGTGTTTGATATGAACACACCCGGCAACCTGGCCCGCCTGCTCGACGGTGAAGCCATGGGCACGCTGGTGAGCGCCGGCGGGACTGGCAACGGCCGCGACGGCCGCAAGCCCATTATCGACCCCAAGCAAAGCCTCCTGCAACCGCTGGTGGGCAACCAACCCGAACAAGCCTAAAATCAATGACCAATTATCAATGAACAATGAGCAATTTTGTGGCCGCAAGAACCCACCTGCTCGGTTCAGGTAATTGTTCATTGCTCACTGTTAATTGTTAATTGACTTAAAAGATGGACGAAGAAATTCAGTTTTACCTCGATGAACTAGTGGAGTCGATGGGCAAAGCATTGGCGCACGTGAACGTGGAAATGAGCCGGATTCGGGCAGGCAAAGCATCGCCGGCCATGCTCGACGGCATTCGGGTGGACTATTACGGCACGCCCACCCCCATCGGTCAGATTGCAAACATCTCGACGCCCGATGCCCGCTCGCTGTTCATCAAGCCCTGGGAGAAGAACATGATTAGCGAGGTGACCAAGGCCATCCGCAACAGTGACCTGGGCTTGAGCCCGGTGTCGGATGCCGAGGGTGTGCGCCTGAACATTCCGGCTATGACCGAGGAGCGCCGCCGTGACTTGGTGAAACAAGCCAAAAATGAATCGGAAACCGGTAAAGTACGTGTGCGCGCCATTCGCAAAGACGTGAACGAGGCGCTGCGCAAGTTGCTGAAAGAGGGCGCTTCGGAAGACGCCGTGAAATCAGCCGAGGAGAAAGTGCAAAAAACTACCGATACCTACATTGCCGAAGTAGAAAAGGCCCTGGCTAAGAAGGAATCGGAGATTATGACCATCTGATTTCCCCTTTTGGAAAGAGGAAAGCCCGGCGAACTATCGTCGGGCTTTTTTTGTGCGCCTTATTTCACGCGGGGTTTCGCAATGCCGTTCTACTTCAACAATTCCGCTTCGACGGCGGCAGGCACCAAGTAGCGAATGCTGCGGCCGGCCCGCAGACTCTCGCGGATGTAAGTGGCCGAGATGTCCAGCAGCGGAGCAGTGAGTACCTCCACCCTGGGAAACGGCGCTAAATCGGGCACGGCAGCGCCGGGGCGTGGGTACACATAGATGTCAACTTCGGCCAGCAGGCGGGCTGATTCCTGCCAGCGCGGCAAGCCCAGTAGGTTGTCGGCCCCCATCAGAAGCACGAAGTCGTGGCTGGGATGGCGCTGGCGCAGGGCATCGAGCGTGGCAATGGTGTAGCTGGGGCGTGGCAGGCCGAACTCGATGTCCTCGGCGCGCAGGCGGGGGTTACCCGCAATGGCCAGCTGCACCAAGTGCAGGCGCTCGGCTTCCGGCAGCAAGTCGGCGGCGGCTTTGAAGGGGTTGTGGGGCGTGACTACCAGCCAGACTTCGGTCAGGTCGGTGCGCGTGGCGAAGTGTTCGGCCAGGATGAGGTGGCCGACGTGCACGGGATTGAACGAGCCAAAAAGCAGGCCGACGCGGCTCATACAGCAGGCGGCTTACACAATGGCGGGCTCGGCGCTGATGAACTGGCGAACCAGTTTCTCGGCATGGGCCGTGGCTTCGTCGAGGTTGTCGTTGACCACGGTCACATCGAACCGATTTTCGAAACCGAGCTCAAAATTGGCCTTATATATCCGCGAGGAAATGCTCGATTGCGAATCGGTGGCGCGGGCCTGCAGGCGCTGCTCCAGAACTTCGATGGACGGCGGGCGGACAAAAATGGCCAAGGCGCGGTCCTTATAGAATTCCTTGATGCTGAGGCCGCCCTTTACGTCCACATCCAGGATGGCGTGCTTGCCGCTGTCCCAGATGCGCTCGATTTCAGACTTCAGCGTGCCATAAAAGGCCCCTTCGTACACCTCCTCCCACTCCACAAACTCGTCGTTGCGAATCTTGTCCTGGAAGTCCTGTACGGAAATAAAATAATAGTCCTTGCCATTGGCCTCGGTGCGGCCGCGACGGTCGCGGGTGCAGGCCGAAATGGAAAAGCTCAGCTCGGGCAGCCGCTCCATGAGCCGGTGCACAATGGTGGTTTTGCCGGCGCCCGAAGGCGCCGAAAACACGATGATTTTGCCTTGCATCGCGCAAAGCTAGCCAGAAGCAGCCGGTATTAGGCCGTGAAGGCGCCTACGCGGGCCAAAATGGCTTCGTGCAGCGTAGCCGGAATGGGCCGGCGGGACACGCGCTGGTTGAGAAAATTGATGAACACGTGCTGCTTTTTGATGTCGTCAAAGCAGGGCGAGCAATCACTTGCGTGGTCGTAGAGGTATTCTTCGTCCTCGGCGGTTACGGGCTGGCCTTCGATGAACTGGTCTAGTACAGTATTCACTCGTTCGCAGTCGGGGCCATTGTCCGCAATGGTGGTAATGGGGGCCGACGTATTGGTTGTTGTAGTAGCAGATTGGTTCATAAGTGAAAAATGCAGGAAGGGGGTGATAGACAATGCCGTGCAGAGCCACGCTAGTGAACCCTTGCTGGGGACGTTAATTATTATCGGCGTCGGTTAGTTCCGTTTCGTCGTCTATTTCATCATTGCCATATCCCATTGATTGGGCGTATTTCTCCAGCTTGTCCTTGAGAAAATTGCGGGCCCGGTGCAAGCGCGAACGCACGGTACCAATCGGAATATCAAGCACTTTGGCCATTTCCTCGTAGGTAAATCCTTCGAGGTCGCAGAGGATGATGACGGTACGAAAATCAACCGGCAAAGAATTTAGGGCACTGGCTACTTCGTCGCCAATCAGGTCGCGGGCCGACTGCTGGCGCATGTCGGACGAAGACGCGCCAATTTCCCCTTCGGCCTCCACGTCATCGGGGTTGTAGTAGCCCTCAATTTCGCTGTAGTCGACCTTGGCCGGCTGCTTGCTTTTCTTGCGGAAGTCGTTGATAAACGAGTTCTTGAGAATGCGGAATAGCCAGGCCTTGGCGTTGGTGCCGGGCTCGAAGTACTCAAAAAAGCGGTATGCCTTGAGGTAAGTTTCCTGCACCAGGTCGTTGGCATCGTCCTCGTCGAGGGTGAGCCGGTAGGCAAAGTTGTAGAGCGGGTCGAGCACGGGCATGAGCTCGGCCTGAAAGCGCCGGTCTTTTTCCTCTTTGCTTAGTTTGACCCGTTCGGGAGAATCGCTCATACAGGTGGGCGGGGGAAGTTGCAGGCCGAAACCTACGAAAGAATAGGGGATTAGGACAAACTTCGAGTGAATCTATACTCGGCAAAGGTGGGTGGCCGGGTTGCTTCACGCCAAGGTTGCAGTGCCCGACAGCTGCGGCTTTCGGAGAATAAATCTTCGAAAGCCGCAGCACCCGGTAGGCCATGCGTTGCCCGATGTACGGATTGCAACGCTCGCTAGGTTGCACCGCCGGCCGAGAGCAGCAAATGAACTAGACGAATGGGCCTCTGTTTGTCGGCAAAAGGCATTTATTATTCCGCGGCCAGTGGCAGCCAACTCCCCACGCGAGCCGCCACCGCCCCCGCCTCAATGGCCCGGATGCAGGTACAGGCTGCGGGCTGGGCCCGGCAGTCTTCGCAGTTGGGCTTGTCGAACACCATAAATTCGGCGTGCGGGCCCAGCGGGGCCCAGCGGCCGGGGTGCATGGGCCGAATGGGTGGATAAAGACCCAACGCATGGCGTCCCAATGCCGCAGCAAGGTGCAACGGCCCGGTGCTGCCTGCCACGAGGCCATCGGCGGCAGCGATGAAGGCGATGAGCTGCGGCAGGCTGAGCTGGCCGGTGAGGTCGGCGGCGAGGAAGGCGGCGTTTTCCTGAAGCCAGGCGGCCAGCTCCTCCCCTTCCGCCGCCGTGCCGGTGATGAAAACGCGGTGGCCAGCCTGGTGCAACAGGCGAGCGAGTTGGGCAAAGTTATCGAGGCCCCATTCGCGGGCGCTGCCCCGGCTGCGCGGGTGCAGAATGACGTTGAGTTGGCTGGGTTGGCGTTGCTGAAGCAGCTTCTGAAACTGCGGTGCCAGCACTTCGGTGGGGCGCAGGCGCACCAGGTGGACTATTTCGGCTAGCGAAGGCTCGGACGTATCACCGAGCGGCTGGAGAAGCTTGGGATTCAGCTGGGCCTCATGCAGGGGCGAATGGCGGCGGCTGAGGGCTACCAGCCGGTTGCAGGTGAGCCAGTGCTGCCAGCGGTTGCGCGTGCCGATGCGCAGGGGGATTTTAGCTTTTTGGGCGAGGCGGGCGAGGGCTTTATTCGGGAAAACGTGGATGATGGCAGCGGCCTGAAAGTCGCGCAGGGCAATTACCTGGGCTGCCTCCGGCTGTTTCAACAGCTCATCCAGATTCAGAAAATCATCGACCCACGGGCAGGCGGCGGCCACCGGTGCCGTGTAGGTGCGGCCAATGAGCACCACCCGACACCCCGGAAACAGTTGCTTGAGCCGCCCGCAGACTGGTAGCGTCAGGACGACATCGCCGATGGCATCGGTGCGGGAAACGAGGAAAGTATAGGGCGTGTCCGGGCTCATGCTTCGGCGCTTTCGGTGCGGGTTTTCAGCTTGGCGAATTTCAGAAACACGCCCCAGGCTGAGATGCCGGCAATACACAGGCCCGCGAAACCATCGAGAAAACCCAGCCGGAAGAAGTAGCCGTGCACAAATTTCCAGAGCGGCTTGAGCAGCAGGTGAAAGAGCGTGACCTTGGTTTTGCCGCGCAGGGCCAACTCCTGGGCGGTGATGCTGGTGAATTTGTTGAGCTGGCTAACGTGCTGCGCAATGCTGTGGTAGCTGTAGTGCAGGGCGTCGCCGGCGAGCTGGGCGGTGGTTTGGCCGGCGTTTACCTCGTAGCGCTCGTGCAGGAGCAGGCCGGTCCAGCGGCCCAGGCGGCGGTCGTAGAGGCGCAGCTTGCGGTCGGGGTACCAGCCGCCGTGGCGCACCCAGTGGCCGCAGTAGTTGGTGAGGCGGGCCAGGGAGTAAGCCGCGTGCTGCCAGTTGGCTTTGGCCGCGCCGATGGACTGGCGCAGCTCGTCGGTCAGCACTTCGTCGGCGTCGAGTTGGAGGACGTAGTCGAACTGCGCTTGGTCGGTGGCGTAGTTTTTTTGCTCCACGTAGCCAGCAAAGGCATGCTGAATGACGCGGACCCCGTGCTGCTCGCAAATTGCCACGGTGGCATCGGTGGAGAAGGAATCGACTACCAGCACGTCGTCGGCCACGTCGCCCAGGGCCTGGAGGCAGCGGGCAATGTTGGCCGCTTCGTTGAAGGTGATGATGACGACGGAGAGGGAAACGGGCATGGGCCGGCAAATATCCGGGGTTTTTATTGGCTAACGCGTTGTAAGGTTTTCCGTATGGCAAGCCGTACTCCGTGCGTAACTTGCGGCCGCATTCGTTTCTCAACACATGAAAAAAACGCTCCTCCCCGGTCTGCTGGCCGCTGCCCTGCTTTCGCTCACGCTGCCTTCGTGCGGCCCGTCGGTGCCGGAAGGCGATGACGACATTGCCACCACCGCGCTGCCGCCGCTGCCTGCCGCCCCCGATACCACCAAGGGAGCCAAGCAGCCTGAGCAATTCCGCGAGCTGAACTCCGTGAACGCCATCGAGGACGTGAAAAAGATGCAGCCGCAGATGTAATTCCTGAAATAAGCAATGGACAATGAGCAATGGGTAATGCCGCTGAGGCGTTCTTCATTGCTCATTTTTGTTGCCCCTGATTTTTCCTTCCACCTTTTACTCCTCACTGTTCATTGCTCACTGATAATTCCAAACTGCGCCGCGGCGTAGAAGCCGACCTGCCCCAGGTGCTGGGCCTGATTCAGGAGCTGGCCGTGTACGAGAAGGCCCCGGAAGCCGTGACCAATACCTTGGCCGCCATGCAGCGCGACGGCTTCGGGCCGGCGCCTATTTTCAGCTTTTTCGTGCTGGAAAACGCGGCGGCTGAAATCATCGGGCTGGCCCTGTACTACACGGCTTACTCGACCTGGAAAGGCCGAATGCTCTACCTCGAAGACCTGGTGGTGACGGAGGCTGCCCGGCGCGGGGGTCTGGGCCGGCTGCTGTTCGATGCCGTGGTGGCCGAAGCCCGCGCCACCGGCGCCGTGCGCATGAAGTGGCAGGTGCTGGACTGGAACGAGCCCGCCATCGGCTTTTACAAAAAGCTGGGTGCCAACATCGAAAGCGAATGGCTAAACGGCAACCTGGACGAAGCGCAGCTGGGCCGCTACGAGGCGGCCCCCGAAGCCCTGGAAGTCGCGCGCCCAGTGGTAGGGCGCAGCCTGTAGGGGGGCGTGGCTAATACTCGTAGTCGGACTGGTCGTCGATGAGTTCGGCAGCGGGCCGGGGCGCTTGGCCTCCAATGCGGCTGACCTGCAGGCGCAGGTCCATCTGGGTTTCGTAGTTGGCAATGCGCCGCACTACCAGCACCGTGAGCACGGCCGTGGCCAGGCTCAGGGCAGCCGTCAGGATACTGCCCCAGGCCGCGCTTTGCAGCTGCACCACGGTGGTGGCATGGCTTACCATTTGGCTGGTAATGTTGCTGACCACGCCGTGCAGGAGGAACAGCAGCCACCAGGCCCGCAGCAGGCCGTGGGGCGTCACTTGCTCATAAGCCACTACCTGGGTTTCGTGCCACACCTCCCGTACAATGGAATAGGGCCGGACGAGGTTCAGAAAGGGCACAAACCACGCCCCGGCGGCCCAGCCCTCGGTGTGCTCCGCGGGCCGGCCCAGGGCGTGCAGGTTCCAGTAGGCCCGGCGCAGCCACCGAATGAAAAATACGGAACTGACAACCAGCAACAGTAGCTCGATGAGGGCTAGCAGATTGTGCGCAATGCCCAGTGGGGTAGCATTCAGTTCGTCGATGGAACGGCCCGCGCCCACAGCATCGATGTACCAGAAGTTGGACAGAATGGCCAGCACCAGCACCGCTGCCAGGGCCTGAAACATGTTGATGGTTTGCTGCGCGCGGGCAGCATTGTCGCGTAAGATTGTCGTCATGGGTAGAAAATACAGGCTCTGAATGAGATGCCCTGCTGACGCAAGGTAAGCAGCAGCAACTCTGCTGCAAATAGCAATTTGGAACGGTTGGGCTGCGTAAATGCCGGACGTTTGGGATTCGTTTTAAAAACCAAATTAGAGCGGGTTTCAAGTTAGTGTACGTGGTAGCCACAATGGTCAAACCAGTTTTTAGCGTCCTGTTCGCTTATCCAT
>NZ_JAERQF010000002.1 GCF_016734815.1 Hymenobacter rubidus
TGTCATCCTGAGTGCAGCGAAGGACCTTCTCACGCAATAACAATTCGCAGTATTTCAACCCATGCGAACGTGAGAAGGTCCTTCGCTGCGCTCAGGATGACAGGCGCCTACCATTTCCCAACCCGCTACCTTTGCATCATGCCCAATACGGTTCTGTACCTCGTGCCCACGCCCATCGGCAATCTGGAAGACATCACCTTGCGCGCCATTCGCGTGCTGGGCGAGGTGGGCACGGTGCTGTGCGAAGACACCCGCACCAGCGGCCGCCTGATGCAGCACCTGGGAATTAAGAAGCCGCTGCTTTCCTACCACCTGCACAACGAGCACCAACAGGTGCCGCGCCTGCTGGAACGGCTGGAGAAAGGCGAAATCATGGCCCTCGTATCGGACGCCGGCACGCCGGGAATCTCGGACCCTGGGTTTCTGTTGGTGCGCGAGTGCCTGGCGCGGGGCCTGGGCGTGGAGTGCCTGCCGGGGCCCACGGCCTTTGTGCCGGCCTTGCTGAAATCGGGCTTCGGAGCCGAGCGGTTTACGTTCGAGGGCTTTTTGCCGGTGAAAAAAGGCCGGCAAACGCGCCTGCAACAGCTGGCCACCGAAACCCGCACCATGATTTTCTACGAGTCGCCCCACCGCATTGTCAAAACGCTGGGCCAATTGGCCGAAGTCCTGGGCCCGTTGCGGCCGGCGTCGGTCAGCCGCGAGCTCACCAAACTTTTCGAAGAAACCGTGACCGGCACGCTGGCCAGCCTGGAGGCTGACTTCGCGGCTCGGCCCGCTATTAAAGGAGAAATTGTCGTTGTCGTCGAAGGAAACCTCACCCCGCCTCCCCGCGAGCCCCGCCCCGGCCGCGATGACCGATACCGCCGCACCAACGAAGCCGATGACGAACTCGACGGCGACGACTAGCCCCTGGCGGCATCCCGTGGTGCTGGCCGTGCTTGGCGCGCTGCTCCTGTGGGGCGGCTGGGCGCCGCATCCCACGGCTTGGCTGGTCCCGCTGCTGTTCATCGGGTGGGTGCCCTACCTCGTTATGGAGCGGCAGCTCACCCTGGCCGGCGCCCGCAAAGGCCGGGTATTCGCCAGCACCTATTTATTTCTAGTGCTCTGGAATGCCCTCACCACCTGGTGGGTGAGTTACGCCGACCTCGCGGCCGGCATTGCCGCCGTCGTGCTGAATGCCCTGCTCATGTGCCTGCCGCTGATGGCCTTTCGCCAGACCAAGAAACGCCTGGGCAACCGCATTGGCTACCTGTCCCTGCCCGTGTTCTGGGTTGCGTTTGAGCAGCTGCACCTGCATTGGGACATCACCTGGCCCTGGCTCACCTTGGGCAATGGCTTCGCCGCGGCGCCGCAATGGGTGCAGTGGTACGAGTACACGGGCTTTCTGGGTGGCTCGGTGTGGGTGTGGGTAGTGAACCTTGCCTTTTTTCAATTAGCAATGAACAATGAGCAATTAACAATTGTGGGCAAGCAATTCAGTCGGCCATTGCTCATTGCTCATTGCTTATTGCTCATTATTCTACCCATCGGCCTGTCCTACCTCATCGGGGCCACTTACCAGGAAAAAGGCCCTACGGCGGAAATAGTGGTGGTGCAGCCCAACCTCGACCCCTACGTGGAGAAATTTGAAGGCGGTGCTAAGTTCGTTCCCTACGACGACCAACTTACCCGCCTCCTCGCGCTTTCCGAGCAGCACCTCACCCCCCAAACCCGCCTCGTGCTCTGGCCCGAAACGGCGCTGGAAGAACCCTACTGGGAAAACACCATCGAAAGCAACCCCAAAATTCGCCGGGTGCGGGAGTGGCTGGCGCAGCACCCCGGCGTGGCGCTGCTCACCGGCATCACCACCATCAACTCCTACCCCAACAAGGAAGCGGCCAGCGAAACCGCCCGGCACCGCGACGACCTCGGCTACTACGACATCTTCAACACCGGCGCGTACTTCGCCTCGGCTACTGCTCCTATTGCCTTCTACCACAAGTCGCGCCTCGTGCCTGGTGTAGAAAAAATTCCGCCTATCCTGGCCTCTCTCATTTCCCACATCGACCTCGGGGGCACCGTGGGCAGCGTGGGCAGCCAGGCCGAACGCACGGTGTACCGGGCACCGGCTAATGCCCCGGCTTTGCGCGTGGCCCCGGTTATCTGCTACGAATCCATTTACGGCGATTTTGTGGGCGAATACGCCCACAATGGCGCCACCTTATTGGGCCTCATCACCAACGATGCCTGGTGGCACGACTCGCCCGGCTACCGCCAGCTCCTCAGCTACGGCCAGCTACGCTGCATCGAAACCCGCCGCGACCTGGCCCGCTCCGCCAATACGGGCTTCACCGGCTTCATCAACCAGAAGGGCGAAATCACTCAGCGCGAAAAAGCCTGGGTGCCCACCGCCAGTCGCGCTACCGTGCATTTGAATGAGGAGGCGACGTTTTATGTGCGGTTTGGGGAGTTGATTGGGCGGGGCGCGCAGGTGCTGGCGGTGTTGTTACTGCTGGTGGCTATAGTAGTAGGCTGGAACAGAAAGACGGCGTTTACCTGAACGATGTAGAGACGCATACTTGCGTCTCGGCGTTGAACGAATGGAACCGCACCGGAATACCCACAACCACACAGCACTAACCACATCAGCAACGGCAATACGCAAGTATGCGTCTCTGCATCTTCAAAATTCTAATATGCCCCTCGACTTCTTCCAACTCTCCCACGCCCTTGCCGACCTCTGCCGCACCACTGCTCAGTTCATCCGCCAGGAAGCTTCCGTATTCGACCGCGCCAGGATTGAGCACAAAGGCCTGCACGACCTCGTGAGCTACGTAGACCAGGAAACCGAGCGCCGCCTCGTGGCCGGCCTGCGCCAGCTGCTGCCCCAGGCCGGCTTTATTACCGAGGAGGGAACTGCCGGGCCAGACACGCACACCGAGGAATTCACCTGGATAATTGACCCGCTCGATGGCACCACCAACTTTGTGCACGGGCTGCCGGTGTATTCCATCAGCGTGGCGCTGCTGCAAGGCCACGAGCTGGTGGTGGGCGTGGTGCACGAGGTGAACCGCGACGAGAGTTTTCGGGCGGTGCGCGGCGGCGGCGCGTTCTGCAACGACCAGCCCATCCACGTCACCGATATTCCAGAACTCAACAGCGCCCTCATTGCCACTGGATTTCCTTATAAGGATTTTGGCAAAATGCCGGCTTACCTGCAGCTGTTGGGCGCTTTTATGAGCCGCAGCCACGGGGTGCGCCGGCTGGGCTCGGCGGCGGTTGATTTGGCGTATGTGGCCGCCGGGCGTTGCGAAGCCTTCTTTGAATTCAACCTGAACTCCTACGATGTGGCGGCGGGCATTCTGCTGGTGCGGGAGGCGGGTGGGCACGTCACGCAGTTTTTGGAAGACGGCGACCCGCTGTTTGGCCGGGATGTAGTGGCCAGCAATGGCCGGCTGCACGCCGAGATTCAAGCCACCATTGGCGAGTTCTGGCAAGCATAAGAGGAATAATACAGGCTTAAACTATTCTCTTCCCATCGCAGTTTACCTCGCATGCTATTGCTTGCCATTGCTTCCGTCGAAATTCAGTACTTGCTTATTGGGGCGCTGTTTGTGGCTGCGGCGTTCTACGTGGCCCGGATTTTTTACCGGGCGTTCTTCAGTAAGACGGCCGCGGGCTGTGCCAAGGGCTGCGGCGGTGCCTGCGGACAGCTCGATGTAGACCGTTTGCAGCGCACCATTGAGGCACGGGCGGCGAAGGGCGGCCTCTGAGGCAGGCGCGACCCGAACCTGCTGATTGCTGAAATAAAGTTGCTGGAATAAATACATATAACCCGCCCCCGCCCTGGCTGCGTATAGCCGGGGCGGGGGCGGGTTGCGTTAGCTCCGGCTCCGCCGTATTTCCTTACCCACAACACCCATCGCCATGCAGGACAAAGAAGAAGAACGGTCGCTCGTAAACGTAGAAAACAAGCTGACCAAAGACGGCTTCACGCAGGATTTCAAAGTAACCAACGGCCGCTTGCACACCCTCGACCAGAATTCGTCGAAAAGTTACGCGCCCGACGAGGTAACCATTGTGGATTTCTACCGCTTCGAGGGCGAAAGCGACCCCGATGACATGTCCATTCTCTACGCCATTGAAGCGACTGATGGCGTGCGCGGCACCATTTCGTCGGCCTACGGCGTGTATGCCGACACCGACACCGACGACTTCCTGAAGCAAGTAGAAGACCTCGGCAAGAACCTGGACAAGAGCCACAAATAAGCCGGTTTCGGCTTTTCTGCCTGCTGCTACAGCACCATGCCACTGGCTTGCACCGAAAAGGCAAGCCAGTGGCATGGTGCGTTTCTGGCCTGAGGCATTTGGCCGGTGCACTTTTTGAATAGGCAGTCATGCTTAGCGGAACATCTCGCAGGCATCGCCTGTCATCCTGAGCGTAGCGAAGGACCTTATCACGATTGTACCGAACGGAGGTACTACAAAACTGTTTATGAAGCTGTTTAGAAAGAAGGTTCCGCCCGGTGCGACGCCGTAGGCGTTGCACCGGCAAACGACACCCTTCCCAAACAGCTTCTATTGGCGATAACGTCCTTCGCTACGCTCAGGATGACAAGTGCACGGGCGAGGTGCTTCGCTACGCGCTGCATGACGTGCTTGAGTTGCCAAGTGCCTCAGCCATCTAGCTAAAGAGGCCCAACAATTCCTGTTTTGTGAGGGACTTGAGCAGCGCGGCGTCGGTTTTCACCAGTTGGTGGGCCAGGGCCTGTTTGGTTTCCTGAAGCTTGATGATTTTTTCCTCAATGGTATCGGGGCAGATGAGGCGGACGGCCACCACGTGGCGGGTCTGGCCAATGCGGTAGCTGCGGTCGATGGCTTGGTTTTCGACGGCGGGGTTCCACCACGGGTCTACGAGGTACACGTAGTCGGCCTCGGTGAGGTTGAGGCCGGTGCCGCCGGCTTTCAGGCTGATGAGGAACACGCGCACGTCGGGGTTTTGCTGAAAGGTGTTGACGGCGCCGGCCCGGTCTTTGGTGTGGCCGGTGAGGTATTCGTGGGCAATGCCGCGCTGGGCCAGCTCCTTCCGAATCAGGTTGAGCATGGCCACGAACTGCGAGAAAATCAGGATTTTGTGCTGCGGAGCTTTTGTACTGATTTCCTCCAGCAGCACCTCCATCTTGGCCGACGCCTGGCCATAAAACTCCTCCTCGGGCAGCAGCGCCGGCGAGTTGCAGATTTGGCGCAGCTTGGTGAGGCCCTGCAGGATGTGCATGTGGTTTTTGAGGGGTTCGTCCTCGTGCAGGCCCAGGAGCTTGGCACGGAAATCCTCTTTGCAGGCCTCGTACACGCGGCGCTGCTCGGCCCCCATTTCACAGTAGAGCACCATTTCGGTTTTGGCGGGCAGCTCGGTGGCCACCTGCGCCTTGGTGCGGCGCAGCACAAACGGGCTGATTTTCTGCTGCAGCGCCCGCGCCTGCCGCGCATCCTTAAACCGGTCGATGGGCACCGCAAACTCGCGCTGGAAGTGCTGCCGGCTGCCCAGCAACCCCGGGCAGGCAAACGAGAGCTGCCCGTACAAATCGTAGGTATTGTTCTCCACAGGCGTGCCCGTCAGCACCACGCGGTTGCGGGCTTGCAGCAGGCAGGCCGCCCGGTAGCGCTGCGAGTCGGGGTTTTTGATGGCCTGGGCCTCGTCCAGAAACACGTAGTTGAAGCGGTAATCTTTCAGCCATTTACTGTCCGATACCACCGTGTTGTACGTCGTCAGCACGATGTCATGCTCTGCAAACTGGCTGATTTCCTGGCGCCGCCCCGCGCCGTGCAGCACGTACACCCGCAGCGTGGGCGCGAACTTCGCCGCCTCGGCCTGCCAGTTGAATACCAGCGACGTGGGCACCACCACCAAGCTGGCCGGGCGGTGGCCCGCCTCCTGCTGGTGCAGCAGAAAAGCCAGCACCTGCACGGTTTTGCCCAGGCCCATGTCGTCGGCCAGGCAGCCGCCGAAGCCAAACTCGTCCAGAAAATTCAGCCAGTTCAGGCCCTGCTGCTGGTAGGGGCGCAGGGTGGTGCGCAGGCCCGCGGGCACGGTCACCGGCGCAATGCCGGTGAAATCGGCCGCGGCGGCCCGGCAGCGCGCCAGCTCGGCCAGGGCTTCGGGTGTGAGGACGGCCGGCTCGTACAGCTCCGGCAGGGCCGCGAAGCTGATTTTGGGCGTACGGATTTTTTCCTCCACCACAGTGCCAGCCGCGAACCACGCTGCAAACTTCTCAACCCATTCCTGGGGCAACAGGCCGCGCGTGCCGTCGTCGAGCTGCACGTAGCGGCTCTGGTTGCGAATGGCCTGGCGCAGGTGCCGCAGCTGAGCCTCCTGCTGTCCGAAACGCACCCGCACCAGCGTTTCGAACCAGTCGGTTTCGCTGCTCACGCGCACTGTTATGCGGGCTTTGTGCGGGTTCAGCGTGTTGTTTTTAAGCTCATTAAATCCCAGAATGGTGATGCCGTGGTTGCGCCAGTCCTCAAACGCTTCCAAAAACCACTCCTCGCGCAGAAAATGGGTTTTGGGCACGTATAGCGCCTCCTGGCTCAGCTGCTCCTGAAAATCGGGGTAATGCCGCAGCAGGGCCAGCTCAAAGCGGGCTTCGGCGTCGCGGTCGCGGGCCAGCACGAAGGCCCGGCCCAGTTCATCGGTAGCATAAAGGCGGCGGTGCGAAAACACAGGCACTTCCTGCGGGCCGTAGCGCATGGCGGGCAACAGCTCCACGTGCGGGCCGGCATCGGTGAGGTAGAGCAGGGGCACCGGCGGCTCGTCGAAGCCCAGTGCGGCGCGGTCTTCGGGCGTGGCCGGCACCACGTAGCCGTAGTCGATGCGCAGCTTGCCTTCGAGGTTGGCCAGCACGTCGGTCCGAAACTCGGCGAACTTGCTTTCGTGAATCAGCAGCGTGTTGTTGCGCTTCTGAAAAAAAGCCACCACCCGCCACACATTGAGGTCGTCGAGCAGGTACAGCGCCTCGCGGGCCACCAGAAAATACTCGTAGCGAATGGCCAGGGTTTTCAGGTCGAAGGGCTCGTCGTGGAGCAGCAATTCGCCGCGCACTTCGAAGTACTCGCCCTGCTGGGTCACGCGCAGGCGCAGGTCGGTTTTGGCCTGGCGCAGCTGCACAGGCCGCAACGAAGCCGCCGTTATCTTTTCCGACGCCGCCGGGTTGTGTGCGTACACGGGCAGGCCGGCGGGGTTGCGCACCACGGCCCGCAGCGCGGCCAGGGCCACTTCGGTCCGTTCTTCATCGTAGTTGTGCTGGAACCGGCCCAGGGCCGTATAAAATTTCACCTCGTCGGGGTCCGTCAGCTGCCAGATGCCGTCCAGCGGGTTGAGCAGCGACACCGGGTTTTTGAGCTTGCCGGTGGCCGTGGTCGCAGCTTCGGCCAAGTGAATGGTGAGGTGGCCGTAGTAGCGGTGGCGGTCCAGCACCAAGAATTGCGAGCCAACGGATTGGAGCTCGGGCGGCGCTGCTTTAGGCAGCCACAGCTGCGCCAGCAAGTCCTGCTTGGCGGTAGACGTCACCGGATAAAGTTCGGTGCGTCGGGGCAAGGCCACCACGGTACCGGGCCGGCTGTAAGTCAGCTCAAAATGCGTGTCGAGGTCCTCGGCGTGCTCCAGGCCGTAGTCGCGGGCCAGCGTTCGCAGAAACTGCTGCCGCGCCGGCTGGTCAAAAAACAGCCGCAGCTCCCGCCGCTGCAACACGCTCAGCAGCACCAGCGCCTGGTGCTCGCACAGCTTCGGTTTGGGCTCGTCGCAGGCACACGCCACCAGTACACGGCCTGCCTCCTGCTGCACCACCACTGCCGGGAAAGTCCCGGCGCCGGCCCACGCCGCCGTGCTCGTAAAGGTGCCGAGGTTCAGCGTCAGCGCCTCGGGCTGAATGGCAGCCAGCGCACGGGCATCCGCAGCCGGCCAGGCGGTGCAGTGCTGCCCAATGAGCGCGCCGGTGAGTTCGGCCAGCGTGGGCACCGGCAGCACGTACTGGTGCGGGTGCGGCCCGGCATTTACCCCCATACCTTGGTGCCCTCCGAGCAGTTGCGGCACATCTCAATCTGGTCGCGCCCCTTGAGGAGCGTGCTGCGAAACCGCTGGTATTTCGGGCCGCGCCAGAGCTGACGGAAGGTTTCGGTTTTGAGGTCGCCCTGGCGGTATTCGGCGTCTTTGTCGAAGCAGCAGGGCACCACCAGCCCATCCCAGGTGATGACGCAGGAATGCCACATTTTCCAGCAGTGGTTCAGGAGCTGGTTTTTCAGGCTCCAGGTGCCGTTGCCGTTGTTCTGGTAGCGCGAGTAATAGTCGATGGTGGGGATGAGCGGCGAGCCGTTGGCGTGGTCGTAAATCTGGGCCGTTTTGAACCACACGTCGTCCACGCCTAAGGCTTCGGCCAATTGCTTGGCATCGTCAATCTGGTGCTCGTTGGGCCGCACCACCAAAAACTGAAAAATGATGCGCGGCGTGCTCGATTTCAATTCCTTGCGCCATTTCACCACGTTGCGGGTGCCTTCGAGCACTTTCTCCAGCTTGCCGCCCACGCGGTACTGCTGGTATACGTCCTGCGTGGTACCGTCGAGCGAAATAATGAGGCGGTCCAGCCCGCTTTCCACCGTGCGGCGGGCGTTCTGGTCGTTGAGGTAGTGGGCGTTGGTGCTGGTGGCGGTGTAAATCCCTTTATCGGCTGCGTACTTCACCAATTCCAGAAACTGCGGGTGCAGGTAGGGCTCGCCTTGAAAATAAAATATCAGGTACCACAGCCGGCTGGCCACCTCGTCAATGGTCCGCTTGAATAAATCGGCCGGTAGCATGCCCGTGGGCCTGGTGAACGAGCGCAGGCCGCTGGGGCACTCCGGGCAGCGCAGGTTGCAGCTGGTAGTGGGCTCAAAACTGAGGGCCATGGGCAGCCCGCGCAGCCGGGCCCGGCCCGTGAGCTTGCTCAGGATGTAGGAGCCAATGATTTGCGTCGCGTTCCAGACCCGCAGCGGGGTGACTTTCGACAAAACATTGAGGCTATCGGAGAGCACAGACATCGTAGGGACGGAAAACGGAAAGGCTAAAAATAGGTCATCCTGAGCGGAGCGAAGGACCTTGCCACGAGAGAACAGCTGGCGTTAGGAATGTTCTAACGGCTTTTCTGGCGTGATAAGGTCCTTCGCTCCGCTCAGGATGACAACTGGTGGGCTACCGCTATTTCTTGGTGGCCGGAAACTCGATGGCGCTGGTGTAGGTGCTGGCCTTGCCGAACGACTGGTTGATTTCATCCACGGCAGCGCGGCTGCTCAGGCGCTTCGGCTTGGTATTGAGGAAGGTACCGTCTTCCCCCACCAGCATGTAGGTGGGCACCTCCTGCAAGGCGTATTCTTTCGCCACGGGCGAGCGCAGGCCACCGCCGGGCACGCGCACCTGCACACCGGGCAGTTTTTTCACGGTCACGAGCTGCTTCCAGGCCTGCTCGTTCTCATCGAGGGCCACGTTGATGAAAACAATGTTTTTGCCCTCAAACTTGCGAATCAGCTCCTGTGCATAAGCCAGGTCGCGCAGACACAAGCCGTTGGTGCTTTTCCAGAAGTTGAGGTACACCAGTTTGCCCTGAAAGTCGTGCAGGTGTACAGTGTCGCCGGTGGCCGAGGTGAGGGTGAAGTCGGGGGCCGGCGCCCCAATGGCGAAGTCCTTGTGCTGGTTGAAATCGGCCAGCAGCGTCGGATAGTAGGCATTCTTGGAGT
Source organism: Hymenobacter rubidus (assembly GCF_016734815.1). Taxonomy (GTDB): domain Bacteria; phylum Bacteroidota; class Bacteroidia; order Cytophagales; family Hymenobacteraceae; genus Hymenobacter; species Hymenobacter rubidus. The sequence goes on from NZ_JAERQF010000002.1 coordinate 9,739, forward strand.
CATAGTTGCGGAAGTCGGCCAGCATGGCCGCCGACTGCTTCACGTGCCCAAACCGGAACGACTCCTGCAAGATGCGGCCGAGAATAATGGCGCGGGTCGTGCCGTTGAGCTTCCGACTGGCCAAGGCGTAGGAGGCCGGATAAAAGTCCGGGTCGGTGCGTTGGTGCTTGTCCTGCGCCACCGTAAAATGCACGTAGTTGAGCAGGAATTCGTGGTACAGCTCGCTCAGCACGGCATTGGGCTCGTTGAGCAGGCCGGGCTCGCGCAGGAAATTGTAGTAGTCGGGGGCCATTTTCAGGCGGCCTTCGGTGTTTACCACTTGCTCGCGCAGGTCCTGAAACGTGAGCCGGTCGTTGGCATAGGAGTACACCACTTCGGCGTGGGCGTAGTTGTAAAAGTCCTGCGTGAACGACTGCTTGGCGGCGTGGTCTTCCAGAAAGTTAAACTCGTGCTTGCGGCGGTATTCCAGAAACGACAAGAACGGGGCTTCGTACAGCTGGATGTTGTCGGGCAATACTTGAAAACCATCGTTTTCCACAAATTGCGCGTCTGCTTCCTGGAGGTAATTATTGGCGTTGGCAGCCTGCTGGCGGTGGCGCTGCTCGGCGTTCAGGTTGTTGCCGTTGCGCAGCTTGGTGGCCAAGCCAGTGGGCACGTCGTTGGCCTTGAAGCGCAGCGTCCCCGACATATCCGTGCCCTTGAAGCGGGCATCCAAGTCGGTGCCGGGGTCCAGGAACAGCGGGGCTACATCGTCGCCATACACGAAGTCAGCCTTGGAAGGCCCTTTCAAGGGCACCGTTATTTTGAACTCTCCTTTTTCAGTTATGGCGGACCGATACAGCTTTTCCTTTGGGTCGAGTGGATTTTCGCGCAATGAAATAGATACTGAATCCGTCGTCGGCCCGTTTATGCGTCCCGTGAGAATGGCTACGCCGCTGGTATTGACATCGTCGGTGAACTGGGCAGCCTTGGCGGCAGCGCCCACGACCGTCGTACGTCCCTGCCCCTGACCCAGCAGCGGCAGCAGTAGCAGTACCGTGCCAAGCAGCCGGTGTGCACAAAAACGAAAAGGTAACATCATAACCTCAAGGAGACGAGCAGCCAAAACAACTACCAAAACGGACCAGACAATGGATAGAACCAAGCCGCCTTACTTAAAAATTCGCGAAAAAAGCCTATCAGCAATCCGAAGATAAGGCTTTTCCGTTTATAAAGTCCAAAATAATATCGCGCCATTTTGCTTGGCATCCCGGAAGAACTACCCTGAGCAGCTGAACAATAGTATAGCAATACTTTTATAAGTATCGCCTTACTGCTCAATCAAATAAGCAGCTCAGTACTTCATCTAGCCGACTGACTGCGTGCACCTTCAGCCCAAAACGCGCCAGGTCTAAACCCTTGCCGTTGAACTGGGATACGTACATTTCCCGGAAGCCCAGCTTTTCGGCTTCGGCCAGGCGCTGGTCGAGGCGCGACACGGCCCGAATTTCGCCGCTCAGGCCCACCTCAGCCGCCAGGCACACGTTGCCGGGAATGGGCAAGTCGTTGAGTGACGACACCACGGCGGCGCACACAGCCATGTCGAGGGCCGGGTCGTCGAGGCGCAGGCCGCCGGCAATGTTCAGGAACACGTCGTGCTGGCCCAGGCGCAGGCCGGCGCGCTTTTCCAGCACGGCCAGCAGCATTTGCAGGCGCTTGGCGTCGAAGCCGGTGCTGCTGCGCTGCGGCGTGCCGTAGGTGGACGGGGTGACGAGGGCCTGCACCTCTACCAGCAGCGGCCGGTTTCCTTCCAGCGTGGCCCCGATGGCCATGCCGCTCAGGCTGTCGCCGCGCTGCGAGAGCAGGATTTCGCTCGGGTTGCTCACCTGGCGCAGGCCATCGCCCTGCATCTCGTAGATGCCCAGCTCCGACGTGCTGCCGAAGCGGTTTTTGGTGGTGCGCAGGATGCGGTAGCTCAGGTGCCGGTCGCCCTCGAATTGCAGCACGGTATCCACCATGTGCTCCAGGATTTTGGGGCCGGCGATGCTGCCGTCTTTCGTGATGTGGCCGATGAGCAGCACCGGCGTGCTGGTTTCCTTGGCAAATTTGAGGAACTCGGCGGTGCACTCGCGCACCTGGCTCACGCTGCCCGCCCCGCTTTCCACCAGCGTGGAATGCATGGTCTGGATGGAGTCGATGACAAGGATGTTGGGCTGCACCTGGTCTATCTGGCGGAAGATGTTCTGGGTGTTGGTTTCGGTGAGGATGTAGCAGTCGGGATGCTGGCCATCGGCCAGGCGCTCGGCGCGCATTTTTATTTGCGCCTCGCTCTCTTCTCCGCTCACGTACAGCACTTTCAGCTGGTGCAGGCTCAGGGCAATCTGGAGCATGAGCGTGCTTTTGCCAATGCCGGGCTCGCCGCCAATGAGCACAATGGAGCCGGGCACCAGCCCCCCGCCCAGTACGCGGTTCAGTTCGCCATCGGGGGTGAGGATGCGGGGCTCGTCCTCGGCCATGATGTCGCCGAGCGGGACGGACTTGGCCGCTTTCGTGAGGTTGCCGCCGGGCACGGTGCTGGCGGGCTTCCACTGGCCGGTGGTGGTGGCCGCGGTTTCTTTCTGCACCACTTCTTCGACGTAGGTGTTCCACTCGCCGCACACCGGGCAGCGGCCCAGCCACTTGGCCGACTGCGCGCCGCAGCTCTGGCAGAAAAATACACTTCTTGCTTTGGCCATGAAAAGGCTTAATTTCGGGGAGTTTAACGGATGTTTTATAAGGCCATCCCAGCCGAAAAAGTTGCCTTTTGGCCGTAGCTTTCGTCTTTCTGAAGCCTCGGGCCATCGGGTGCAAGGTACGGCTTCCACGGCCCGGACCTGCTCAACATTTTGCTCTTTTTATAGTTGTATAGCCATGGTCGAAACCGCTACCCTTTCCCCCGCCGAGCTGGCGACTGTCACCGTATTTGCCGACTTGCCGGCCGAAACCCTTGAGTGGCTGCTGGCCCACGGCGAAAGCCGCACGGCCGCCGATGGCGAAATTCTGTTTGAGCAAGGCGGGCAGGCCGATTTCATGATGGCCGTGGTGCGCGGCACCATTCAGTTCTACGCCGTGAAGGGCGCCCAGCGCGACCCCGTGTTCCGCGTTGAGACCGGGCAGGTGACGGGCGTGCTGCCCTATTCGCGCCTGCGTAACTTCGGCAGCCAGGGCGTGGCCGTGGGCGACACCTTGCTCTACCAGTTGCACCGCGACCAGTTTCCGGCCCTGGAGCAAGCAAGCCCAGAGCTGATTCAGAGCCTGGTGGCCGTGATGAACGACCGCAGCCGCGAGCAGGTGCGCGGCCAGGAGCGCGACGACAAGCTGCGGGCCCTGGGCAAGCTTTCGGCCGGCCTGGCCCACGAGCTCAACAACCCCGCGGCGGCCATTGCCCGCGCCGCCCAGGCCCTGGCCGAGCGCGCCGCCACCCAGCCCCACCTGCTCAGCGAGCTGCTGGAGCTGAGCCCCAACCCGGCCCACCTGTGCGCCTTCGCGGCCCTGGCCGCGCCCGTGGCCAAAACCGACGAGCCCGCGCCGCGCCGGTCGGCCCTGGAGCAGTCGGAGCGGGAAGACGAACTGGCCGACTGGCTCACCGCGCAGGGCGTGGCCGACGGCTACCGGCTGGCACCGGGCCTGCTCGAAATGGGCCTGACGGAAAAGACCCTGGCCGGTGCGGCCGAGGTGCTGCCCCGCGCCGCGCGCCCGGCCGCGTTTGCCTGGCTCGAAAGCCAGCAAACCACGCTCCAGCTAATCCGCGACGTGCAGGAGGCCGGCAGCCGCATCAGCAAGCTGGTGGCCGATGTGAAAACTTATTCCCACATGGACCGCGACGGCGGCTTTGAGCTGCTTGATGTGACAACCGGCCTCGACAGCACGGTCAATATGCTGGGTTTCCAGCTGCGCCAGAAAAACGTGCGCATTGTCCGCGACTATGCCCCCGACCTGCCCCAGATTCGCGGCCAGGTTAGTAGCCTTAACCAGGTATGGACCAACCTCATCGACAACGCCGTGGATGCCCTGCCGGCCCAGGGCGGCGAAATTACCTTGCGCACCCGGCGCGAAGGCGATTTTGTGCGCGTGTTTTTGATTGACAACGGCAGCGGCATTCCGGCCAATGTGCTGCCGCACATCTTCGAGCCTTTCTATACCACCAAGCAGGCCGGTGCCGGCTCGGGCCTGGGGCTCGACATTGCCCAGCGCATCATTAAGCAGCACGATGGGCGGCTGGAAGTGCATTCGGTGCCGGGCCGCACCGAGTTCTGCGCCTGGCTGCCGGTGCCCAAGCCGCTGGCGTAGCAGCAAAACCACTTGCTTCGGCGTTCGGCCTGCTGCGCATCCCAAAACATTCCCGGCGATTGAAACCACTTGCGTCCCAGCGTGAAGACGCTGCGCCACGCCTGACCCGACGGGCGGCGCGTGCTTCCGGCATAGCACCGAGAAGTCTGGGCCCTTACCTTAGAGCATCATCTTCCTTACCATGGCTGCAAAAAAACCCATTATCCTTACCATCGACGACGACACCCAGGTGCTGGCCGCCATCACGCGCGACCTGCGCCAGGAGTTCAGCCAGGACTACCGGATTCTGCGCGTCAACTCCGGCCCCGAGGGCCTGGCCACCATTCAGGAGCTCAAGGCCAAAGAAGAGCCCTTGGCCCTCATCATTGCCGACCAGCGCATGCCCGACCTGGAAGGGGTAGAACTGCTCACGGCTTCGCGCGAGTTTTACCCCGATGCCAAGCGAGTGCTGCTCACGGCGTATGCCGACACGGAAGCCGCGGTGCGGGCCATCAACTCGGCCCGGCTCGACCACTACCTGATGAAGCCCTGGGACCCGCCCGAAAACCTCCTCTACCCCACCCTGCACGACTTGCTCGACGCCTGGCAGGTAACGCACAAGCCGCCCTTCGACGGCGTGCGCCTGATTGGCTTTCAATGGTCGCCGCTTTCGCACGAGTTGAAGGACTTCCTCAGCGGCTACATGGTGGGCTACCAATGGCTGGATTACGAAACGAGCCCCGAAGCGCAGGATTTGGTGAAAGCCCGCGGCTTTGCAGCCACCGACTTGCCGCTGGTCATCTGTGCCGATGGCAAAACGGTGCCCAACCCCACCAAGGCTGAACTGGCCGACCACCTGGGCATTGCCAATAAGCCGCTGCAGGAGATGTACGACGTGGTGGTGATAGGCGCCGGCCCCAGCGGCCTGGCCGCCGCCGTGTACGGTGCCAGCGAAGGCCTCAGAACCCTCATTGTGGAGCGCCAGACGCCCGGCGGCCAGGCCGGCACCAGCTCCCGCATCGAAAACTACCTGGGCTTCCCCACCGGCCTGAGCGGCGCCGAGCTGGCCTACCGCGCCTGGACCCAGGCCGTGCGCCTCGGGGCCGAGTTCCTGGCCCCGCAGGAAGTAGCCAAGCTCTGCGTGCAGGACGGCTACAAGGTCCTCACCCTCACCGATGGCCGTGAAATCAGCACCAAAGCGGTGGTGATGACCACCGGCGTCAGCTACCGCACGCTCGACGTGCCGGGCATCGACCGCCTCAGCGGCGCGGGCGTGTATTATGGTGCGGCCCGCACCGAGGCCCGCAGCTGCGGCGAGCAGGACGTGTATATCGTGGGCGGGGGCAACTCGGCCGGGCAGGCGGCGATGTATTTGTCGACTTATGCCCGCAAGGTGTTCATCGTCATTCGCGGGGCCAACCTGGCCGCCAGCATGTCGGCTTACCTGATTGAGCAAATTCGCCATACGCCCAACATTGAGCTGCTGCCTTTTTCCCAAATCAAAGAAGTGTGCGGGCAAGACCACCTTGAAGCCGTGATGGTCGACATCAACGGCACCGTTGAAAAGCGCCCGGCTCGCGCCCTCTTCGTCTTCATTGGCGCCAAGCCCAGCACCGAATGGGTGCACGACCAAGTGCTGTGCGACAGCAAGGGCTTTCTGCTAACCGGCCGCGACCTCGTAACCGACCCGCGCTACGCTGCCGTGTGGAAGCAGACCCGCGAACCGTTTCTGCTCGAAACCTGCGTACCCGGCATCTTCGCCGCCGGCGACAGCCGCGCCGGGGCCATGGCCCGCGTAGCGTCCGCCGTGGGCGAGGGCAGCATGGCCATCAAGTTTGTACACCAGTACTTAGACGAGTAACGCTTCGCTCCATGAAGAACGAGGAGTGAGGAATGAAGAATTATCCAACGACAATTCTTCATTCCTCACTCCTCATTCTTCATGGAGCCAAAGGCGTCTTACTCTTCCAGCATCAACTGGTCGGGTAGGTGCATCAGGTAGTCGCCGTAGCCGCTTTTGCGCAGCGGAGCGGCAATAGCCCGTAGCTGGTCAGCATTGATAAAGCCTTGGCGATAAGCCGCCTCCTCAATCGAACCTACTTTCAGGCCCTGACGCTGCTCAATGACTCTCACAAATTCGCCGGCCTGCATCAGGCTTTCAAACGTGCCCGTGTCGAGCCAAGCCGTGCCCCGACCCAGGATACCTACTTTCAACGTGCCACGTTTCAGGTACTCGCGGTTTACATCGGTGATTTCGTATTCGCCGCGGGGGCTCATTTCGAGGTTTTTGGCAATTTCGACTACGTCGTTATCGTAGAAATACAGCCCTGGCACAGCGTAGTTGCTCTTGGGCTTGGCCGGTTTTTCCTCAATGCTAAGGGCTTTCTTATCGGCATCGAACTCCACCACGCCGTAGCGCTCGGGGTCGTGCACGTGGTAGGCGAACACCACGCCGCCCTCGGGGTCATTGTTGGCTTTCAGGAGTTCCTCTAAACCCGAACCGTAGAAAATATTGTCGCCCAACACCAGCGCCACTTTGTCTTTCCCAATGAAATCAGCGCCCAGCACGAAAGCCTGGGCCAGGCCATTGGGCACTTCCTGTATTACGTACTGAAAATCACAGCCGAGATTTTTGCCGTCGCCCAGCAATTTCTTAAACTGCTCCTGGTCGTGGGGAGTGGTGATAATCAAGACCTCCCGAATGCCAGCCGACAGCAAAATCGACAGCGGATAATAAATCATCGGCTTGTCGTACACAGGCATGAGCTGTTTCGAAACGGCCAGCGTGAGCGGGTGCAAACGGGTGCCGGAGCCGCCGGCGAGGATAATTCCTTTCATGAAATTTGAGGTGTTAGAACGTCATGCAGAGCGCAGCGAAGCATCTCGCGTGCAATAGTAATTCAACCGATTGATATAATGCTACACGCGAGATGCTTCGCTGCGCTCTGCATGAAAACGAATTAATTTCTCTCTTGAATAAACGCTTGGTTGGCCCGGAACCAGTCCAGGGTCTGGCGCAGCCCTTCGCGGATGCGAATCTGCGGGTTGTAGCCCAGCAGGTTTTGGGCTTTGGAGATGTCGGCCAAAGAGTCGCGAATGTCGCCGGCCCGGTCGGGGCCGAACTTCGGCGCCAGGTCCGAGCCGGCTTCTTCGCGTAAAATGTCATACATCTGCACCAGCGACGTCCGGTCGCCCACGGCAATGTTGTAAACCTGGCCCAGCGCTTCGGGCTTTTGCACCAATGCGGCGCGAATGTTGGCCTGCACGCAGTTCTCTACGTAGGTAAAATCGCGGGTCTGGCCGCCGTCGCCGTTGAGCGTGGGCGGCGTATTGTTCAGTATGGCGTCAATGAACAACGGAATCACGGCCGCATAAGCTCCGCCGGGGTCTTGGCGGGGACCGAAGATATTGAAATAGCGCAGGCCGATTATCTCCATGCCGTAGGTGCGGGCAAATACGTCGGCGTACAGCTCGTTGGCATATTTCGTCACGGCATAGGGCGAAAGCGGCTTGCCAATCCGGTCTTCTACTTTGGGCAAGCCGGGGTGGTCGCCATAAGTGGACGACGAAGCGGCGTACACGAAGCGCTTCACGCCCGCATCCTTTGCCGCGGTCAGCATCTGCACAAAACCGCCCACGTTCACGTCGTTGGTCAGCACGGGGTCTTTGATGGAGCGGGGCACCGAGCCGAGGGCCGCTTCGTGCAACACCACGTCTACGCCGGCGCAGGCGGCAGCGCACACCGCTGCGTCGCGAATGTCCCCGTCCAGAATTTCCAGGCGGGAATCTCCGGCAAACAGCGCCAGGTTTTTGCGGAAGCCGTTGGAATAATTATCCAAGGTCCGCACTTTTTTCACGCCGTATTTCAGCAGGTACTCCACGATGTTGGAGCCAATAAAGCCCGCACCACCGGTAACGAGAAACGTCAGGTTATCAAGCGGCTGCTCGTGGAAAGGGGTTTCGTACACTTTGTTTAATTAAGAATAAGGAATGAAGAATGAGGAATTGTTACTGACGAATCAGGCGAAGCAATTCTTCATTCCTCATCCTTCATTCCTCATTGAGCGCAGCGCTACCGTCCCGCGTACTGCTTCTGGTTGTAGTCCTGGTAAGCACCGCTCGTTACGCTGTTGAGCCATTCTTCGTTGGCGAGGTACCAGTCTACGGTTTGGGCGAGGCCTTGTTCGAAAGTCACGCTCGGCTTCCAGCCCAGCTCGTTCATGATTTTCGAGGAGTCGATGGCGTAGCGCATGTCGTGGCCGGCGCGGTCGGTCACGAACTTGATGAGCTTGCGCGAGGTGCCCTGGGCCTGGCCGGTTTTCTGGTCCACCACGTCGCAGAGCAGCTCGATGAGCTTGAGGTTCTGCCACTCGTTCACGCCGCCGATGTTGTAGGTATCGCCGTTTTTGCCCTTGTGAAACACCGCGTCGATGGCCGTGGCGTGGTCCTTCACAAACAGCCAGTCGCGCACGTTTTCGCCTTTGCCATACACGGGCACCGGCTGGCCGGTACGCAAGCGGTGAATGGCCAAGGGAATCAGCTTCTCGGGGAAGTGATTGGGGCCGTAGTTGTTGGAGCAGTTGCTCAGCTTGATGGGCAGGCCGTACGTATGATGCCAGGCGCGCACAAAATGGTCGGAGCTAGCCTTAGAAGCCGAGTAAGGCGAACGAGGGTCGTAAGCCGTTTCCTCAGTGAACATTTCGGGACCGAAGTCCAATGAGCCGTATACCTCGTCGGTGCTTACGTGGTAAAACACGTGGCCATCGTAGCCGCCGGGCTGCCACAGGTTGCGCGCCGCATTCAGCAGATTCACGGTGCCGATGACGTTGGTTTTCACAAACGCCATGGGGTCGGTGATGCTGCGGTCGACGTGCGACTCGGCCGCGAGGTGAATCACCGCGTCGGGCTCTTCGTTGGCAAAAAGCTGGTCGATGAAGTTCTGGTCGGCAATATCGCCCTTGATGAACTTGTAGTTCGACGCGTTTTCAATGTCGCGCAGGTTCTCCAAGTTGCCGGCGTAAGTCAGCGCGTCGAGGTTGAGAATCTGGTAGTCGGGATATTTCGTAACGAAGAGCCGAACTACGTGGGAGCCGATGAAGCCGGCGCCGCCGGTGATGAGAATTTTCATGGGTTGGATTATTAAATTGTTGACCTGTTAAATGGTTAAACTGTCGGAAGGCTTATCAGCCCAGGCAATTCAGCCATCCAACAGTTCAATAGTTCAGCCATTTTTATGAAGGGTTTGCTGCCATTTCCAGGCACTTGCCAAAGAGTCCAGCAGTGACGTTTCGGTTTTAAAGCCCAGCACCTGCTCGGCTTTGGTAGCATCGGCGTAGATGGCCGGCACGTCACCGGCCCGGCGTGGGCCGATGTGGTAGTTCAGCTTCAGGCCACTGGCCTGCTCAAAGGCCTGCACCACCTCCAGCACCGAATTGCCGTGGCCCGTGCCCACGTTGAAGGTCTCGACCACCTCACTGGCCTTACGGTCCAGCAAGCGCTGCACCGCAACCACGTGCGCTTTCGCGAGGTCAACGACGTGAATGTAGTCCCGGATATTGGTCCCGTCGGGAGTGTCGTAATCGCCGCCATTGATGGTGAGCTGCTCCCGAATGCCCGCCGCCGTTTGGGTAATGTAGGGCACCAGGTTGTTGGGCACTCCCAGGGGCAATTCCCCAATTTTAGCGGAATTATGGGCCCCGATTGGGTTGAAATAGCGCAGCAAAATGGTGTGCAGCTTATTGGTGGGCGCGGCCGAAACGTCGTGCACCACATCCTCGCACATTTGCTTGGTGCGGCCGTAGGGCGACGAAGCCGGCTTGCTGGGCGTGGCTTCCGTTACGGGCAGGGCATCGGGAATACCGTACACGGTGCACGAGGACGAAAACACCAGGTTTGTTACCTCAAACTCGGTCATCACTTCCAGTAGGGTCAATAGCGAACCCACGTTGTTCTGGAAATAGGCCAACGGCTTCTGCACCGACTCGCCGACGGCTTTGTACGCCGCAAAGTGTATGACGCCGTCAATCTTTTCCTCCGTCTGAAAAACAGTGCGAAGGGCCGCGTTGTCGGCGCAATCGATGCGATACGTGGGTACTTTGGCGCCAATAATGGCTTCAATACCGGCCAGCGCCGATTCTTCCGAATTGCTAAAATTGTCGACTATAACCGGCTGATAGCCCGCTTGGTATAGCTCCACCACGGCGTGAGAGCCGATGTAGCCGGCGCCGCCGGTAACGAGAATTTTCATATTGTTAGCGACTAGCTGAAAGCCATTAGCGGTTAGCTTTTTTGGCTATTGCTCCCATAGACAGAGAGCTAACAGCTAATAGCTATTGGCTAACAGCTCAATAAATTATAAGCTCCAGTAATGCAGGTCCTTCATTTTGCCGCGGTACAGGCCCTTGATGTCCACCAGCACGGCGTTATCGGAGGTGATGGATTTGAAATAGGCCTCGTCTTTCTCGGCATAGGGCTGGTGGCTCACGGCCACAATCACGGCGTCGTAGTCGGCACGTACGTCATCGTTGTGGGTGAGGCGGAAGCCGTATTCGTGGTGCAGCTCATTGGAATCGGCGTGCGGGTCAACGATGTCGACATTTACCGAGAAGTTTTTCAACTCCTGAATCACGTCGGCCACCTTGGAGTTGCGAATATCCTCCACATTTTCTTTGAACGTAGCGCCCATCACCAGCACTCGGCTTTTGGCCACGTCCTTGCCTTTTTTAATCATCATCTGCACCGTCTTGCGGGCAATGTAGGCACCCATGTTGTCGTTGGTGGTGCGGCCCGAAAGAATAACTTTGGCGTCGTAACCCAGCTCTTTGGCCTTGTAGGTCAGGTAGTACGGGTCGACGCCGATGCAGTGACCGCCTACCAGACCGGGCGAGAACTTCAGGAAGTTCCACTTGGTGCCGGCGGCTTCCAGCACCTCGTAGGTGTTGATGCTCATGCGGTCGAAAATCATCGACAGCTCGTTCATCAGGGCAATGTTGACGTCGCGTTGCGTGTTTTCAATGATTTTGGCGGCCTCGGCCACCCGAATGCTGCTGGCGCGGTGCACGCCGGCTTTCACCACCAGCTCGTATACCTTGGCAATCACGTCGAGCGACTCCTCGTCGCAGCCGCTCACCACCTTCACGATGCGGGTGAGGGTGTGCTCCTTGTCGCCGGGGTTGATGCGCTCAGGCGAGTAGCCAACTTTGAAATCAACCGGAAATTTCAGGCCCGAAAGGCGTTCCATCACCGGAATGCAGTCTTCCTCGGTGCAACCGGGGTACACGGTGCTTTCGAATACCACGTAGTCGCCTTTCTTCAGCACTTTGCCCACCGACGACGACGCGCCGAGCAGGGGCTTGAGGTCGGGCTGGGCATGCTCGTCGATGGGCGTGGGAACGGCCACGATGTAGAATTGGGCCTGGCGCAATACCTCCAGCGAATCGGTGAACGTGATGTCGCAGCCCTCAAAGTCTTTTTTCTCCAGTTCGCCGCTGGGGTCAATGCCCTGCTTCATCTGGGCCACCCGGCCGGCGTTGATGTCAAAGCCGATAACCTTGAGTTGCTTGGCAAACTCAAGGGCGATGGGCAGGCCCACGTAGCCGAGGCCGATAACGGCCAGCGTGGCCTCTTTGCGCAATAATTGGTCGTACACTGCTGGAATTATGAGTTATGAATTATAAATTATGAGTTCACCCGGGGGCGTTTGGCTGCGTTAGGCACCACGGGCCTCACCGAGTGTTCGTCGGGGCTCAACTGGTAAGCCTCCCCGCTTTCCGGGCACGTCGCACGGCCTTTTTCGTCAAAAGTGAGGCGGTGCCCGTAGGCACTCATCCAGCCTTGGGGCTGCGCAGGCGTGCCGTATACGAGGGCGTAGGCGGGCACGTCGTGCGTGACCACGCTTCCTGCTCCCACAAAGGCGTAGCGCCCCAAGCGCACGCCGCATACGATGGTGGCATTGGCCCCGATGGTGACGCCCTGCTCCAGATACGTGGTCAGGTATTGGCCGGGCCCTTTGCGAGCCACCGCGCTGCGCGGATTTTTCACGTTGGTGAACACCACGGAAGGGCCCAGAAACACGTCATCTTCGCAGATGACGCCCCCGTAGAGACTGACGTTGTTCTGCACCTTCACATTGCGGCCCAGGGTCACGCCGTCGGCCACGAAAACATTCTGGCCCAGGTTGCAGTCTTCGCCAATATCGGCGCCGGCGCACACGTGGCAAAAGTGCCAGATGCGGCTACCCCGGCCTACCTGGCAGCCCTCGTCGAGGACGGCAGTGGGATGGGCGTAGTAATCGGGCGTAGCGTGGGGCATGCGGGGTGCGGGTAGTTTCGGCCCGCAAAGGTAAGGAGAAGGGCGGGGTTGGCTTCGTACTTTTGGGTAATTCGCTTATTTCGCTTGTATTATGGAGCAACCTGCCTTTCAAGCTGACCCCACGGCCTTTGTTTCGCCCGAAGACTACCTACGCCTAGAGCGTGCGGCGGAATTCAAGCACGAATATTATCAGGGTGAAGTGCGGGCCATGGCCGGCGCCGGCTACGCGCACAACCTGATTTGTGCAAACCTGACAGGAGAGTTATATAGTCGCCTGCGCGGCAAAGGGTGCTCCGTAGTGGGCAGCGACCAACGCCTGCAAATCATGAGCGGCAGCGCCTTCGTGTATCCGGACCTGACGGTGGTGTGCGGCAAGCCAGAATTTAACGATGGCCAAAAGCCTGACACCCTGCTAAACCCCACGCTACTGGTCGAGGCACTATCGCCCAGCACCAGCCTCTACGACCGCAGCGACAAGTTTATGCTGTACCGCCAAGTACCAAGCCTGCGCCAGTACCTCACGCTGGACGCGCAGTCGGTTCACGCCGAATTGCATACGCTGGACGAGCTCGGCCGCTGGGTGCTCACCGAAACCCGCGACCTCAATGCCGTGCTGGACTTGAGTTGCATTGGCTGCCAAGTGCCGCTGGTGGAGGTGTACGCGGGAGTTGAATTTGACTAGCGCTTATGGCTTTGCGCCAAGAATTGCATGCAGCATTGCAGCTAGGCCGTAGCCGAATGAAATCAGGAGGTAAAAGCAAAAGCTTAGGTAGGTCAACCAAAGCATCCCGATGAATGCGGCCACTGATTCGCCCACGTGTCGCTGCCGTAAGGCCCACGCCAGCAGGCCAGCATTGAACGCCATTCCCAGTCCCCAACTGACCAACGCATTTGTCTCCACAGCTGCTTGGGACAAAGCGAAACCGCCATCTGACGCATTCACAGGCGCTTTTACAAAGTCAATGTAAAGCCCCATATACGACCATGCACTATCAAGCACGAGCAACACCAAAAGCATCACAAAGAAGCGGGGCCAGGCGGACCAGAGGTTTCCCATTTGCTGGTACGGCATAGCAGCTGCTTGTTAAAGCTTCACGCACACGTTCTGCGCTTCGGTGAAAAACCGTAAGGCTTCCAAGCCGCCTTCGCGGCCCACGCCGGAGTTTTTCATGCCGCCGAAGGGCGTGCGCAGGTCACGGTGTAGCCAAGTATTTATCCACACAATGCCGCTGTGTAGCCGATGCGCCACGCGGTGCGCGCGTTGCAAGTCGCGGGTCCAGATGGTGGCCGACAGGCCGTAGTCGGTGCTGTTGGCCATCATCAGGGCCTCTTCATCGGTGTCGAAGGGCGTAAGCGTCACTACGGGGCCAAATATTTCTTCCTGGTTGGTGCGGCAGTCAAACGGCAGGCTTTCGAAGACAGTGGGCTCCAGGAAGTAACCACCTTCGCAACGGCCGGGCACGGTGACGCGGTGGCCGCCGGCCAGGAGCCCCCCCCCTTCTTCGTGCGCCAGTTTAATGTAGGCCAGCACTTTGTTTAAGTGGGCCTCACTCACCAACGCGCCCTGCTTGGTATCGGTTGCGAGTGGGTCGCCTATTTTTTGGCCCTTAAGCTGCTTGAGAAACTCGCTTTTAAACGCCTCATATATGGGCCTTTCGATGAATATCCGGGAGCCGCACAGGCAAATCTGGCCCTGGTTGGCGAAGCTGCTGCGGATGCTGGTGGCCACGGCCGCAGCCAGGTCGCAATCGGCAAATATCAGGTTGGGATTCTTGCCGCCCAGCTCTAGGCTAAGCTTTTTGAACATGGGCGCGGCAGTGCGGGCCAAGTGCCGCCCGGTGGAAGTGCCCCCCGTGAAGCTGATGGCCTTAATGCCCGGATGCTCCACCATGGCCTGCCCGCAGTTAGGGCCGTTGCCGTGCACGATGTTGAGCACGCCCGCCGGCAGGCCCGCTTCAATGCATAGTTCGCTCAGTAAAAAAGCCGTAGCGGGGGTGATTTCTGACGGCTTGGCCACTACGCAGCAACCCACGGCCAAGGCCGGCGCAATTTTCCAAGTGAAGAGGTAAAGCGGCAGGTTCCAGGGCGAAATGCAGCCGACCACACCCACCGGGTGGCGCACGGTGTAGTTTACGGCCACGCCTTCCTGCACGTGGGCTTCGGTGGCGAAATGACCGGCAGCCGTACCAAAAAAGTGAAAGTTGCTGGCCGCGCGCGGAATGTCCATCACGCGGGCCAGGCTCAGGGGCTTGCCGTTGTCCTGGCTTTCGGCCTGGGCCAAGCGCTCCAGATTGGCATCGATTAGGTCGGCAATTTTGACCAGCAGGCTGCCCCGGCCTTCGGCCGGCAGGGCCCGCCAGGCTGGCAGAGCAGCTTCGGCGGCAGCAACTGCGGCGGCTACGTCTTCGGGGCCGGAATCGGGAATCTGGCCGTAGACTTGGCCGGTAGCGGGCTCGATGTTGTCGAGGTAGCGGCCGGCGAGCGGTGGCGCGAGCTGACCGTTGATATAGTTGTGAATGCGGAGCATGAGCGGCAATTGTGTGGGCAGCACCAAAAGTAGATACTGGCTCCAACAAGTGACATCTTGTCTGAAGCGGTGGCCTTCGATGGCTACCCATACCTTTGTCTCTAATTTGCCGGCTGCTCTAGCATCTACCAATTATTTGCTTATGAATTTCAACGCCTTATTCTCACAATCCGACAATGCTACTGAGCGCCCGTTTTACCTGTGGCCAACAGCCGTTTTGGCGTTGACGGTGCAGGCGGTTGTGCTGGCTAACACGTACGCTTCGTTGCTGTTTAACCCGGGCCAATATTTGATTTGCAGCCACTATGATGGCATCAAAAGCTACTTTTCCCTGGCTTCGTTTCTGAGGCAGCCCCTAAGCGATGGAATGTTGATACACGGCCATAACTACCCGTTTGGGGAATACATCTATTACACCGACTGTGCGCCGCTGCTAGCGGCCCCGTTGCATTGGCTGGTGCAGACGGTACCAAGCCTGGGGCCGTATGGGCTGTATTTCTTTGACCTGTTTATTTTGAGCGGTTTGGTGGTTTCCACCGGCCTGTTGGTTCTGATACTGCGTCGGCTGGGCCTGCCGGCTTGGTTTACGGTATTGCTGGCGGTGACCCTGCCCTGGCTGGCACCTCAGGCGTATCGGTTGCAGGTAGGCCATATGAGCCTTAGCTACACGCCAGCCATACTGTTTACCGCCTGGGGATTACAGCGGCTGTACAACGCGTGGAAAGCTAGCCGGCCGTTGGGCAAGCACTTTGGGCTGCTGCTGGCTGGCGTTGTGGCCGCGTCGTGGCTGCATTTCTACTATTTGCCACTCATGAGCGGCTTGGTTGTCCTATTTGTAGCCGTACTCTTGATTGAAAGCTGGCGTACGCACCGGCCGTGGCAAGGGCTGGTGCTGGGTACAGCGGGCTTGCTGGCAGGCGCCGTGGCCCTTACCTGGGGGCTGCTGCAGGTGCTGGACGGCCGCTATAGCCAACGCCCCGTGGGCAGCAATGGCTACGATTGGATAGAATGGAAACTGCAGTTTAGCTCGCTCTTCACCGGGTATATCTACAACAAGGTCCGTTTTCCCTTTGAGCGCACCAGTGGCGTCCCATACGAGTCGGTGTCTTATCTGACCGGCTTCGTGCTCTTTGGCTTGCTGGCGGTGGCAGTGCTGGCCCTGTTGCGCCGCCTGCCCAAAGAGGCGCACCTTTCTCACCAATTGGCCAACGAAAACGCAGGGTTTGTGAAATATTTCCTGCTGGCGGCCATCCCAATGGCCATTATCGCCCTGGGAGAAAGCATTGACATCGATAACGGCAACTACATCCTCTATAATTACCTGAACGTGTTTCGCTGGCTGCATAAGCTCACCGACCGGGTAACCCAGTTTCGAGCGCTGGGACGCTTTGTCTGGCCTTTCTGGTGGGCAGTGCTGTTGGGCTTTGGCTGGTATGCGGCTCAGTGGCGGCGCATCCCGGGGCTGCGCTGGGTGCTGCCGGTGCTGTGCGGGCTTCTGGTGACTGACGCTGTGAATGCCGTCCAATTCTACCACACCGAAACCCAACGCCCCAACCTGCTGGCCCAAAGTGGGGAGCTGGAGCCCATGCAACAGCTGGTGGGCTGGCCCAAGGCAAACCGCTATCAGGCCATCTTGCCTATTCCCTTCTACCACGCCGGCACCGAATGGCAGGACGAGCCCAGCAACTTCAACACGGACCCGGACGACCCCCACTGCAACCGCACCTACCAACTATCGATGGTGACCGGCCTGCCGCTCATGTCACAGAAAGCGACCCGGTCCATCAGCAGCCAAGCCGAGCAGTTGTATTCCATGTTTAAGCTCGGTGGGCCGGACCCCGCCCTGCTGGCATTACTCGACCAGCGGCCCATCCTGGTGTTTGTGGATACTGCTTATTTCGACGGGCGCAACAATTATTACCGCGACCTGCTGCGCGAGCGCCCCACGATGAAGGCGGTCTATGAGCGGGAGCCCGCTTTCATTCAGGAGCAAGGCATGCGGCGCATCCGGCACCAGGGCAGTTGGTCGCTATACGAGTGGTTTCCCAAAGGCACAGCCGCAGCGGCATCGCGGCTTTAGCGCGTAATAATACAGCGAGCGCATGCCCTGCGGGCTTATCGCTTTTGCGGCGGCCGACGGTCCGGCTACTACGGCTAAATCCCCCTATGTTTACGCTTTCAATACCTTCCCGATGGATTTAAAAGAACTGGAAAACGGCGTTAACCCGGAAACACATTGGTACTACCAGAGCAAAAAGCTGCCCCTGTTTTTCTATGCTGAACGGCTGCTGAATAGCGGCCATCCCCTGACCATCGTGGACGTGGGGGCTGGCTCTGGGTTCTTCGCGCTGGAGTTAGAGAAGCACTACCGCGCTTCCATTGCGAAAGTGTACCTGGTTGATATAGGCTATTCTGCCGAAGAAATAGCCAGCACGAAAGGTCAAAAAATTGAAAAAGTGGTCGCCATTCCCTCCGTCATCGAAAATGCACTTGTGCTGCTGATGGATGTGCTCGAGCACCTTCCCGATGACTTGGCCATGCTTCAGTCCATCAAGGAAGCCTGCGTAGGCACGAATAATTACTTTTTCATCACAGTACCGGCGTTTCAGTCCCTGTGGAGCGGGCATGACGTATTTCTGGGGCACTACCGCCGCTACCGTATTCCCATGCTGCGCCAAGTATTGGAAAAAGCGAAGTTTCGCCACATTAGCAATTACTACCTCTACGGCAGTCTGTTTTCCCCTATTTGGGCCGTGCGGCGCCTCAGTAATCTTTCCAAAAAGGAAGCCGCCTCGAACATGCGGCCCGCCCATCCAGTCATCAATCGCCTACTTCTGGGCCTGACCAGTGTCGAAATGAAATTCACCACTGCCAACAAGCTTTTTGGGGTGACATGCGTCGGGCAGGGCCAAATTTAACGACTGCTTCTTGATGACATCACTGCCCTGGCCCTAAGCATTCGCCCTATCGAGCCCGATTTAGGGTGTCCAAAGTTTACCGCGCACCAGCGTCAGCACAAGGATTAGGTTGAACTCATTGCTAGCTTTGCAGTAGCCTTTGATTAACTCCAAAATCTTTTGCGCTTTCTCTCCCTTGTTATTCCCGCTTATAACGAAGCCGCAAGGCTAGGCAGTACGCTTAAAAAAGTACTGGCCTACCTTCACGCGCAGCCTTTTCACAGCGAGGTCATCGTCGTCGATGATGGGTCCACTGATGATACGGTGCAAGTCGTGCAAACCATTTTTGCTGGCCGAACAGAAAACATTCTTACCCGCTTAATCAGCTATCCGGTCAATGAGGGCAAAGGGTATGCCGTGCGCAAAGGGCTGCTGGCAGCCGAAGGCAAAGTAGCGGTGTTCTCCGATGCGGATTTATCGACGCCCATTACCGAACTGCCAAAAGTGCTTGACCCCATTATGACCGGCAGCTTCGATGTGGTCTTTGGTTCTCGCGCGCTCGAACGCAGCTTAATTGGCGTGCACCAGCCGTGGTTGCGGGAGCAAAGCGGGCGGCTCTTCAATACGATTATGCAACTGGTGACCGGACTGCCGTATGCCGATACCCAGTGCGGCTTCAAAGCATTCCGACTCGACGTCTGCCGTCCGCTCATTGAAAATGCCATCCTGAACCGATTTGGGTTTGACGTAGAACTGCTTTACTTAGCCCACAAGGCAGGCTTGCGTCTCAGTGAGCAGCCCGTGCGCTGGGACGATGCTGCTGGCAGCAAAGTGGGTATTTTCAGTGGCATTGATGGCTTCCGCGAACTATACCAGTTGCGCCGCCGAGCTGGGAGCGGCTATTACAATGCGGCTTTGCAGCGTACGCGCCAAACGGTAGCCGAAGGGGTTGGAACACCGGAAGATGCTTCCCTCCCCATGCACATCCATAACAAGTGATAGTGCGAACTCAAGTCCCCGGTGACGTTGCAGGCCACGACAACCAGTCCAGCTTAAGGGGTCACCGTCAATCTGTTCTGAAACACAAGGCTTTCGCATTTGATTGCGCCATGCTCTGGCGTTTAAGCATCAGAAATATCCGATGCTTGTGTGAAAGCCCACCGTCTATTTAATGTAATACGTCCCTACACAAGTGGGCATAAGGCTTCGTCTTTTCAGAAGCGCGGCACAGTATTTTTGCTATCCCATGTTTGTGTCTGGGCACTGCAGTATAATTATATGATTCCTTCAAAGGCTTCACGCTGGTCGTTCCGCCCACGTCCCTACCACGTCGCGGCAGCGTTGTTTTTTATTGTATTAGGGGCTGCCTTCTATACTCCTTACCTTTCCGAACTGCCAACCGGTATTCATACCTGGGCCCAGTGTGACCGGCTGGCCCTCGCATTTAATTTCTACGATTACGGGCTGCATTTTCTAACGCCTCAAACGTACTCGCTTGCATCGATTGGCGGAGTAACAGGGGTAGAGTTTCCGCTACAAGCTTACTTAGCGGCGCTTGGCGGCTTGGTTTTTGGGCGCGGCAGTATTGTTACGCTGTTTCGGCTACTTGATGTTGCGATGGTCGTATTGGGGTTTTATTACCTTTTTCGGCTCGTGTACGAGCATACCGGGCATTTTATAGCCGGATTGGTACCGGGAGCCTTTTTGCTGGCTTCGCCTTTTTTTGCCTTCTACGCAGGCAGTTTCATTCCCGACCCGTTTAGCCTGAGCATCAGCTTTATTGCCTATTATTACTGGTTTTGCTTTTTCGAAAAAAGGCGCTTTGTTGATTTACGGCTTTCGCTGTTGCTACTGGCTTTGGCGGGCCTCATCAAAACTACTTGCGCCATGCATTTTGGGGCTGTTGCGGGAATCACGCTGCTATGGGCTTTTTTGCAGCCCCAGCTTCTGTTACCCAAGGAGCGCTGGCAACTGCTTCTGGTGTCAGCGGCTGGCGCGGGGCTTATTGTGGTCTTTTTCCTGCATAATCAATACCTCAACGCCACCTACCAGTCGTGGATGTTCAAATCGAGTGCGAACCCGGTGGAAGGCGTGGACGAATGGCACGAAGTGATTTACTCCATTCGGCAGAATTGGCTGCAAGAGTACGCAACCAGCACGCAATACCGAACCCTGGGCGTCTGCCTAGGGCTGTTTCTGGTATTCTTGCTTCCTAATTTGCGTCGCTTTCTGCCCCTGACGCTGTTGTTCGGGGCATCGGTCCTTATCGCCTACGCTTTCACCCAGATAATGGGCGCCGGGCTTGGCGTTCACGATTATCACATGATATGTGCAATGGGTCCCCCGGCCATGCTGTTGCTGGTACTGGGTTTGCTGAACCTCGGGCGCTACGCAGGACGAGTTCGTCTGCTTACCAGTGTGGGCCTGGGCGTACTGGTGTTTTTTTTGGTGGCCAACGGCTACAAGCGTCTGCACCGACGCATGAGCGACGACTACCCGCCCTTCACGCCCTACGCCCACGTGTGGATGCGGGGCGGAGCTGCCGAACTTGCCAAAGCCGGGGTCCCTGCAGGGGCCAACATTTTGGCATTCAATGAAGGTGCGCCAAACGTTGCGTTGGTTTATTTCGACCGCCGCGGTATTAACTGGCAGCCCGAAAACGTGGCGACAGTTACCTCCGATAACTTTCTCGACCGCATGGCTATCGATAGTCTTGACTATGTAGTAATGGCCCCCAGTGTGTACGCACAAATGGCCCCGCAACACGCGGCCATGGCCATCGACTTTGAAACCGTGGGCCAGCAGCCCGCCGTCGTGTTGCGCCGACGCAATCGCCTGCACCCTTGGTAGGTGCTATGCCAGAGCTCTTCCGACTGATAATCAGCTATGTAATGTCTCAAGTAATTCAAAAAATTTGGCTTCTGCTTTTGTTCGCCCTATGGGCTTCGGGATGCGAGCCTCGTAATGGAAGGTTCGAGACTAAGCAACACGAGCTAATGCATACCAGCTTCGAAGACGTAGCAGGCTGGATGCCCGAAATACCGCCGTCCCTTGCCACGGAGAAGGCGCACACTGGGAAATACTCCATCCGCGTAGACGCGCAGAATGCTTATTCGCTCACCTACCGTGCCAGTTTGGGCGCGCTGAGTAGCGGCCACCGGCCACGCCGGCTCACCCTTAGCGCTTGGGTATGGGTGCCCAGCTTCCGCGAAAACGCGGTAATTGTGGCGGCTGTCACCAACCCCAGCGACCCCGACCACCCTATCATGAGCAAGTACGTGTACCTCAACGACAGCGGTCCATTTGAGAAGTGGAAGTACGTGAGCCGCGACTTGGACCTGCCCGCCGAGATTCATTCTACTACTCAGCTGGTGATTTACCTCTGGAGGGTAAACGCTCAGGAGCCGGTGTATGCCGACGACCTGCGCCTCACCGAGCTGTGGTAGCAGTACCGGGTATTCTTACCTGTTTCCTTAATCAATAACTCTTACCTACTAAACCCTTTACGTTTTCTGATTTTATGAAGACTCCCCTACTTTTGCTGGGCTCCCTGGTGGCCCTGACGGTTGCAGGCTGCGGCGGCAGCGACAGTTCCGCGGCCGACCCCAGCCTGCTGGTCAGCTGCGACTTTGACACCCTGGCTGGCTGGCTGCCCGAAGCTCAGAGTGGCATGCTCAGCCGCGATAAGGCCCACTCTGGCCGCTACGCGATAAAAGTGGAGCCCGGTCACGATTACAGCCTGAGCTATAAAGCCCCCCTAGGCCAGCTGCACGAAACGCGCGTTAAAAAAATTAAGGTGACGGCCTGGGCATTCGTGCCAACGGCCGATGCCAAAGCCTCGCTCGTGGTAACTGTGGGTAACTCGGACCCTGCCAACGACAAGCCGCTGATGTGGGATGCCGTGGAAGTGAACAGCACAAAAGACACGGGCAAATGGACCGAAGTGAGCAAAGAGTTTACCATTCCCGACAATGCCATGCCGACCAGCCCGCTGGGCGTTTACCTGTGGCGCACCGGCGGCAGCCAGCCCGTGTACCTCGACGATTTGCGCATAAAGGCGGTAGAATAAGGCAGTACCGGGGCCGCCGGCAGGGCCGGGGCGCTGGGTTTGGCTGCTGCACGGGGGCCGGCTAGTGCAGCCGGCCCCCGCGTTGGGTTTAGGCGGGGGCTAGTGCCCCTTGCGGGGTGTTGTCAGGCCGTCGTCGGTTTCGCGAATCAAGTAGGGGGGGCGCTGCTTGGACTGCACGAACAGCCGGCCGAGGTATTCGCCCATGATGCCCAGCACCAACAATTGAATGCCCCCAATAAAGAGCACACTTACCAGCACGGAGGCCCAGCCCGATACGGCCCGGTTGGTGAAGAGCAACACATAGATGGCATAAAAGGCATACGCAAAGGCCACGGCCGATACGCAGACGCCCGCCAGCGTGGCAAAATGCAGGGGCCGTACGCTGAACGAGGTGATGCCGCTGAGGGCCAGTTTCACCATTTTGCGCACCGTGTACTTGGTGGTGCCCCGAAACCGGGGCTCGGGGGTGTACTCCACTCGTTTTTGCCGGAAGCCTACCCAATGCACAAACCCACGCAGAAACAACTCCACATCGGGACTGGCCCGTATTACGTCTACCACGCGCCGGTCCAGCAGGCGGTAATCAGCAGTGCCCGGCTCGAAGCTCACGCTTGACAGCTTGTTCATGAGGCCATAAAACGCAGCCGAGGTCTTCCGCTTTAGCCAAGGCAGTTTTTCGTCATCGCGGCGCTGGGTGTATACGATGTCGTAGCCTGAGAGCCAGTGCCCCAGCAATTCAGGAATGAGGCGCGGCGGATGCTGCAAGTCGGCGTCGAGCGAAATAACACAGTCACCAGTGGCGTAGTCGAGGCCGGCGCGCAGGGCACTTTGGTGGCCAAAGTTGCGGGCCAGCAGGAGGTAGTGCACTTCCGGGTCTTGGGTGCGCATGTCGCGCAGCACGCGCTCGGTGCCGTCGCTTGAGCCGTCGTCCACGAATATTAATTCCCGCTCGTAGCGCCCGCCCAAATGCTCTTTGATGCGGGCGCACACTTCGGGCAGGTTTTCTTCTTCGTTGAAGGCTGGAATGACGATGGAGATGCGCATAGAACGCGGGAAGGTAGTGAAGGACCGTACCAGCAAAAGGTGAACAGAACCAGCCCGGCCGCCAAAGCTACGGCGCAGGTACCGGCAGGCCTCAGGGGTTCAGGGGGTAGGTATTCTTGATTAGCTGACGTTGCGCGCCGGTGCCCACGTAGTAATACACATCGGTATTGAGCGGGCGCACCAGCAGGTCATCCACCAGCAGGTCGCGGTTGTCGTAGAGGATTTCGAGGCGCACGGCTGTGGGCGCACGGCGGAACGGCACCACCACCCGCACCCAGTCGCCGAGCACTTCGGTGGCGTGGCGCGCATCGGCGGTCTGGTGGTCTATTTCCCGACCACCGGCTTCGTATTGCTTGATTTGCATGTTGCCAAGGCCATAATTCGACTTGGCATACATCCACACCGAAGCCTCGTAGCGGCCGGTGTCGGCTGGCATGGGCAAGGGACCGTCGTATAGCGTAGAGAAGCCCTCTTTGGGTGCATAGAAAGCGCCGGCCCCGAGGCGGCCCCGGCGGTCGGGGGCGCTGTCATAGCCCTGCACTATTACGCCAGCCGGCGTGGTAACCCGCAACCCGCCGGCCCGCGCGGGCAGCGCAGGCAGCAGCGAATCGGCTTTGGCTCGCTCCCGGGCAAGCGAAGTAGCCCCCAACGCCGCCAGCGGCAGTTCATAGAGGGACCCTTCAGGGGCCTGCACCAACAAATGGCCCAAGCGCACGAGGCGCTGCTCGGCTTCGGTGAGGGCGTCGGGCGTGACAAGCAGCAGAATCGGCTTTTGGCTGGGAAAAGCCGCTAGCAACGTTTTGGGTATCAACTCGCTGCTAAATAGCTGAATGTGCTGCATTACCTGTCCTACCGAGGCGCGGGGAATGTAGCTGGCCAATAGCGGCAGGCCCGTGGTAGCAGACATTTTATACGCTTGGTAAAACGAGTTACCACTGCCGCTCAAGTCAAATTTATCGGTGCCGATATTGAAATATGGCAGCGGCATGATAGCTTGAAAATCAGAAATTTGACGCTTCGACCATGTCATTCGACTGGCTAAGCTGGTATTGGGGTCCAGGAAGTCATTGGCCCCCACGGCTTCTGATACCTGGGCTGCTTTGGCCGAGACTTGGTACCAAGCATCAATGGCCCAGAAAAGTATCAGTGCCAATCCGGCCAAAGCCACCATCGGCTGGCGCCGCAGGCGCAGAAAGCGCCACGCCCGATAAAGGTAATAGGCCGTGAAAGTAGTGGCCACGTAGTAAAACGGCCACGCAAAGCGCCCTAGCGAACGGAATTGCTTCACCGGCCCGGCGTAGTCCGTCAGAGCATCCAGCCAGCGCCACTTGAAGGGGTAGCCAAAGGAAAGCAGCAGCAGCAGGCCGGCGGCCCACAGCCCGGTGCGCAGGTGCAGCGGCAGCGCGGGCCGGCCCAGTTGCCACCACCTTCGGCGGCGCACCACGCTGCCCAGGCCCACCACCAGCGCCACTACGAGGGTGGCCGTGCACACTAGCCCAACGTAGGCAAGGCCTTCGTAGCTGTCGCTGCTGCCGGGCAGGTGGCGCTGCCACCAGTCGTGCAGCTTCCCCAGCGCGGGCGTGAATACGGTGCCTGGAGTGGCCACGTACACCAGCAGGCCGTAAGGGTTGGGGGGGCGGTCGGTTACGGGGTCGGTGGCCCAGAGGTATGCCCTAAACAGCAACAGCGGCAGCAGCGCCGCCACAAGCATGCGGCCCAGCCAGCGCCGCATATTGGGCTGTTGCATGCCCAGCACCAGCACATGCCCCAACAGAAAAAAACAGCCCAGCGCTAGAAAATACGGCATCACCGTGGCCATAAACAAAGTGCTGGCCACAAATGCGCCGTACCATTGCCACCGCGCTGGGGCTTCTTGCATGCGGATGATGCAGTACCACAGCAAGGGCACAAACCATGCATAGCTGAGTGCCAAATGAGCGTCGAGGCGCAGCACCTGGGGAGACATGAAGCCGATAAGCAGCGCCAGTACGGCGGCGTAGACCACCGGTAGGCGCGTGCGGCGCAGAATGGCGTAGACCACCACCGGCGTTATCAGCAGCGACGACAAGGCAGCTGAGTTAATAATGGCCACCGCGTAGCGCCCTGTTTCTACCCCGTGGCGCTGCAAAAAGCCCATCGTGACGGCCAACAGCGGTTGGAGACTGGGGTAGTTGAAATGCTCACCAAACGGATAATTCATCCCTGTGAATTGGGTGCCCGTGTTGTGCATAGCGTAAAACGCCGTGACGTAATAGCTTTGAAGAGCGTCGCCGCCGGCCGTCACAAAATGGTCGTTGGGATAGACCAGCATCGGCCAGAACAAAACAGCGGTCAGCACCGCAGCAGTCAGCGCCACGCCAGCCATCCCCAGCCAATGCGCCCTAGCAGAAGTTGAACTCATGGGAAAAAGTAATTAGACATAACGTTCTGACCCGACAATGCGCCCGGGTGCCCAAACCGGACTTCCTAAGCTTCAAAACTACGGCCAAATCAGCGAGCACCCTTGGCCTAAACGCACGCCGGTCGGGCAGTGGTGTTTGCCGGCTTGGCGTGAAAGACCTTTGCGCGGACACGGTGGCGAGGCTAGCCGCCGGTAAGCATCCGTTTTTTTGTTTACTTGCCTAATGGACCTCCTGCTCTACTACTTAACTCCTTCCATCAGACGACGCATAACCAAGCCGGTACAGGCCCTGCTATTTATTGGCCTGATGTGGCTGGCCGCAGCGCCCTCAACACTGGCACAGCACCGCATAAATTACACTGACTGGCGCCTCGAGTGGGCCGAGGAGTTCAATACGCCCTTGGATACCGCCCTCCTGGCCCAGCGGTGGCGGTTTGCGTTCCCGTGGGGTCGCAGCCAGACATCACCTATTGACGATGGCTACTCAACCGCCGAAACGCTGCACCAGGGCAATGGCGTGCTGAATATGACCATGGAGCGCCGCCGCGCGCCCCGGCCCTACCGGGGCAAGCTGCTGCACTACGACACCCCCATGCTCATGAGCAGGCACCCGGCCGACTCGCTGCGCCCTCAGAACTGCAATCCCACCGATGACGGCTTTAGCTACGGCTTATTCGAGGCGCGGGTGCGGCAGCCTAAAAGCGACGCTGCCGCCTCCGGCTTTTGGCTGTACGGGGGCGCCCCTGATGAAGTCGATATTTTCGAAACCAACGCCAATGTGCTCACCAACAACGTACACCTACTGCCCGGCAATTACTGGCGACCGTCGCGCCGCGAAGACCTGACCAGCCAAAGCAAGTTCTACAATACCGACCCGGCCGGCAACCTGCACGAGCAGTTCCATACCTATGGCGTCAGCTGGCTGCCTAACGAAATCACGTTTTATTTCGACGGCGTTCCCATTCGCCGCGAAACTCGGTTTGTACCAGCCGGCTGCACCATGTCGCTGATTTTGAACATAGCGGCCCTCGCTTGGGCCCGCGAGGAAGCCGATACGATGGTGGTCGACTACATCCGGGTGTACCGGCCGCGCCGGTTGCCCACCGTGCCCGTTGTGCAGCGTCCCAGCGGTAACTTCCCGCAAACCGAGCTGGCTTGGCTGCCCGCCGAGGAAGCCCCCGGCCGGCCTGACCAAGCCACCCATCAAACCTGGCAGCTGGCCGCCGAGTCCCGGCAGCCCCACCGCCTCACCCTGCTCCTGACCGACAATTATAACCCGCCTCGCGACCTTGCCCTGCCGCTGCCTATTGCCGGCCGCTGGGCCCCTGCCTGGCACCAAAATGGCGGCACGCCGGAGCTGAAGGTGCAGGTCGCGGCCCCTGACTCAGTGCACTGGACTGTGTGCGACGTGCGCGGCGCCCCCGTGGCCGCCGGCGTGGCCCCGGGTGGGGGCACTTGGCAGCCGCGCTGGGCGCTGCTGGCGGCCGGTGCCTATGCTCTGCACTTGCAGCAGGGCATGGCCCGCGCCGTGCATCCGCTTATCATCATCGAGCGCCCCGCCAATTCAAAGCCGACGGCCGAATGGCAAGAGTCCGCACCCGTTGCCCCAAACCCGGACTAGCTGCGTGCATAGACCAATTCAGGGCAGCAAACTGCTGCCCTGAATTGCCGTAGCTTTGCCCCAAAGAACCTCAATCACAATAATGGCGAAACAATTGATTAATCCGGCTAGCCTGATGATTCTTGGGTTGCTCTTGGCCGCGTGCTCCGACAAAGATGCTGCCGCGGTGCAGGGAACGGTGGTCACACGCAACGACTTCGAGAGCATACAGGGCTGGAACGGCACCGACGATGCTACCATCAGTAGCGAGCGGGCCCACTCGGGCAAATATGCAGTGCGGGTAGGCCCAGCCAACGAGTTTGGCTACACCTACATCCGCAGCTTAGGAAAAATGAGCATAGCCAAAGTGAAAGCCGTAACCGTATCGGCGTGGGTGTGGGTACCGAGTGCCCAGGCCACGAGCAGTTTGGTAGTGGAGATAACGCATTCACCTGAGATTAACAAGCCCGTTTTTTACGGTCGCATGCCCTTGGTTGATGCCGTCAAAAAGTTCAAGGAATGGCAGCAGGTATCGCAGACGTTTACGCTACCCGACTCGGTGCAAACCACCAACCAATTCAAATGCTACCTGTGGCGAGCGGGCGCTACCGAAAACGTGTACGCCGACGACATAACCATCAGTATCAGCAACTAGGCTGCCGGTTCGCCAGAAAGTTGACCCGCCCATGCGAAAGGTCCCGGCAAACAGTCGAGCCGGGCCCCTCGGATTTCTTTTGCATTTGCCTGCGTGTTTTCACGCCAGCTACCGGGCCAGCAGCCCGTATTTGATAATGCAGTAAATAGCCCGGAACCCGTCGCGCCAGCCTATTTTCTTGCCTTCCGCATACGTCCGGCCATAGTAGCTGATGCCTACTTCGTAGATGCGGGCATCCTTGACGCGTGCTACTTTGGCCGTTACCTCGGGCTCGAAACCGAAGCGTTTTTCCTCAAGCTTCAGGCCCTGAATAATGTCGCGCCGAAACAACTTATAGCACGTTTCCATATCCGTAAGGTTCAGGTCGGTGCACATGTTGGAGAGGAAGGTAAGCCAGGCATTGCCGATGCTGTGCCAGAAGAACAGCACCCGGTGCGGGTTGCCGCCCATAAAGCGCGAGCCAAATACCACGTCGGCAAAGCCTTTCAAAATCGGCTTGAACATTAGGTTGTATTCCTCGGGGTCGTACTCCAAGTCGGCATCCTGAATGATGACATAGTCGCCGGTTGCTTCCCGAATGCCCGTGTGCAGCGCGGCGCCTTTGCCTTGGTTCACCGTGTGCTCCAGCAGGCGCAGCTGCATTTCGGGGTAACGCGCGGCGTAGGCACGGATGGTTTCGGCCGAGGCATCGGTGGAGCAGTCATTAACGAGGATAATTTCCTTGCCGATGTCGTTTACCAGTTTCAACTCGCGCAGCAAATCCAGAATCTGGTGAATAGTCCGCGCCTCGTTGTAGACCGGAATAACAATGGAAAGGGTGTCGAATTTTACCAAAACAGGTAGCCGTTAGCGTAGCGCGCCACAAAAGTAAGGTTTTGCGGGGGAGCGGGCCAATGGCGGCTGTTTTATCCCGCAGAGCTGTTATAAGCTCCCCGTGCGGCCGCCGTCGACCGGTGTGCTGGTGCCATTGATGTAGCCTGCCGCTGGCGAGGCCAGAAAGGCCACGGCGGCGGCAACTTCTTCGGACTGCCCAAAGCGCCGGGCCGGAATCGACTTCAGCATATCGGCTTCGATGGTTTCGGCGGGCTGCCCGGTCTGAGCCATTTTTTTCTCGATGAGCGAGGTGTGGCGCTGGGTGAGGGTGGCCCCCGGCAGCACGTTATTGACCGTGATGCCGTAAGGCCCCAGTTCGTTGGCAAGGGTTTTGGCCCAGCTGGCCACGGCTCCGCGCATGGTGTTGCTCACCCCCAAGCCCGGCAGCGGAATTTTTACCGAGGTGCTGATGATGTTGATGATGCGCCCAAAGCCCGCGGCCTGCATGCCCGGCACCACGGCCTGCGCCAGCAAATGGTTGCATACGATGTGCTGATGGAAAGCCAGCTGCAACGCAGCCACCGGAGCCTCGAGCAGGGGGCCACCGGGAGGGCCGCCGGTGTTGTTTACCAGAATCTGGAAGGCGTTGGGGTGCTGCGCGAGGTAGGCTTGCACCACTTGCGCCAACTGTTCGGGGTGGTCGAAGTCGGCGACCAAATAGTCGTGGGCCTGGCCGGTGGGCGTAGGCAGCTCGGCAGCGGTTTCACGCAGGCGTTGCTCGTTGCGGGCCAACAGGGTAATGGCGCAGCCGCTTTCGGCCAGCGCCACGGCCACCGCCCGGCCAATGCCTTGGGTGCTGCCGCCCACAAGAGCACGGCGGGAGGAAAGGGGAAGTGACATAGCTTGTTGAAATTAGCAGTAAAAAATGGGCAAATAAGCAACCAGCCAAGCTATTGGGCCGGTGGCACTAGCAGCGCATAGTCGCCCACCATACGCTCTTGATAGCCGTAGGGCAGCAGCAACTGGCGCAAGTAGGCATGCACGGGTTGTTTACAATAAGCAGGACTGATGACAAAGGCGGCGGGCTTGTAAACGCGAAAAAAAGCTTCCATCTGCTCAGCAGTGGGAGGGGCCGGCTGCACCGAATCGGGCCGGGTCTGCACGCTGAGCAGGGCATGCAACACGGGCTGTTGGTCCAGCGAGGCGAAATACGCAGGCGGCAGCCGCGAAAGGTAGCCGATGGGCAGCTTTTTGTGGTGCAGCGTTTGGTAAAACATCTGCTCCGATTCCATGCGTCCCACTTGCCGGAAGCCATCGATGATGCCCAGTGGAATGGGAATGAGCGTAGTACCGGGCAGTCGGGCCACTTCCCGGAACACGGGCGGAATAGTGGCCGCCGAGGCCAGCACGTAGGGCTGGGGCCAGTATTCCGCCAACACCACGGCCGCCAACAACACGCTCATAGCTAACTGAATGGAGACACGCAGCCGCCCGCGCCACGCCGCCTCCAACGCGCTAAGCGTGACAATGGGCAGCAGCAACCCAATCATCATCACCCAGCGGGTAGGGCAGCGGATGTTGTTGAAGAACGGAACGAAGTGCAACACGGCCGTGGGCATGTTCAATTCCTCGTAGCCGTGAATGCGGAGCGTCGGCACGGTAAGCACCAGAAACCCCACCAGCACCCAGGCCAGGGGGCGCCCCTGCTCATCGGCAAAGCGCTGCGAAACAGGCCGCCATCGGAACAGCCGCAGGGCCCAGAGCACCATAGCCAGCAGCGGCAGCGCAAAGCCGATAAACAGCGTGTTTTCGATGGACCCCGGCGACAAGAATACGGCGGGGTCGTGCGTCAGTTTCGCTGCCCAGGGGCCGTACAGCAAGCGGCTGGTGGGCGGCGGAACGAAGTAGGAAGCGACATCGCCACCCCACCACAGGCCGCTGTTTTCATCAAAGCGCAGCAGGCGCAGCTTCCGAATAAAAAGGCTGCTGCCCAGCAGAATAACGGCCAACGCCAGCCACGCCCGGTGCCCGCGCCACCGCACCTGCCCCATGCGAAACCAGAACCACAGCGCGTAGAATAGCGAGAAATAGAGGAGCCCGAACAGCACGTAGTAGTCGCAGAACAACGTAAAGATGCCAAGAACCAGGCAGCCCACCACGGCGCGCCAACTGCGCACCAGCGGCATTCGCGGACCTTCTCGAAACGTAAAAGCCCGCAAAAACAGCAGCACGTAAAACGGTACCGTGGCCGTGAGAACCAGCGTGTAATGCTCGGGGAGGCGTTGGAGCTTATAGGGCGAATAAGCGAAAATGAACCCCGCCAGCAGGCAGAGCACCGGGCTGGCCACCCAGCGCCGGGCCAGCAGGTAGGCCCCGGCGCCCGACAGCGCGTAGCTCAGCAGCAGCACCACGTTGATGGCCAACATGGCATTGCCCAGCACCAAGCTCAGCAAGCCCATGATGGGCGCATAGGAATGTAGCAGGAGACCCGTGTGGCGCGGGTAAAACAGCCAGTCGGTAACGTACGGGTTGTGCCCACTCAGCACGGCTTCGCGGAAGTGCCACACGTTCCAGATAAACACATAGGAATCGCTGCCGGGCACGACCGGAAACGCAGCCGAGAATGTGGCCGCCAATGGCCAGGTAAACACCCCAAACCAGGGCCCATAAAAAGCCAATAGCAGCAGCAGGCGCAGCCCGTTTTTCATGTAGTGTTAAGGTAGAGCCGCCGCGCTTCTGCAGGCATTGCATTGCTGGCCGCTGCAAAGGTAGCGGCTTGGCCCGCCCGCTTTGCCCGGCAATGCTTTGGCAAGCCCGGCCGCCCGGCCGTAGATTAGCAGCTGTAACCAAGCGCCCCCGCCCATGATAACCCGCCCTTTTAATTTTCAGAAATGGATTGACGAACACCGGCATTTGCTGAAGCCCCCCGTGGGCAACCAGCAGGTGTTCAAAGACAACCAGGACTTTATTGTGATGGTGGTGGGCGGCCCCAATGCCCGCAAGGACTACCACGTGGACGCCGGCGAGGAGTTGTTCTGGCAGATTGAGGGCACCATGACCGTGAAAATCATCGAGGACGGCCAGCCCGTTGACATCACCATTGGGCCGGGCGAGATGTTCCTGCTTCCGCCTTATGTGCCGCACTCGCCGCGTCGCCCGGCGGGCACCGTGGGCCTGGTGCTGGAGCGCTACCGCGCTACCGACGAGCCGGATGGCTTCCAGTGGTACTGCGAAAACTGCGGGCACAAGCTCTACGAAGAGTTTGCAGAAATTACCGACATCGTGGCCCAATTGCCGCCCATCATGAACCGCTTCTGGGCCAACGACGACTTGCGTACCTGCAAAAACTGCGGCACCTACATGGAAGCCCCTGCCCCAGTGGCTGGCTAGGCCAAAACCCTTCGCTATCAATGGAATACTTACCGACAAAGACAGACCCGCTTCCTAAAAACAGTACCTTCTTCACGCTGAACCTTTTGCGGCT
This sequence comes from Hymenobacter rubidus, assembly GCF_016734815.1. Lineage (GTDB taxonomy): Bacteria > Bacteroidota > Bacteroidia > Cytophagales > Hymenobacteraceae > Hymenobacter > Hymenobacter rubidus. The sequence goes on from NZ_JAERQF010000002.1 coordinate 41,826, forward strand.
GCCCGGCGGCTGGTTGCGCCGTTCTCACACGTTCTACATCTGCCTGGTGGTTTCGCTGGTGCTGATGGCGGGTACCATGCGGGCCGCCCGCTGGAACATTAATCAGGTGTTCGTGAGCGACATGGGCGGCTATTACCTGTACCTGCCTTCCGCGTTTTTGCTGAACGACCTGGGCAACGGGCAGTGGGGACTGGCCGCTTCGCGCGCGCACCAGCCCCAAACCGACCAGGTAACCAATATGGTGACGCTGCCTAACGGCAAGGTGGTCTATAAGTACACGATGGGCATGGCGGTGGCCTACTCGCCGTTTTTCTTTCTGGCCCGCGGCATTTACTACGCCCAGGGCCGGCGGGTGACTACTGGCTACGAATACGGGTACCAATTCGCCATCACGTGGGGCTGCGTGGCCTACGTGCTGCTGGGGCTGTGGGTGCTGGGCCGGGAATTGCGTCGCTATTTCAGCGACCAGGCGGCGGCCCTGACGGTGCTTATCATCTTGCTGGGGACCAACTTGTTCACCTACACGTCCAACGAGACGATAATGTCGCACGGCACCTTGTTTCTGCTCGCCGTGCTGCTGCTGCGCTACACCCGGCGCTGGTACGAGCAAAACCCCAGTCGCTGGACCGATGCGCTGTGGCTGGGGGGCGTGGGCGGACTGCTGGTGCTCATCCGGCCTTCGGAGCTGATGCTGCTGGGCGTGCCCGTGCTGTGGGGCCTAGACAGCCGGACGGCCGTGGCCGGGCGCCTGCGTTTCTGGCGGCAGCGCTGGGGTCAGGCCCTGCTCATCGTCGGGTTGGTGGTGCTCGTTGCCGGGCAGCAGCTGGTGTTCTGGCGGCTGGTAGGCGGGCAATGGTCCGTGCCGTTCTACAAAGGCGAAGGGTTTAATTTTGCTGACCCGCACATCATTGATGGCGTGTTTAGCTTTCGCAAAGGCTGGCTGGTGTACTCGCCCTTGATGGCGCTGTCGCTGGTGGGCATTGCGTGGGCACGGCGCTGGGCCGCACCGGCTTGGCCGGTGCTGCTGGTTTTAACGCCGGTGTACTTTTACGTCACGTTTTGCTGGTGGAACTGGGAATACGGCGGCAGCTACGGTGGGCGGGCCCTCATCAGCCTCTACCCGGTGCTGGCCTTTGGGATGGCGGCGTTCTGGCAGCGGTGGCTGGGGCCGTTTCGCTTAGCGTGGTTCCCACCGGTGCTGCTGCTGCTGCTGCTGAGCATCATTCAAAACTACCAATACCTCGTGATGCTCCTGAGCTGCTGCGACATGTCGTGGGAGAAATACAAAGACCATTTTCTGGTGCTCAGCTGGCCCCATTGAGGCAGGCACAGTGCCCGTCCAGTTGCCACCCCCTGCCCCGCCCCGCCCGTGCTTTCCATCGACATTCACACCCACATTTTGCCCGAGCGCTGGCCTGACCTGCGCGAGCGGTACGGCTACGGCGGCTTCATCCGCCTCGACCACCACAAGCCCTGCTGCGCCCGCATGATGCAGGACGACAAGTTCTTCCGCGAGGTGCAGGACAATTGCTGGGACCCCGCCGTGCGCCTGCGCGAGTACGACCAGTTGGGCGTGCAGGTGCAGGTGCTGAGCACCGTGCCCGTCATGTTCAGCTACTGGGCCCAACCGCTTGACTGCCTTGACCTGAGCCAGCTGCTCAACGACCACATTGCCGACGTGGTGCGGCGCTACCCCACCCGCTTTGTGGGCCTGGGCACTATTCCGATGCAGGCGCCCGACCTGGCCATTCGGGAGTTGGAGCGCTGCATGAAAATCGGCCTGGCCGGCGTGCAGATTGGTTCGCATATCAACGACTGGAACCTCGACGCGCCGGAGCTTTTCGAGGTTTTCGCGGCGGCCGAGGAGTTGGGCGCCTGCGTTTTCGTGCATCCGTGGGACATGATGGCCCAGCAAAAAATGCCCAAGTACTGGCTGCCTTGGCTGGTGGGCATGCCCGCCGAAAGCACCCTGGCGCTGTGCTCGCTGATATTCGGCGGGGTGCTGGAGCGGCTGCCCAACCTGCGCGTGGCGGTGGCCCACGGCGGGGGCTCGTTTGCCAGCACCATCGGGCGCATCGAGCACGGCTGGCAGGTGCGGCCCGATTTGTGCGCCATCGACAACCCGCACAACCCGCGCAAGTACCTGGGCAAGTTCTGGGTCGACTCGCTGGTGCACGACCCGCTCATGCTTGATTACTTGGTGAAAACGCTGGGCGCCGACAAAATCACGCTGGGCACCGACTACCCTTTTCCGCTGGGCGAGCTGGAGCCGGGCCAGCTCATCAAATCCATGCCGTTTTCGGACGACATCAAAGCCCAAATGCTGGGCCAGAATGCGCTGGACTGGCTGGGGCTGGCCCGTGAGCGGTTTGGGCCGGTTGGCACGAGTGCCCCGAATTTTCAATTCGGCTCGCGTTGAACGGCTAAAATTGAACGGGCCGAATTAAAAATTCGGGGTACTCGTGCTAAGCGGATGCCATAACCTTTTGTTAGCATCGGCAAGGGCTTTGGGCCGACCTTTGCGGCCATGACTGCCCCGCTTACCCTTGCCTCCGCGGCCGAGCTTGACGCCGCCGACCCCTTAGCTCCTTTCCGCGAGGAGTTTCACATTCCCCCGGGCCCCGACTGGAAACCGAGCGCCTACTTCTGCGGCAACTCGCTGGGCTTGCTGCCCAAGGCCGTGCAGGGGGCCCTGGAGCAGGTGCTGGCCGACTGGGCGCGTCTGGGTGTCGAGGCCCATTTCGATGGCTCCTCGCCCTGGATGCATTACCACGAAACCCTTGCCGACGCCACGGCCCGGCTGGTGGGCGCCAAGCCCATCGAAGTAGTGGTAATGAACAACCTGACGGTGAACCTGCACCTGCTGATGGTGTCGTTTTACCGGCCCACGGCCACGCGCTACAAGATTTTGATGGAAGGCGGCGCCTTCCCCTCCGACCAGTACGCCATGGAAAGCCAGGCCCGCCTGCACGGCCTTGCCCCCGACGACGCCATTGTGGAGCTGGTGCCCCGCCCCGGCGAGCACACCCTGCGCACCGAGGATATTGAAGCGAAGATTCAGGAGCTGGGCGACTCGCTGGCCACCGTTCTCATCGGCGGGGTAAACTACTACACCGGACAGGCGTTCGACATGGCGGCCATCACGAAGGCCGGCCACGCCGTGGGCGCCTACGTAGGCTTCGACCTGGCCCACGCCGCCGGCAACCTGCACTTGCAGCTGCACGACTGGGATGTGGACTTTGCCTGCTGGTGCACCTACAAATACCTGAACTCCGGTCCTGGCGGCACCTCGGGCGTGTTTGTGCACGAGCGGTTTGCCAACCGCCCCGACCTGGTGCGCCTGGCCGGCTGGTGGGGCCACGACCCCAGCGTGCGCTTCCAGATGAAAAAAGGCTTCCGGCCCATGCCCGGTGCCGCCGGCTGGCAGCTCTCCAACGCCCAGATTTTCCCGATGGCCATTCACCGCGCCAGCCTCGAAACGGTGGACCGGGCCGGCGGCATGGCGGTGCTGCGCCGCAAGAGTGAGCAGCTCACCGCCTACCTCGAATCCCAGATTTGGGCGCTGGAACTCCCGGCTTCCCAGCTCGAAATCATCACGCCGACCGACCCCGCCCAGCGCGGCTGTCAGCTCTCGATACTGGTGCACCAGCGCGGCCGCGAGCTGTTCGATTTCCTGGCGGCCCAAGGCATCATCGCCGACTGGCGCGAGCCCAATGTCATCCGGCTGGCACCCGTGCCGCTCTATAATTCGTTTGAGGACGTGGCGCGGGTAGGTGAAGCGCTCCGTCAGTTTTTTAGGTGAAAGGCAAAAGGTGAGCGTTAAACCCGCCGGCTGGGTTCTCCAGCAGTCAATTTCAACTCGTATTCATTTCCTTCTTAATTTTTAACGCTCACCTCTTAACCCTCCCTAATGGAAGATTACGCCGCCAAGATGCTGCTCAAAACCGACGCAGCCCTGCGCGAATACGTGACCGGCCATGGCCAATACCGCGAGGCCGCCGTGCTGGCTGCGCTTGACGAGTTGCGCCGCCGCGGCCAGCCGGCGCCAGAAGAAGCCGCGCTACGCCCAGGGCTCGAAGCCGCCGCGCGGCGTTTTCAGGAGGAAGCCGCCCAGGCCGAGCGCCTGCGCACCGTAGCGGCCGAGGAAGTGGCCCCTGCTACAAGCCCGGCGCTGTATTCGCCGGTCACGATTATGCTGTTTTCCATGCTGCCCACCTCCACCATGCTCACGGGCGGGGTGCTGATGTGCATGAATCTGTACCGACTCGGGAAAAAGCGGGCCACGCTGGGCTTGGCCTTGTTCATTATTGCCTACCTGTTTGTGGCGTCAACGCTGGTGAACTGGGCCGTCTTTCAGCAAGGGTTGAATCCCGTGTGGGGCATTCTGCTGTTCAACCTGCCAGCGGCGCTGGCCTACGTGCTGTGGTTTTGGCCGCGTTACGTGGGCGCCACGCCTTTCCGCAACCGGAGCGTGCTGATGCCCATTTTGGTGTGCATGCTGCTAATGTGGGGCCTGAAACAGCTCACGCCCTACCTCATAAAGCAACAGCCCAAAGAAGTGCGCCAGGAAATGGAGAAAATGATGGCGCGCTAAGCGGATACTTATGGCTTTGCTGCCCCTGCTTCGGCCCCAGGCCGACCTGCTTTTCGACCCGGCTTTTATGCCCGCCCCGGAGGCCGATGCCCTGCTCGCGCAGCTCACCGCCGAAGTCGGCTGGGAGCAGCGGGCCATCCGCCTGTTTGGGCAGGAAATTCCGCAGCCGCGCCTCACCGCCTGGTATGGCGACGCGGCTGCCCGCTACACCTATTCCGGTCTCAGCTGGGAGCCCCGGCCCTGGCTGCCAGCCCTGGCAGCGCTACGCCAGCGCATTGAAATTGCCAGCAGCGCCCGCTTCAACAGCGTGCTCCTGAACCTGTACCGCAACGGCCATGACAGCATGGGCTGGCACGCCGACGACGAACCTGAGCTCGGCCCAGCGCCCACCATTGCTTCGCTCAGCCTGGGCGCTACGCGCCGTTTTCGGCTGCGGCCCCGCGCAGGCTTGGCGGCCGCTCCTTTTGCCATCGACCTGCCCAGCGGCAGCCTTCTGCTCATGCGCGGGGCCACCCAGCAGCACTGGCAGCACGCCCTGCCCAAAACGGCCAAGCCCATTGGCCCGCGCCTGAACCTGACGTTCCGGCTGGTGGCCAGCGCCGGCTAGTAGCGAATGCCGGGGTGCCCGCACAGGCGGGGGCAAAAGCCCGCGCCCACTTCGTAGTCGCCCACCCGTAACACAGAAACGGCTACGTATTCGAGCAAAGGCGCTGGGGCATATTTGAGCGCCTCCAGGGTTCGGCTCACTCCACGGAAAGCGGCCGGAGGCTCGTCAGCGGGAGGCTGCTCGGCCAAGGGAGCAACGGGCTTTTTCTTGGACCGGGGAAAACGGGCATTGCGAAACATAAGCTGAGAACGAAAAGAGTGAAAAGAACGATTTAAACTCAACCGTAGTCAGCGTTGCAACGCTGCGGCACTCGACTGTTTACAAGTAGCGTACCAAGCTGCCGATACGGTTCAGCTTCGATTTATCAGCTAATTGTTGAAAAACTGAAACGGCCTTTTCTAGCCCAGACAGTGAAGCTGTTTAGAAAGTCTGATTTGCCTACACGTCTGTCATCCTGAGCGCAGCGAAGGACCTTATCACGTCAGAACAACGCCTATTCTGACGTGATAAGGTCCTTCGCTGCGCTCAGGATGACAACGATTTTGACTTTCTAAACAGCTTCAGTGGCAAAAAGCTCGTTTGGCAGACATAAAAAAATCCCGGCCATTTACTGGTCGGGACGAGTTTGGACTGTCATTTTTTCTATCCCGTCGAGCACTTAGCTGGCGCTGCGGGGCGGTGGTGGCCCCTGCTGGGGCGCCGGTTCTGTATGACAGGCAGGAAACCGGTGGCGTTAGGCGCTGCCTCAAGAGTTGGTGGGCCGGTGACAGTTTGCTTGCTTTTCGTGCCGCTTTCCTGGTTCCTCACGGCACCCACAGCCTGGGTTAGTACCGGATATCGGGGTGGCCCACCAGTTGCGGGTCGGCTTCTTCGCCCACCACAAAATCGCCGACCACCAGGACGGGAGAAGGTACCTGGATGGGCACAAATACCGGCACTGTGCGGCGCCAGGCGGCGGTGCTTGGTTTAAAGCGCGCAGCCGCTGTCAGGGGTAGCACTATTAAAATAGCGCGGCGGCTGGCGGTGCGGCAGCGCCACCGCATGTACCCTACGCGCTTGTAACGGAATCGGAAATGCGTCATAGCAGAAAGTAGTTTAGTTCTAATTCGTCAAAGGTCCGCCACGGGTTGCCTGCATGGGGGTTTTTCCGACTAGTCATATAAAATACTCGCTGAGTGCAACCCAAGCAACGACGGGAATTTGCCGGGGCCAGCCAAAGCGCCAGCGCCGTTGTAGTTTCGCTGCCCCACCACCGTTGTTTGCTTTCCCGCGCATGTCCTCCTCCTCGCCCTTGCCGCCTACTGCCGAGCCCCTCACCGTGATGGGGGCCGGCTTGGTGGGCTCGTTGCTCTCGCTGTATCTGGCCCGGCGCGGCCATCCGGTGCGGGTATTTGAGCGCCGCGCCGACCCGCGCCGGGCCGGGTTTCAGGAAGGCCGTTCTATCAATTTGGCCCTGTCGGACCGCGGCTGGCGGGCACTGGGCGGCGTGGGCGTGGCCAACGACATTCGCCAGGTATGCATTCCGATGACCGGCCGCGTGATGCACGACGTGCACGGCAACCTGACGCGCCAGCCCTACGGCCACGAGGGCCAGGCCATCTATTCGGTAAACCGCGGCCACCTCAACCGCCGCCTGCTCGACCTGGCCGAAGCCCAGACCGGCGTGGAATTGCATTTCGGCCAGCAATGCCTCGGCATCGACCTCAAAAAGCAGGAATTGCACCTGCTGGATACTGCTACGCAGCAGGAACACCACGTGCCATATACCCGCCTGTTTGGCACCGATGGGGCCTTTTCGGCGGTGCGCAGCGCCTTGCAGCGCACCGACCGCTACGACTATTCGCAGGAATACCTGGAGTATGGCTACAAGGAGCTGACCATCGAGGCCGGCCCCGGCGGAGCTTGGCAGCTGGAGAAAAACGCCCTGCACATCTGGCCGCGCGGCCAGTACCTGATGATTGCGCTGCCCAACCTGAACGGCTCTTTCAACTGCACCCTGTTTTTTCCCTACGAAGGAGCCGAGAGCTTCGCGGCCCTGCAAACGCCGGCCGATGTGACGGCTTTTTTCACCCGCGTTTTTCCGGATGCCGTGCCCATGATGCCGGACCTGACCAAGGAATTTTTTGAGCACCCCACGGGCTCGTTGGTCACTATTCGCTGTTTCCCGTGGAAATACGCGGACGATGTGCTGCTGCTCGGCGACGCGGCCCACGCCATCGTGCCTTTCTACGGGCAAGGCATGAACGCCGGCTTCGAGGATTGCAGCGTGCTCAACGAGCTGCTCGACCAGCACGGCGACGCCGACTGGGCCGCGGTTTTTGCCGAGTTTCAGCAGCAGCGCAAGCCCAACAACGACGCCATGGCCGACCTGGCCGTGTACAACTTCGTGGAGATGCGCGACCGGGTGGCCGACCCACGCTTCCTGCTCCAAAAGAAGCTGGAAGCCAAAATTTCGGCCCAATTCCCTGGCCGCTGGACGCCGCTCTACTCGCAGGTCACGTTTTCGCACACGCCCTACGCCGAGGCCTGGGCCGCTGGTCAGCGCCAGGATGCCATCATGGCCCGCCTCATGCCCCATATCCAAACCGAGGCCGATTACGACACGCCCGCCGTGCAGGCGCTGGTGCAGCAGGAAATGGGCCGTTAGGCCTAGCGCAGGGCCAGTTCTGTCCCGTCGAGGGAAAAGGCGGTGCCGTTCAGCTGCTGGCGCAGCACGGCGTAGGTGTTGTGCTGGCTGGCCGTCAGCACGCTGTGGATGGCCAGCAGGTATTCGTGCCGGACCAGGGTGGCGGTGGCGGTGGTAGCGGCCAGCGCCAGTGCCGTCCGCTCGGCCAGGGTGTAGCAGGCCACGGCGTGCCGCTGCACATTGCTCAGCACCAGGGCATCGCTCAGGTAAGCGGCAATGCGGCCGGCTTCGCGCACCTGCGGGGCAAAGCTCGGGGCAGCGGTTTCGTTGCGGGCTTCGTCTTCGGCGGCGGTTAGGGCTTTGGGCCGGTGATGAGCTCCGGCAAAGGTGCTGCTGGCCAGCAGGACTGCCAGGGGCCCTACAATTTGCTTAAAACGCATGATAACGGAACGAAGAAGTAGAACCCAAACAGCTAGTTCAGGCTGTGATATTTATGGAAAACAAAGCTAAACCGTAGATTCATACCGTATGCCTGGCGAAGTCTAATTGTCGAATTTTGCCCACTAAGTGGTTACTTTATGTCGGCGAATGAACAATTTGCTAGTTTAGCCGCTTAGCGCACTATGCTCTTCCCCTCCTTCTATGTTAACATGCGCCATCATTGATGATGACGAAATCAATCGTCTGACTCTCGAACATTACGTTGAGCTTTCGCCCAATCTGAAATTGGTCGCTTCGCTGGCCGATGGCATTGCCGGCCTCACTTTCTTTCGGGAAGGCAACCGCGTCGATGTGCTGTTTTTAGATATTGAGATGCCGCACCTGAGCGGCTTGGAGCTGTTGCGGGTGCTCACCGACCCGCCCGAAGTCATCATCACCACCGCTCGGCAGGACTTTGCCGTGGATGCTTTTGAGCTGCGCGTGACGGATTACCTGGTGAAGCCGTTCGATTTTGCCCGCTTCACGCAGGCCGTGCAGCGGGTGCAGCCCCGCCAGAGCTCGGCCCCGCCGGCCCCCAGCCCCACCGATGCGCCGGCCAATGCCGACCTGTTTGTGAAGGTGAACAGCCGCATGGTGCGCATCAATTTCGACGAAGTCCTGTACGTAGAGGCCCTGTCGGACTACGTTAACATCGTCACGGCCAAGCACAAATACATTGTGTACACCACCCTCAAGGCGCTCGAAAACCGGCTGGCGGTGTTTCCCAATTTTGTGCGGGTACACCGCAGCTACCTGCTCAACTGCCAGCACATCGAATCCATTGAGGACAACACGGCCAACCTGCGCGGCGGCCATTTTGTGCCCATCGGCAAGTCCTACCAGGAAGGATTTTATAAGAGCTTGCAGCGGATTTAATATTGATAGCCCAGAGCCAAGACGTGAGGAAAACAATGTCTTGGCTCTGGGCTCTTGGTTCTAACCTCTTGGCTCTGCTAGCTGCTTATACCCCGGCAGCTCGTAGAACGGGCGCAACAACTGCACCACGTCCAGGGCATCGGCCAGGGCTTCGTGGGCCACGTCACGCCCCAGGCCGGCGCGGGCTTTGCAGATGCTCAGAGTGGGCAGGCGCGAGTCTTTGTGCCAGTTGAGGTAGAAGGCGGCCGGGTCGAGCATGGCCGGCTCGGCACGCACGAGAGCCCCGTACCCCGGCAATTCTTTGAGGAAGCCCAGGTCGAAAACGGCGATGTTTTTGCCGGCCATCGTCACGGCCACGCAATCCTGCTTGTCGGGTTTGAAGCCGTGCGCCAGCAGAAACTCCCGTAGTTGGGGCAACAGCTCGTCGGGCGTGCACAGCTCAGGATTGGCATCTTTGCGGGCCAGTTCCTCGAGCAGGCGGGCGTTTAGTGCCAGGGCGCCGGCCGTGCCCACGTATTCGGGGTGGCGCACCACGCGCCGAAAGCTCGGCAGCTCGGCCAGCGGCAGGGGGCGGCGGCTGTCTTCGATGACGGCGGCCAGCTCCAGCACCTGGTGGCGGCGTGGGTTGGAGCCGGAGGTTTCGAGGTCGAGGGAAAGGTAGCGCATGGTGGCAAAGTACGAACCCGGGCCGCCGGCTGCCGCACTCCTTAGCCGCCAAACACTTTTTTCAGCAGCTCGGTGGTGCGGGCCACGGGGTTTTGGCGAATGTTGGCTTCTTCCTGGGCAATGAGCGTGAACAACCCGTCGATGGCCTTGCCGGTAGCGTACTGGTTAAGGTCGGTTTGCACGGGCTGCACCAGCGGCAGCTTGTTGTAGGTGGTGCTCAGCTGGGTGTAGTATCTGGTAGCGCCCACTTTGTCGAGGCTTTGCTGAATGATGGGCTGAAAGGCCGTGGTGAGCTGGCCGGTGGTGGTGCGTTTCAGGTACTGGGTGGCGGCGTCTTTCTGGCCGCTCAGAATGTTCCACACATCGGTGAAGGTGAGGCCTTTGATGGCATTCAGGAAAATGGGCTTGGCGCTTTTGGCGGCGTCCTCGGCCCCGCGGTTCAAACTGAGTTCAAAGGCGTCGACCTGACTGCCCAGGCCGATGGCCCGCAGCCGGGTGGCCACCTTCTGGGCATCGGGCGGGAAGGGGATGCGAATGAGCGAATTCAGGTTGAAGCCATCGGTTTGGGAGGCTTGGTCGGCCCCTTTGCTGATGCCCTGGATGAGGGCTTCTTTGAGGCCATTGGCCGCTTCGGTATTGGAAACGCCGCCGGTGCCGGCAGTACCGGTTTTGCCCACGGTGGGCAGCTTGACGTTGCCGATTTTGGGAAGCGTGAACTGCGCCGAAGCGGATAATGAAACGGCCGACAATGCCAGCAACAGCAGGAAAACAGGTTTTCTCATCACATAAGAGGATAAACGAACGGCAAATCAATGCCGCATTTGTAATCACCAGCAGCATTGTGGAGTGCAAACCTAACCGCGACCCACCGGGCATTATCCTGTTATCGACCATTGGCGCACCTCCGGCGACCGGTGCCCCGCATTCATCGGTTGGGCGGCTTGGCGCCAGGCCCGGTTATGCGGCATTGGCTATATAGAATAAAAACTTCAGCGCCACAGTTTTGCGCGGAAGTTATAGCTTAGCAGAACCTTAAGCCTTTGGTATCCTTCCTTGCTATGAAAGCATTTCACGTTGCCGCTATTGTTTTGGGGTGCTCATTGGCACTTACACGGCCAGCTTTCAGCCAGGTGGCCGGTGCCGATGTTGACTTATCGGCTTCGGTTGCGGCGGCGCAACAGCCGTATGCCCGTGCCTTCGCAAGCCACCCACAGCTGTTGAACGGGCCCGAATACCTGGACTACGCCAAGCGCTACCACGCCCGCACCGGCCACCAGTTTTTTGGGGTGCCCGAAATGCAGGCCGGCAGCGTGGACTACAACGACCACCGTTTTGCCAATGTCCCGCTGGCTTACGACCTGGTGCTCGACCAAGTGGTGCTTTCCCCGCCAAACAGTCCGCTTACCCTGCGGCTCATCAACGAAAAAGTGCAGGCGTTTTCTATTGGCAGCCACCGATTCGTACGGCTGGTAGCCGACAGTTCTTCGGGCAAGGTTATCCGCACCGGTTACTACGAAGTGTTGGTCGACAAGCCGGTGCAGGTGTTGGCCAAGCGCACCAAGCGCATGCAGGAGCACCTGAACCAGCGCGCCATCGACGTCGAGTTTTCGTCCGCTGACCGGCTGTTTCTCTGCAAAGCGGGGCAGTACTATCCGGTCAGCAGCAAGTCGTCCATTGTCCGCTTGTTTGCCGACCACAGCAAGGAAGTTGCCAGTTACTTGCAGGAGCACCGGCTCCGGTTCAGCCGGGCACAGCGCGAAGCCTCGGCCGTGGCGCTGGCCACCTACTACAACACCCTCACCGTCCGTTAGCCCGTCCCCATCAGTGGCTGGCTTCTGCCGCCGGCTTCACCCTCTCCGCCGTTTCCTACCCGCCTCTATGCAACATATTTACCGGGCCATTTTCGCGCTTTGTTTTGGCTTGCTGTGTTTGCCCGGCTACGGGCAGCAGGCCGAGAAAACCATCACCGGCACCTTCACCCGCCTGCGCTTCGAGCAGTTTGCGACCCAGGTAGAAGCCCAGACCAACTTTCACTTTTACTTCGACCCCAAGACAGTCGATAGTTTGTTTGTGACGGTAGAGGCGCAGGCGCAGCCGCTACGCGCCGTGCTCTACAAAGCCCTGCAGAACACGAATTTCCGCTTCGCCATCGACGATGAGAACCGCGTGTTTGTGACGGCCGGCGCGGCCATCAACCCCACGCTGCCCGGCGAATTTTATGATGCAAAGGCGGCCGGCCCCGGCACTGCCCTGGCCGATGACCCCACCGAAGCCGGCACCCCGGGCCGCTCACACCTCGTGAGTGCATCGGAATACAAAGTGTATGAGATTGGGGGGCCGGGCAGCGGAAGCGGCAAGGCCACGCTGGCCGGCCACATCCGCGACCAGAAAACCGGCGAGCCCATGATTGGGGCTTCCATTTACTCCGAGTCGCCGAACATCGGGGCCAGCACCGACCCGTTTGGCTACTTTTCGCTGACGCTGCCGGTGGGCCGCTACGACTTAAAAATCCGAGGCGTGGGCATCAAAAACACCAAGCGGCAGGTGGTGCTGCGCGGCGATGGCAAGCTGGAAATTGAGGTGGAGGAAGACATCGTGACGCTGAAGGAAGTGGTGATTGAGGCCGAAAAGGACAAGAACGTATCGGGCATGCAAATGGGACTGGAGAAGCTGGACATCAAAACCATGCGCCAGGTACCCACGGCTTTTGGCGAAACCGATATTCTGCGCGTTATCATGACCTTGCCGGGGGTGAAAACCGTGGGCGAAGGCAGCACCGGCCTCAACGTGCGCGGCGGCGCCACCGACCAGAACCTGATTCTGTTCAACGATGCTACCATCTACAACCCTTCGCACCTGTTCGGCTTTTTCTCGGCCTTCAATCCCGATATTTTGCAGGGCGTGGAGCTCTATAAAAGCGCCATTCCGGCCAAGTACGGCGGGCGCCTGGCGTCGGTGCTGGACATTACCACCCGCGAGGGCAACAAGAAAAAGCTGGCCGGCTCCGGCGGCATCGGGCCGCTCACCAGCCGCCTCACACTGGAAGGCCCGCTGGTGAAAGACAAAAGCTCGTTCATCGTGAGCGGGCGCGCCAGCTATTCCGACTGGATTCTGAAGCAGCTCTCGGACAAGAACTTCGCGCAAAGCTCGGCCGCGTTCTACGACATCACGGCCCACATCAGCCACGAGTTCAACGAGAAAAATTCGCTCTACGCCACCGGCTATTTCAGCTCCGACCGGTTCCGGCTGGCCAGCGACACCACCTACCACTACACCAACCAGACGGCGACCCTGAAGTGGCGGCACAACTTCACCAACCAGCTCTACGGCGTGCTGACCGGCACCTACAGCCACTACGCCTACGACGTAACCACCACGAAAAACGAGGTGACGGCTTCGCAGCTCAAATACGCCATTGGCCAGACCGGCCTGCGGGCCGATTTCAGCTACTTCCCCAACGCGCGGCACACCGTCGACTTTGGCGCCAGCTCGCTGCTGTATGACATTGCGCCGGGCAGCTTCACGCCGCTGGGCGCGAAGTCGTTGATAAAAACCAACATTCTGGGGCAGGAAAAAGCCCTGGAAAGCGCCCTGTATGCATCGGACAAGTTCGACATCACGCCACGTTTTTCGGTGTCGGTCGGCTTGCGCTACTCGTTTTTTCAGGCGCTGGGGCCGCGCGAGGTGTACCAGTACGCCCCCGGCGAGGCGCGCTCCGAAGCCACCATCATCGATACGGTCCGGTACGCCTCGAACAAGGTGCTGGCCACGTACCACGGCCCGGAATACCGCCTCTCGACGCGCTACTCGCTCAGCGACAACTCGTCGGTAAAGGCAAGCTACACCCGCACCCGCCAGTACATTCACCAGCTCACGAACACGGCCTCGGTGTCGCCGACCGACGTGTGGAAGCTGAGCGACAACAACATCCGGCCCCAGGTGGGCGACCAGTACTCCATCGGCTATTACCGCAATTTCAAGGCGAACACGATTGAGTTTTCCATTGAAACCTATTACAAGACACTCCGCGACTTTGTGGACTACAAGAGCGGGGCCACGCTGGTGCTCAACCACCACATCGAAACCGACATCATCAACGCCGAAGGCAAGGCCTACGGGGTGGAGTTTTTTGTGAAAAAGCTCACCGGCAAGCTCAACGGCTGGGTGGGCTACACCTATTCCCGCTCGTTGGTGCAGGTGAACGCGGCCACCACCTCCGACATGGTGAACGGCGGCAACTACTACCCCAGCAATTTCGACAAGCCCCACGACGTGACGCTGGTGGGCAACTACCGCTTCAGCCGCCGCTTCAGCACGTCGCTGAACTTCAACTACAGCACGGGCCGCCCCATTACGCTGCCGCTGGCCAAATACTACCTTGGCAATTCGCTGCGCGTGTACTACTCGGACCGCAACGAGTACCGCGTGCCCGACTACTACCGCGTCGACTTAGCGTTCAACATAGAGGGCAGCCACAAGGTGAAAAAGCTGGCCCACAGCTCCTGGACGGTGGGGGTGTATAACCTCACTGGCCGCCGCAATCCCTATTCCATCTATTTCAAGTCGGTGAATGGGCAAATCAAGGGTTATCAGTTATCCATTTTCGGCCAGCCCATCCCGACCGTCACTTACAATTTCAAATTCTAAAGATGCGTGTGTTTTCTTTTTTGGTTCGGCGGGTGTTGCCCTGGAGCCTGGCCCTGCTGGGCGCCTGCACCGACCCCTATATGCCGGAAGCGGTGACCTCACCGCCAAGCTATTTGGTGGTAGACGGCTATTTAAACCCGCTGGGCATCAGCACGATAAAGCTCTCCCGCACGTTTGCCATTGCCTCAAAAGCCACGCCGCCCACCGAAACCAAGGCCACGGTGTACATCGAGGACGAGGCCGGCACGCGCACGCTGCTTCGCGAAAGCCCGGCGGGTACCTATACCTCGGCCTTCCTCACGCTGAACCCGGCGCGCAAGTACCGGCTACATCTCAATACCTTAGCGGGCAAAGAGTATGCCTCTGACTACGTGCCGGTAAAAATCACACCGCCCATTGATGGGGTGAACTGGCAGGCCGAAAACAGTGGGCTGAGTATTTACGTGAACGCCCACGATGCCACCAATACCACGCAGTACTACCGGTGGGAAACCGACGAAACCTGGGAGATACATCCTGTTTACAGCCCATCGGTAGAATACGTTGGCAATGCCATGCGGCCCATTGTGGTGTCATTTCCAAGCATTTGCTGGGGCAATACGCACTCTTCCGCTCTGCAACTTTTCAAAACCACGGCCCTTACCCAGGATGTGGTGGCCAACTACCGGCTGCGGCAGCTGGCCTTCAACTCCGAGCAATTGCATGTGCGGTACAGTATTTTGGTTCAGCAGCACGCGCTCACCAAACCGGAATACGACTACTGGGAGCTCCTGCGCAAAAACACCGAAAGCATTGGCTCGCTCTTCGACCCGCAGCCGGCCCAGCTTACCGGCAACGTGCGCTGCCTCAGCAGTCCAACCGACTTGACTCTGGGATTCATTGGGGCGCATTCGGTCACGGAAAAACGGATTTTTATCACTCCTCAAGAATTGCCTAGCAACTGGCATACCCTATCGGGATACGAAACCTGTCAACCGCCCGATACCGTTTCCCTGTACCCGCCTCCGCCTGCCCCTACTCCGGCCGAGATTCTGGCGTCAACCTTCAATCCCGCGACCGGTTTGTTGCCCATTATGCCCATCTACGCGGCCACTGGCGCTAAAGTGCTGGCCTATACCGCCAAATCGCGCGACTGCGTCGACTGCCGCACCCGTGGCGCTTCTACGAAGCCCAGCTACTGGCCCTAGCCGCTAGCCAAAGGCTTTTTACCCGCTTTTTCTTGACCCTGCGATGTATGCGTAGCCGCTTTTCTGCCGCCTTTCCTACTTCTTTGCTTATGCGTTTCCGCACCTGCCTTGGGCTGGTTCTTTTCCTGGCCACGGTGGGCACCGCAGCCGCCCAAACTCCACTGGACACCCTGGGCGGCGTTGCGCGCAAGCTGCGCCAGTACGAGCAGCGGGGCCCGCACGAAAAGCTGTTTCTGCACCTCGACCGGCCGGCGTACCTCTGCGGCGAAACCATGTGGTTTAAGGTCTATGCGGTGGACGGTACTTCCGCCCGGCCGCTGACTTTGAGCAGCGTGGCCTACGTGGAAGTGCTGGACGCCGGCAACCACCCGGTGCTGCAAGGCAAGGTGGCCTTGCAACACGCCACCGGGCAGGGCTCCTTCGTGCTCCCCAACGCGCTGGCGGCAGGCAGCTACACGGTGCGGGCCTACACGAGTTGGATGAAAAACTTCAGCCCCGAGGCCTATTTCCACTGTTCGGTCACGGTCATTAACACGTTCACGGCTTCCGGAGCGGCGAGCAAGGATTCCTCGGCCACTTCCGAGGCCCGCTTTTTTCCGGAAGGCGGCAACCTGGTGCGGGGCCTGCGCAGCCGGGTTGGCTTTCAGGTGACGGACCGGGCGGGCCGGGGCATGGCCGCTACGGGCAAGGTAGTGAGTCAGAGTGGGGCGGTGGTGGCCACGTTCAGAACCTTGCGGCTGGGCATGGGAGCTTTCGACTTCACTCCGGCGGCGGGCCCGGAAACCTACTCCGCCGTGGTCACGCTGGCCACCCGGCAGGTCATCACCCGGAAGCTACCGCCGGCCTTTGAGCAAGGCTACGTGCTGCGCCTGGACAACACCGGCCCCGACCAATTAACCCTGACGGTGCACGCCAGCAGCACCCAACCCGAAACCGTGTTTCTGCTGGGCCACTCGCGGCAGCAAACGGCCCTGGCCACCCGGTTGCAGCTGGTGAATGGCCAGGCCACGCTTGTGGTGAATAAAGGTGCACTACTGGCAGGCGTGTCGCATTTCACGCTGTTCAACGCCAACCAGCAGCCCGTGTGCGAGCGGCTCTATTTTAAGCCCCCACCGCCGCAGCTGGCCATTTCCGTGCGCCCTGATAAGGCCCAGTACACCACCCGCGAGAAGGTGAGCCTGGCCCTTACGACGACCGACCAGCAAGCGCCGCTGCCCGCCAACCTGTCGATGGCCGTGTACCGGCTCGATTCATTAGCGGCCCGGCCCGGACCAGCCATCGACCGCTACCTCTGGTTGCTGGCTGACGTGCGGGGCGCAGTAGAAAATGTGGACGACTACTTCACGGCCACCGGCCCCGAAGCGGCCGAAGCCACCGATAACCTGATGCTGACGCAGGGCTGGAGCCGGTTTCGGTGGGAAGACGTGCTGGCTGCCAAACCGTTCGAATTTCTGGCCGAGCCCAACGGCCCCATCATAGCCGCGCGCCTTGCGCAGGTGGGCACCCACCTGCCCCGGCAGGGTGTGCTGGCTTACCTGGCCTCGCCGAGTCGCATCACCCGGCTTAGCACGGCCGAAAGCAATGCCCAGGGCTTGGTGTGGTTTGAACCCAGCCGTTTTACCGGCCCGCGCGAAATCATTCTGCAAACCGACCCGGCCCAGGACAGCACCTGCCAACTCACGGTGTTCGACCCGTTTTCGACGCGATTTGCGGCGGCGGCGCTGCCGCCCTTCGGGCTGTCGGCACGTTTCCAGCCCGACTATGCCAAGCGCCATGTGCAGGCCCAGGTGCAGAACGTGTTTATGGGCAAGTACCGCAACCGCTACGCCCCCGAACCCACAGACAGTATGGCCTTCTATGGCAAGCCGGACGAGACGTATTTGCTGGACAAGTACACTCGTTTCAAAGTAATGGAAGAGGTGTTGCGTGAGTACGTGCCGGGCGTCGTTGTTCGCATTCGCAAAGACGGCTTTCACTTGTTGGTGGTGGACCGGCTGAACAAAATCGTGCGGCAGGAAACCCCCATGGTGTTGCTCGACGGCGTACCGGTGTTCAATATCAACAAAATAATGGCCATGAACCCGCTCAAGATTCAGAAGCTGGACGTCATCGATGGCCGCTATTTCCACGGCCGCGCCATCTACAACGGCATTGTGGGCTTCACTACCTACAAAGGCGACCTCGAAGGCTTCCCGCTCGATGCCCACGCGCTGGTGCAGCAATACGACGGCGTGCAGCGCCAGCGCGAGTTCTACGCCCCGCGCTACGACACGCCCGAGGCTGCCAAAAGCCGCCTGCCCGACCTGCGCAACCTGCTCTATTGGAACCCCAACCTCAGCACCAGTGGGGCGGCCGGCAAAACCGTGGATTTCTACACCGGCGACCAAACCGGCCGCTACCTCGTGGTGCTGCAAGGCCTGGCAGCCAACGGGCTGGCCGGCAGCCACAGCTTCGTGCTGGACGTGAAGCCGGCGCTGTAAAAAACAGCCGTGCACAGCCTTGAAAAGGCCCTGCTATTCGGGAATAGCAGGGCCTTTTTTCGACCATCTGCCTTCCGCAACCGTACTTTCGTACCATGACCGATACCGCTCCCACCGCCCCCAAGAAGCTCTTTCTGCTCGATGCCTTTGCCCTCATCTACCGCTCGCACTTTGCGTTCAGCAAAAACCCGCGCATCAATTCCAAGGGTATGAACACCGGGGCCGTGCTGGGCTTCACCAACACGCTGGTGGAAGTGCTGCAAAAGGAAAAGCCCACCCACATTGGCGTGTGCTTCGACGGGCCTAAAAAGACCTTCCGCCACGACCAATTTGCCGCTTACAAGGCCCAGCGCCAGGCCATGCCGGAGGACATTGGCATTGCCATTCCCTACATCAAGCGCATCATTCAGGGCTTTCACATTCCCATTCTGATGATGGACGGCTTTGAGGCCGACGACGTCATCGGCACGCTGGCGCAGAAGGCGGAAAAGCAGGGCTTTGAGGTGTTTATGATGACGCCCGACAAAGACTATTGCCAGCTGGTGACGGACCACATCAAAATTTACCGCCCCGCCTTCATGGGCAACGCGGCCGAAATTCTGGACGTGGCCCACGTGCTGGCCCGCTTCGAGATTGAGCGCGTGGAGCAGGTGATTGACATTCTGGGCCTGCAGGGCGATGCCAGCGACAACATCCCCGGCATTCCCGGCATTGGCGAAAAGACGGCCAAGACGCTCATTCAGAAGTACGGCTCGGTGGAAAACCTGCTGGCCAACGTGGACGAGCTCAAGGGCAAACAGCAGGAAAACGTGCGCAACTTCGCCGAGCAGGGCCTGCTGAGCAAGGAATTGGCCACCATCCACGTGAACGTGCCGCTGGAATTCGAGCCCGAAAAACTGGTGCTCGACGCGCCCGACGAAGCCACGCTGCGCGACCTGTTCGACGAGTTGGAGTTCCGGCAGCTGGCCGCCCGCATCCTGGGCGGCGGCCCCGAGCGCACGCCGGCCCGCGTGGCCGCGCCCGGCAGCACGCCCACGCGCCGGCCCAAGCCGGCGCCCGGCGGCCAGGCCTCGCTCTTTGGCAACCCCGGCGATGAGGCCGTGGCCATTGGCGCCGAAGAAGGCGAAACGGCTGGCTACGGCGCCCCCGCCGGCCCGCGCAAACGCCTGGAGGACGTGCCCTACCAGTACCACCTGATGGACACACCCGAGCTGCGCAAGTCGCTGCTGAGCTTCCTGTTGCAGCAAGCCGAGGTCAGCTTCGACACCGAAACCACCGGCCTCGACACCATGACGGCGCGGCTGGTGGGCCTGAGCTTCTGCTGGCTGCCGGGCGAGGCCTACTACGTGCCCGTGCCGGCCGACGACCAGGAAGCCACCCAGGCCATTGTGGACGAGTTTTGCCCCTTTTTCGAGGCCGAGCACATTCTCAAAATTGGCCAGAACATCAAGTACGACCTCACCATTCTGCGCCACTACAACGTGGAGGTGAGCGGGCCGCTGTTTGACACCATGCTGGCCCACTACCTCATCGAGCCCGACATGCGCCACAACATGGACGTGCTGGCCGAAACCTACCTGCACTACACGCCGGTAAGCATTCTGGAGCTCATCGGCCCCAAGGGCAAGAAGCAGATAACCATGGCCGACGTGCCGCCCGCCCAGGTGAAAGACTACGCCTGCGAAGACGCCGACGTGACCCTGCAGCTCAAGCACGTTTTCGAGCCCATGTTGAAGGACCTCGGCCTGCTGGGCTTGCTCAACGACGTAGAAAACCCGCTGGTGCCGGTGCTGAGCAGCATTGAATACGAGGGCATTCGGATTGATTCGAACGCCATGAACGAGTACTCGGCCGAGTTGCAAGGCTACATCAAGGAGTTGGAAACCCAGATTTTCCGCGAGGCCGGGCAGGAGTTCAATATCGGCTCGCCGAAGCAGCTGGGCGAGGTGCTGTTCGACAAGATGGACATTGGCAAGGGCAAAATCAAGAAGACCAAAACCGGCCAGTACGCCACCGGCGAGGAAGTGCTCAGCCTGCTCGCGGCCGACAACCCCATTGCCGCCCTCATCCTCGAATACCGCCAGCTCACCAAGCTGCGCAGCACCTACGTAGAGGCCCTGCCCCAGCTGGTGAGCCCCGCCGATGGCCGCGTGCACACCAACTTCAACCAGGCCGTGGCCGCCACCGGCCGCCTCAGCAGCACCAACCCCAACCTGCAGAACATCCCCATCCGCACGGAGAAGGGCCGCGAAATCCGCAAAGCCTTCGTGCCGCGCGACGACCAGCACGTGCTCCTCGCGGCCGACTATTCGCAGGTGGAGCTGCGCATCATGGCCGATTTCTCGGGTGATAAAACCATGATTGAGGCCTTCCGCCTGGGTCAGGACGTGCACACCAGCACCGCCAGTAAGGTATTTAAGGTGCCTATGGACCAGGTAGATGCTGAGATGCGCCGCAAGGCCAAAACCGTCAATTTTGGCATCATCTACGGCATTTCGGCCTTCGGACTGGCCCAGCGTATCGGCATCAGCCGCAAGGAGGCCACCGACATCATCGAGACCTACTTTCAGGAATTCCCCTCGGTGAAGGCCTTCATGGACGACAGCATCAACCGCGCCCGCGAGCTGGAATACGCCGAAACGCTGCTCAAGCGCCGCCGCTACCTGCGCGACATCAACTCGCGCAACGCCACGCTGCGCGGCTACACCGAGCGCAACGCCATCAACGCTCCCATTCAGGGCACGGCCGCCGACATCATCAAGATGGCCATGATTAACATCTACCACTGGCTGCGCGAGGAGAAACTCCAGACCCGCATGATTCTGCAGGTGCACGACGAACTCGTGTTCGACGCCGTGCAGGAAGAGGTCGAGTACATCACCCCCAAAATCAAGGAGTTGATGACCACCGCCCTGCTGCTGCCCCACGGTGTACCGCTGGAAGTGGAAGTGGGCACGGGGCGAAACTGGTTGGAGGCGCACTAACTCATAGCCAAGAGGAATAAGAGGAACGGGCATGCTTCGACTGCGCGCAGCACGACCGTTCCTCTATTCCTGCCCCTTTGCCACACCTCCAACTACCCGCAGGCCGTATAGCCATTTCACCCACTTACGCCCGCCATGCCGCACCGCCCCCACACCACCACGCTCCAAAACGTCGCCCGGGGCGTACTGGGCACGTTCATGGTTTTTGCCGGCACCGGCCACCTCACCTTTGCCCGGCGCGAATTCCAGGCCCAGGTGCCCGACTTTGTGCCCGGCGACAAGGACACCACCGTGCTGGCCTCAGGCGTGGTCGAAATCGGGCTGGGACTCGCGCTGCTGTTGCTGAAGGGCAAAAACCGGCGGCGCATGGGCATTGGGCTGGCCGCGTTCTACGCAGCGGTATTTCCCGGCAACGTGCACCAGTACACCGAGCGCATTTCGGCCTTCGGGCTCGATACCGATGCCAAGCGGCTGGCGCGGCTCTTTTTCCAGCCCGTGCTGATGGGCGCGGCCCTGTATTCGACCGGTGCTTTGCAGCCCCTAACGAAACCGAAACGCCAGAATGCCAATGGATAGGCCCCATCAGAAAGCCATGCTGGCGGAATTAACCAGCCTGCTCACCAAAGACAACGCCCACACTACTTTCGAGGACGCCTGCGCTGATTTGACGCCCGAAATCTGGAACCAGCGCGTGCCCGACGTGCCCTACACCATCTGGCAGCTGGTCGAGCACGTCCGCATCGCGCAGTGGGACATTGTGGAATTCTGCCTCGAGCCGGAGCACGAGTCGCCGAAATGGCCGGAGGGCTACTGGCCCGCCCCCGATGCCACCGCCGACGAAGACCAATGGCAGGAAGCCCTGGACCACATCCGGCAGAACCGGCAGCGCTTCCTCCACCTGCTGCACGCCCCCGGCACCGACCTGCTGGCCAAAATACCCCACGGCACCGGCCAGACCATTCTGCGCGAGGCCATGCTCATTGCCGACCACAACGCCTACCACACCGGCGAAATCATCCTCATCAGGCGCTTGCTGAAGGCTTGGAAATAGACATTCACTCACGCCTCTACCCCTACCATCCGCTTAATCCCCAGCTTTTTCATCCGCGCTTCCAGCGTTTTGGGGTTGATATCCAGCAGCACGGCGGCCCCCTGCGAACCGCTGACGCGGCCGCCGGTGCGGGTGAGGGCGGCGAGTATATGGTCGCGCTCCTGCTCTTTCAGCGTCTTGATGGGCGTTTCGGGCTGGGGCGCGGGCGCAGCGGTGGCAGCCATCATGAGCGGCGCCCCGGCAAAGCCCGCAAACTCCAGAAACGGGCCTTGGCTCACAATGATGGCCTGCTCCAGCACATGCTCCAGCTCGCGGATATTGCCAGGCCAGGAATACGATTGCAGCGCGGCCAAATCGGTGGGGCGCACTTGCCGGACGGGCTTGCCCAGCCGCTTGCTCAGGCGCTGGATGAAGTGGCGCAGCAGGGGCTCAATGTCTTCGCGGCGCTCGCGCAGGGGCGCTAGCTCGATGGGAAAAACGTTGAGGCGGTAGTATAAATCGGCCCGGAACCGGCCGGCAGCTACTTCGTCGGCCAGCACGCGGTTGGTGGCGGCAATGACCCGTGCGTCGGAATGCAGCACTTTGGTACCGCCCAGGCGCTCGAACTCGCGCTCCTGCAGCACGCGCAGCAACTTGGCCTGCAGGTCGAGGGGCAATTCGCCGATTTCATCCAGGAAAATACTGCCGCCGTTGGCTAGTTCGAACTTGCCGATGCGGCGCTCCACGGCCCCGGTAAAAGCCCCTTTTTCGTGGCCAAACAGCTCGCTTTCAATCAGCTGCGCGGGCAACGCGGCACAGTTGAGTTTGATGAGGGCGCGGGCGTGGCGCGGCGAAGCGTTGTGCAGCTCCCGCGCCACCAGTTCCTTGCCGGTGCCGGTTTCGCCCGAAATCAATACCGTGGTGTCCGTCGGAGCCACTAGGCCGATGCGGCGCTCGACCAACTGCAAGGCCGGGCTGCTGCCAATAAAAGTACCCGAATCGGCTCCGAAGCGGGCCGAGGTGTTGATTTCATCAACCAGGTAGGTGCGTTCCTGCTCTACCTGAGCCTTCAATTCCTCAATCTGCTCGAAGGCGAAGAGGTTTTCGAGGGCCAGCGCAATCTGGGGCGTGAGGGCCAGTACGGTGGCCAGGTCTTCGGGGCGGAAGGCCGTGGGGTTGGGCGAGGCCAGCATGAGCACGGCCGCGCCATCGGGCCGCTGCCAGATGGGCACAATGAGCATGGCGCGCGTGCCGTACTCTTCGTACACATACCGCAGCAGCGGGTAGCGCTGGGCCTGGGCCCGGAAGTCATCGGCCGCATAAAGGCCGGGCACCTTCAGCAAGTCGCTCAGCTGGTGATACATGGCCGAAGCGTCGAGCCGGTTCAGGCCGTACTGGCGGTTGGGGTCGAGGGCCAGCAGGGGCGCATCAGGCCCCTCGCCGGAGCGCGAAAACTCAGCGAACCCCTCGAACGGCTCCTGCCGGCCGGCCCGCTGCACCCGCAAGCCAAAGTAGTCGAACCGCACCACGCGGCTCAGCGCCTCGGCTACGGCCCGGAACAGCGGCTCGCGCTGCTTGATGCTGAGCAGGGCATTGGTGATGTTGAGCTGCAGGGTCCGCTCCTGCTCGCGCCGAGCCACTTCCTCGAAGGCCAGCGTGTTGGCCACGGCAATGGCTATCAGGGAGCCAATTTTTTCCAGCAGCTTTTCGTCGGCGGCCGTGAAGGTGGGCGTGCGGCGCGAGGCCAGCGTCATGAAGCCGGTGAGGCGGCCGCCGATGTGCAGCGGCACCGCCGTGAGGTGCGTGACGCCCAGGTGGGTCATCTTCTTATACGCCGCATACTCCGGATAATCGGCCAGGTACTGTTGCGGCGTGAACTGCTGCACGCGCGGGTTGGCCACCAGTTTTTCGAGCGGTGAGCCGGCAATGGGCGAAAAGTAGTCGGCCCCGGGCGGCAGGGGCGGCGCTTCGTCGGTGCCGTAGTAGTCGCGCAGGAACAGGCGCTTCTGCTTTACTTCCTCATCAAACACGTTGATGCCGATGAGGTCGAAGGGAAAAATGAGCCGCAACTTGGTCGTGACAACCTTGAACAACTGGTCTTTATCGCGAATCGTGGCGATGGCCTCGTTGAGGTGCAGCAGCAGAGTTTCGTCAGTGGTCGGCATGGGCAGTGCGGTAGCTTTCGCTTGCCGGGACTAATGATTTGGCAAGTTTTTCACGGCCAGCGAAAGCGAACCGCACAACAAATTTTCCTTAAATAACAGGAGTAAAAGTAGGGTGATTCCTGCTATTTGAGGAATATGAAGTTAGACGACTAACTAACAGCCATACTTTATCTAGGCTCGAAATAATTTTAATTAATTGTTATTCAGCTAGTAAATACAAAAAAAAGTAACAGCGGCTGGGGTGGCATGCCTTTCGGTAAGGGCGGGGCACACCCTATGCCACTTGGCCTTATGTTTTCTCATCAACACCTCTTGGGCTTTGCCGGTTTGTCGCTGTTCGGCGGCTTGCTGCTGGCCCAGCCGGCTCTGGCGCAAAACCAGCCCGGCGTACCGGCGGCTTCCCAGGCCATTGGCCTGGCCAGCGACTCCCTGACTCTTGGCGCGACGCTGCAAGCCGTGCTCGACGCCAACCCCAGCATTACCAACCTCACCGAGCTGGCCAATGCTTCGACCAGCCGCCTGAGCCAGACGCGGGCCGGCTTCCTGCCGCAGGTAACGGGCACGGCCACCTATACCCGCATCGACCCGGTGGTGAAGCTGCCGTTCAATGGCGAAACGCTCCAATTTGCGCCGAATAACAACTACGACTTTCACCTCACGGCCCAGTACCTGCTGTTCGACTTTGGCAAGAACGAGGCAACGGTGAAAGTAGCCGAGTCGCAGGTGCAAACGGCGCAGGACAACATCAACGTAGCCCGCCGCGACCTCGCCTTTAATGCCGCGCAGGTGTACTACAACATCCTGTTCATGCGCGAAAGCATCAAGGTGCAGGACCAGCAGATTGCCTCGCTACAAGCCCACCGCGCCGAAATGAACAAGCGCGTGCAGGCCGGCGTGAGCACCCGCTTCGACGTGACCACCACCGATGTGCGCATCACGCAGGCCCAGAACACCAAGCTCGACCTGCAGAACCAGCTGCGCAACCAGCAGGTGCAACTGGCCCGCTTGCTGCACAAGCCTTCCAACGCCGACATTCCGGTGAAAGGCCGCCTCACCTACGAGCCGCAGCCTGTAGATATTGAAGCCGAAGTAGCCAAAGCCAGCAACAACCGCCCCGAGGTGAAGCTGGCCCGCGACGCCGAAAACACGGCTGCCCTGCAAGCCCGCCTCATCGAGAAGAGCAACATGCCCAGCCTGGGCGCGGGCGTGCAGGCCGGTGCTAAAAACGGCTACATTTTGCCCGACATCAACCGCATTCGCTTCAACACGGTGGGCGTCATCCAGTTGTCGGTGCCGATTTATGACGGCAACAAGAACAAGAAGCAGCGCGTGGAAGCGGCCGCCAATGCCCGCGCCGCCGTGGCCCGCACCGCCGACACGCAGGAGCAAATCCGGGCCGATGTGCGCCAGGCTGTCAACAACATGGACTTCAGCCAGGCCCGCCACGAAAACGCGCAGCAGCAGGTAGCCCAGGCCACCGAGGCCCTGAGCAAAGCCCGCGACCGGTACCGCTACGGCGTGGGCCAGAACCTCGACGTGCTGGACGCCGAAACCCAGCTCGCCCAGGCCCGCCTGGCCCTGGTGCAGGCCGAGTACAACTACACGCTGGGCCAGTACCAGCTGCGCCGCGCCACCGGCGAGCAGATTTGGCAATAAGCATTAGAACGACGACAGTTGAACGTCATGCTGAGCGCAGTCGAAGCATCTCTACCTCAATACTAATTAATTACTACTACGGTAGAGATGCTTCGACTGCGCTCAGCATGACGGGCCGAAACTTTCTATTCCCGCTTCCCCCTAAAATGAACCTCTCCACCATCCTTTGTCCGCTCGATTTCTCGGCCGCGTCGGCTGGGCTGGTGGCCTATGCGGCGGCCCTGGCCGTGGCCACCGGCGCCGAGCTGCGGCTGCTGCACGTGTGCGAGCCGCAGGAGGACCCCACCGGCCAGCAGCCCGACGCCAAGGTGTTCGGCTCCTGCAAGGGCCGGATGCAGGAACTGCAAGCGTCGGCCGAACAGGCGGGCGTGGCCCGTGTGCACACCGGCATGGTGCGCGGCGAAGCCGCCCCGGAAATTGTGGCCGAAGCCGACCGCCAACAGGCTGATTTAATTGTTATTGGCGCGCATGGCCAAACGGGCCTCACGCGCTTTTTGATGGGAACCACCGCCGAAATCGTGCTGCGCACCGCCCGGTGCGCCACGCTGCTGGTGCGCGCCCCGCTCCAACCCGAAACCGCAGCGGCTCAGGAATAGCCCGGCCGCCGCTCCGCTCCTTTTTTCGTAAAACACCGCCCCGAATACTTACTAAGATGGCCCAGACCGAAACTTCCGTTCAAAACGCTCCTGCTCCTTACCCCAACGCGGCCGCCGAAAGCGAGCCGATGGAAGAGCCAAAAAAGCGCAACCCCCTTGTCTTTATCATCCTGGCGCTGGTGTTGCTGGCCGGGGGCTACTACGGCTTCACGCGCTACCAATTTGCCAAAGCCCACGAAAGCACCGACGACGCCCAGGTAGAAGGCGACGTGTACCCGGTGCTGCCCCGCGTGGGCGGCCCGGTGCTGGAAGTGAAAGTGGACGACAACCAGCCCGTGAAAAAGGGCCAGGTCCTCGTCACGATTGACCCGGCCGACTACCAACAGCGCGTGAACGCCGCCGAAGCCGCCCTCTACGCCGCCCAGGCGCAGGTAGCGGCCGCCCGCGCCGGCGTGGCTACCGCCAGCGCCAATGTGCGCACCGCCCAAACCGGCATCGGCGTGAGCCAAGCCAACCAGGAGCGCCTGCAGAAAGACCTCAAGCGCAGCGAGCTGCTCCGCAAGCAGGACATCATCCCGCAGAGTGAGTACGACGCGGTGCAGGCCAATCTGAAAGCCACCGCCGCCCAGCGCGCCACCGCCACCGACCAGGTGAGCGTAGCCCGCCAGCAGGTGGCCGCCGCTCAGCAGCAGATTGCCGTGGCCCAGGCCGTGGTGAAACAGCGCCAGACCGACCTCGACAACGCCAAGCTGCAGCTGAGCTACACCACCATCACGGCGCCGCAGGATGGCATCATCAGCAAGAAAAACGTGCAGCCCGGCCAGGTAGTCGGGCCTGGCCAGCAGCTGTTTGGCATTGTGGGCAGCGCCCGCACCTGGATTATCGCCAACTTCAAGGAAACCCAGCTGGAGGACATGAAAGTGGGCCAGCCGGTGAAAATCGAAGTGGACGCATACCCGAAAGAGGAGTTCCAGGGCCACATCGAGTCGCTCTCGGCCGCTACCGGCGCCCGCTTCGCCCTGCTGCCCCCCGACAACGCCAGCGGTAACTTCGTGAAAGTGACCCAGCGGATTCCGGTGCGCATTGCCTTAGATAAAGTGGACCCTGAGCACCCACTACGCGCCGGTATGAGCGTGAATGCGGTGGTGCAGGTGAAGTAGCAGGTTGTTCTATTCTGTCATCCTGAGCGCAGCGAAGGACCTTATCGCGCTTGAACAGTTTGCAGCAACTCGGGCATTGCAGACGTGATTAGGTCCTTCGCTGCGCTCAGGATGACAGGAAAATCTATAAAACAGATATAAAATGGAAACCGGATTTACCAAGTGGATTATCGTTGTGACGGTGGTCCTCTGCTGCTTGCTGGAGCTCATTGATACCAGTATTGTGAACGTGGCCCTGACCCAGATGATGGGCAACCTCTCGGCCACGCAGCAGGAAGTGACCTGGGTGATTGCCTCCTACGGCATCGCCAACGTGATTGTGATTCCGATGACCGGCTTCCTGGCCGAGCAGTTTGGGCGCAAGAACTACTACTTCGTGTCGGTGTGCATTTTCACGCTGGCCAGCATGGCTTGCGGCCAAAGCACCAACATCTGGGAGCTGGTGGCGTTTCGCTTCATCCAGGGCATCGGCGGCGGTGCTTTGATGGCCACTTCGCAGGCCATTCTGATTGACACGTTCCCGCCCAAGCAGTTGCCGCTCGGCCAGGCGCTGTTTGGCATGGGCGTGATTATCGGGCCCACCATCGGGCCGGCGCTCGGCGGCTACATCGTGGACAACTACGACTGGCCCTGGATTTTCTACGTGAACGTGCCGGTGGGCATTCTGGCCGCTATTTTCACCCTGACATTCATCCGCGACCCCGAGCGCATTAAAAACGCCATTCCCCGGCCGTTGCGCGAAATCGACTGGGCCGGCATTGGCCTCCTGATTCTCGGTGTGGGCTCGCTGCAGCTGGTGTTGGAGCAGGGCGAAACCGAAGACTGGTTCGAAAGCGCCTACATCAACACGTTTGTGCTGCTGGCCGCCATTGGCCTCATCGGTTTTGTGTGGCGCGAACTCACGGCCAAGCAGCCCATCGTGGACCTGCGGGTGCTGGGCAAGAGCCGCAACCTGGCCGTGGGCGCGATATTGTCGTTCGTGCTGGGCTTTGGCATGTTTGCTTCGGTATTCATCTTCCCCATTTTCACCCAGCGCATTCTGGGCTTCACGGCGGCTCAAACGGGTTCGCTGCTGTTGCCGGGAGCTTTGGCGGCCGGCTTCATGATGCCGGTTATCGGGCGCATGCTGCAGGCCGGCATCCCACAGAAATTCATGATTCCGACCGGCTTCGTTATTTTCTTTGGCTTCACGTATTGGATGGCCAAAATCATTTCGCCCACCGCCGGCGAGGACGACTTCTTCTGGCCCCTGATGGTGCGCGGCCTGGGCATGGGACTGATTTTCCTGCCCATCACCACCATGAGCCTGGCCGGCCTGAAGGGCAAAGACGCGGGCCAGGCCGCCGGCCTCACCGGCATGATTCGCCAGCTCGGCGGCTCGTTTGGGGTGGCCATTGTGGGCACCTACCTGGAGCGCAGCATCGCCCAGAACCGCATCAGTCCGCTGGCCCATATCTCGCTCTACGACACCAACACCGTGCAGCGCGTCCAGGCTTTCACCCAGAACTTCCTCTCGCACGGCTTCCCCTTGGAGCAGGCCCAAAAGCAAGCTTATATGGCCCTGGAAGGCATCCTGATGAAGCAGGTATCCATCATTACCTACGCCCAGGTATTCTCGATTATCGGCTTTTTCTTCCTCATCTGCCTGCCGCTGGTGCTGCTCATCAAGCGCGCCAAAACGGCCGAGAAAATAGACCTGAACGCGGCCCACTAGGGCCGTGAGGTGCGCAACGGTGAGGTCAGGCCTTAGCCGTCCGGGCTCTCCTTCTTCGCATATAGGTTCGTTTCGCAAACGCAAAAAAGGCCCCGCCAGTTACCTGGCGGGGCCTTTTTTGCGTTTGCGAAACGAACGTTGGCCAGCTGAGCATGAACTTGACCTCCTCGCCGTTTCACACCTCACCGCTTACTGATATTGTATGTAGAGAGGCTTGGGCGTGAGTTGGGCCAATATTTCGGATGGCGTCATCATGTGGTGAGGGGCCGGCTTGGGGTCGTACTCGTAGAACAGCTTGAAGCCGGTGTACTGCACAGGCTCGGTCTGAATGTAGTCGTGGTACGAATCCTTTTTCAGGGTGGGCTCGCCGTGGCCGTCCATGTGCATCACCACCTGCACGCGGGGGTCGAGCTTGATGTTTTTGTAGTTCGTAATCATCTTCCTGGTGAAGCGGTGCACCGTCAACACCTTGGGCGGCAGGTGGTTTTCGCTCACAATGCGGGCCAGGAAGTTGATGGTGAAGTTCACGTCCTTGGCGTCGAGCGTGCCGATGCGCTGGTTGGGGCGCACGCCGGGCATGGTGGCCAGCGAAAACTCGGGGTCGATGCCGAGGTGGATGTCGGGCTGCTTGAGGTAGGGCTCCAGCTTGGGCAGTTCCACGGGCAGGGTGCTGTGGCCGGGCTGCACGTCCAGAAACAGGATGCAGTGGTGCTCGCGGGCCCAGGAAATCACCTCCTCAATGGTGGCTTTGGAGTTCATCAGGCGCCACTTGCCGTCTTTGCCGGGCGAGCCCTGGGCTGTGATGGTGACGTTGTGCAAGGCCGGCTGCACCGGAATGCTGGGGTCGGCGGCCTGCCACTCCTTCAGCACGCCGGCAAACTTGCGGAACATCTGCTCCTTGGGCTCGCGGCCCAGAATGCCCATGCCCTTCGAGCGAATGTTGCCATAAAACGCCACAATGCGGTGGCCCGGCAGGATGGCACCCGGCAGCTGCCCGTTTTTCTTGGCAATGGAGTCGGCCTTCAGCGAGTCGCGCCGCATGGCCAGCATCTTGATTTTGATGGTGTCAATTGGCGCGGGCTTGGCGGCCGTCTCGCCATCCGCAGCGGCAGTGCCTGAGGCGGCGGTTTCGCCCTCGGCGGGGCGGGTTTTGCAGGCGGGCAGGCTGGCGGCGGCCAGCAGGCCCAAGGCGGCAGCCACGATGGCTTGACGTGGCAGGAAGGAAATCAACACTGAATGAAAACGAGTTAGAAGGCCAATACAGTCCGCAAGTTAGCCCATTTTGCCGGGTTGGCGCTGGACTTAACGCAGAAAGGCCCCGGCGCAGACCGGAGCTTTTCAAGCGGTTTCTCACTTCATGCCGGGTTATTGGCTGATGATTTTCACGTTTTCGCCGCCGGGGAGTGCGGCCGTGGCAAACAGAATGGGCACGGTGAAGCTCACGGCCACGGGCTTGCCGTCTTGGGTGCCGGGCTTGAAGCGCGGCAACTGCGCAATGGCGGCCAGTACCGCCGCGTCGTATTCCGGCCCGAGGCCCTTCACGATTTGCGGGTTGAATACATCGCCGGTGCTGTTCACGACGAAGGAAACGAATACCCGGCCCGTTTTCTGGCTGGCCACCGTTACCTGCGGGTAAGTCAGGTGATTTTGGATGTATTCGACGATGCCCCGGGTGCCCCCGCCGGTGGTCAGCTCGGGCATTTTCTCTACGTAGGTGTACACCTTTTCCAGCGTGGGCGGGGGTGGCGGGGGCGTCATGGCGGCTTGCGCAGCGCTCGGCGCAGCCGGCTCGGTGGGCGACGCGACTTTCTCGCAGGCAACGGTGAACAATAAGGCGCCGAGCAGCGGCAGCGCCAGCCACTGCTTCCAGCGGCGAATGGGGTTGTTTTTCTGTATCATGGCAATGCGACGTAGGGTTTGGGAATGGGAGAAGGTGTGCGCAAGCGGGACGGAGAAACCGAGGCGGCTGGCCACTTGCCGGGCCAGCAGGTGCGTGTAAGATTGAGCGGGCGAAAAGGCCGGCGCCAAACTGGTGGCGTGGCGCAGAGCGGCCTCATCGGCTAGGTATTCGTGGGTGAGGGCCAGGGCCCGGCCGCACAAATGCACGAAGGGGTTGAACCACAGCCCGGCGCGCAGCAGCTCCAGCAGCAGGCGGTCGTAGGTGTGGCCCTGGCGCACGTGGGCCAGTTCGTGGCGTAGCACCTGGTCGGCTTCGGCCGGGCTCAGGGCCAGGGTTTCATCCCAGAAAATGAGGCGGCCGAACGAACTGGTGGGCAACTGGCCGTGAGTAGGCACCAGCGTGTAGCCTTCGCATTTTTCGCGGGCCAGGCGGCGCGTGTTTCGCCACAATTGTCCCATTTCGACGGCTAGGCGGCCCAGCATGAAAACGGCGCCGGCCAGGTACACCAGTAGCAGCACCCGGGGCCAGTCGAGGAGCGCCGCCGGCGCTTCGCCGGGCCCCACGGCCACCGTGGGCAGCAGCACGGCGGCTACGCCGGCCAGCGGAGCGGACCCGGCGTTCCAAGTGGCGGGCACGGCCACGGGCAGCAGCGGCAGGCCCGCCGCCAGCAGCGGCCCTAGCACCAGAAACCAACGGTTGTAGGCGAAGCTGCGCTCCTGGCGCAGGACCAAGCGGTAGCAGAGCCACCACGCGCCCAGCAGCACCGTGCTGAGCAGCATCCAATTAAGCAGGCTGATTGGGGTTGTCATCGTCGGTGGGGTTTTGGGGTTGGGAAGCGTGGCGGAGTAGTTCGTCGAGTTGGGCGGCGTCGAGGTTTTCTTCTTTGGCGAAAAAGGAAATCAGTCGGCTAAAGGAATTGCCGAAATGCCCGCCCAGCAGCTTGCGCAGCGAAAAGCGGCGGTAGTCGTCCTGCTGCACCAGCACGAAGTAGCGGTGCGTGCGGCCAAAGGCTTCGTGGTCGACGAAGCCTTTGGTTTCGAGGATACGGATGATGGTCGAGACGGTGTTGTAAGCCGGCTGGGGGGCCGGCAGCTCGGCCAGCACGTCCTTCACGAAAGAGGGGCCAAGGCGCCAGAGCACCTGCATGACTTGTTCTTCGGCGCGGGTGAGTTCGGGGAAAGCAGCGGGGTCCATGTGGTGGTCGGGAATGGGGATATCAGGGTATTACAAACGTACAACTAATTTTTTAGTTTTAAAACTATGTCATTAGTTCACAAGAAAAGACGCTTGAAACCCAGCGGCGGCAGTGGCAAAGCCGCTTCCGGCCCAAGGCTGCGGGTAGTGCGAAGCGAAAATGGCTGAGCTACGTAAGCCTCCAGAAATGCCGCCTCGCGTCTTGGTGTGCAACGGCTTACTTTCATGCCCATGAGTAGAATTATACCCTGCTGGCCACTCGTTCTAATGAGCAGCTTTACCGCTTTCGCTCAAACCGAAACCGCCCCGCCGTCTGCCGCCGCGCCCGTGCCCAATTCCAGCCCCGCCAGTGCTTTGCCTGCTTCGCCCCGGCAGTTGTTTCCGGGTTTGTTTGAAGCGGTGCAGCTGGGCCGGGTTTTTCCGGATAACAAAACCTTTGTCGATGCCGCGCCCCGGCAGCGGCCGGCCACCATTCTGGCCGCATGGCAGCGCGAGAAAAGCCAGCCGGGCTTTCAGCTTAAGGCCTTCGTGACCGCGCATTTCGACCTGCCAACCGATGGCGCAACGCCCTTTAAAACCGACCTCAAAGCCGGCCTGCGTCAGCACCTCGACACCCTGTGGACGGTGCTGGCTCGGCCCGCCGCGCCGGCTGCCAGCCCGGCCGACTCGCTGGCCGAGTTTCGCTCGCTGCTGCCGCTGCCTAAGCCGTATCTGGTGCCGGGCGGGCGGTTTCGGGAGGTGTATTACTGGGATTCGTACTTCACGATGCTGGGGCTGGCCGAGGCCGGCAAAGGGCCGCTGCTGAAGGATATTACCGACAATTTTGCCTTTCTCATCGGGCGCTACGGCTTCATTCCGAACGGCAACCGCACCTACTACCTCACCCGCTCGCAGCCGCCGTTTTTCGCCAACATGGTGCAGCTGCTGGCCCAGGAGCGCGGCAACGGCGAGCTGCTGCGCTACCGCGCCGCCCTGGAGGCCGAATACCGCTACTGGATGCACGGCGCCGAAGAGCTCAAGCCCGGCAGCGCCGCCGGCCGGGTGGTGCGCCTGCCCGATGGCGCCCTGCTGAACCGCTATTGGGACGACAGCGACGAGCCCCGCGAAGAATCGTACGCGGAGGACGTAGCCGCGGCCAAACAGAGCAAGCAACCCGCCGCGCAGTTCTACCGCAACGTGCGGGCGGCAGCGGCCTCGGGTTGGGATTTCAGCAGCCGCTGGTTTGGGCCGGCGGGTGGGCTAGGCAGTATTCAGACCACCGATTTGCTGCCGGTGGACCTGAACTGCCTGCTTTTCAACCTGGAAATGACCCTGGCCGAAGCTGCCCGCACGGCGGGCCAGCTGGCGCAGTTCCGCAGCTACCGGGCCAAGGCAAATCAGCGCCAACAGGCCTTGTTGGCCTTGTGCTGGGACGCGAAGGCCGGGTGGTTTCAGGACTATAACTGGCAGAGGCGGGAGCAGTCGCCGGTGCGCAGCCTGGCGGGCGTGTTTCCGCTGGCGTTTGGGCTGGCCACGCCGGAGCAGGCGGCGCGGGTGGCCACGGGCCTGAAAACCAGCTTCCTCAAGCCCGGCGGCCTGGTAACCACCCTCACCGCCACCCGCCAGCAGTGGGACGCGCCCAACGGCTGGGCCCCGCTGCAATACCTGGCCGTGGAAGGCCTCGCGCGCTACGGGCAGCCGGCCCTCGCCGACACCATTGCCAACCGCTGGATTCGCCTCAACAGCCGCGTATTTGCCCAAACTGGCAAACTGCTGGAGAAGTACGACGTGGTGAACGTGAACCGGCCCGCCGGGGGCGGCGAGTACCCGTTGCAGGACGGCTTTGGGTGGACCAACGGCGTGCTGCTGCGCCTGCTGAACCGGGAGAACACGAAGAGGTAGTGGGCTGTCTGTCATCCTGAGCGCAGCGAAGGACCTTCTCACGTTAGAACGCTTGCAGTTCAGCGGTGAGAAGGTCCTTCGCTGCGCTCAGGATGACAGACGCCCCTTCCGAATAACAGTCCCGTAAAAAAGGTTGGCCTCCCCGGCAGCCTTTTTGGGAGGTAACTTGTCTGACGGGCAGCGCCCGGCCGGGTTGCCGCTGCCTTTCCACTGTTAATGCCCCTTTCTACGGAACTGGACGAGCTTCTTGCCGCCTGCCGTCGCTACGAACCAGCGGCGCAGCGGAAGCTCTATGCCCGCTACGCCGCCCTGATGCTGGGCGTGGCGCGGCGCTACACCCGTTCCCTGGACGAGGCCGAGGACATTCTGCAAGATGCTTTCATCAA
Source organism: Hymenobacter rubidus (assembly GCF_016734815.1). GTDB lineage: Bacteria > Bacteroidota > Bacteroidia > Cytophagales > Hymenobacteraceae > Hymenobacter > Hymenobacter rubidus. The sequence continues at coordinate 76,655 of NZ_JAERQF010000002.1, forward strand.
GGTTTTTACCCGCCTGAATGAATTTCGGGGCGAGGGCTCGTTTGAGGGCTGGATGCGGCGCACGGTGGTGAACACGGCCCTCAACCACTGGCAAAGCGGGCAGCACCGCCGCCAGCAACTGCTGCTCGACGACGTGCCCGAACCCTTCGCCCCCGATGCCGACGCCTTCGACCGCCTGGGCGTGGCCGAGGTGCTGGCCCTGATGGAACGCCTGCCCGAAGGCTGCCGCATGGTCCTCAACCTCTACGCCATCGACGGCTACACCCACGGCGAAATCGCGGAAATGCTGGGCATTCAGGAAAGTACCTCCAAGGCCCAGCTCAGCAAGGCCCGCAAACAACTCCACCTGCTGCACCAGCAGCAGACCAGCTATTACCGATTATGATACCCGAACCAGACGATAACCGCCTTGATGAGTCCCTGCGCAGCAAGTTTGAGCAGTTTGCCCCGCCGCCCAGCGGCCGGGTGTGGCCGGGCATTGCCCCGCACGTAGGCCCACCGCCCCTGCCGCGCCCACGACGGCGGTCCTTGCCGCTGCCATTGCTGTTTGGCCTCACGGCGCTGCTGGCCGGACTGGTCGGCTGGCTCCTGCCGCACGGTGTCGAGGTGCCCGCTGCTGCGGTAAAAGTAGCACAGGTGGACACGGCGCAGAAGTCGAAAATGACGCAACATAAGGCCAGTATGGTACCATCGGGCTTTTATTCGCCCAACCTGGAGGTGAATTCGCCAGCGCTAAAACCCGCTTTACCAGCGCGGAACTCCCAAGCGGCAAACCTGCACTCAGGTTTGGCCGGTACTAAGTCGAATTCGCTGAGCTTGAAGTCAGGTTTGGCCAACCTGAGCCTGGCTTTGGCAAATGAGAAGACCAGAACACGGAAATTGGGGCTGGCCCTTGCCCTTCGGGATGCTGAAAGCCGCCGCCGCAACAACCAGTTGCCGCCAACGCAGGAGCAAAACGTTCCTGCTTCGGCGTCGGCAGTAGCAACCGAAGCCACAACCGAACCACCCCAGCCGCTGGCAGACGCGGCCGTGACGAGCCTGCCGGCATCTGCTCCCGACTCGCTGCCCACCACCCTGCGCCCGCTGGTAGCCCTGGAGCGCCAGACGCTGGGGCAGCTGCCGAGCACCGCCACGCTGGCCGCCGGGCCACTCGAAGCCGAAAGTCGCACCGGCTTCATCGGCACGCTGCGCCGGGAGCGGGCCGAGCTGCTGCGCCTCCAGCGCCGCACCGATAGCCTGCTGCTGGCCCTCGGCGACATTCTGCCCGGTGCGCCCGCCGTGGCCGCCCGCCCCGATTCAACCCAACCAACAACCGACAGCAAACAACCGGCAACCAACCGCTGGAGCGTGCTGCTCACGGCCACGCCCGAGCAAAATACCCTCACCCTGCAAGGGCCGGAAAACGACAACCTCACCGCCTTGCGCCGCAACCACGAAACCGGCCGCGCCGGCTTCAGTGCCGCAGCCCTGGCCGAATACAAGCTGACGCCGCGCCTTGGCGTGGGCGGCGGCGTGGGCTACACCACCTTCGGGGCCGACCTGCGCGTGACCAACAAAACCACCGACGTGAACGTGACCTACAACACCACGACCACGACCAACACCGCCGTGTACACGGCCGTCAACCAGACGCACTCCATCCGCATCATTCAGGTGCCGCAGCTCTCGCCCCGGTTCAATGGCAGCGGCCAGGTAATTGGCTACGACACGGTGTATGTGGCCCGGCAAGACACGGTGTATTCGACAACCATTCAGCACGATACCGTGCGGACCACCAACCGAGTCACCACTCCCACCATTACCAAAAAAGAAACGCTGACCTCCAAGCTGCTCCAGCCCAACTACCGCTTCTTTACGGTGCCGGTGCTGCTGCGCTACCGCCTGGCCGCGCCCGGCACCAGCCGCCTGTGGACCGATGTGGCCCTGGGCGCGCAGCTGCAATTTTTCCTCGGCGGCACCCAGGTGGTGACGGACGATGGCGAAAACTTCCGCACCGAAAAAATCACGGCCGGCAACGGGCCTTTCCGGACCCTGAACGTGGCACTTTCGGGCTCGTTGGCCCTGAACTACGCCCTTACCAACCGCCTCAGCGTGAGCGTGGCGCCCAGCATGCGCTGGCAGGCGTTGTCGCTGTATAAGTCCGAAACCGGCCTTATTCAGCAGCCCACCGCCACGGGGCTGATGTTCGGGGTACGGTTCGGGCTCTAAACTATTTGTTGCCGGGCCGGCAGCCTTTTGCGGACGGCTCCGGTCTGGCCCTCAGAAACGCAGTACCGCGCTCCGGCCGGAGCGGTGCTGGCCGGTTTCACTGCGCGCGGCCACGCCTCTGGCTTCTTCCATCCTCTTTCTGATGCTCATGAAAATTCTACGCCATTGCTACCTGTTACTGTTTTTTCTGTCCGTGGCTGGCCTGGGGTCGGCGCGGGCGCAGTCGTTTACCTGGGCTAAAGTGGCCCGTGGGGCGCTCGATTCGACCGCAGTACAATTGCAGGCCAGTGCTACTGACGCGACCGGTAACACCTACGTAGCTGTCCAGTTTCGTGATAGTTTGCGAGCGGGCAGCTTCTTTCTCTCGACACTCGGCAGCCGTTCCGTCGGACTAATCAAGTATGATTCTACCGGTGTAGTAGTATGGGCAAAGCTGTTGCGAAACATTATAGTAGGTCAACTAGCGGCCGATAACAGTAGTGGTAGCGTATTCATTACGGCTAGCATTGGTAGTACAAACGGAGGCATTTGGGATGGTAACGCTGTAGCATTTAATGCGAACTCGGCTTTTTTTGGTAGATTTTCAAGCAATTCAACACTGCAATGGACTCAGACATTACCAGTACTGCCTCAACCCTACTATGAAGGACATAGAATAGTTGCCGATGGAGCAGGAAACGCTTATATTCTGGGCACTGTGAATGGCAATACAACTTTTAATGGGATGAGTCTGCTTAATAGACAATTATTATTTTTAAAAACTAACGGCGCAGGTACTTTGCAATGGGCGCAGGTGTTACATGGCGACTTTTCAAACTCTCTATCCAGTTACGTTTTAGGCGCTAAACCAAGCGGGGGGTGCTTGATAAGCGGACAACTGGCCGGACCATTGTATTTGGGTTCGGGCACCACGAATGTTCTGCTCACCGCTCGGCCACAATACGACTATTTTGTGAGCAGTTTTGATAATAATGGTGCGCACCAATGGAGCACTCTGGTAGGAAATGCTACGGCTGGCACGCAAGCCTACGGGGCGGTTGGTGCAGCTGCTGCCGATGCTAGCGGCAATTGTTACGTTACAGGGAATGCCTATGGCTCACTGCCTTTGGGCGGCAGTATCGTAAGCGGTTATTTCTTGGCTAAATACGATGCGGTCGGCACACTTCAATGGGCGCGGAATATATTGAATACCAACGGTTCTGGAGTGCTCGCCGTAGGAAGCACTGGCCCTACGGTTGTCATTGGCACTTTCGTATCAAACGGCCTAGCTGCTCCCCTTGCTGGCACCATTCTTCTGCGCTCACCGGCCAACATATTGCATTACAACGCACAAGGGCTGGAACAATGGGCTGTAGCTAGCACTTGGACGTCTGCTTCGCCTTCTTTCTCTCCCATGAGCTTAGGCAGCGATGCCCGCGGCAATTTGTATCCTGTTGGGATGCCACAATTTGCACGCTTTCGGAACATTCCGACCCCAATACCCGCCATTTTGCTGGGCGCTCAGACGGTATTGGGCAATGGTGCCATCGTATCTCGCCTCAACACCTACGCCAATACCCTGCGTGGGCAAGTATATTTCGACTTGAACGGAAATGGCCAGCAAGACACTGGCGAGGGCGTTTTCCCACGTCAGACCACGGCATTATTAGTTCAAGGCGGTGCCACTTCCTATTCTCCAGTAAATACCAGTGGTGAATTTCAAGCTTACGCTAATTCAGGCACTTATTCTCTGAGCCTGGGCCTGATACCGTCCAGCTATACCCTGACGCAGCCAGCCAGCGGTGCGTATACGGGCACTTTTACCGGTAATAGCCAGCTTGTAAGTGGCCAAAACTTCGGTATTGCACCAATCGCCAATCAAGCAGATATCCGGGTTACGCTCACATCCTACAGCATTCCTCGAGCGGGTTTGACTACGCGTTACCGCCTCACGCTGGAAAACGTGGGGACCACAACCGTGCCAGCAGGCACGGCTACGCTGGCGCTCGATAGCCACATAACATACATAAGCAGCACGCCCAGCGGCACGGTAGCGGGCCAAACTATCACCTTGAATTATGCTGCGCTGGCTCCTTTCGGGCAGTCAAGTTATGATGTGCTGTTCAGCCTGCCTATTAATACCGCAATCGGTACGGCTCTCTCTACTATAGCTTCCGCCCCGCTAACCGGCGACGTGGTACCGGCCGATAACACTGCTACCCTAGCCCAAACCGTGGTGGGAGCTTATGACCCCAACAGCATTGAGGTCAACTACGACCGCCTGACGCCCACTCAAGTGGCCGCCCAGCAGCCGCTCGATTATACCATTCACTTCCAGAACCTGGGCACGGCTTCGGCCCAGAATGTCATTCTTAGTGACACGCTGGATTTTCGCAAGCTCAATCTGGCCAGCCTGATGCTGGTGTCGCAGTCGCACAGCTGCATCTGGAGCCTCACCAGCACCGGCCCCAATACCGGCCAGCTCACGGTGCGCTTCCTGGGCATCAACCTGCCCGAGCGCAACGTCGATGTGATTCGCTCGCAGGGCTTCGTGCGGTTCCGAGTGCAGCCCAAAACGACCTTGGCCGTGGGCGAAATCATTCCCAACCGCGCCGGCATCGTGTTCGACTACAACGCGCCGGTACTCACCAACACGGCCACCACCACCGTGTTCTTGGCCACCGCCGCCCTGACCCGCCCCGAAGCCCCGGCCTGGACGGCCTACCCCAACCCGGCCACCGACGCCATCACCCTCACCGCCGAGCTGGCCACCGCCGGCCCGGTGCGGGTGGAGCTGCTCGACATGCTGGGCCGCCCCGTGCGCCAGCAAACCCTGACCGCCCCCGCCGGCCCCTTGCGCCAAACCGTGGACCTGCGCGGCCTGGCCGCCGGCGTGTACGTGCTGCGCCTCACCCCGCCCACCGGCCCGGCCACCAGCCGGCAGGTGGTGCGCAACTAGCCTTCTACCTTTTTTCTGGCTACCGAGCCGGGCCGCCCAGTGGAGCGGCCCGGCTTTTTGCGTTTTTACGCCTGGGCAGTTGGTCGATTTCGTGCGGCCATTCATCACGGTGTTGAGGGAATTGGTCTGGGCAACGGGAAAGCGCGGCCAAGCACGCGGCCGCTCGGCCAGTGGTTTGGCACGGTTTTGCAATGTTCCCTTTCATCGGCCAGCAGCCGGGCCGGGTGCCCGGCCCAACCAAGCGGCCGGCTTCTTTCACTCCTTTCAACCTTTCTGGTTATGAAATTTTCACGCCTTTCGGGCGGCCTGGCCGCGGCTTGCCTATTGATTTCTGCGGCAGCAACTACTGCATCAGCCCAAGGGGCCCGCGACGCCTACGGCAACCCCAAAGCCGCGCCGTCGCCCCGGCCGATGGGCCCCGTGCGCCGCGCCCCCAGCTATTCGCGGCAGCCGGTGTACTCAGCCGCGGTCAGGGCCAGCACATCGGGCGTGCGGTTTGGTTTCCGGGGCGGGCTGAACGTGGCCGACCTGCAAGGCGATGCCGTGCAGAGCTTCACCACCCTGGCCGGCTACGCTCCCGACGGCACCATCACCAAGCAGATGCGCCCCGGCTTCTATGCCGGCCTCTACGCCACGCTGCCTCTGGGGCCCAGCTTCGCCATTGAGCCGGGCGTGAACTACTCCGAAAAAGGCGCGGTGCTGCGGGCTTCGCTGCCCTTCCCGGCCCTCGATTTCCTGAACGCCAACGTGACCGGCACGGCCCGCCTGGCCTATGTGGATGTGCCGGTGCTGGCCAAGGTATTCATCACGCCCGGCTTCTACCTCTATGCCGGCCCCCAGGCTTCCTTCCTGGTCAGCGGCAAGGCGCGGGTCGATGCCGGCGTGCTGGGCTTCTCGGCCTACAAGCAGGATTTCGATGTAGCGGACCAGCTGCGCAAGGTTGATTTCGCCGCCGTGGGTGGCCTCGGCTACCAGTTCGAAAACGGCCTCGGCATCAGCGCCGGCTACGACTACGGCCTCACCTCGCTCGACGCTGGCAACCGCTTCCAGGCCTACAACCGCGTGGCCAAAGTGGGCCTGAACTACTCCTTCTAATTCTAAAGCCGATTAACGGCCATTATCGTCCCCTGTTTTTTCGTCCTATTTATTCGTAAGCATCCGAGATAGATTATTGAAAAGGCCCCGCTGGTAGCACAGCGGGGCCTTTCTGGTTTGTGGCTGTCATCTCTGGCTTCGTTTGTCATCCTGAGCGCAGCGAAGGACCTTCTCACCGCTAAACAGTTTGTAGAGGTAACTGGCCCAGCTGTGACAAGGTCCTTCGCTGCGCTCAGGATGACAGATGGAACTCTCCTACCGCGCCCCCACGGTGCCGCTGCTGCTCAGGCCCTCGGCCAAACGCACGAGGCGCACCAGCTCGGCGCGGTAGCCGTCGGAATCGGCGCCGCGGGCGTCGTTGGCCAGTTTTTCGGTGGCGGCCCAGGTGGCGGTGCCGCGCTGCTCGCTTTGGCGCAGCAACATGCCGAACTGCGCCACGGCGGCCGCGAAGCGGAAGTCGGGCGAGGCCTTCTCGATGGCTTCGGGCGCGCCTACCAGGGGCTGGGCCAGAAGCTTGCTGCTGCTGCCTTGCGGCTCTTTGTAGCGCAGCTTCACGGTCAGCACGTCGTTGGTGAGGAACTGCTGCATGGAAGCTGCAGTGGGTTTGCTGGGCTGGTATTTCAGGTCGTCGATAAGGGGCTGGGCGCTGCCCACGGGCACTATTTCGTAGAGGGCTGTGACGGTGTGGCCCGCGCCCAGCTCACCGGCATCTTTGCGGTCGTTGTTGAAATCCTCGGCTTCGAGCATCCGGTTTTCGTAGCCCACCAGGCGGTAGTTGGCCACGCGGGCGGGGTTGAATTCGATTTGTAGCTTCACGTCCTTGGCTACGGTGAAGAGCGTGCCGCCGAACTGCGCCACCAGCACCCGGCCGGCTTCGTCGAGGTTGTCGAGGTAGGCGTAGTTGCCGTTGCCTTTGTCGGCCAGGGTTTCCATGCGGGCGTCGCGCAGGTTGCCGCGTCCGCAGCCCAGCACCGTCAGGAAAATGCCGGTTTCGCGCTGGTCTACAATGAGCTGCTCCATGGCCGCATCGGAGCTTTCGCCCACGTTAAAATCGCCATCGGTGGCCAGAATCACGCGGTTGTTGCCCTCTTTGTTGAAACTTTGCTTGGCGGTAGAATAGGCCAGTCGCAGGCCCGCACCGCCAGCCGTAGAGCCACCCGCCTGCAAGCGCTCAATGGCATCGAGAATAGCCTGTGGCTGTGAGCCGGGCGTGGGCGGCAGCACGAGGCCGGCCGCCCCAGCGTAGGCCACCAGCGCCACATGGTCCTGGGGGCGCAGCTGTTTCACCAGCAGTTTCAGGCCGGCCTGCACCAGCGGCAGGCGGTCGGGGCTGTCCATCGAGCCCGATACATCGACCAGGAAGACTAGGTTGGCGGGCGGCAGCTTGGCGGTTTCCACTTTCTTGGCCTGAATGCCGATGCGGGCCAGCTGGTGCGCGGTGTTCCAGGGGCACACGGCCAGCTCGGTGCTGATGCGCACGGGGTCGGGTGAGGTGGCAGCTGGCGCGGCGTAGTCGTAACGGAAGTAGTTCAGCATTTCCTCTACCCGCACGGCGTCGCGCGGGGGCAGCTGGCCTTCGTTCAGGAAGCGGCGCACGTTGGTATAAGAAGCATTATCTACATCCAGCGAAAAGGTGCTGAGCGGGGCATTCTTCGCCGAGAAAAAGGCGTTTTCCTTAACGTGGGCGTAGGTGTCGCCGGCTCCGGCTTCCTCCTTGGCCGGCAGGGTGGGCAGGGGCGCGGCCATTGTGCTGCTCGGTAGCAATTCGTAGTCAGCGGTGGAATAGCCCACCTCATTTTTGGCCCGTTTAGCTTTCCGGGCAGGCGCCGCACCGCGTATCTGGACGCCGGCAACCTTGCCCTCCAGCCCCTGCACTTGCGAAACGGAACCGGTTACGTCGCGGCGGGTCTGGCTGCCGTAGCCCGTCACCACCACCTCGTTCAATTGCCGGTTATCGGCGGCCAGGCTCAGGTTGATGGTGTGCAGCTTGCCCACCGGCTTGCTCACCGTCAGGTAGCCGACGGAGCTGAACTGGAGCACCGCCTTGGCTGCGTTGAGCACCATCAGGGAGTAACGACCTTGTGCATCGGTACTGGCACCCGTGACCGTGCCCTTGATGAGCACCGTGACACCCGGCAGCGGCTGATGACTGGCCTGGTCAGTCACCTGGCCGGATACCACCCAGTCTTTCGTGGTGTTTTCCAGCGCCGACTGGCCGGCAGGAGTAGGCGAGGGCGTGGCTTGGGCCGCGACGGACGCCGGGCGCAGCAAGACGGTGAGCAGCGGTAGCAACAACAGGTTTCGCATGACAGCAGGGGTTTGGGGTGAAACTTGCTGACTTGATGCGGGAGGGCGGCGGATTGCACACGTGGCATTGAAAGAAAACAGGCCGTCATGCCGAGCGCAGCGAAGCATCTCGCGTGGGATAGTAATTCAATCGCAGAAAAAGAGTTAGTAGTGGCACGCGAGATGCCTCGGCTGCGCTCGGCATGACGGCCTGCTGGAATCATCCTTTCTCCGAAATACTCCTAACTTCCCAGCCCGATGTTCTTCCGCCGCGCCAAACCGTCCGCTGCTGCCGCGCCGCTCTCCGACCAGGAGCTGCTGGCCCGCTACCGCGCGCACGGCAACGTGGCCGACCTCGGCCTGCTCTACGACCGATATTTGCCGGAAGCCTTTGCCGTGTGCCGCCGCTACCTGGCCCCGCCCGACGAAGACGCCCAGGATGCCGTGATGCAGCTGTTTGAACACCTGGTGAAAGTGTTGCGCACCCACGCGCCCGACAACTTCCCGGCCTGGCTGTACACCACTGCCCGCAACCATTGCCTGATGCAGCTGCGGGCCCGCAAGCGCGCCGGCCCCAGCGCGGGGCCGCTCGTGCTCAGCTTTCCCGATGCCACCGATGTGGAAACCGCCGCCGGCCGGCATCTGCTGGACGAGGACACGGCCGCCGAAGACGCCGAAGCTGCCGAAAACCGCCTGCAAAGCATGGAGGCGGCATTGGCCCAGCTGCCGCCGGCTCAGCGCCGCTGCCTCGAATTATTTTACCTTGAAAAGAAAAGCTACCGCGAAATCACCCTCGAAACCGGCCTGGAGCTGAACCTGGTGCGCAGCCACCTGCAAAACGGCAAGCGCATGCTGCGCCGCCAGCTGGAGCCGCCCGCGCCGCCCAGCGCCGCTCCCCGCCCCTCGCGCCCTACTTCCGATAACAACCCGCTCCATGTCGCCCGCTGATTCGCCTTTTGCCCCGCTGCCTGCCCCCGGTCCGCACCCGGCCACGGCGGAGTTGCGCGCCTACGCGGCCGGCACCCTCAGCCCCGCCGAGGAGCACCGCATCGAAGCGCACCTGCTTGATTGCGAGCGCTGCGCGGACATCGTGGAAGGCTTTTCGATGAGCGACGCCGCCACTACCGACCGCGCCGTGGCCGAGCTGCGCACCCGCCTGCAAGCCCGCATCGGCCAGGAAGAGCCTGCGCCGGTAGCGGGCGGCTGGGCCTGGCCGCGCATTGCTGCGGCTGCCGCACTGCTGGCGGCCGTGGGCGGTGGAATCTGGACGTTGGAGCAGCACCAAACCGCTCCGGCCCCTGCCACTGCCCGCCTCGAGAAAGTAGCCCCAGCACCGGCGCCAATAGCAGCGCCTGAGTCGGCACCGGTCACCACTCCAGAAGCGGAGGCAGCGCAGGAAACAGCGGGAAAGCCAACACGCCCTAAGTTGGCTGATTACGCAGCCGTGGTGCCATCGCAGCCCAAGAACCGCACCGCACCGCGTACCATCAGGCGTAGCAGCAGGGCCACTGATGCCTTCGCTAACCGCACCGAATTAGCCGACACGGAAGCACCCCTCAGCAGTGCCAAGGATGCTTCCGAGGCCAAAGTCTCTACGGCTGCTCCCATGGCTGCTGCGCCATCGCCCACCAACGCCGCGGGCTATTCCAGCGCTGGCCCCCCACCAGCCGCCACTAAAAGCGAAACCACCCTAGCCAGCCGGGCGGCCCCGGACAGTGCCGCCACACTAAGCGAGGTGGCCGTGGCCTCGCCGATGAAGAAGGCCAAAGCCAAAGCTGCCAGCCCCACAGCGTCCATGGTGGTAAACACGCCCATGCCCACGGCGCCCGCTATTAGTCCCGCGCCGGTAGGCGGCTCGCTGGCCTTTCGTGAATACCTGCGCCGCGAAGCTTCCCAGTTTGAGTCCGAAATCAACAACCTGCGCCTGAGTGGCACGGTACGCGTGCAGTTTACGGTAGAGGCCGATGGCAAGCTTAGCCACCTGAAGGTGACGCGCGGCCTCCGCAAAGACTACGACGACGAAGCCCTGCGCCTGGTGTGCGAGGGCCCGGCCTGGCAGCCCGGCATTGCCGGTGGCAAGCGCGCCCCGCTGCCCATGGAAGTGACCGTGCCGTTTTAGTATAATCACTTGTCATCCTGAGCACAGCGAAGGACCTTATCACGTTTGATTCGATTGAGTTGTTGCTCGTCGTTCAGCGGTGATAAGGTCCTTCGCTGTGCTCAGGATGACAGGCAGATTTATTACAGCTCCGCGCCCGGCTTCACCGCCCCCGCATCCACCGATTTCAGGAACGTAATCAAGCCCTTGAAATACGTCTGCTGGTCGTCGTACATGCTCATGTGGCTGCCGTTGGGGCAGATGAGGGAGTTGCCGCGCTGCACTTTGGTAGCAATCATGCGCATGTGGGCGGGGTCCATGGTGTCGTGCTTGCCGCCGATGCTGAGCACGGGCACGCGCAGCTTGGGCAGGTCGGGCACCCGGTCCCAGGTGGTGAGCTTGCCCGAAATGCCGAACTCGCTGGGTCCCTGCATGGTCACGTACAGCGACTGGTTGATTTTGCCCAGCGAGCGGGTTACGGGCTCGGGGTTGGGCACGATGCGGCACAGGTGCTCGGCGTAGAAATTGGGTTCGAGCAGGGCCATGTAGCGCGGGTTGCTGAAGTCCTTTTTCGCCTCGATGGCGCGGATTTCCTTCAGCACTTCGGGCTTCATCTGCTTGGCCAGCACCTCATCGGCGTACTTGCCGTAGTCGGGGCAGCTCATCATCATGTTGGAGATAATGAGGCCCTTGAGGTGCTGCTGGTACTTGAAGGCGTACTCGGCGGCCAGGATGCCGCCCCAGCTGTGGCCCAGCAGGTAGAAGTTGGTGTTGTCCAGCTTCAGGGCCTGGCGCACCTGCTCCACTTCTTCCACGTAGCGCGGCAGGCTCCACATGGCGGTATCCTTGGGGTTGTCGGAGTTGCCGCAGCCGAGCTGGTCGTAGTAAATGAACTCGATGCCTTCTTTGGGCAGGAAGTTCTCAAAGCACTCGAAATACTCGTGCGTAGCACCCGGCCCGCCATTCAGCAGCAGCACTTTGATTTTGGGGTTATTGCCGAAGCGCTTGGTCCAGATGTTGAACTTGCCTTTTGGCGTCGTTATCGGAATCACCTGCACGCCGCCGTCCTGCACGCCGCTTTCGGTGGTGGCGAAGTAGCGGGCCAGCGTGTTTGGCTCGCTGGCTCCGGCCGGTTTGGGTTGGTTGCAGCCTGCCACCAACAGGACGCTTAGCACAAGCGCGGCCGACAACCGCACGGGAGTAAAGATTTTCATTTGCAGGAAAAACAGGGTGAAGTCATCATTCGGCTGGTTAGCCCGTCGAAATAACGTCATTCCGGAACAAGTATGCGGGCCCCGCTCCGAGCCCGCGCAACCCAGCACATCAGGTGGCGCGAGGCAAGCGGGAAAATACCCCCTTCTGAAGTCGTAAAAACCCTGTCATGTTAGTGCACTTTTTAGCGCCGTTTGCCATCGAGCTAAATACTGCCATGGCCTTTTACCCGACCTCTACTTATTAGTAAGATTCAATTTCAAATAAAAGTAAAGTAAAATATTCAACAAACATTAATTTTAGGAATTTTTTAATAGCGGCACTGGTTTAGTACTCAGAATATGAGGAATAGCCTAGAATACCAGCATCCGGGCCCGATTTCGGATGTGCCTGATTTTATCCTCGAAAAGAAACAGCACTAAACAAATCCAGGACAAAGACAACTATTGCCTGGAACTTTCTTTGACTTCGCTGCCTTTCTGCCGCCGATTCCGCTTCGCTAATCATCCACTTTATTTCCCCAGCTTAATGCAGAAATCTAAGTCGACCTCCTGGCTGCTCAGCGGCTTAATGCTCACCGCCTCTTGCACCTTCTACTCCTGCTCGCGGGAGGAAGTGGCGCCCACCAGCTCGGTAGCCACCAGCACCTCCACCGCCGATTCCCAGGCCGCTGACCTGATTCCCGGCCAGTACATTGTGGTGCTGAAGGACAACGCGGTGGCTACCTCGGCCACCGATACCTACAACGACAAAGTGGGCAAAGTGAAGGCTGCCGCTCAGGCCCTGCTGCGGGGCCGCGGCCTCCAGGCCACCGCCGTCGACCGCGCCTATGGGCACGTATTTAAGGGCTTTTCGGCCCGCCTCACGGGGCCGGAAGCCGCCGCCCTGGCCAGCGACGGCCGCGTGGCCTACGTGGAGCAGGACAAGATTATCAGCCTCGGCAAGCCGGTGAAAGGCGGCACGACCACCACGACCACCCAGCCGGTCCAGACCACGCCCTACGGCATCACCCGGGTGGGCACCGGCGACGGCACCGGTAAAACCGCCTGGATTATCGACACGGGCATTGACCTCACCCACCCCGACCTGACCGTGGACGCAAACCGTAGCCGCTCGTTTCTGAGCAGCAGCAGCGGCGCCGACTATGCCTCGGCCAACGACGGCAACGGCCACGGCACCCACGTTTCGGGCACCATTGCCGCCAAAAACAACTCGATTGGTGTGGTGGGCGTGGCCGCCGGGGCTACGTTGATAGCAGTGCGTGTGCTCGACGACAACGGCAGCGGCACCAGCTCGGGCGTGATTTCGGGCATCGACTATGTAAGCGCCAATGCCCAAGCCGGCGACGTGGCCAACATGAGCCTCGGCGGCAGCGCCTCGCAGGCCCTCGACGATGCGGTGCTGAACGCCTCCAATAAAGGCATTCTCTTCGCCCTGGCGGCCGGCAATGACGGCGCCAGCGCCACCCTCACCTCGCCGGCCCGCGTGAACGGCACTAATGTCTTCACCATCTCGGCCATGGACAACACCGATACCTGGGCCTACTTCTCGAACTACGGCAACCCGCCCGTGGACTACTGCATGCCCGGCGTCAACATCAATTCGACCTGGAAAGGCGGCACGTACAACACCATCAGCGGCACTTCGATGGCGACGCCGCACATGGCCGGCGTGCTGCTGATGCGCGGCAAGAGCTTCACCACCAGCGGCACCGTGATAAACGACCCCGACGGCTCGGCCGACGCCATTGCGCACCTGTAGCGGGTTCAACTTTTAGTCAAAACAAAAAGGCAGCCCGCGGGCTGCCTTTTTGTTTTGGCAGTAGGAGTGTTTGTATCAAGTTGCTGTACCACGTTAACCGAATAAAGTTGACTGTTCTGCTGAGCGCAGTCGAAGCATCTCTACCTCAATACGAATCCAATCGAAGCAACGAAGCAGTAGAGATGCTTCGACTCCGCTCAGCAGGACGGCCTTCCGGTGTTAACCGTTAGCCGCTGTAGCCGCCACCGCTGCCAGGCTCGGTGGCGCTGCCATTTTCGGGCGTGGCGGGCGTAGGCAGGTCGGGCGCGGTGTGCAGGGCGAGGTGGCTGTAGTCGGGGGCCCCGTTGCCGGCTGGCATGGGGGCTTCGTCGAAGGTGCGCTCGATTTCCGTCATGTCGAAGTCCTCCACCGGCGTTCCGAAACTCACTTTGGCCGTGATGCGGTACTCCACAATGCGGTTGTCGCGCACTTTGCAGCTCTGGTCTTTGATGTAGATGGAAGAAATATTGGGCACCGAGCTGCTGAGCGACGTGATGGCACGTTGCAGGGCATCCTCGAAGCTTTTGTCGGACGAGGCCAGAATTTCAATGACTTGTTTGATGGCGGACATGGATGGCGGTGGTGAAACAGTGAAATGGGGAGTGTGCGGGGCGGGGCGGCAACCGGAGGCGCCGGCTGTGTTTAGTACCTGCGGTGCTTTTCCGTGTACGCGGGCAGTCCTTTCTTGGCCATTCTGGTTGAAATAAATGTCACGGTTCGGCGGTGGTGTACTTTTGCACCCGGCCACGGCCGCTTTGGCTTTTCAAAACCCACCATTTCACTCTTCACCACCTCACCAACAGCATGGATTTCCGCACCGAAAAGGACACCATGGGCACCGTGCAAGTGCCTGCTACCGCCTACTGGGGCGCCCAGACCCAGCGCAGCATCGAGAATTTCCCCATTGCCCAGGACATCAACCGGATGCCCAAGGAAATCATTGCCGCTTTCGCCTACCTGAAGAAAGCCGCTGCCCTCACCAACCGCGACGCCGGTGTGCTGCCCGCCGAAAAGGCCGAGCTGATTGGCCAGGTGTGCGACGAAATTCTGGCCGGCAAGCTCGCCGATTCGTTCCCGCTGGTGGTGTGGCAAACCGGTTCGGGCACGCAGTCCAACATGAACGTGAACGAGGTGATTGCCTACCGCGGCCACGTGCTGCAAGGCGGCCAGCTGGCCGATGAAAAGAAAGTATTGGCCCCCAACGACGACGTGAACAAGAGCCAAAGCTCGAACGACACGTTCCCGACGGCCATGCACATCGCGGCCTACAAAATCCTGGTCGAAACCACCATTCCCGGCATCGAGAAGCTGCGCGACACGCTCAAAGCCAAGAGTGAAAAGTTCATGCACATCGTGAAAATCGGCCGCACCCACCTCATGGACGCCACGCCGCTCACCGTGGGCCAGGAGTTTTCGGGCTACGTGTCGCAGCTCGACCACGGCCTGCGCGCCATCAAAAACACGCTGGCCCACCTGAGCGAGCTGGCCCTGGGCGGCACCGCCGTGGGCACGGGCATCAACACGCCCAAAGGCTACTCCGAGAACGTGGCCAGGCACATTGCCGACCTCACCGGCCTGCCCTTTGTCACGGCCGAAAACAAGTTTGAAGCCCTGGCCGCCCACGACGCCATCGTGGAAGCCCACGGCGCCCTCAAAACCGTAGCCGCCTCGCTGATGAAAATCGGCAACGACATTCGCCTACTGGCTTCAGGCCCGCGCGCCGGCATCGGCGAGCTGCACATTCCTGATAATGAGCCTGGCAGCAGCATCATGCCCGGCAAGGTGAACCCCACGCAGTGCGAAGCCATGACGATGGTGGCGGCCCAGGTGATGGGCAACGACGTGGCCATCAACATCGGCGGCATGAACGGCCACTTCGAGTTGAACGTGTTCAAACCCGTCATGATTTACAACTTCCTGCACTCGGCCCGCCTCATCGGCGACGTGTGCGTGAGCTTCAACGACAAGTGCGCCGTGGGCATCGAGCCCCTCGAAGCCAACATCAAGAAGCACGTCAACAGCAGCCTGATGCTGGTGACGGCCCTCAACCCCTATATCGGCTATTACAAGGCCGCCGAAATTGCCCAAACCGCCCACAAAAACAACTCAACGCTGAAGGAAACTGCCATTCAGCTGGGCTACCTCACGGCCGAGCAGTTTGACGAGTGGATGAAGCCCGAGGAAATGGTGGGCATGTAAGCGCCGTCTTCGTTGAACGTTGTTCTGGTCAAACCGTCAAAGCGCAGTCCTGCTCCGGGCTGCGCTTTTGCTTTGTAGCTTGTAGTATGAAACCCCTTCGGCTTCTCCCGTATCTGTTGGTGCTGGTGTTTTGCGTTGTTGCACCAGTGGCTGCCTCGGCCCAGCTGGCGCAAGCCGTTCCGGTCGACTCGGCCACGGCCAGGGCCGCGCTGCTGGCCAGTGCCAAACAGTACCCCACGTTTTACCGGGCAGTGCGGGAGGTGCAACAGCAGGATACACTGCTCAAACGGCTGGTGCTCGTGCGCAACGGCCGCAACGACGGCCCGGCCGCCGCGTTTCCCAACGGGGCCGTGCGGCTGGATGTGCGCTACCTGCAAAGTCCCCAGCCGGGCTTCGACGACAACCGCATGGTGGTGGTTTTCTATCATGAAATCGGCCACTTGCACTACTTCCGCACTATGCCGCAGGCCCAGCGCACGCCCGACGCCAGCGAGCGGGCCGCCTTCGACTACTCGCTGCAAGCAACCCGTCGGCTGGCCGAAGCCGGCGACTGCGGCCCGCTGCAAGCCGGCCTGCATTTTATGCTGCTTCGCAGCCAGTCGAACGACGTGGCCGACCCGCACGTGCGCGCCCTGAAAAACCTGGTGCAAGAGCCCGCCTACGCCGAATACCGTCGCTACGTGGCCCGGCATTGCCCGGCGCGCCCCTAGTGGGCCGGTGGGTTGATTTGAATTTTTGAAGGCAACTTTGCCAACTCATTTGCTCTTCGTTGCCTCGCATGGATTTCTCCACGCCCATCGTCCTCGAAAACCACCGCGTGCGCCTGCGTCCGCTGGAAATCACCGATTTTGAGCCCCTTAAAGCAGTAGCGTTTGATGCCGACATCTGGAAATACACCCTCACGCGGGGCGACGACGCGGTGAGTCTGGCCGCCTACATCCGCCAAGCGCTGGAAGCCCGCGAGCAGAACCTGCGCTACCCGTTTGCCATCATCAACCGCGAAAGCGGGGAGCTGGCCGGCAGCACCAGCTACTACAACGTGGCGCCCGCCGACAAGCGCCTGAGCATTGGCTACACCTGGGTGGGCACCAAATTCCAGCGCTCGGGCCTGAACCGGGCCTGCAAGCACTTGCTGCTCAGCCACGCGTTTGGCGCGCTCGACTGCGAGCGGGTGGAGCTGGAAACCGACGCGCGCAACCACAAGTCGCGCACGGCCATGAGCCGCATGGGCGCCACCGAGGAAGGCACCCTGCGCAGCCACCGGCCCACGCAGGGCGGCATCCGGCGCGACACCGTTATTTTCAGCGTCATCCGGCCGGAGTGGCCGGCCCTGCGCGAGTCGGTTTTCCAACAATTTGACGTTCGTGGCTGAGCCGGCTTCTTCCGGCCCCGGCCCGTTGCGTCCGCCCAATGGCCTGTGGCGGCGGCGCGTGGCGAGCTTCGGCCACGCCTTTCGGGGCGTGTGGGCCGCCCTGCGCTCCGAGGTGCACCTGCGCTTTCATGCGGCCACGACGGTGGTGGTTATCGGCCTGGGGTTTTACTGCGGCATTTCGCGCCTGGAGTGGGCGTTGGTGGCTATTTCGGTGGCCTGCGTGTGGGCAGCCGAGCTGATGAATACCGCCATTGAGGCCCTCACGGACCTGGCCTCGCCGGCCTACCATCCGCTGGCGGGCAAGGCCAAGGACGTGGCGGCCGGGGCCGTGCTGCTGGCCGCGCTGGGTGCGGCAGTGGTGGGGGTGCTGGTGTTCGGGCCCAGGATTTTTAGTCACTAATGCGGGGGCTATTCTGAACCATTGCTTGCCGGGGGCGTAACCATAGCCGGCCGGTCGGTTATCGGCCGGCTCCTGCCTTATTTTCTTGCCATGCGCCTGCTTTCTCTCGCTTTCTCCTTGCTCCTGACCACGGCCTGCGCCCGCCAGCAAGTGAGCGTGACCACGCCCACCACGCCCCCCGAAGGACCCAACGTGGCCGGCACCTCCACGCCCGCCCCCACCAGCGCCAACACCGTGGACCCCGTATATGCCCGCGTTATGGAATCTGACACCACCCACCGCCCCGCCTGGCTCAAAGCCCGCATTGCCGCCGTGCTGGCTGAGCGCAAGCGCAACCCCATCACCCGCATTCTGAGCTATCAGTACGACGGCCAGACGGTGTACTTTGAAACGGCGCCCTGCTGCGACCAATTTTCCCAGCTCTTTGACACCAAAGGCCGCCTGATTTGCCAGCCCGATGGCGGCATCACGGGCCGGGGCGATGGCAAATGCCCGGATTTCGACAAGAAGAAAACCAACGAAAAACTGGTCTGGCAAGACCCACGGTAGAATGAAGAATTGGGAATGAGGAATGAAGAATTTATTCAACTGCCTCATTCCACCGATTCTTCATTCCTCATTCCCAATTCTTCATTATCATCATGGACACCATTGCCAAGCTCGGCGCTTTCAACGTCTGGGCCAACGAAACGCTGTTGCGCCGCCTCGACTCGTCGGTGGCCGCCGGCAAAGAAGCGCCGCAGCCGGCCCTGCGCATTTTCAGCCACGTCATCAACGCCCAAGCCATCTGGATTGCCCGCCTCAGCGGCACCCAAAGCCCCCTGAAAGTGTGGCAGGAACACGACCTGGCCGGCCTGCACCACTGGCACGAGCAAACCTCCCAGCACTTGGCCGACCTCTGCGCCCAGGCCCAGCACGATGATGCTGAGTTGAACCGCCACATCCAGTACACCAACTCGCAGGGCGATGCCTTCGACTCGCAGGTGAGCGACATCCTGACCCATGCCGTGATGCACGCCAGCTACCACCGCGGCCAGGTAGCCACCAAAATGCGCGAAGGCGGCCTGGAACCCGTCAATACCGATTTCATTACTTACTGCCGCGAAATGAGCGGGCAGGTGCAGCCGCAGCTGTAGCGGCTGACCATACAGCCCGTTATGCTGAGCGAAGTCGAAGCATCTCTACCGCGCCGCCTGTCATCCTGAGCGCAGCGAAGGCCCTTCTCAAGCCTGTGCCAGTTAATTTATTGCCAAGCCAACTGTTCTTCGATGAGAAGGTCCTTCGCTGCGCTCAGGATGACAAGAGTTGCACGCGATATGCTTCGCCGCGCTCGGCACGACGGCTTAGCAGCTGCCATTTTACCACCGCAGTATGTGCGCAAGCGTACATTGCGGTTTCATTTCTCATTCCATTCAGGCACATGATTTTTATCGTTATGGGCGTTTCGGGCTGCGGCAAAACCACCGTTGGCCAGCAGCTGGCACAGCAACTAAAGCTGCCGTTTTACGACGCCGATGACTTCCATTCGAAGGCCAACATCGAGAAAATGAGCCACGGCACGCCCCTCACCGATGAGGACCGGCGCGACTGGCTGGCTACCCTGGCTACCGACCTCGGCCAGTGGGCACAAGCTGGCGGGGCCGTATTGGCCTGCTCGGCTCTGAAGGAAAGCTACCGCACCACGCTACAAAGCCACGTACCAGAGCCCTTCCACTGGGTGCTGCTGGATGGCCCCAAGGAATTGCTCCTGGAGCGAATGGGTACGCGCCAGGGTCATTTTATGCACTCGAACATGCTCGACTCGCAGCTGGCAACACTGGAAAAGCCGGCCTATGCCCTCCATCTATCCATCACGAACACCCCATCCCAGTTGGTGGAGCAGATAGTGACTGCGCTACAGCAAAACCCCGCCGTTGGAACAAAGCCGGCAGATTCTGTTACTACGTCCTAGGCGCAATTTACCGACCAGCAAAAAGCCCCAACATAAATTGCTGGGGCTTTTTATTACAGTGGTTTTGGAGTCGGTATAAAGGCGCTGGAAGTAGCGCGAACTTTGTCGTTCGCGTCACCATGCCATCTTATCGACGCGACTGGCGCGGGGACGCGAACGACAAAGTTCGCGCTACGGTACACCGACCCCGAAACCGCTCTAGCTGCATTTAATCTGTTGGCTAGTTCAGCGACGTGGTGCCGAGGTCACTCACCTGTTCGTTGGTCACCACCACGCCGGTTCGCACCTTGTTCACGTAAGCTGGCTGGCCCGTCGGGGCCGTGGTGCTGGGGAAAAATTCGACCCGGTAGGTGCCGGCCGCCAAACCGTTAATCTGGTAGGCACCCGAAGCATCGGCCCAGGTGCTCACCGTATCGGGGCCGAGAATGGAGCTGCGAATGGCCAGAATCTGGGGCAAAGCGGCGGCCGGGCTCACGGTGCCGCGCAGGCCACCGCGCAGGTCCTGCGCCACCACCCGAATGACGGGTTTGAGCAGGTAACGCTCCTTCTTGTCGTTGCCGGGCTTCCAAGTGCCGCGCTCCACAATGGACTTAGCCACGTCGAAATCAAGCAGCAGCTGGAAGGTTTCGCGCTGCTTCAAGGTCGCTTTTTCCAGCTTCAGCTTCACGCCCGAAGTTTGGCCGCTGGGCGTTTTCAGGTCATATTGCTGGCCGTCGCGGCCCACCACGTAGCTGTTGGGGCCCAAAATGAGGCGAATTTCTTTGAGGTCGCCGGGGGCAAAGTCGTCGCTCACCAGCAGGGCCGAACGGCCGTTCACATAGTCGAGTACGTTGATGGCTTGTGGGGTGAAGCCCAAGGTTTTCCAGCCATCGGGGTCGTTTTCCTCCTTCAGGTGCACCTCAATCTGGCGCACATCGAGCACCACGCTCCGGAAGTCGCCGGGCGCATCCATCAGCCGCACTTCCAGTTTCGACGAATTAGCGTCTTCCGAGGTGCTTTTCGAGCAGCTGGCCAGCCCCAACAAGGCAGCCCCTGCAAGGGGCAATAGACGGAGAACTTTCATAGGTTAATGGCTAACTAAAAATGGAAATAATACAAGCCTTTGGCAACCAATAGGCTACCTGAGCTTCCCATACTCCAATTATACTGCCAAAGTTTCTTTGGAAGCCGTTGAGTTGGCCGAGAATCATCTGAACCGTCCTGCTGAGCGCAGTCGAAGCATCTCTACCTCAACACTAACTCAATCGTCAGGAATAGTTACGTGGTAGAGATGCTTCGACTGCGCTCAGCAGGACGGTTTATTCGCTCAATTTCATTAGCTCAATCATTCTCCTGATTGCGGCTAATGCTTCGCCGTGTCGGCCGGCTCTGCGGGTTTGGGCTTGGCTTTCGGCTTGCCAAAGAGGCTATTGAAGCCTTTGGCCAGTTGCTCCTTGGCCTTGTTGGCCGCGTCGATGCGCTGCTGCTTTTTGTCGAGCTCGGCCTGGGCGGCGGCTTCCTCGGCCGTCTGGCCGGCGCGGCGGATGCTGTCTTCCTTGCTTACGGCGCGGGGTTTCACACCCAGCAGGTCGAGGGCTTTTTGCTTGGCCACGTTTTTCACCAGCGTCTGGCCCTGGGCCTTCATGCTGCCGCTGGTGAGCTTCACCACCGGCGCCTTCACCGTGCCGCCAATGTTGAGGCCCAGCGTCACGCGGTCGGTGCCCTGAATGTTTTGCACGCCGGTGAGCTGCGTGAGCTTGCCATTGAGCGCGTTGCCGAGCTTGCCGGTGGGCGTGTTGATGGCCGTGACGTAGGCCAGCGCGCCGGTGAGGCTGTTCTGGCCACCCAGCGTCATCTTCACGTCGCCAATGGTCAGGTCGAAGGGCTGCACCACGAGGTTGCCATCCACCAGGTTGGCCTGGATTTTTTTGTTCACCACCACCAGCGTTTTCAGCTCGGGCAGGGTGGTCAGGCTGGCCACTTTGGTCATTACTTCCGACTGATTGATGGCCGCCTTTATCACGTCGAAAATGCCCTTGCCGCTCAGCGTGGCCAGGTTCGGGAACATATCGGGCCCCATCTCGCCGCTCACGTTGAAGGTGGTGCCGAACACGCCCTCCACCTGGCTGGCCAGCGGCACCAGGGTTTTGATGGTGTTGAACGCCGAAAAGGCCTTCTGAAAGCTCAGGTTGTTGATATTCAGCCCGAAGTTGAATTTCGGGTGCGCCAGGTTCTTGCTGCTGTAGCTGCCCGTGGTGCCAAAGCTGGCGCCTAGGGTATTAAACGTCAGGTTTTTGAGCGTAGCCGTTTGGTCGTTCACGGCTACCACGCCCTTGGCATCGGTCAGCTTGAGGTTGTCGTAAGTCACGTTGTCGACGTGACTGTTCAGCACCAGGTCGAAGAACTTCGGAATCTGCAGCACGCCCTCGGCCTTGGCCGGGGCCTTGCCGCCGGTAGTCGCCACCGTGGGTTTGGCCGATACCTCGTCTACCATCCACTCGTTCACATTGAAATTGCGCGAGTTCACCGTCAGGTTGCCTTTTAGCGACTGCCCCGGCGTGAACAAATAGCCCAGGTAGTTGCTGATGGTGCCGGAAGCCGCAAAATCAGAGCTGCCGGCCACCCCGTTCAGGCTTTGCAGCGCAATCTGGTTGTTGTTGAACGTGGCCGTGCCGCTGCTGATTTTCACGCCCTGCGGCAGGTCTTTGCTCTTATAGGTCACGTTGCTGGCCCGCACCGTGCCGCTGGCCACCACGTTTTGGTAGCGGCCGGCTTCTACATCGGCCATGTTGCCTTTGGCGGCAATGTCGCCGGCCACGCGGCCCGTCACGGTCATGCCCTGGAGCGGGAAAATCTTGGTAATCTTGGTCAAATCCACCGTGCCGCGCACGTTGGTATCGAACACCGGCTTGTCGATGTTGTGGGCCGTGAGGCGGCCTTCCAGCGGCTCGCCTTCCAGCACCATCTTGAACTGAGGCAGGTTGATTTGGGTGTCGTTTACCTGACCCGTGGTGTTCACCACCGTCCCGCTCAGGTTGATGTTCTCAATCGGAGCCGGGAATTTGGCCGATTTCACGTAGCCGTTGGCGAGACGGATGGCGGCATTCACCACCGGCATCTGGGTCTTGGAATACACGCCCTTGGCCGTGCCATCCACAAAAAACTGCCCGCGCATAGCCAGGTCTTTCACCGGATACACCTTCAGGGCCTCCGCCAGGTTCACGTTGGCTTTCACGCGGCCGTCCACCTTCATGGGGTTCAGCCCGTCTATGGCAATGTTGCCATCCACCGGGTCAGGGCCCAGGTCCAGATGGAATTGCGGAATATTCACCTTCACGTCGTTGGTCACGCCGGTCGGGTTGTCCACTTTCATTTTCAGGTTGATGTTTTTGGCCTCCCGTGGCAGGTCCGGGTACTTGAAGCGGCCGTTGGTTACGGTCAGGTTCACGCCGTAGCCGGGCAGCTGCGTCGCCGTTTGCGTGCCCTTCGCGTAGCCATCAAAGGCCACCAGCCCGCTGGTTTCAATGTTCTTAAACTTCTCGGTAAACACACCCGGCACCAGGCTGAGCAAGGTTTTGAAATCGGTTTCCAGCGCCTTAAAGGTGAGGTCGTAGGTAATGTCCGTCGCATTGGGCAAGCCAATGGCACCCGCGAAGCTGAACGGAAAGTCGTTGAGCTTAATCTTGTTGTCCTTGAACGTGTAGAGGTTCTTATTCAAATCCATGTTCAGCGTCACGTCGGCATCAAGCTGCTTGTCCGTCACGTAGGCCACGCCGCCGTAGGTCATGTCGAGGTCGGCCGCCGTCGTTTTCGACGTCATGTCGAACACATTGCTGGCGAAGTCGCCGCTGCCGCTGTGGTTCACGCCGCGTGCCTCCATGCGGAAGGGGAGAGTCAGGTCCTCGTAGCGCAGGTGCGCGTCCGTCAGCTTCCAGCCCTTGATGGCGAGGCTCACCTGGCTGGTATCCTGACCTTTGGCCGCGGCCGCCGAGTCCGAAATCATCACGTCCCAGTTGGCGCGGCCGCTCTTCAGGCGGCGCAGGCTCAGGTCGGGCCGCTCCAGCTCCACGGTATTAATCTTGATTTCCTGGCCCTTAATGACGGTCATCACGTCCAGCCCCACGCGCAGGTTGGGCAGGTAAGCCAGCGTGTCGCGGCTGAACGAGTCGAGTCCAATCACGCGCAATTCCTTAATGTCCAGCGTCAAATCCGGGAAGGAGTGGAGCAGGCTCACGCCGATGTTGTTCGGGTCGTACTCCACTTTGGCCCGCACGCGCTGGGCAATCTGCTTGTCGGCCAGCGCCCGCAGCTTGTCCTTAAACAGAAAGGGCGCGGCCACCACGGCAGCCACCAACACAACCACAAAAACCAACAGTCCCAACAGTATTTTCCGCATAAAACAGGTATTGAATGAATAGCTGAACCAACCCAACAAAGGTAAAACCAGGACCGTGCCTGCTTTTGCACCGTCGCAGTCCCAAAACGCATTTCCAGCGTCCCAACCCGCGCAACGCAGAAGTGCAAACCACCAGAAACGCGGCCGGCTTTCGCTTGATGCTCGTCCGCAAGTTCATCAGCCTGGGAGGCAATCAATAAAATCAAATTTTTTAGATTGAATAAGTTATAAATATTTTGAAAATTGTTACAAATTGGTTTTTGGTTTACCTTTGGCTTATCAACCAACTAGCTGTTGTTTCTCGGCAATGCATCGGTCCGGATAACACCTTGCTATTGGCTACTTAGAGCAGTTTCCAGGTTGGTGGATGGAGGTAGAAACGCAACATTTTGTGTCTCTACCTCCATCCACCAACCTGAAAACTGCTCTATCTACCTCGTCACGATTACAATTTCTCTGTTGACTATGAAGCGTTTTGCCTTTTTGCTGCCGCTGGTATTGCTTAGCCTGCTGACGAGTGTAGCGCGCTCAGGCGCTGCACAAACGCCCGCCATGAGTCTGATGGGCAGCGTGCAGTCGGAAGAGCGGAAGCCCCTGGCAGGGGCCGCCGTCACGGTGGTTCACATGCCTTCGGGCGCCCGGTACGCCGCAGCCTCCGACGCTTCGGGTCGCTTCGTCATTGCCAATCTGCTGGTGGGCGGCCCGTACCTCATTCAAGTTGGCGAAGGCGGCTACCGCCCGCAGACGGTTGAAAACATCTTCCTGGAAACCGGAAAAACGGCTAACTTCACCGTTACCCTCAGCAAATTGGGCAAAACCAAAGCCCGCGACCTCGCCGATAATTCGGCAAATGGCACCACGCTCACCCTGGCTAAGGAAGCAGCCGTGGGTGGCCCCGTGCTGCTCACAACCAGCACCGCTCCAACCTCGCCCGCTGCGGCTCAGGCCGGTGCTAGGGTGGCGTCGGAAGCGAGTGCTGCCAAAGCAGGGGCTGCCCATTCGACAGCGGGGTCTTCATCCGGTTTGTCTACTGGTCCGGCTGCGGACCTGCCGGGTGCCGTGGCCTCCGCAACAGCAGTTCCAACGGCTACTGCCCCTCGCTACAAGCGCTACAACCGTTACCCCGACCGCAAGCCCGGCACCAAAGTCAGAGTGGCCGACCCCATCGTGCCCGGTCATTTCGACGCCAAAAGCGGAAACTACATCTACGAAACCGGCCAGCCTACTGCCCTGAAGCTGGCCAATGGCAGCGTCATTACGGGCGTTGGCATCAATTCGACCGAGAGCTACCTGTACCGGTTTCTGGCCAACCCCAGCACCCTGGTGGACACCCTGGACCTCACCCAGGGCTGGTACAACTTCGACCGGGTATTCTTCAATCCCGGCAAGGCCACGCTTACGCCGGAGTCCATCGGCCAGCTGCGCAACATTGCCACCATCCTGCGGGCCTTTCCCAACGCTTGCATCAAGCTCGGTGGCTACACCGACAGCACCGGGACTTATAAAGTGAACCGGCAGCTGAGCGAAGCCCGTGCCCGTACCGCCTGGGCCAGCCTGGTCGAAATGGGCATCAGCCCCAGCCGCCTCGACGCCCGCGGCTACGGTTCCAACTACGCCATTGCCGAGAACAACTCCGACGAAGGCCGCGCCAAAAACCGCCGCCTAAGCGTGAAAGTGCTGCAGAAATAAGGTCCTGGGCCGCGTCTGGCATAGCTCTTGCGGCCTGGCAGTGCCTTACCTTCGTCGTTGCCTGCTGCACTAAAACGCCCGGTGGCGGCGTTGTGCGGGTTCCTATGTCAGTGTTTTCTTCTGCGTTGCGCTTTTCATTCCGGCGGCCGGCTTCAGTAGCGGCCGCGCTGCTGTTGGGTTCCGTGGGGGAAGCACAGGCGCAGGACGTTTTTTTCTCTCAGTCTTTTGCCACGCGCCTGCACACCAACCCGGCTTTCACGGGCCTGGTCGACGACTACAGCGTCACGCTGAGCTACCGCAACCAGTTTCCCACCCTGTCCGGCTCGTTCGTCAGCTCGCAGGCCGCTGCTGATTTGCGCCTCAACCAGCCCGGCCAGCACCACGCGCTTGGCCTGCTCATCAACCAGGACCGCGCCGGCGCCGTGGGCTATACCCGCCTCGAAATCGGCGCCCTCTACGCCTACCACACCCGCCTCACCGAAAAGCTGGCCTTGAGTGGCGGCCTGCGCGCCAGCTACGGCCGCCAGCGCGTCGGATATGATAATTTCGTGTTCGGCGACCAGATTCAGGAAGATGGCAGCGTGGTCGGCCCTTCGGCCGAATCCCTGGATTTTCCGCCTGTCAATTACCTCAGCCTGGGCACCGGCGCCGTGCTTTACACCGAGCAAGGCTGGCTGAGCGTGGCCGGCCAGCACCTCAACCAACCCAGCTTGGGCTTCCGCACTGAAAGCCAGCTGCCCATTCTGCTCAGCATCTCGGGGGGGTACAAGCTATTTGCCATCAAGCCCGGCCAGGGCGTGGCCAACCGCGAGGTAAGCTACACGCCCGTGGCGGCCTACACCCGTCAGGGCGGCTCCCAACGCGTTGAAACCGGCATTTATCTCACCGCATCGCCGGTCACGCTGGGCGCCGTATATCGCAATATTTCCCTGCCCGGCAGCGTTAGGCCGCAGCAGCTGGTAGCGGTGGTGGCCGGTGTGCAGGCCGGCGCCCTGCGCGTGGGCTACAGCTACGACGTGGGCCTGAGCCAGCTAAGCTCCGAGCTGGGCGGGGCCCACGAAGTGACCCTGGCCTTGCGGGCATTTGACCGATTAGAAAATGCGCATCGCCGTCTAAAAAGACGGGTTTACCCAAAAGCCCCTTGTCCGGCATTTTAATTTTTTGTATTATTGCGTCCTAATTACCTTAGATAACTCTTCAGCCCTCATACTTTTTTAACTTTGTTATGAAATTAACTCATTATCTACGCTTAGCCACGCTGGGTCTTGTGGTGCTGGCAAGCTGCGGCAAGAAAGGCCCGCCAACGGCCTCTAAACCGGGCAAATATTCCTCTACGACGGGTATTGAGTACAACACCGAGAAGGGCATGGCCGTGGCCAACTTCAAGAAAATCCCCGAAGGCCCCGGTCTGGTGTTTATCGAAGGCGGCCGCACGGTGCTGGGCTCGCAGGAAGAAGACGTAACGATGACGCACGACAACATCGAGCGCACCGTGACCATTGCCTCGTTCTACATGGACATGACCGAGGTGGCCAACATTCACTGGCTCGAATACCTGCACTTTATCCGCACCGACTCAGCCGAAGAATTTTATAAGTCGGCCCTGCCCGATACCACGGTGTGGGCGCGCGACCTGTCGTTCAACGACCCCTACGTGACTTACTACCTGCGTTACCCCGGCTTCCGCTACTTCCCCGTGGTGGGCGTGAGCTGGCTGCAGGCCGACGACTATTGCACCTGGCGTACCGCCAAAGTAAACGAGCGCCTCGCCGCCGGTGGCGACAGCAAGTCGGGCAAAGGTGGCCTGTTTGGCAAGAAAAAATCCAAAGGTGCCGCTGAAGGCGCCGCCGCCGAAGGCACCATGGGTACTGCCGGTGCACTGGGCAACGGCAAAAGCTCAACCTCCATCGAAAACGGCAACACGCTGCCCAACTACCGCCTCCCCACCGAGGCAGAGTGGGAATACGCCGCCCAGGCCCTCATCGGCACCCAGGAAGTGGGCAACGAAAACCAGGAAGAGAAGCGCATTTACCCCTGGGATGGCAAATCGACCCGCAACTCGTACGGCGGCAAAATGGGCCAGTTCCTGGCGAACTTCAAGCGCGGCCGCGGTGACTACGCCGGTATTGCCGGCAGCCTGAACGACGGTGCTATGATTACGGAGTACATCTACTCGTACCCGCCGAATGACTACGGCCTCTACAACATGGCCGGTAACGTGAACGAGTGGGTACAGGACGTGTACCGCCCCCTGTCGTTCCAGGACGTAGAAGACCTGAACCCCTTCCGCCGCAACGGCGTGGGTGACCCCGCCGACAAGTACGACAAAAACCCCAACGCCGCCGGCCGTGGCGGTTACCAGTCGCTGATTGACGACCACGTGCGCGTGTACAAAGGCGGTTCGTGGCGCGATGTGGCCTACTGGCTCTCGCCCGGCACCCGCCGCTTCATGGCCGAAGATTCTTCGACGGCTACCATCGGTTTCCGTTGCGCCATGATTAACGCTGGCTCGAACAAGTAAGCCGATTCTTCAAGCGAATAAAAAGGCCGCTCCTGAATAAGGAGCGGCCTTTTTATTTTGGATGTTTTGAATTTTAACGGTCGGCGCAGGCAATGGTGGCAATACTTACCTCGGCAGCTCCTGCCGCCAGCAGCACCGCGCCGCAGGCCTCCAGGGTAGCCCCAGTGGTCAGCACATCATCCACAATCAGAATGCGGCGGCCTGCGACATGGGCAGGGTTTTCGACCTCGAACACGGTGGCCACGTTTTCCCAACGCTCAGCGCGGTTCTTCTTGGTTTGCGTTTTGGTGTTGGTGGTGCGGCGCAGGGCGGTGTTGCTGGCGGGCACTTTCAAGCCCTCCGAAAGGCCGGTAGCAAAGGCGGCAGCCTGGTTGTAGCCGCGCTTGGCCAGCTTGCGCGGGTGCAGCGGCACGGGCACGATGAGGTCGAAATCGGCCGCTATTCCGGCGGCGAATAATTCAGTTCCATAGAGTTGGCCAAGGGCGGTGCCCACGTCGCGCTGGCCTTGGTACTTGAGCTCGTGGAGCAGGTGTTGCACCCGGCCGTGACGTATGAAGCGCAGGTAGCTCAGGGCGTGGCGGATGGGCAACTTGCCCCAGAAGCGACGGCCCAGCGGGTTTTGGTCGGGTGGCAGGCGGTGGAAATCGGTATACGGCAACTCGGCCCGGCAGCCGGTGCAGAGGTGGCTTTCGCCCGTCATTAGCGGCTCCTGGCAGGCCAGACACAGGCGCGGGTAGATGAGGCCCACAAAATCGGCCCAGAGCGTGCGGAGCATGAGCGGTAGAAATGGGAGCGAGGTTTAGGAGTAATTTTGAAGAAGCAATGTAGCCAAAATTCGTGGTCATTCCCCCTAATTACGTCATGCTGAGCGCAGTCGAAGCATCTCGCTCGGAGAAGTAATCATATTCGTTGAACGATTGGTTTACTGCTGCAGGCGAGATGCCTCGGCTGCGCCCGGCATGACCGTGCTTTTCTCTTAGCTAATTCCCTAAAAATGTCCCAAGTAACCGAATTCAACGAGTACCGCCAGCGCATGAATGCCACCATCATGGCGGCCGATAACAAGGTCATCAAGCGGTTTTTCAACCTCGACACCAACACCTACGCAGCCGGCGCGCTCGACGTGAAAACCAAGGAAATGCTGGGCCTGGCCTGCTCCATGGTGCTGCGCTGCGACGACTGCATCAAGTACCACGTGGGCAAATGCTTCGAGGAAAAGCTCACCGACGAGGAGATTTACGAGGTGTTTGCCATTGCCAACATCATCGGCGGCAGCATCGTGATTCCGCACTTCCGCCGGGCGGTGGAATACTGGGAAATCCTGAAATCGGAAGCCGGCGCCGGCGCCCACGACGGCGCCGCCCTGGCTGCCCACAAAGCCGAACACGACGGCCAGCCCGCCGCATGAGCGAGGACCTGAACCACGCCGCCCCAGCCGAACACCCCGAGGCCGAAGCCGACTTCGATGCCCGCTGGGAAACCCTGATGGTGGAGATGCAGGAGCGTTTCGGCAAGCGGCCGGACCTGAACGCGCTGCTGCTGCTCATCGGCATTCAGGAGCTGAACCAGGGCCTGACCACCTTCACCAAGGAGCAAAAACAGGACCTGATGCACATTGCTACCTGCCGGCTGTTCAGCCTGAGCGGCCACTACGAGCAGACGCACGTGGACGAGGACGGCTGGCCTCACTACAAGCTGCTGCGCCCCGTGCCTTTTGCTAATTTGAAAGAGCAGGAGCGCATGCTGAAGTGGCACATTCTGGAGTATTTCGCGCTGGACCCGGGAGATGACCTATAAGCTATATAGGCCGTCCTGCTGAGCGCAGTCGAAGCATTTCTACTGCAATAGTAAATCCTGTTAATTGGATTAGTTATGTGGTAGAGATGCTTCGACTGCGCTCAGCAGGACGGCCTGAGTTTAATTCAGAAAACCACATGAAAATCGTTTCTTACAACGTCAACGGCCTGCGCTCGGCCCTGAGCAAAGGCCTGCTGGACTGGGTAGCTGAGGCCGCACCCGACGTGCTGTGCCTGCAGGAAATCAAGGCCAGCCGCGAGCCGATGGACGTGTCGGGCTTCGAGAAGCTGGGCTACTTCGCTTACCTGCATCCGGCCCAGAAACCGGGCTACAGCGGCGTGGCCGTTTTCTCGAAGGTGGAGCCGAAAGCCGTGGTGCACGGCTGCGGCCAGCGTTGCTACGACGACGAAGGCCGTGTACTACGGCTTGATTTTGAGGATGTATCGGTGCTGAATACCTACATGCCCTCGGGCACCAGCGGGCCGGAGCGGCAGGCCTTTAAGGTAGAGTGGCTGCACTTTTTTCGCGACTACGTGGCGAAGCTGCGAACCGATGGAAAAACCCCGCCGCTGCTCATCGGCGGCGACTTCAACTGCTGCCAGACGGCTATCGACCTGCACAACCCCAAGGCCAACCAGAACAGCCCCGGCTACACGCCGGAAGAACGACGGTGGTTTGCCGATTTTTTGGCCGATGGGCTGGTTGATACTTTTCGGCATCACCACGGCGGGGCACCGGGCCATTACTCGTGGTGGAGCTACCGGGCCGGCTCGCGCGACCGCAACGTGGGCTGGCGCCTCGACCACTGGCTGGCCGATGCGGCCCTGCAACCACGGCTGGCCGGCGCAGGTCTGTTGCCCGATGTGGTGCATTCTGACCATTGCCCGGCCTGGGTGGAGGTATTGTAGCAGAACGAGTAGCGCGAAATTTCATTTCGCAATGAGCGAAGCGAATCCTACTTTCTGAAGTGGTTAGAACTCGCGCTGCTCGATGCAAAATGAAATTTCGCGCTACACGTTCTATGCCCGCCAAACGAACCAAGCAGCCCGCTCCTGATGTATCTTTCCCAACTAAGACCTGATTTATGGCGATGCTGATGGAGCGCGGCGCTTCGGCGGCCGAGTACCCCGCCCTGGCGCGGGTGCGAACGGAGCTGGAAGCCTTCAAGCGCAAGTTTTACCTTAACCTGCTGGTGCGTGGCTTGCTGGTGGCCGGTGGGCTGCTGCTCACATTTTTTGTGGCGTTCAACGGGCTCGAATATTTTCTTTACCTGCCCACCGTGGTGCGGGCCGGGCTGCTGTTTGGCTTCATCGGCCTCACTGTTTACAGCTTTGCCCGCTGGATTTGGACGCCGCTGGCCGCCCTCACCAACCTGCGCCGGCTGCTTAGCGACGAGCAGGCGGCCCGCCGGGTAGGGGAGTTGTTTCCCGAAGTGCAGGACCGCCTGCTCAATGCCTTGCAGCTGCAGGGCCAGGCCCGCGACAACGCCCTCATCACCGCCAGCCTGGAGCAGCGCGCCGCCCAAATGGGCGACATTTCCTTTGCCAAAGGCATCGATATTCAGCAGCAGAGCCGGCCGCTGTGGAAATACGCGGCTATTCCCGCCGCCGTGCTGCTGTTGCTGCTGGCGTTTTACCCCAGCTTCCTGGTGCAGGGCACCGAGCGTATCTGGCACTACAAGCGGGCGTATTCGCCGCCGGCGCCGTTTCAGTTTCAGATTAAAAACCCCAAGCTGACGGCTTTCAAAGGGGAAGATTTTACGCTGGATGTGGGCGTGGCGGGCAACGCGCTGCCGGCCGACGTGAGCATTGCCTTCGACGAAGGCGAGCGCAAGCTGAGCAAGGTAGCTGGGCGCGGCGACCGGTTCCGCTACACGTTTGAGCAGCCGCAGGGCGACGTGACGTTTCAGCTGAAAGGCGCCGGGTTTGCCTCGCCCGAGTACCAGCTCACGGTGCTGGAGCGGCCCAACCTGCGCGATTTTAAAGTCAATATCACCTACCCGGCTTACACCGGCAAGGCGGCCGAAACCATTGAAAACGGCGGCAACCTGACCGTGCCCGAAGGCAGCACGGTGCGCTGGGAATTTGCCACGGCCGCCACCGATGAGCTGGCGCTGGTGTTCCAGAACCCGGACGAGACGCTGGCCGCCACCGGCGACGACGGCACCTTCGTAGCCGAGCGGCGGGTACTGCGTTCGCAGCCCTACGTGCTGCGCCTGAAAAACCCGGCCAGCCTCAACCGCGACCCCATTTCTTATCAACTCACGGCCGTGCCCGATTTGCCGCCCACGCTCACGCTGGAGGCTTTTTCGGATACCGTGACGCGGCGCTACCTGGCGCTGGGCGGCACCGTGCGCGACGACTACGGCCTGACCCGGCTGGAACTGCATTATGCATTGCGCCGCGCCGGGCAAGGACCAAATTCAGTCCCCAGTCGCGTAGGGGCCACGCCGCTGGGCTTGCCCCGTGAGAGCGCCGGCACTTATGCCTATACCTGGAACCTGGGTGCCCTGAACATGCACCCCGGCGACCGCCTCGAATACTTCGTGGAAGCCTGGGACAACGACGGGGTGCACGGCCCCAAGGCCACTCGCACCCGCCCGGCCGAGTTCCGCCTGCCGAGCAGCCGCGAATTGCGCCAGGAAATGCAGGCCCAGGCCCAATCCGTGGCCAGCCAAATGAGCCAGGCCGCCAAGCAAAGCGAGAAGCTGGAGCGCGAGCTGGCCAAAACTCAGGACAAACTGAAAACCAAGCGCGACCTGAGCTTCCAGGACCGCAAGCAGCTGGAAAACATGCTGGACCAGAAAAACCAGCTCAACCAGCAGATGGAGCAGATGCAAAGGATGTTTGACCAGCTGCAGCAGAAACAGGACCAGCTCAGTCCCAAAAGCGAGGAGCTGGCCAAAAAAGCCGAGGAGCTAAAAAAGCTGATGGCCGACCTGCTCGACCCCGAAACCAAGAAGCTCTACGACAAGCTGCAAAAGCTGCTGGAAGAAAAAAAACAGCCCGACGCCGAGATGCAGAAGCTGCTCCAACAGCTCGAAAACAAAGAAGATACTCTGCAAAAAGAGCTCGACCGCGCCCTCGAAATGTTTAAGCAGATGCAGCTGGAGCAGAAGGCCGAGGAAACCGCCAACAAGCTCGACGAGCTGGCCAAGCAGGAAGAAAAGCTGGCCGAAAAAACTGAGCAGAACGACAAGGAAAACCCCGATAACAATGCCTCGAACCAGGAGCAGAAAGCCAAGCAGGAGCAACTCAAGCAGGAGCAGGCCCAGAACCAAAAGGAATTTGAAGACCTAAAAAAAGAGCTGCAAGACCTGAAACAGATGGACAAGGAGCTGGGCGACCAGAACGGCATGGACGAGCAGAAGCCCGAACAGGAGCAGACCGACCAGGACATGCAGGAAAGCCAGCAGAGCCTCAGCAAAAACCAGAACAAAAAGGCCGCCGGCAAGCAGAAAAGCGCCGCCTCGCGCATGAAGAAAATGGCGCAAAAAATGCGCGACCAGATGAGCGAGGAGGAAAGCGACCAGGCCCAACAAAACATCGACGACCTGCGCGACATCCTCGAAAACCTGCTCACCCTGAGCTTCGACCAGGAGCAGCTAATGAAGGATTTCCGCAAGGTGAATCAGAGTGACCCGCGCTTCGTGCAGCTCGGCCAGACCCAGCGCAAGCTGCGCGACGACGCCAAAATCATTCAGGATTCGCTCTACGCCCTGGCCAAGAAGGAGCCCAAGATTCAGAGCTTTGTGACCCGCGAAGTGGGCGAGATGAACGGCCGCATGGACGAGTCGCTCACCCACATCCAGCAGCGCGACCTGACGCGCGCCACCGCCACCGAGCAGCAGGCCATGACCAGCATGAACAACCTGGCACTGATGCTGCAAAGCTCCCTCAACCAGATGCAGCAGGAAGCCAAGGCCGGCCAGGGCCCGCCCCAGGACGGCCCGGGCAAGCCCGGCAAAAAGAAAGGCAAGGGCAAAGGGCAGGGCCAGGGCAGCAAGCCCGGCCCCGGCAACATGGGCCAGATGCAGCAACAGCTCAACGAGCAGATTCAGAAACTCTCGCAGAGCGGCAAATCGGGCCGGGCCATGTCGGAAGAGCTGGCCAAGCTGGCCGGTCAGCAACAGATGCTGCGCCAGGCCATGCAGCAGCTCGACAAGATGCAGCAGGGCCAGGGCAAGCCCGGCGGTGCAGGCCAGGCCGGGCAGGGCAAAGACGGCAAGGATGGAAAAGAAGGCAAGGAAGGTGGCCCCAACGGCAAGGACGGCAAAAGCGACCAAGGCGGCGGCCAGGGCACCAGCGACATCAAGAAAATGATGGAACAAACCGAAACCGACCTCGTGAACAAGCGCCTGACCGAGGAAACCATCATGCGCCAGCAGCAAATCCTTACCCGCTTGCTGGAAGTAGAAAAATCGGCCCGTGAGCGCGACCAGGACACCAAACGCGAAGCCCAAGCTGCTCAGTATAAACCACCGGTTTTCCCGCCTGCCTTCGACAAATACAAGGTCAGCAAAGAACGCCAGACGGAATTACTACGTAGTACTCCACCAAGCCTCACTCCATACTATCAGCGCGAAGTGGGCGAATATTTTCAAAAAATCAAGTAACCATGGCCGGCCTCCCATCCAAACGTCTCCTGGTTTCGTTAACCGATTCATGTTCTGCCGGAACCAGGTAAGGTGGGCCCGCATAAATAGTGGTGGCGCTTTGCTGCCAAAAGACTATTTTTGCCGCCCTTAACCCGCCGCCGTCCTACCTATCAAACCGCCTTATGAAGCAGGTAAAAATTCAGATTCCGTCGCTCGTCGAAAACATCCGCGTGGTGGAGAGTTTCATCGATAACTCCAAGGATACCTTTCAGATTGAGGACGATATCTACGGCAACATCATGGTGGCCGTAACCGAAGCAGTAAATAACGCCATTCGCCACGGCAACAAATTCGATAAGGACAAGAACGTCTATTTGTCGCTGTACGTGGAGCCGCAACAGCTCAAATTTGAGATTGAGGACGAGGGCGCCGGCTTCAATTACGACAACTTGGACGACCCCACGGCGCCCGAAAACCTGGAAAATCCCGGTGGCCGCGGCATCTTTCTCATTCGCCATTTGGCCGATGAAGTGGAATTTAGCAAAGACGGCCGCCGCGTGCAGCTCACGTTCCAGCTCGCGCCCGCACCCGCCGGCACAAACTCCACCGCCGACCACATCGCGGCCTGATTGCCATGATGAGTACCCCGCCGATGGGCCCGCCCCACCACGAAAACTTCCCACCCGGCGAGCTCCACCACGAAGCTCCCGGCATCGAGTTCATGGTGGAGGACGTGCCTGAATTTGAATTGTCCGATGCTGAAGGGGTAATTGACTGGATTGAGCGCGTGGCCAAGGTGCACGAGCACCGCATTGTGCAGCTCACCTACATCTTTTGCTCCGATGACTACCTGCACCAGCTCAACGTCGAGTACCTCGACCACGACACGCTGACCGACGTCATCACCTTCGATAATTCGGACGACGCCGACATTCTGGAGGGCGACATCTTTATCAGCGTGGAGCGGGTGCGCGAGAATGCGCAGGACCTGGGCATCCCCTTCCGCGACGAGCTGCACCGCGTCATGATTCACGGCGTGCTACACCTGCTCGGCTACCACGACAAAGACCTGCTGAGCCAAACGGCCATGCGCAAAAAGGAAGACGACTGCCTGTCTCTCCGCACTTTTTAGCCCAGCCGTTGTTGTTCAGCTAAGATTAAAAAGAACGTCATGCTGAGCGCAGTCGAAGCATCTCTCCCGTGTGACTAACCCTTATTAATGGGATTACTACTGCGGGAAAGATGCTTCGACTGCGCTCAGCATGACGTTCTTTTTATAGGTTTCTAGTCGTCTTCCCGCTTTTTCCATGTCTGCTTCCCCTTCTGCCCTGCCCATTATTCGGGGCGATGCGTTGGATTTTTACTTGGCCCAAGGCTACTACCGGATGCAGCAGGAATTATTCACCTGCCACTTCGTGCCCTTCGGCAAGCGCCTTTACACCGCCCACTGGCTGCGGCTGGACCTGAGCCGCGTAGAATGGGGCCCCGAGCAGCGCCGGCTGCTGCGCCGCAACGCCCGGTTTGCCGCCACCGTCTGCCCGTTTCGGCTCACCGAGGAATATGAGGAATTGTACGCCCGTTACCACGCCTCCATCACCTTCGATGCTGCTCCAACCATCGAAGCCGTGCTGCTTGGCGGTGAGCCCCACAACGCGTTCAACACCCAGGTCATCGAGCTGCGCGACGGCGAGCGCCTGATAGCTGCCGGCATCTTCGACCTTGGCGAGCGCACCATGGCCGGTATCCTGAATTTCTACGACCCCGATTACCGTCAATTCAGCCTCGGAAAGTACCTGCTGCTGCTGAAAACCGACTACGCCCGCCGCCTGCGCCTGGAGTACTACTACCCCGGCTACCTCGTGCACGGCTACCCCAAATTCGATTACAAACTATTCGCCTGCGCGGCGGCCACCGAGGTTTTTGATAACGTGCGGGGCTTCTGGCAGCCTTTTTCCTGGGAAATCGTCAACGCGCATTCGGCCGAATTGCTGGATGAATGGCTGTCCGAAGACCTGCGCGAAATGGTCGACCCCGACTAAACGGTTCTGCCTAACCCGAATTCCTGAACCCACA
The DNA here is from genome assembly GCF_016734815.1 of Hymenobacter rubidus. Taxonomy (GTDB): domain Bacteria; phylum Bacteroidota; class Bacteroidia; order Cytophagales; family Hymenobacteraceae; genus Hymenobacter; species Hymenobacter rubidus. The sequence continues at coordinate 113,266 of NZ_JAERQF010000002.1, forward strand.
AGCCGTTTCACGTGAAACTGACAACTGGCTGCCTTTTAGCGCAGAGTTTCGCGGATTAAGCCGAGGTGCGCAAAGTTTTCCGGTTGAACTGTTTTAGTTATTCCGAACTTTGTCAAATACTTCGCGGAACTCAGCTCCCTCCGCGAAACTCTGCGCTTATGTTTCAGCAAGAAGAATACGACGTCATTGTAGTAGGCGCGGGCCACGCCGGCTGCGAAGCCGCGGCTGCCGCCGCCAACCTCGGCTCGAAGGTGCTGCTGGTGACGATGAATATGAATACCATCGCCCAGATGTCGTGCAACCCCGCCATGGGCGGCGTGGCCAAGGGCCAGATTGTGCGCGAAATCGACGCGCTGGGCGGCCAGTCGGGCATCATCACCGACCAGACCATGATTCAGTTTCGGATGCTGAACCGCTCCAAGGGCCCCGCCATGTGGAGCCCCCGCGCCCAAAGCGACCGCATGCGCTTCGCCGAAGCCTGGCGCCTGACCCTGGAAGGCATCGCCAACGTGGACTTCTGGCAGGAAGCCGTGACCGGCATCGTGGTGGAAAACGACGCCGTGGTAGGCGTGAAAACGCAGCTCGGCATTGAGTTCCGCGGCAAGTCGGTGGTGCTCACGAACGGCACCTTCCTGAACGGCCTCATCCACATCGGCGAGAAGAATTTTGGCGGTGGCCGGGCGGCCGAGAAAGGCAGCCGCGGTATCACTGAGCAGCTGGTGGAGCTGGGTTTTGAAGCCGGGCGCATGAAAACCGGCACCCCGCCCCGCGTGGACGGCCGCAGCCTGGACTACTCCAAAATGGAAGCCCAGGGCGGCGACGAGGTGCCCAGCAAATTCTCCTACCTCGATACGCCGCGCCTCACGCAGCAGCGCCCCTGCTACATCACCTACACCAACGAGCGGGTGCACGACATCCTGCGCGAGGGTTTCGAGAAGTCGCCTATGTTCCAGGGCCGCATCAAGGGCCTGGGGCCGCGCTACTGCCCCAGCGTGGAGGACAAAATCAACCGTTTCGCCGACAAGGACCGCCACCAGATTTTTGTGGAGCCCGAGGGCTGGAGCACCGTGGAATGCTACATCAACGGCTTCAGCAGCTCGCTGCCGGAGGACGTGCAGTACCGCGCCCTGCGCGAAATAGCGGGCTTTGAGAACGCCAAGATGTTCCGCCCCGGCTACGCCATCGAGTACGACTTTTTCCCGCCTACCCAGCTGGCGCTCACGCTCGAAACCAAGCTGATTGCGGGTCTGTATTTCGCGGGCCAGATTAACGGCACCACGGGCTACGAGGAGGCCGCCTGCCAGGGCCTGATGGCTGGCATCAACGCCCACAACAAGGTGCACGGCAAACAGCCCTTCATTCTCAAAAGGAGCGAAGCCTACATCGGTGTGCTCATTGATGACCTGGTGAACAAAGGCACCGACGAGCCCTACCGCATGTTCACGAGCCGCGCCGAGCACCGCATTCTGCTGCGCCAGGATAATGCCGACCTGCGCCTCACGCCGCTGGGCCACGAGTTGGGCTTGGCGTCGGATGAGCGGCTGGAGCGCGTGCGGATGAAGGAAGCCCAGACCGCCGAAATCGGCACGCTGTTCCAGAAATTCGCCATCGAGCCGGCCGAAATCAACCCGCTACTGGTGGAGCTGGGCTCGGCCGAAATCCACGAAAAAACCCGCGCCGTGAACCTGCTGCGCCGCCCCAACGTGGAGCTGACCGACCTGCGCCGCGCCCTGCCCGCGCTCGATGAAGCGTTGGCGGCTTACGATGCAGAAGCATTGGAGCAGGCCATTATCAACATCAAGTACGAAACCTACCTGCTGAAGGAGCAGCAGCAGGCCGAGCGCATGCAGGAGCTGGAAAACTTCGTAATTCAGGGCCGGCTCGATTACCGCGCCATGCCCGCCCTCTCGCACGAGGCCCGCGAAAAGCTGCTCAAGATTCAACCAGAAACCATTGGGCAGGCCTCGCGCATCAGCGGCATCTCGCCCGCCGATGTGTCGGTACTGATGGTGTACTTGGGCCGTTAGGTCATCTTTGAACGTCGTGCTGAGCGCAGCCAAAGCATCTTTACTGCGCCGTCTGTCATCCTGAGCAGAGCGAAGGACCTTATCACGTCATAACAAATAGTTGAAACGTGATAGGATGCTTCCTCCGTCAGCATGACAAATGGCACGGTAGAGATGCTGCGGCTACGCTCAGCACGACGTTCTTTTTGCTCTGAAAATAGTCCGTTCCGTTCCTGCTAAAATCTTGCGAACTTTGCCGGGCTACGAATTATGCTGCGCCGCACTTGTGCCGGCCGGCTTTTGCCTTTAGAAGTATCCGTGTCCTACGAACGAATAGATAATTGCCCGGTTTGCGGCAAAACCGAGTTTCGCAACAAAATGGTGGTGGAAGACCGCACGGTTAGCCACGAAAGCTTTGCCATCGTGCAATGCGCGGGCTGCGGCTTCCAGTTCACCAACCCGCGGCCGAACGAGGCCGAAATCGGCAAGTACTACGAGTCGGACGCCTACGTGTCGCACAACAGCGCGGCCCAGGGCTTCGTGAACCAAGCTTACAAGGTGGCGCGGTTCTTCACCATGCGCCGCAAGGTGAGTTTGCTGAACAAGCTGGCGCCGCGCCGGGGCAAATTATTGGACTACGGCTGCGGCACGGGCCATTTTCTGGCCGCCGCCAAAGCCGCCCGCTGGCAGGTGGCCGGCCTGGAGCCCAACGCCCGCGCCCGCGAGGAGGCCAGCCAGCGCCTCGGCCAGCCCATCGGACAGGAGAGCTTGTCCCAATTTCAGCCCGGCACGTTTGATGTGATTACCCTCTGGCACGTGCTGGAGCACATTCATACCCTCAACGAAACCCTAGCCCAGCTGGTGGCCCTGCTGAAGCCCGATGGCGTGCTGCTCATTGCCGTGCCCAACGTGGAAAGCCTCGACGCCCAGCACTACCGCGAGCTGTGGGCGGCCTACGATGTGCCGCGCCACCTCTACCACTTCGCCCCCAAAACCATGGCCCAGCTGCTGAAAAAGCACAAGCTGACCATCCGCCAAACCTTGCCTATGCCGCTCGATGCCTACTACGTGAGCATGCTCAGCGAGAAGCACAAGGCCGAGCGCGCCGGCGGCCTGCTCACCGTGCTCAAGGCCGGCTACAAGTCGAACCAGTACGCGGCCGACCACGAGGGGCAGTATTCGAGCCTGCTGTACGTGGCCGGGCGGCGCACCCCGGCGGCCTGATGCGACGGGCGGCGCGGCGGTGGGGGAGGGGGCTGGCCGTGGCCGCTTGCCTGCTGCCGGCTGCTTATGCCCAAACCGTGCCCACTGCGCCTGCTCAGACGCAGCCCGATTCCATCAAAAAGCCAACGCCGACCTTTGTGGCCGATACCGCCCGGCGCATTGTGGTCGTTAGCGCCGCCGAGCCGACCAACGAGGTGACGCGCCGCACGGGGCTGCGCATCGGGGCGGCCATTGTTGTTCTTACGCTCACCACGCTGCTGCTGTATAATGTCCGTTCGCGCTGAATTGCTGGCTTTGCTGGCGCTGGTTGCCTTGCTTGAAAGCTGCGCCGCCGTGGCCCCGCCCCTGGGCGGCCCGCGCGACCGCACCCCCCCGCGCCGCATCAGCAGCTCGCCCGACAGCGCGGCCCGCAACGTGAAGCAGCAGTTTGTGCGGCTGATTTTTTCGGAGCCCGTCATCACCAAGGACCTGAGCAAAAACCTGCTCATCACCCCGCAGCTGCCCGAAGACAATCCCTACAAGCTGCGCGAAGACCGCAACTCCGTCACGCTACTTTTCGACAAGCCCCTCGACCCGAATACCACCTACAGCTTCAATTTCCGCGACGGGGTGGTGGACATTACCGAAGCGCTGCCGGCCAAAAACGCCTACCTCACCTTCAGTACCGGCGCGGTGCTCGATTCTGGCAAAGTGAGCGGCACCCTGACCGACGTTCTTTCCCAAAAACCCGTGGCCGACGCCAGCATCGGCCTCTACCGCGTGGGCGACACCCTGGGGGTGCGCAAGGGCCGGCCGTACTACACCGTTCTCACGGATAAGAGCGGCAAATTCAGCCTGAATTTTCTGAAAGATGGTTCTTATAACCTCTATGCCCTGGTCGATAAAAACAACAACGGCCACTACGACGAAGGTGAAAAAATAGCTTACCTGCCTGCCCCCGTTAGCATTGTGGGCAGCACCGCTGCGCCCTTCGCGCTCGTGCTCACGCAGCCGGACAAACGGCCGCCCCTCCTCACCTCCCGAAACCCCACGCCCACGCAGTTGAGCATCAACTTTAACGAAGGCCTGCGAACGGCCGTGCTCTCGCCGCTCGGTGCCTCGGCCAGTGCCGCCGCGGTGGCCGAGGCCGTGCAACTCGCCGAACGAGGCCGCGCCGTGGTGGTCTTCAAAACCCCGGAAGTGGGCGACGGTCGCTACCTGCTCACCACAGCCGACAGCACGGGTAACGTCGCTCACGATACCCTCAACATTAAATTTCCGGTGCCGGCCGCCGCCGCCAAAAAAACGCTTCAGCCCACGCTCTACACCGTGGAAGGCGCCCCCCGTTCCGTGTACCACGAGGGTCAGGTCAAATTTCAGTTTCAGGTACCGGTGCGGGTAGTGCAAAACCGGCCTTTCGGCACCCTGGTCGAGGATTCGGTGAAGCGCCGCCCCCTGCGTCTGCCCACCGACGGTACCCTCAGCGCCGACCGCACCCACCTCATGGTGCGCTTCAATACCAAAGCCAAAACCCGGCTCGAAATCTGGCTCGACAGCACGGCCATCACCGCCATAACTGGCCAGAACCTGCGGCTAAAACCTTTGCGCCTCGGCCTAAGCGAGCAAGACGTTTCGACCAGTCTTGCGGGCACCATCACCACCAAGGCAAAGAATTTCGAGCTGCAACTGCTCGATGACAAGCTGCAGGTAGTGGCCAGCTTGGCCTCCCCCAAAGGAAGCTATCTGTTTTCCGACATAGCGCCCGGCACCTACCACCTGCGCGCGCTCATTGACACCGACGGCGATGGCCGCTGGCGCGGCGGCGACCCCAACCTGCTCTTGGCGCCCGAGCCCGTGTACCTCGACCCCAGGCCCCAGCAAGTACGGGCCGGTTTCGACATTGTGGAGAACCTCGCGTTTTAGTCGCGGCCCCCTTCAGAACTTTTCCTGGCCCTGGCAGGGCGGACCTTCCTCATTCGAAGGCCGTCCGGCCGGGGCTTCGTCGTCGGGCTCAGTTTGCGCAGAGTGAATTATCCGCGTTTTTGACCTGGTGTTAACGAAGCTGTTTAGAAAAACGGCTCGGGCCGGTCCCGACGCCCTCGGCGTCCGACCGGTTTTAGGTCGACGGTCGTTTGCGCATCGTTCTGACAACAGCCGGTCGGACGCCGAGGCGTCGGAACGGTCAACGAGGCACTTCCTAATCAGCCTTAACGTGAAGAACACACCCCGCAACGCGGTTTCGTGGATAAATAAGCTTTGAATCCAGTTACTGGGGGTGGTTTTTCATACTAATCCACCGGTTTTCCACGGGTTTTTCCACACGGGTTTGGCTTTGTGGGAAATTTCGGGGATAACCTAGGGGAAACAGGGGCACAACACGGGGATAAATGGGGCACAAGTTTTTTTGGCCATTCAGCCGCCTGCACAGGGACCAAAGCACGGGGATAAACGGGGATAACTTCCACCCGGCAGCGGGCCTTCCCACACCGCTATTTAAAGGTGGATAATAAAAATGTGGAAAGCCGGTGGAGATGTTGAAAAACAATTTAACCGGCTTTATTACAACGCTTTACTTTCCACAATGCTGGTGTATAGCACGTGGAAAAGCCCGGCCTTACCCCCACGTTTTCCACGCTGGGGATAACCTCGCTGGCTTATCCACTTATCAACTGACCTAATGAGTGGAAACAAGAAGAGTTTTTTAGAAAAAAATTTAATAAAAAGTTAAGACTGGGGAAAACCAGAAAAGCTGCGCTTCCTGCCCCACGGTTCGGGCCGCGCTTTGCAAACAGAGTCCGGCCCCCAGAAAAGGGCGCCTTCCAAGGTTTGGTGAAAAAGCTGTTGCAAAAAGCGGAGTTATCCCTGCCGCTTTGTGGAAAAGTGCGTAAAAAGGTCGTTCCAACCCTTTTGCCCACCCGCCATGCCGTTCGATTACACCCTCGATTTCCACACCACCGACTTCCGCCAGCACCCCGAGCTCTACCGCGTGGGCCGGGGCGAGCAGGGCGTGCTGCTGGTGCAGCCCTACAAGGGCGAAATTTTGCCGCACTGGCGCTTCAAAGACGCGGCGGCAGCCCGGGAGTCGTCCGAGACGATTTACGCGCTGTTTGAGGCTTATTTGAAAGCCCACGACTTTGTAGGGGCGGACATGGCCCGGAAGTTCATCCAGATGGGCTTCACCCGGGCCCGGCGCTATGCCAACCACAAAGGCGGCAAAAAATACGACGGCCCCGTGCCCGACGATAAAAAAGGCCAGAGCGGCGCCCACGGCCGTGCCGAATTGCCCCGCACCACCCACCCCGATGCCGACAAGGTAGAGGCCGCTGCCATTTTCAAGCGCAAATGGGACGAGGCCAAAGCTAACCCCGAATACATCCGTCAGAAAGACGCATTTATGGAGAAATACGGAAAGTGAGGTATAATTCTGCCTGTCATCCTGAGCGCAGCGAAGGACCTTATCACGACTGCCCGGCTTGCAGCAAACCAATTGGCACAGTCGTGATAAGGTCCTTCGCTGCGCTCAGGATGACAACCGACACCCGCTGAACACCCAACCTCCCTGCCTACCTTTGCTGACTACCCTTCACCCCAACCGCATGAGCACCACGCAACCCTCCAGCATCGAGGAAAACGAAATTATACTGGGCACCGGCATGGGCCCGCTGCGCTTCGGCGCCACCATGGACGAAGTGCGCACCCTCGTGGGCGAGCCCGAGGAAATTGAAGAGTCCGACGACGACGACGACTTTGAGCACCAAGCCTGGAACTACCACGAGGAAGACTACCTGCTTTCGCTCTACTTCGACCGCGAAGACGACTTCCGCCTGAGCTGCATCGAAACCGATAACCCCAACATGCGCCTCTTCGGCGAAGCCATCTACGGCCTGAGCGTGGACCAGGTGAAGGCCATCATGGCGCGTCACAACCAGCCCACGCCCGAGCTCGAAACCATGGAAGAGGGCGCGGTACGCCTCTCCTACGAGAAGTCGATGATAGACCTATACTTTGAAGAAGGCGAGCTGCAGTTCGTCAATTTCGGCGTCTTCATCAACGACGACATGGAAGTGCAGTGGCCCAAACAGTAGCTCACTTATCCACATTTACCGCTGTTTTTACTGTGGATAAGTGGATAAGTAACTAAAAACAGTGGGGTTATCCCCCAGTTTTGGCTTTCCGCTAGCAACGGTTGGCTTTGCTAATTTGCCGAGCACGAAAAAGGCTGCCCCGTTGAAGGGCAGCCTTTTTCGTATTCAAGCGGGTACGTTTTGTTAGCCCAGCACTGCGCGGAACAGGAGAAACAACAGGCCCGAGAGCACCATGGTCACGGGCAGGGTGAGCACCCAGGCCAGGGCAATGTTGCGCACCATGCCGGGGTTGATGTTCTTCACGCCGCGGCTGGCCACCATGCTGCCTGCAATGCTCGAGGTGAGCACGTGCGTGGTCGATGAGGGCAGGCCAAACTGCGTGCTCACGCCAATCATGGCCGCGGCCACCAGCTCGGAGCTGGCGCCCTGGGCGTAGCTCAGGTGCTCCTTGCCGATGCGCTCACCAATGGTTTTCACGATGCGCTGCCAGCCAATCATGGTGCCCACGGCCAGCGAGAGGCTCACCATCAGCAGCACCCACCAGGGAGCGTAGTCGGTGAAGGTTTTCATCTCCTTCGTGGCCGCGTCGTAGATGTTGCGGTCCTGGGTGCTGAGGCTCACGTTGGGCGAAGCCAGCAGCTTTTTCGACTGGTTGGCCAGCAGCAATACGTCGCGACGAATTTCAAAGCGCGTTTGCTGCGGCAGGTCCTTCACGTTGGTTTTGCCTTCGAAAATGCGGTCGAGGTCGGCGGTTTCGGTTTGAATTTGGGCCAGGCTTTTCTGGTCGTTGGGGCTGAGGTCGGCGCGGTTTACGCGGCCGATGACGTACTCAATTTTGCCCAGCGACTCGCGCAGGTCGAGCGGGTTCTTGGTTTCGTCGAGGGCGAAGCGGAAAGGCACAATGCCAATCAGAATCAGCATCACGAGGCCTACGCCCTTCTGGCCGTCGTTCGAGCCGTGGAAGAAGCTTACCAGCGTGCAGGTGGTGATGAGCAGCAGGCGAATCCAGAGGGGCGGGGGCTTGCGCTTATGCGGCTCCTTAAAAATGGCCTTGCTCGGCGTGAAACGCTTAAACAGGAACATCATGCCGATGGTGAGCGCAAAGCCCAGCAACGGGCCCACCAGCAGCGCGATGCCGGTTTCGCCGGCCTTGCTCCAGTTCACGGCCGCGCCTTTGGAATCGGGCAGCAGCGAAAAGGCAATACCCACGCCCAGAATCGACCCGATGAGGGCGTGCGAGCTGGAGGCTGGAATGCCGTAGTACCAAGTGCCCACGTTCCAGATAATGGCGGCCAGGATAAGGGCGCCCACCATGGCAATGCCGTGGTACACGTTCTGGTCGACGAGCGTTTCGACGGGCAGCAGGTAAATGATGCCCATGGCCACGCCAATGCCGCCGGCAAACACGCCGATGAAGTTCCAGAACGCCGACCAGATAACCGCGACCCACGGCCGCAGCGCGTTGGTGTAGATGACAGTGGCCACGGCGTTGGCCGTGTCGTGAAAGCCATTCACGAACTCAAATGCGCAGGCGGCCAGCAGGCACAGGCCGAGAAGCAGAAGTACGTGAGGTTCTAAACCAAACATAAAAGGCGGGTTTGTGGGAAATTGGATGTAATCATGGGTCAAAGGTAGGGAGGTAGCTTACAGACCCTATGTTACCGAATTGTGACGCGGGGCAGAGGGGATTGAGTTAGAACGTCATGCTGAGCGCAGTCGAAGCATCTCGCGTGCAATAGTGATTCAATCGTTTAAGAGAAAGGATTAGTGATGGCACGCGAGATGCTTCGACTGCGCTCAGCATGACGTTCTTGTTTCGCGCCTTCTACGCACAAGTTTCGGCTTCCGCCGTACCGGCCTACTTTTGTGGATATGAACCCAGCAATCGAAACCACCCAGCTTAAGGATATTGTGGCCCACGCCAAGGAATACGGCTTCGTGTTCCAGTCATCGGAAATCTACGACGGCCTAGCCGCCGTATACGACTACGGCCCCAACGGCGTGGAGCTGAAAAACAACCTCAAGCGCCTGTGGTGGGAAACCATGACCCAGCTGCACGCCGACGTGGTGGGCATCGACGCCGCCATTTTTATGGCTCCGCAAACCTGGAAGGCCTCGGGCCACGTCGACGGTTTCAACGACCCCATGATTGACAACCTCGACAGCAAAAAGCGCTACCGCGCCGACGTGCTGCTCGAAGAAAAAGCCGCTGAATACGAGAAGGCCGGCGACCCCGCCCGCGGCGCTGCCCTCACCGCCGAAATGGGCCGCCTGCTGACGGAAAACGACCTCGCCGGCGTGCGCCAGCTCATCATCGACGAGAAAATTCTGTGCCCCGTATCGGGCACCGGCAAGTGGACCGAGGTGCGCCAGTTCAACCTGATGTTCTCCACCCAGGGCTCGGCCGTGGACGGCGATGCACCGCCCGTGTACCTGCGCCCCGAAACGGCCCAGGGCATTTTCGTGAATTTCCTGAACGTACAGAAGTCGGCCCGCATGAAGATTCCGTTCGGCATTGCTCAAATTGGCAAAGCTTTCCGGAACGAGATTGTGGCCCGGCAGTTCATCTTCCGCATGCGGGAATTTGAGCAGATGGAGATGCAGTTCTTCGTGCGCCCTGGCACCGAAGGCGAGTGGTATGACACCTGGAAAGCCGCCCGTCGTCGTTTTCACGAGGCTATTGGTCTGCCGGCCGCCAAGCTGCGCTTCCACGACCACGACAAGCTGGCCCATTACGCCAAGGCGGCTGTGGACATCGAGTACGAATTCCCCTTCGGCTTCAAGGAAATCGAAGGCATTCACTCCCGCTCCGACTTCGACCTGACCCAGCACCAGAACCTGAGCCGCAAAAAGCAGCAGTACTTCGATGCCGACATCGACCCTGCCACCGGCAAGGCCTACGGCAACTACGTGCCCTTCGTGGTCGAAACCTCCGTGGGTGCCGACCGCCTGTTCCTGGCCACGCTCTGCAACGCCTACCAGGAAGAAACCATCACGGAAGGCGAGGGCGACGCCCAGACCACCAAAACCCGTACCGTGCTGAAGCTGCATCCCGCCGTGGCCCCGGTGAAAGCCGCCATTTTCCCGCTCGTCCGCAAAGACGGCATGCCCGAGAAGGCCCAGGAAATCTTCGACGCGCTGAAGTTCGATTTCCGCCTCGTGCTGGAAGAGCGGGATGCCATCGGCAAGCGCTACACCCGCCAGGACCTCATCGGCACGCCCTTCTGCATTGTGGTGGATGGCCAGACGCTGGAAGACGAAACCGTGACCGTGCGCCACCGCGACTCCCGCGAGCAAACCCGCATGCCGATTTCGGAGCTGCGCGCCTACATCGGCGAGGCGGTGAGCTTCCGTCGGATTTTTGAGCAGCTGTAGTAGCTTGTGGCGCGGACTCGCAGAGTCCGCGCCACTGCCGGGGCACCTTTCTGCGGGCCGCTGCCGTTATCAGTTAATTCTTCGCCAACTCCATCGCCATGCTCCGCTACATTCACGACCGAATTACCGTTCATCCGGATTTGTGCGGGGGGCGGCCAACCATTCGGGGACACCGGCTGACGGTGCAAACGGTTCTGGAATTTCTGGCGGCTGGCGACAGTCCAGAAGAAATTCTGGAAGATTTTGATTTTCTGGAGCCGGCCGACATCATAGCCTGCCAGCAGTTTGCCATGAAAATGGCCCTCGAAGCGCTAAGCCAGCGTACCTACCTGCCGGTGGCCGCCTAGCGCATGGCGGAATATTTAATCGACGCTAACCTGCCCAAAAAGCTCGTTTTCTGGCGCGACAGTGACTGTGAGATGCTGCCGGACAGCCAGTGGCACGATTCCGTCATTTGGCGCTACGCCCGGCAGCATCAGCTAACCATCGTGACGCGAGATGCCGACTTTGAGCGGCTGGCGCTGCTGGAAGGGCCACCCATCGTCATTCTGCTGTGCGTAGGGCCGGCTTCGCGGCGGGTAATCTGGGAAATTCTGGAGCGATGGTGGCCCACGGCTCAGGCTGCCAGCCGCTTGCCGGGCTGCCGATTAGTTCGTATTTATCCCGATTGGGTAGAAACCGTGCCCAGCCCGGTGGCTGACCTGTAATTTTGCCTGATTATTTACAAGGATTTTATGTGGGAAAAGCTCGCCGTCTTCATCATCCGATTCCGCCTGTCGCTGGTGGTGCTACTGGCTGCCATCACAGCAGTCATGGCCTATAAGGCCAAGGACGTGGAAATGACTTACGACTTCGCCCAGGTGGTGAGCGAGAAGGACCCGGACATGCTCTATTTCAAGCAGTTCAAGCGGACGTTTGGGGAAGACGGCAACGTGCTGGTTATCGGCCTGCAGGACAGTTCCATCTACAAGCTGGGTAATTTCAACGAGTTCCGGCAGCTGACCGACACGCTGGCTAAAGTGCAGGGCGTGAACGGTGTGCTTAGTGTGAGCAAACTGCTCAACATCAGCAAGGACACGGCCAGCAACAGCTTTAAGGCCGCGCCCATCTTCAAAGCGCCGCCTCGCTCGCAGAAGGAACTCGACAGCCTGATGCGCGTCGTGAACAGCGTCGAGTTCTACAAAGGCCAGCTCATCAGCCCGAACACCGGGGCCACGCTGCTGGCCCTCACCATGGACCCGAAGTACCTGAACTCCTCGAAGCGGCAGGCGGTGATGAACAACATTCTGGGCTTCGCGGCGCAGTTTGAGAAGAAAACCAGCATCAAGCTGCATTACGCCGGCCTGCCCTACGTGCGTTCCACGATGACAAGCAAGGTGGCCGGGGAGATGAAATTCTTCACCATCCTGGCCATGATTGTGACCGGTATCACGCTGCTGGTGTTCTTCCGGACTTGGTCGGCGGTGCTGTTTCCGCTCATCGTGGTGGGTGTCACTGTCATCTGGTGCATCGGCTCGATTGTGCTGCTGGGCTTTAAAATCAACCTGCTCACCGGCCTGATTCCCAGTATCATCATCGTTATCGGCATCCCGAACTGTACCTACCTGCTCTCGCGCTACCACTACGATTACCGCAAATCGGGCAACCAGATGCTGGCCATGACCCGGGTAATCCGCAAAATCGGCCTCGTCACGCTGATGAACAACACGACCACGGCCGTGGGCTTCATCGTGTTTGCCTTCACGGATATTGCCATTCTCTACCAGTTCGGCCTGGTCGCCACCATCAACATTTTCGCGGCCTTCATCATCAGCTTCATCCTGATTCCGGCTGCTTTCACCTACCTGCCGCCGCCCACGCCCAAGCAGCTGGAGCACCTCGATGCCGCGCCTCTCACCAAGCTGCTGGAGTTCTTCGACCACCTCGTGCTTGACCGCCGGCCCACCGTATACATCGCCGCGCTGGTGCTGGTGGCGGGCGCCGCCATCGGCATCTCGCGCATCGAAGCCGTGTCGTACATGGTGGACGACCTGCCCAAGAAAAGCTCCGTGAACTCCGATTTAGCCTTCTTCGAAAGCCACTTTAATGGCGTGATGCCGCTGGAATTCGAGGTTGATACGCACAAGAAAAAGGGCCTCTTCAAGCTGAAGAATCTGGAGAAAATCGACCAGTTTGAGAAGTACCTGCGGACGCAGCCGGAGCTGTCGCCGCCCGTCAGCCTCGTTACTTTCCTCAAGGCTAGCACCCAAGCCTTCTACAACGGCAACCCCTCGTTCTACCGCCTGCCCGACAACTCGGAAAAGAACTTCATTCTTAGTGCGTTGGCCAACTCCGGCGGCTCGGCCGGCGGGGCGGGCATGAATAGCAAGCTGCTGCGCTCCTTCATCGACAGCACCAGCCAGAAGGCCCGCATCAGCCTGAAAATCGCGGACATCGGCTCCCAGAACCTGGACACGCTGATGAACACGAAAATCATCCCGGAGATGAATCGCATCTTCAAAGGCACGGGCATGGACATTCGGCCCACGGGTACGACCATCATCTTCACCAAGGGCAACGAGTACGTCATTCACACTCTGCGCGACAGCTTGTTCATGGCCTTCGGACTGGTGGGGTTGGTGGTGCTCATCCTCTTCCGCTCGTTCAAAACGGTGCTTTTTGCGCTTATCCCCAATGCTGTCACGCTGATTCTCACGGCCGGCATTATGGGCTATTTCAACATTGCGCTTAAGCCCAGCACGGCCCTGATTTTCGTAATTGCGCTGGGGATTGATGGGGATAACTCCATCCACCTGCTGGCCAAATTCCGCCAGGAAATGGCGCTGAACGGCGGCCGGGTGCGTGAAGCCGTATCCGTGACGCTGAGCGAGGCGGGCACTAGCATGATATACACGAGCATCGTGTTGTTCGTGGGTTTCAGCATCTTCGCCTTCAGCGAATTTGGCGGTACCAAGGCGCTGGGAATGCTAATGTCGGCGTCGCTGTTGATAACAAACTTTTCCAATCTGATACTGCTGCCCTCGCTGCTCGTGACGTTTGAGCACGGCAAGGGCGACACGGATACCAACGCCCTCATTCGGCACTACGATGAGTCGTACCACGAGGAGGACGATGACGCCGACCTGAACCTGAAAGAAATGCACAAAGCCTCCGATTACGAAGGCGATTACTCGATTTAGAACGAGGCTGAACAATTAAAAAGACCGTCATGCAGAGCGCAGCGAAGCATCTTTACCGCAATAGTAAATGAATGCGTTGCGCGGTAAAGATGCTTCGCTGCGCTCTGCATGACGGTCTGATGGACTGACGATTGACTACCTAACCCAATGAAATACCCCGAATACAAGCAGCCGCTCAACTACGGCCAACTCGGCGAGGACATCCTCGCCTGGTGGAAGGAGCACGGCATCTTTGAAAAGAGCGTGAGCAGCCGCGAAGGCCAGCCTACGTTCGTATTTTACGAAGGCCCGCCTTCCGCCAACGGCGCGCCCGGCATCCACCACGTGATGGCGCGCACGGTGAAGGACATCTTCGGCCGCTACCAGACGCTGCTGGGCAAGCAAGTGCCCCGCAAAGGCGGCTGGGACACCCACGGCCTGCCCATCGAGCTGCAGGTGGAGAAGGAGCTGGGCATCACGAAGGAGGACATCGGCAAGAAAATCAGCGTGGAGGACTACAACCAGCGCTGCAAGGAAACCGTCATGCGCTTCAAGGCGCAGTGGGACGACCTGACCGAGAAAATGGGCTACTGGGTCGACCTCAACGACCCCTACGTGACCTTCGAGCCGGAATACATCGAGAGCTGCTGGGCGCTGCTCAAGAAGCTCTACGACAAAGGCTTACTCTACAAGGGATACACCATCCAGCCGTACTCGCCGGCTGCCGGCACCGGCCTGTCGTCGCACGAGTTGAACCAGCCCGGCACCTACAAGGACGTGAAGGACACGACCGTGGTGGCGCAGTTTAAGGTGATTTGGGATGAGAAATCGAAAGCTCTACTTGATGGTCCTTACGGCGAACAAAATGTCTATATCCTAGCCTGGACCACTACGCCTTGGACTTTGCCGGCAAATACGGGCTTGGCTGTAGGTAAAAACATTAAGTACCTACTTGTAAGAACTGTTAATCAGTACACAAGGGAGGAGCAGCTTGTAATTCTGGCTGAAAATTTATTCGGCAAATACTTTGCTGAAACTGAAGAGCATAATAGAAGCAACTCTTATTTGACGATGAACTGGGCAAGTGACGAACCAGTAGTCAACAAAAAAGGCCTGCTTACTCGTTGGGTTATCAACGAAGAATTTACTGGCGCAGACCTCGTCGGCATCAAGTACGAGCGTCTTTTTGGCCCTGAAGAAGGCTTCCCTCACTTTGAAGGCGAAGAGCGGGCTTTCCGCGTCATCAACGGCGACTTCGTGACCACGGAGGACGGCACGGGCATCGTGCACATCTCGCCCACGTTTGGCGCCGATGACTTCCGGGCCGCGCAGCTGGCCGACATCCCGGCGCTGATGGTGCCGGATGCCGAAGGCACGCTCGGCCCCATCGTGGACCGGACGGGCCGCTACGTGCCCCAAATGGGCGAGTTTGCGGGCCGCTGGGTGAAAAACTACGACGGCCACGACGAAACCGGCGCCGACTATAAAACGCTGGACGAGAGCATCGTCATCAAGATGAAGGGCGACGGCACGGCCTTCAAAGTGGAGAAGTACGAGCACACCTACCCGCACTGCTGGCGCACCGACAAGCCCGTGCTCTACTACCCGCTCGACTCCTGGTTCATCAAGACCACGGCGGTGAAAGACCGGCTCATCGAGCTCAACAAAACCATCAATTGGAAGCCCGAAAGCACCGGCACCGGCCGCTT
Source organism: Hymenobacter rubidus (assembly GCF_016734815.1). GTDB lineage: Bacteria > Bacteroidota > Bacteroidia > Cytophagales > Hymenobacteraceae > Hymenobacter > Hymenobacter rubidus. The sequence continues at coordinate 128,802 of NZ_JAERQF010000002.1, forward strand.
CGGCAACTGGCTGGAGAACCTGGTAGACTGGAACCTGAGCCGCTCGCGCTACTGGGGCACGCCGCTGCCCATCTGGCGCACCCAGGACCGCACGGAGGAAATCTGCATCGGCAGCATCGCCGAGCTGAAGGCGGAGATTGACAAGGCCGTGGCGGCCGAAATCATGACCCACAACCCCTATGCCAACGGCGAAAAAGTGGACCTGCACCGGCCCTACGTCGACGATATTTTCCTCGTCTCGCCCACCGGCCAGCCCATGTACCGCGAGCCCGACCTCATCGACGTGTGGTTCGACAGCGGCGCCATGCCCTACGCGCAGTGGCACTATCCGCTCGAAAACGAGGGCCAGTTCCAGAAGAATTTCCCCGCCGATTTCATCGCCGAAGGCGTGGACCAAACCCGCGGCTGGTTCTTCACGCTGCACGCCCTGGGCGTGATGCTGGAAGACTCGGTGGCCTTCAAGAATGTGATTGCCAACGGTTTGGTGCTCGACAAGAACGGCAATAAGATGAGCAAGCGCCTCGGCAACGCCGTCGACCCGTTTGCCACCATCAAGCAGTTCGGCCCCGACGCCACCCGCTGGTACATGATTGCCAACGCGCCACCGTGGGACAACCTCAAGTTCGACCCCGCCGGCGTGACCGAGGTGCAGCGCCGTTTCTTCGGCACGCTCTTCAATACGTACTCGTTCTATGCGCTTTACGCGAACCTGGACGAGTTTCAGACCAGCGAATTCGACCGCGTGCCGCACGCCGAATTGAGCGAGCTGGACCGCTGGGTGCTGAGCAAATTGCAGTCGCTGATTGTGGAAGCGCGCGGGCACTTGGACAATTACGACCCCACGAAGGCCGCCCGCGCCATCCAGGATTTCGTGACCGACCAGCTCTCGAACTGGTACGTGCGCCTCTCGCGCCGCCGTTTCTGGAAAGGCGAACTGACTCAGGATAAGCGCGCTGCCTTCGAAACCTTGCAGGAGTGCCTGGTGGTGGTGGCGCAGCTAATGTCGCCCATCGCGCCCTTCTTCGGCGAGTGGCTGTACAAGAACATGACCGACGGCATGCGCGCCGAGGCCGAGGCCAAAAACACGCCCCTGGCCCCGGAATCGGTTCATTTGACCTTGCTGGTAGAAGCCGATACGGCCCGCATCGACCCGAAGCTGGAGGAGCGCATGGAGTTGGCCCAGCGCATCAGTTCGCTGGCCCACTCGCTGCGCAAAAAGTCGGTGCTGAAGGTGCGGCAGCCGCTGCAACGCATCCTAGTGCCGGTGCTGAACGAATCGACCAAGGAGCAAGTCGGCCTCGTGGAGGACCTGATTTGCGCCGAAATCAACGTGAAACACATCGAATTCCTCGACGACGAGAGCGAAAGCGGCGTGCTGGTGAAGTCGGTGAAGCCCAATTTCAAGCGCCTCGGCCAGCAATATGGCCCGCGCCTGAAGGCCGTGGGCGCCCGCATTCAGCAGATGACGGCGGCCGAAATCTCGAAGCTGGAGAAGGAGGGAAGCCTCGCCGTAGAAGTCGATGGCCAGCCCATCACCCTGGCCCCCGACGATGTGGAAATCCGCACCGACGACCTGCCCGGCTGGCTCGTGGCCACCGACGGCCCTCTCACCGTGGCCCTCGACGTGACCCTGACCGACGAGCTGCGCCAGGAAGGCCTCGCCCGCGAGCTGGTGAACCGCCTGCAGAACCTGCGCAAAGACTCGGGCCTGGAAGTGCAGGACAAAATCCGCGTCACTTTGGCAGACCAGCAGCCCGAGCTCACTGCCGCCGTGGCCGCGTTCGGCGACTACATCCGCACCGAAACGCAGGCCCTCGCCCTCACCTTCGCGGCCGATGTGAACGGTGGTTCCGTGCTCGAATTTGATGACTACTCTGTGCCGGTCTTTTTGGAGGTCGCAACTAGCTGATGCTGAACGACTCGCCGGGAGGTGAAATACCCGGCGAGTCCTCGGCCGCACAAACAGTCAATAAGCTCGTCTTTGGTCGCACAAAACCTCAGACAATCAGTTGTAAAAGGTACAAAAGGACGGTAATAAAACAGGCCGTCGCTCCCGCCACTTTTGGCCCCGTCTGAATGCATCCAACGCTCACCACTCGCCAGCAAAACGCGGCTAAATTCTTCCTGCTGGCGCTGTTCGTCATTGCCATCGACCAGTTCTCGAAGTGGGCCGTGCACACCTACATGCAGCCCGGCATGGGGGGTGAAATCCCCGTTTTCGGCCACTGGTTCAAGCTGCACTACACGCTGAACCCCGGCATGGCCTTTGGGGCCGAACTGCCCGCGCCGTATGGGAAGCTGGTGCTCAGCGGGTTTCGCCTGCTGGCCGTGTTTGGCTTGAGCTACTACATTATTCGCCTCTGCCAGCAGCGCGCGGCCGGCGGTTACATCGCCTGCATGGCCCTCATCCTCGGCGGCGCCGTCGGCAACCTGATTGACTCGATTTTCTACGGCATCATCTACGACAACGCGCCATTTGGCGCGCCCACGCGCTGGTTCTACGGCCAGGTCATCGATATGCTCTACGTGGACATTTACGAAGGCTTTTTGCCCCAAAACTGGCCGCTGGTAGGAGGGAAGTACGTCTCGCTCTGGCCCATCTTCAACATCGCCGACTCCTCCATCTTCATCGGCGTAGCGTTAATTCTGCTCAATCAGAGCCGTTTTTTCAAGCAAGAAGAGCCTGCGGCTGCGACTGAGAAGCAGAGTGAGCCGCTGGTAGCTCCAGACTCGGAGAATCTGGCGTAGCGAACTGTAGCGTGGACTCTGCGAGTCCGCGCCCGCACGGGTGTCGTTCGGGAATTGTCGGGTTGCGCGGACTCTCAGAGTCCACGCTACAACTTCCGGCATGCCGTTCTTTGTCCTTTCGTTCTGCTCAAGGACAGCTCTCTACAATGCACCCAACGCTCACCACCCGCCAGCATTCTGCGGCTAAATTCTTCCTGCTGGCCCTGTTTATCATTGCCATCGACCAGCTGTCGAAGTATTTGGTGCACACCTACATGCAGCTCGGTTCGGCCGGCGAAATCCCGATTTTCGGCCAGTGGGCCAAGCTCACCTACACGCTGAACCCCGGCATGGCCTTCGGGGCCGAGCTGCCCGCGCCCTACGGCAAGCTGGTGCTCACCGGCTTCCGCATGCTGGCCGTGGGTGGGCTGATTTACTACATTATTCGCCTCTGCCGCCAGCGCGTGGCGGCTGGCTACATCGCCTGCATGGCTCTCATCCTCGGCGGCGCAGTGGGCAACCTGATTGACTCGATTTTCTACGGAATTATCTACAATAACGCCCCTGTAGGCTCGCCCACACGCTGGTTCTATGGCCAGGTCATCGACATGATTTTCGTGCCGCTGTACGTGGGTTATTTCCCCAAATCCTGGCCCCTCATCGGCGGCTCGTACAGCAATGGCTTCCCCATCTTCAACATCGCCGATTCGTCCATCTTCATCGGCGTCGCCTTGATTCTGCTCAACCAGAACCGCTTTTTCAACGAATCGCAGCCCGCTGCCGCTCCCAACGAGCCCCAGCCCCTAGTCGCCGCCGATGCTGAGAAGCTGGCGTAGCAGGGGAGAGGCCGGGCCGTTGAACGGTAATCGTAGAATCGTAGAACGTCATGCTGAGCGCAGTCGAAGCATCTCTACCGCTTCGTTAAGCTATTTTGAATGCTATGAACCTGTTTCGTCAAGTAGAAGGCCACATAGTTCGAAGCTTATTGCTCGATGCGGAGTCAGTAACGCTCGGCTTTGATGCGTACTCTATCGTGGTGTACAACGCATATTCTTTCTCGCACTGCGAGGATATTGGCAATGTCCCTTCCTCCACTGTGAAGCAAGTGAGCATTAACACAACCGAAGTATCGTTTCTACTCACTACAGGATGTATTCTAACCGTCCAACTGGATGAGAAAAGCTATAACGGCCCCGAAGCCCTAGTGCTTTACGACGCAAAAGGCATGGCATTGGCCGTTTGGAACTAGTATTCATTAACGACTTTTTCCTTTCGCTCTTTGAGTCGTTTCGCTGAAACGAGTTCTATCACTTGTTCGGGAGAGATGCTTCGACTGCGCTCAGCATGACGTTCCTGCGTACTTGACGTTCTTGCGTACCGAAACCAACCCAAACTGCCACCCATAATTCCCTCCGTGCCCAACCCGCTGCTCACCGTTTCCAACCTCACCATTGACTTCTCCAGCCACCGCGGCGACGTGCGGGCCGTGGACAACGTGTCGTTTGAGCTGCACCGGGGCGAAACGCTGGCCATTGTGGGCGAATCCGGCTCGGGCAAATCCGTGACCTCGCTGGCGCTGCTGGGGCTGATTCCGATGCCGCCCGGCCGCATTGCCAGCGGCCAGGCCCTCTTCCAGTCCGAAAAGCTGGGCCAGACCGACCTGCTGAAACTCTCCGAAACCGACCTGCGCCAGGTGCGCGGCAACGACATCGGCATGATTTTCCAGGAGCCGATGACCTCGCTGAACCCCGTGTACACCTGCGGCAGCCAAGTGGTGGAAGCCCTGCGCCTCCACACCGACCTCAGCGAAGCCGCCGCCAAGGCCCGCACCATCGAGCTGTTCACCGAGGCGCAGCTGCCGCGCCCCGAAGCCATTTTCGGCAGCTACCCGCACGAAATCTCGGGCGGCCAGAAGCAGCGCGTCATGATTGCCATGGCCATGGCCTGCCGCCCGGCCCTGCTCATCGCCGACGAGCCCACCACGGCCCTCGACGTGACCGTGCAGGCCCGCATGCTGCGCCTGATTGACGACCTGCGCCGCCAGCACAACACGGCCGTCCTCTTCATCACCCACGACCTCGGCGTGGTGGCCGAAATCGCCGACCGCATTCTGGTGATGTACCGGGGCAAGGTCGTGGAACAGGGGAGGGTGCTGGATATTTTTTCAAATCCGCAACATCCGTACACAAAAGGCCTGTTGGCGTGCCGTCCGCGCCTCTCGGTGGGCAAAAAACGCCTCCCCGTGGTGGCCGATTTCATGCGGGAAGACGCCAGCGGGCAGCTTTTGGCCCAGCCCGCGCCCGTGCTTCCGCTGCCAGATGAGGCACTTGCGGAATCTTCGCCCGAAGTGGAGGCCCAGCAGTTACACGATAAAATCGAAACCGCCAAAACGTTCCCCGTGGAACATGGCGTTTTAGGGAATGTTCCACGCCCTGCCGAGCTTACTTCGGCGCCCGTTGCCGCGCCCGTCGTGGCCGGCGTGCCCAACGGTTCTGAGCCGCTTCTCCAGGTTCAAAACCTCCAGGTCTACTTCCCGCTCCGCAAGGGCTTCTTCCGCCGCGCCACCGATTACGTGCGGGCCGTGGACGATGTCAGCTTCACGCTCTACCCCGGCGAAACCATCGGCCTCGTGGGCGAGTCGGGCTGCGGCAAGACCACGCTGGGCCGGGCCCTGCTCCGCCTCACGGAACCAACGGCGGGCAGCATTCTGTTTGAAGGGACCGATTTGGCGAAGCTGTCGAGCGGGGACTTGCGCCGCCGTCGGCGCGATTTGCAGCTGGTGTTTCAGGACCCTTATGCGGCCCTCAACCCGATGCTGACCGTGGGCGAGGCCATCTGGGAGCCGATGCGCGTGCACAACGTGGGCGGCACCCGCCAGCAGCAAAAGGCGAAAGTGTTGGAGCTGCTGCGCACCGTGGGGCTGCGCGACGAGCATTTCCAGCGCTACCCGCACGAGTTCAGCGGCGGGCAGCGGCAGCGCATCTGCATTGCCCGGGCGCTGGCCTTGCAGCCCAAATTGATTGTCTGCGACGAGTCGGTTTCGGCCCTCGACGTCTCGGTGCAGGCGCAGGTCCTGAACCTGCTCAACGACCTCAAACGCGAGTTCGGTATCACCTATTTGTTCATCACGCACGACCTGTCCGTGGCCCGGTTTATGAGCGACCGGCTGCTGGTCATGCACCAGGGCCGCATCGTGGAAAGCGGCCCGGCGGCGGCTATCTACGCCGCTCCGCAGCACGAATACACCCAAGGCCTGCTAGCCGCCATCCCGAAGGACAGCCTGGCCGACATCGAAGCCGCCGTGGCTGGACGGGATGTAGCGCGGACTTTGTAGTCCGCGTCCCCAGCGGATACCTGAACGATTACCAAGCGGCGTGGGGACGCGGACTACAAAGTCCGCGCTACATCAGCCGGCCCTTATACCTTGCGCCGCCAGACTCTCCTTAAGCAGCGCTGACGAAGCTCCAGCTACTGGCTGCTACTGCGTCAATCTCAAACTCGCGCGGACTCGCAGAGTCCACGCTACAACCTCCCGGCCCGGCCCGCGTTTCACTATGCGGCGCGGCCCAGCCAGCCACTCATTTTTCCGCTCTCGCCGCCTGCGACCAAACCACTTTTCGGCGGCCACTTTTTACCCAAATGAATACCCCCGAAAACTCCCGGGCTCCCCGCGCCAAGCGCGAAAAGCCCGAACCCGCGGCCATCACCCAAGACCAAGTCCTGCGCGTCTTCGCCGACAACCCCACCAAAGTCCTCGCCTACCGCCAGCTCTCGCGCCGCCTCGGCGTCACGACCAAGGGCCAGCGCGAGGAGATTTTTGCCCACATCAAGGTGCTGCGCAAAAACGGCCTCATTACGCTGCTCCAAAACGACGAATACCGCCTCGCCGATACCGATGCCGTGGCGGCGGCATTGATGCCGTCCAGCGCCCGAAAATCGGGCAAAAAAGAACCTTCGCCCATCGCCCCGCCCCGCAACCGTTCGGTGCAGGCCGAGTTCGGCCAGGACCCCATTGTGCACCGCCGCCGCTCGGCCGGCTTCGACTACGTGGACGGCGACGACCGCCCCGAACGCGCCCCGTCGAACACCGTCATCGGCACCGTCGATTTGGCCACGCCCAACTTCGCCTTCGTGGTGCCGGAGGGCACGGGCGAGCACGACGACATCCGCGTGTTCACCGACCAGCTCAAGTTTGCCTTGCAGGGCGACGTGGTGCGGGTTCGCCTGCGCAGCGGCTCCCGCGACGGCCGGCCGATGGGCGACGTGGTGGAAGTCCTCAAGCGGGTGCGCCCCGAAATCGTGGGCCGCATCCAGATTCAGGGCACGCTCGGCTTCGTGAAGCCCGACAACCGCAAGGTGTATTTCGACGTGTTCGTGCCGCCGCATTTGCTGCACGAGTCGCGCAACGGCGACAAGGTGCTGGTCCGCATCAACGAGTTTCCGGAGGACAGCAGCCGGCAGCCGGTGGGCGAGGTCATCCGCAACTTCGGCGCGGCCGGCGGCAACGAGGCCGAGATAAACGCCATCATGGCCGAGTTCGGCTTGCCCTTCGAATTCCCCTCCGAAGTAGAGGAGGAATCGGAAGGCATCAGCGAGGTTATCGAGCAGGATGAAATTGCCCGCCGCCGCGACTTCCGCAACATCACCACCTTCACCATCGACCCCGCCGACGCCAAGGATTTCGACGATGCCCTGAGCATTCAGAAGCTGGAAAACGGCCACTGGGAAATCGGCGTGCACATTGCCGATGTCACCCACTACGTGCGCCCCGGCACCGAGCTGGAGCGCGAGGGTAAGCACCGCGCCACCTCGGTGTACCTGGTCGACCGCGTGATTCCGATGCTGCCCGAGCGCCTCTCCAACGGCCTCTGCTCGCTGCGCCCGCACGAGGACAAGCTGACCTTCTCGGCCGTGTTCGAGCTCGACGAAAACGGCAAGCTCTACGAGTCGTGGTTCGGCAAAACCATCATTCACTCCGACCGCCGCTTCAGCTACGAGGAGGCGCAGGAGCGCATCGAAAGCAAGGAGGGCGAATACGCCGAAGAGATAAATCTGATGAACGGTATCGCGCATAAGTTGTGTGCGCTGCGCTTCAAGCAAGGGGCCATCACCTTCGAAACCCAGGAGGTGAAGTTCCGGCTCGACGAGAACGGCAAGCCCCTCGGCGTGTATGTGAAGGAGCGGAAAGACGCCCACAAGATGATTGAGGAGTTCATGCTGCTGGCCAACCGCAAGGTGGCCGAGTTCGTCTTCAACCTCAAAAAGACCAAGCCGCGCTTCACCATGGTGTACCGCACCCACGACGCGCCCGAGCCCGAACGCCTCCAGACTTTCGCCCTCTTCGCCCAGAAATTCGGCTACAAGCTCAAGCTCGAAAACCCAAAAAAAATCAGCACCGAGCTCAACAACCTTAGCTCCGAGGTGATGGGCAAGCCCGAGCAAAACGTGCTCCAGGGCCTGGCCATCCGCACCATGAGCAAGGCCATCTACACCACCGAGCCGCTCGGCCACTTCGGCCTGGCCTTCGACCACTACTCGCACTTCACCTCGCCCATCCGCCGCTACCCCGACATGATGGCCCACCGCCTGCTCGAGCACTACCTGCTCGGCGGCAAGAACGTGGCCGTCGAGCCCGTGGAAGAAGAGTGCAAGCACTCCTCGGCCCGCGAGAAGCTGGCGGCCAACGCCGAGCGCGCCAGCATCAAATTCAAGCAGGTCGAGTTCATGGCCGATGAAATCGGCAACACCTTCAAGGGAGTGGTATCGGGCCTCACCGAGCGCGGCATGTACATCGAAATCGAGGAGAACAAGTGCGAGGGCATGGTCCGCATCAGCGACATTCCCGGCGACGAATACGAGCTCGACAAGGACAACTACCGCATCGTGGGCCGCCGCAACAAGCGCATCATCCAGTTCGGCGACGAGATGATGGTGGTCGTAAAATCCGCCAACCTGCTCGACCGCACCATCGACTTCGAGCTGGTCGACGACCGCCCCGACCATGTGAAGAAACGCGAAGCCGACGAGCGCAAGCAGCGCAGCAGCGAGCCCCGCGGCTACCGTGACCACAGTGGTGGTAAGGGCGGGAGCAAGGGCGGCCATAAGGGAAAGCGGCGGTAGGTCAACCCTGACGCGGGGGACCTCACCCCCGGCCCCTCTCCAAAAGAGAGGGGAGCCTGACGATTTCAGAAGCCCCGACTCAAGTCAGAGTTGGGGCTTCTTTATGTAGTTTTATTCCGAATCTATTCGCTCTTCAAGTATGCCTTCCCAGGAAGAAAAGCAACGCCGCAAGGCCATTCAAAACGAGCTAACCCAAAAAGCCAACGCTGAGAAACTTGAGGCGTTGCCGATACCAAAAGTGAAGCTGCAAGCCTTTTTCGATTACCTCGACCAGCAATTGGAGGAGCATGATTGCGATGATACGCTACGCTTCACCCAAGAATTTGCTGCCAGCCACAACCTCCCGTTTGAGCCCATTAAGCAATGGCTAGGAGACATTGGCGGCTACTGTGACTGCGAAGCTTTAGCGAATGTGGAGGAGAAATACGAGGGCTTATAGAACAGTCCCAGGCTGAACGGTTATCTCACAAGCGCCGCCTTGGCTCCCCTCTCTTTTGGAGAGGGGCCGGGGGTGAGGTTCCCCGCGCCTGCCGTTCTTTGCACCACCTATGACCCCAGCCGACTTCCCCGCTAACATCACCGCCGCCCTCGCCCAACTCGACTACGGCCAAGCCCCAGAAACCCTCTACGCCCCCATTCGCTACATCATGGGTCTGGGCGGAAAACGCATCCGCCCGCTGCTCACGCTGCTCGGGGCCCACCTCTTCACCGACGACCTCAGCGGCGTTATCAAGCCCGCCCTTGCCACCGAAGTCTTTCACAACTTCACCCTCCTCCACGACGACCTGATGGACCAGGCGCCCCTGCGCCGTGGCCAGGCCACCGTGCACGAAAAGTGGAACCCCAACGTCGCCATCCTCTCCGGCGACGTGATGCTGGTGCGAGCCTACGAGCTGTTCCTAGAAGTGAAGCCAGAAATCCTCCCGCGCATCCTCGCCCGCTTCAGCCAGACGGCCGCCGAGGTCTGCGAAGGCCAGCAGTGGGACATGAATTTCGAAACCGAGCCCCAGGTCAGCATCGCCCAATACCTGGATATGATTCGCCTGAAAACGGCCGTCCTCCTCGGCTTCTGCCCCGAGCTGGGGGCCCACCTCGCCGGCGCCTCGGAGGAAGATGCCGAGCACCTGCGCCAGTTCGGCACCGACATCGGCCTGGCCTTCCAGCTGCGCGACGACCTGCTCGACGTGTACGGCGACGCCGCCACCTTCGGCAAGCGCGTGGGCGGCGACATCATTTCCGACAAGAAAACCTTTCTCCTGCTCTCCGCCCAGGCGCAGGCCAGCGCCGCCCAACAAGCCGTCCTGGCCCAGCACATCGGTCAGCCTGTAGCCAATGCCGAAGCCAAGGTGGCCGCCGTGCGCGCCATCTACGACGAGCTCAAAATTCGCCCTCAGACAGAGGCTCTGATTAACGACTACTTCCAGGATGCCCTGCAGCATCTGGAGCGCGTAGCGGCCCCCGCAGCCCGCAAAGAACCCCTTCATCACCTCGCGCTCCAGCTCATGGACCGCGAAAAATAATCTCCTGTGCTTCTTCCCATCTTCGTTCTCATTGGCCTAACCGTCGCTGCTTCCGCCTATGCTTGGTCCAACAACCAGCTGATGGAATCTTGGATATTGCAGCCTTACATCATGGCCCGGTCCGGTGGTGGCCAGTGGCATCGGCTGCTCACTTCCGGCTTTCTCCACGCCGACTGGACCCACTTGTTCTTTAACATGTTTGCCTTTTATTCCTTCAGCCCTGTTGTATTGGGGACTTTGATGGAAGGCTACGGGCAGGGCTTAGGGCTAGGCTTATTTCTATTGCTCTACCTCGGCGGCATCGTCGTTTCCGACCTGCCAACTTATTTCCGCCACCGCGACGACCGTAATTACCGTAGCTTGGGAGCCTCGGGCGGAGTTGCGGCTGTGCTGTTTGCCAGCATCCTGCTTTTCCCAGTGAATACGCACGGCGGGGGCATCATCATTTTTCCCATCCCATTTCCCATTCAACCGTTTCTGTTTGGCTTCCTTTACCTCCTCTATTCTTGGTACATGGGTCGCCGCCGAGGCGATAACATTAACCATGACGCGCACTTTTATGGCGCCATCTTTGGCGTCATCATCATGTGGGTTCTAATGCCGGCTGCTGCTCCTAATTTTGTGCAGCAAATCAGTGCTTTTATTCAATCAAAAATTTGATAATCAATGTATTATAAATAAAATCATTGAAGTTTTATATCTATTCTCATGAGGGCTGCGTAAGCGAAGGCATAATCCACTTTTTCATTTCGCTTTCCCTATGCAGACTCTTCGCAATTCCGCCTCCCGCCTGCCCTTCGCAGTTCTTCTGCTCCCGCTGATGCTTTTGATGTCGTCTTGCTCGCGCTTCAACGATGATGGAAGCTTGGCCACCTGGGGGTATGTGCTACTCGCCCTTGATATTCTGGCGATGCTAGACGTTTTCCGCCAGCCTTGGACTATTGGCAAAAAACTAATGTGGGCCGTCATCATTTTCATTTTTCCCCTCGGCGGCCTCATTTTGTATTATCTTTTTGCAGGGCGGGGCAAGTCCAACACCGGCATCGTATAGCTTACTCACTTGCCAAAAAACACAAAGGGCCCGTCGCAGAAATGCGACGGGCCCTTTGTGTGTGTCATCCTTGCGCTAGTTCAGCAGACGTTTCTTTTCGAGTAGGGCCACATGGCGCAATAACTCGCCGCTGTTGGTTATTTGCGTCATCTGCCAGTGGTCGCCCTGGCGGCGCATCTTCACTTCTACTACCATCGTAGTATCGTACTTAGGCTGGGTTACTTCCAGGCCCACGAAGGCGTTATCGCCTTCCTCGCGGGTGTACTTGATGCCCTTGAATTCACTGTCGGGGCTCACCACTTTACTAGCCAAGCCGGTCAGTGAGATGTTCACCATCCGCTTCGGGGCCGCTGCCGCCGCGGCTTCCAACGAACCTGTTTCCACGTAGCGCTGCACTTCTTTGTGCGCCGCCTTGGCCAGTGTAGGCTTGATTAGGCGCATTGCTCCGCCCATCAATAAGCTGCCTCCTGGCAGCAACGACGTCAGCATGGAGCCCTGCTGCGCTACATCGTCTACCAGATGCGTGGTTACGCTGTTCACGTCGACGTATTTCTCAAACGTAGCCATATCATGGGTTTGGACGGCAGCTGCTGCTGCCACCAAGGCACCACTTGGACCTTGCTTTAGGCTCCGGTAGTAAAAATATCCCCCAGCCACTACGGCGAGTAGTAGGATGAGGAGAAGAAGTTTTTTCATAAGGCGTAAACAAAGATGATGAGCCGCAAAATTACCCTAAACCAGCCTTTAATACACTTTCAGGTATTGCCACCATTTCGTTTCAAAACCTCTGTGTACCGAGCCGCATCGCCCTTTGTTTTCCCCATTTTTCTCACTTTTCTGACCTTGCATAGCCATCATGCTTATCCAACCAGCACTCACTTTTCGTCCTGAAGTACACGGCCATCGGGGCTGCCGTGGTCTGCGACCTGAAAACACCATCCCTGCGTTCCTGCATGCTGTTGCTTTAGGAGTCGATGTGCTCGAAATGGATGTGGTTGTTTCCGCCGACAACCAAGTCGTCGTTTCTCACGAATCTTGGCTCAATCCCCACATTTGCCTTGACCCAACAGGGCAGCCCCTGGTGGACGCTGCCCCTGCGCAGTTTAACCTGTACCAAATGCCTTACCGGGTCATTCGCCAGTGCAATTGTGGCTTGCGTCGTCATCCTGATTTTCCCGAACAGCAGCTTGTATCTGCTCACAAGCCCCTGCTGAGCGAAGTGCTTACTGCTGTAACCGCTGCTTCAAAGCACCGCGCCACTCCCATTCGCTATTCAATCGAAATTAAAAGCACCCCTGAAGGCGATGGTGTTTTTCATCCTGACCCGGCCATGTTTCTCCGCTTGGTCCTCACCGAGCTTTCTGCTGCGCAGGTAGTACCAAGTACAACTATTCTGAGCTTTGATGCTCGCATTCTTCAACTGACTCATCACGTTGAGCCGGATATTGCAACGTGCCTCCTCGTGGAAGCTTATCAGCCCTGGCTCGCCAACCTCAACACCCTAGGCTTTGTGCCCACAGCATTCGGACCAGATTTCCGGACCGTTACCCTCGCTGCTGTAACGGAGTTGCGACTTGCTTTTCCGCGCCTGCGCCTTGTACCCTGGACCGTGAATACACTGGCAGATATGAGAGCATTAACAAGCCTTCAGGTAGACGGCATTACAACAGATTACCCCGATGTATTGATAGCTCTTTTTCACTCACCATTTTAAAAGCAGCCGTTTATAATTGCAGTCAAGTGTAATCTTTACATTGCTAACTATGTAACGCTTGTAATTGTAAAGATAAATTAGTTACAAAAATTTGTTACAACAAAAATAGTTACACTGTTTTGATTTGTTCTTGTATCATTCTGGCGAATCATTTATTTAAACAAGTTTGTATTATTCTGTCTTGTTTAACATATTTGCATCAGCGTAACGCAACACTCCAATTATGCCACATCAAGGCGAAATCCTGCAGGAAGCCATTAAAAACAGTGGTATTTCGATTACACGTATAGTGGACGAATTGGGTATCACACGTCCAACCATTTACCGTAAATTCAAAGAAGAAACCATTGATTACACCTTTGTAAAGAAAATTGGCGACATTATAAACCACGATTTTTCTCAGGACTTTACTGTTTTACAACAATCTTCCCTTTCATTTGTAACACATGCGCCCCGTCAGGGTGTTACAAATAGTGTTACGCGAAGTGTTACAGCGCCCCAATCGGCTGATTCTGACCCTTCGAAGCAACTTTTGCTCTTGCAAACGAAGTACATTGCCCTCCTCGAAGCCTACAATGAGCTTTTGCTAAAAGTGTATGGGCCGAAGTGACAAAAATGTTCCACGTGAAACATTTTTGTCCCCATGCTCACTCGCCCCTATCAATTATTACAGCACGGTCATGCTTTAGAAACTATTTGTGTTGCCACAGATAGGTGTTGAAAGTAAACTTGATAAATGCAGAAGAATCCGCTACAATCCGTTTAAACGTAATGGGGGAATGGGATAAAAGAAATCCTGAAGTTGTTTAATCAGTCGGTTCTGCTCGGTCCGACGCCGTAGGCGTCCGACCGGTTGCCGCCCGAACGATGCGACAACGACCGTTGACCGACGACCGGTCGGACACCACGGCGTTGGACCGGCGAGCGAGACACTTCCGAAATAGCTTCCCTGTCTGTCGGTTGGCAGAATGCGATATCTAAGCCTCATTGTTCGGAACAAGGCTTATGTTAATTAGTAGGGAAACAGCTTAATTTAGGCAGCCACGCAAGTAGGTGGTGCTTCTGCTTTTTACTAAGGAAGCGAAATAGAATGCGCCAACCATGGTAGTGTTCTAGTCCTGCTACCCTACCTAAGAAGTAGAAGCCGCTTAGAGAAAAATTACTTCGTGGATGACTGTCTCGCCGACCTCCGCATTGATTAATTCAGCGACCCTGGTTTTAGCCATTAGCAACTCGTGCTTAAGCGGGGCGGAACTGAGGCGAACGAAAAGACGCCCCTTGTTGACGTAGACCTCTTGGGTTTTTAACGCCACTGCCTTTCCCATTACCCGTTCCCAACTGGATACAACCGTAACTTCGTTGAGCTTACCTTGCAGCCGATAGGCACGCACTAGCGCTTCGAGACCTTCCTTGAGTGGAATGATGTCGCCGGAACGAGAAGAGGAAGGCTTTTTCACGAAGTAATAGAAGTAGGCAGTAGTAAAAATTTACTGTTGCATACAGGGTTGCAAAGGTAGGGGATGCACCCGCCGATGCCTAAACCGGCGCAACACTTCCCTCGTGAACTCGGAACCGGGTAATGGGCACCGACACCCGCGCAAGGGCCAAGTCAGTGCGCTCAAGGTTCGTATCGGTGAGGAAAACTTGGCCAAAGGTTTCATCGGCAACCAACTCAAGAAGGCGCGCGATGCGCTTGTCGTCTAAGCGGTCAAAAATGTCGTCTAGTAGGAGTAAGGGCTTTTGTTGCTGCTTAGCAGCGAGCATTTCGAATTGAGCCAGTTTGAGCGCAATAGCGAAAGACTTTTGCTGACCTTGGGAAGCGTGGCTTTTAACAGGTTGGTCAGCCATTAAAAAAACAAAATCGTCGCGGTGCGAGCCAGTGGTGCTGCGCTGCAAAGCAAAATCCCGGCGTTCGTTATAACGCAGCAAGTGGGCGAAATCAGCACCGAGTAACTGCGTCTTATAGGTGAGCGTGACGAACTCCCGGCCATCGGCAAGCTGCTGATAGTGGCGCTGGAATATTGGAACGTACTCTTCTAAAAATGCCGCACGTAAAACCGTGAGTTGTTCGCCCAGTGGGGCAAGCTGTTCGTCAAGGGCCAATAAGTAGTCGCGGTCAAAGCCATGCGAGGGCCGGTCGCCCTGTTTAAGTACCGCATTGCGCTGGCGCAGCAAGGCATTGTAAGAAATCAGCAGCTCCAAAAAACCGTGGTCGAGCTGCGCCATGAGGCTGTCGAAATACTTGCGACGCTCTTCGCTGCTCTGGCGAATAAGGTCGGTATCATAGGGCGAAATGAGGACGGCCGGGTAGCGACCGATGTGGTCGGCCATGCGCTCATAGGGCTGCTTGTTATGGGTAATGGTCTTTTTCTGACCCTGACGCAGGCTCACTTGGATGGTTTCGTGCTCAGAATCAGATTCTAAAGAAAAATTTCCTTTAACTACAAAGAAATCAGCGCCTTGCTTAATACTCAGGGCATCGGAAGACGTAATGGCGCTTTTCGTTAAGGATAAGTAGTGAATGGCGTCGAGAAGGTTGGTTTTGCCACTGCCATTATCGCCAATGAAACAGTTGAGGCCCGGCGATAAACGCAAGGCGGCCTCGTCGTAATTCTTAAAAAAAAGCAGCTGGAGGGAGTCAAGCGTCATAAGGTTCGGTATTGCCAGCAGTTTTACGTAATTTCGCCCTCCCAACGCGAAATAATTCTTTCCTTTAACGTGCTATGGCGGATACGAAAGTAAAAGCTGCTCCTAAAAAATCGACGGCCTCGAAGGCTTCCACTGGTTCAGCCGCGAAAGCTGCCAAAGGAAAAAGCAACGGTGTAGAAACCGTAGCGCAGCCCGACCCCGTCCTGCCCGGTACCGATGCGCCCACGGCGGCAGCTTCGGGCAGCGCCCTGCCCACGCCCCAGGCTACGCAGCCGTCGTTTCCGAAGGAGACGTATCTGCAGTGGTACGAGCAGATGCAGCTCATGCGCAAGTTTGAGGACAAGGCCGGCCAGCTTTACGGGCAGCAAAAAATCAAAGGTTTTTGCCACCTCTACATTGGCCAGGAGGCCTGCGTAGCTGGTGCCGTATCGGCCCTGGAGGTAGGCGACAAATACATCACCGCTTACCGCGACCACGCGCATCCGCTGGCCCTGGGCACCTCGCCCAATGCCGTGATGGCCGAGCTATTTGCCAAAGCTACCGGTTGCTCGAAAGGCAAAGGCGGCTCCATGCACATGTTCGACAAAGAAGTTGGTTTCATGGGCGGCCACGGCATCGTGGGCGGCCAGGTGCCCATGGGCGCCGGCATTGCCTTCGCCGAGAAATACAACAAGACAGGTAAGCTCTGCATTTGCTACATGGGCGATGGCGCGGTGCGCCAAGGGGCCCTGCACGAGGCCTTCAACATGGCCATGCTGTGGAAGCTGCCGGTCATCTTCGTGATTGAGAACAACGGCTACGCCATGGGCACGTCGGTACAGCGCACCTCGAACGTGACGGACCTGTATAAAATTGGCCTGAGCTACGACATGCCTTCTGAGCCCGTGAATGGCATGCGCGTGGAAGACGTACACGAAGCCGTAGCTCGTGCCGCCGAACGCGCCCGCAAAGGCGACGGCCCCACGCTGCTCGAATTCAAAACGTACCGCTACAAAGGCCACTCGATGAGTGACCCGGCCAAGTACCGCACCAAAGAAGAGTTAGAGGATTACCGCCACCGCGACGCCATCGAGGGTGTGCGCCACACCATCCTCAGCAACAACATGGCGACCGAGGCAGACCTGGAAGCCATTGACGAGAAAATCAAAGGGCAGGTGAACGAGTCGGTAGAATTTGCCGAGACATCGCCTTTTCCCACGCCCGACGAACTGTACAAGGACGTTTACGTGCAGGCCGATTATCCCTATATCCACGACTAACTAACCCGGCCCTTGTTGGGCCGAATGACTTGCGCGCAGGTCACACCGATAGAAATACCCCTCGTAATGTCGAAGATTCCTTACACTGGCAAAAGCCAGCAAGCCCGCCAAGGGCAAGTAACCCAGAACGTACCCGCTGACCCGCTGGCGCCCGTCGACGAAAACCTGCCGGCTGAAAATCCGCTGCTGGAAGACCCGGATGCCCTGGCTGCCCGCCTGGCCGAATCGGAGGATTTCGTGCGCAACAACCGCAATGTGTTGCTGGGCATTCTGGCTGCCGTGGTGCTGGCCGTGGTGGGAGGTTTCGGCTTCTATACCTGGCGCAACCAGCAGGATTCGAAGGCACAGGCCAGCATGTTCCGGGCCGTGAATAACTGGGAGGCCGACTCGCTGAACAAAGCTGTGAAAGGCGATGGCAAAGCGCCCGGTCTGGTGACGGTGGCCAACGAGTACGGCAACACCAAAGCCGGCAACCTGGCCAACTTTTACGCCGGTGTGGCTTCGCTCAAGCAGGGCAAATACAAGGAAGCCATCGACTACCTCGAGGATTTTAGCTCCGATGATTACCTGGTGCAAAGCCGGGCGTATTCGCTGATGGGCGATGCCCAGCTGGAACTCAACAAGCCCAAGGAAGCTGCCGACCTATATGCCAAAGCGGCTGACCACAACGCCAACGAATACTTCTCGCCCGGCTACCTGCTGAAGGAAGCCACCGCCCGTGAACTGGCCGGCGATAACGAAGGCGCCCTGAAAGCCTACGACCGCATCATCAACGAGTATCCCTCGGCCCAGGAAGTGGCAGAAGCCCGCCAGTTCAAAGCCAAGCTGGAGAAATAATAACGTATTCATTTGGTCATCCTGAGCGTAGCAAAGGACCTTATTGCAACCGAACGATGCCGTTCAACCGTGATAAGGTCCTTTGCTACGCTCAGGATAACTGCTTTTATCGACTACCTGAGTATGGCGACTTCTCTTCAAAACTTAAGCGAATACGACGCTTCCCAATTCATCGACATCAGCACCAAGCGTTTTGGGCTGGTGGTGGCGGAGTGGAATCGCGAGCTCACCGACGTGCTCAGCGCCGGGGCTTACGATACCTTGCTGAAGCACGGAGCGTTGGCCGAGCATATTTTTCGCAACACGGTGCCTGGTAGTTTCGAGCTAACGCTGGGGGCACAGTTTCTGGCCCAGCACGAAGAAATAGATGCCGTGATATGCTTGGGCGTGGTAATTCAGGGCGAAACCAAGCACGATGATTACATCTGCCATGCCGTGGCGCAGGGCATTACGCAGGTAGGCCTGAAATTTAACAAACCGGTAATTTTTGGTCTGGTAACCACCAATACGCTCGAACAGGCGTGGGACCGGGCCGGCGGCAAGCACGGCAACAAAGGGGTAGAAGCCGCAGTGGCGGCCATTCAGATGCTGGGATTTTAGGTGCTGGAAGAAAAGCAGCCCAAATTCTGTAACTTCGCACCCGCAAAAATCAAGCAGCCAGCAGCTTTTAGGCCGAGCCGCCGTTACCCGCATAGCGTGCCAAACCATTTGGCAGGCCGAGGCGTTGCTGGGTGGTAACTTGGCATCAACTACTGACGACTTACTAGCAGTTCTTTTTTTACCCATTCAATGAACGACGACAACATTCGCTATTCCCGGGAGGACTTGAATGAGTTCGACCAGATTATTCAGGAGAAACTCACGGCGGCCCGCAAGGAGTTGTCCTTTATCAAAGAGACCCTGAACCGCAGCAACGACTCTGGCACCGACACCACGGCATCGTCGGCAAAAGTGCTGGAAGATGGCGCCGATACCGC
Organism: Hymenobacter rubidus; assembly: GCF_016734815.1. Lineage (GTDB taxonomy): Bacteria > Bacteroidota > Bacteroidia > Cytophagales > Hymenobacteraceae > Hymenobacter > Hymenobacter rubidus. The sequence goes on from NZ_JAERQF010000002.1 coordinate 147,656, forward strand.
CGAGAAAGAAAGCATGAACCAGCTGGCCTCACGCCAGATGAAGTTCATTCAGCAGCTCGAAAACGCGCAGGTCCGCATCAAAAACGGCACGTACGGCGTCTGCATCGGCACCGGCAAGCTTATTCCGAAGGAGCGGTTGCGCGCCGTGCCGCACACCCAACATTCGATTGAAGCCAAAATGGCGCGACGCGACTAAGCGCGCTGCTTTTTTGGTAGTCGGTACGGGGTAGTCAGTAGTCAGAATGATTTTCAGGTTGGAGGTGTTCAACCCATCTGACTACTGACTATCCCGTACCGATTTCTTTTTTAACCAGTACCGTAGCGATACGGCACGCAACTTTTCTCCCCATGGGCAAGAAACATTTTTCAGAAGATAAAGCGGACCGTCGCGGCGGCCGCAGTGCCGGTGGCCCCGGCGGCTTCGGTGGCAAGAGCGACCGGCCAGGCGCCGGCGGGCCAACCGGCCGTCCTGGTCGCCCTAGCACCAATGGCGCATTTGGCCGCCCGGCTACCAACGGCGCTTTCGGCCGACCCAGCGGCGGTGCCTTTGGCGGCAGCAAAAAATTTGGGGAAGGGGAGAAGCGGCCGTACGGCAACAGCTACGGCGGTAGCAGCCGCGAAGGCGGCAGCGGCTTTGGCAAGAAGGAATATGGCCAGCGTGAGGCGGGTGGCTTCCGCCCCGGCAGCGACCGGCCCTATGAGCGTCGCGAGGAGCGGCCCCGCGTAGGCAAAGAACAACGCACCGGCACGAGCTACGGCCGCACTGCCGCACCGCGCCCCGAGCGCAGCGGCTTTGGCAGCGACCGGAGCGACCAACGCGGCCCGGCCGCCGAGCCCCGGCCCATCCGGCCGTATCAGCCCAAGGAAAACTGGAATGGCCAGCCCTACCGCCGCGAAGGGGAAAAGGCCGTGCCCCGTGGCCTGCCCGGCGAGCGCAACCGCAAATTCCATAAGAGCAACCCCTACGAGCAAACCGACAGCAGCGCCCCGCGCAGCGGTGGCAGCTTTGGTCGGAGCACGCCCCGCGAGCCCGAGAATTTTGACCGGAACGCGGAACGCGGCGAAGAGCGGGGCCCGAACCGGCCCATCCGCGCAGCGCGGCCCTTTGTGGCCGAGCCGCCCCAGCCGCGTGAGGAGCGCAACGACCGGCGCGACGCCAATATTGAGCGCGCCAATGCCGGCGATGCCGATTACCGCGCCGACCAGGCCGCGTTTGGCCGGAAGTTTACGCCAGGGGCCTTTGGCCGCCGCGATGGTGCGCCCGGCACCGGCCGCAGCACCGGCGAGCGGCCCGGCGCCTACGAGAAGCGCGGTCCGAAAGAGAAGTGGGCGCCCGCACCCGGCAGTTTTGCCGAGCGCCGCGAGGCCCTGAAAGCGGCCGAGCGCAGCGTGCGCCGCTCGGGCACAGGCTATGGCGCCAGTGTGGACAAACCGCGCCCGGCCCGGCCTACCATGCAGGAAAACCGCGCCGACAAGCCCAAGTATGGCGAAAAGCCCGGCGAGGCACCCGATTATAAAAACCTGAAGCACTACGAGCAGGATAAGACCCGCGGCAACAAGCGCCGCCGCGAGGAGCTGGAAGATTTTGGCACCGATGAGACGCGCCTGAACCGCTACATTGCCAATGCCGGCATTTGCTCGCGCCGCGAGGCCGATGCGCTGATTGCCGCCGGCGAAATCAAAGTGAATGGCGAAGTGGTGACGGAAATGGGCTACAAAGTGCAGCCCGAAGACACCGTGCAGTACGGTAAAACCAACCTCAACCGCGAAAAGGCGGTGTACGTGCTGCTGAACAAGCCCAAGGACTTCATCACCACCACGGAAGACCCTGAAGGCCGCCGCACGGTGATGGATTTGGTGGCTGGCGCTTCGAAGGAACGCATTTTCCCGGTGGGCCGCCTTGACCGGAATACCACCGGTCTGCTGCTCTTCACCAACGATGGCGAAGTGGCGCAGAAGCTCTCGCACCCTTCGCACAAGAACAAAAAAATCTACCAGGTGGAGTTGAGCCAGCCGCTGGCCGAAGACGACCTGCGCAAGATTTCGGAAGGACTGGAGCTGGAAGACGGCAAAGCCGTGGTCGACGATGTGGCCGTCGTGGCCGGCAACGCGCATTTCGTGGGCATCGAAATCCACATTGGCCGCAACCGCATTGTGCGTCGCATTTTTGAGCACCTGGGCTACGAAGTGGTGGCCCTGGACCGCGTGCAGTACGCTGGCCTCACCAAGAAGGACCTGCCCCGCGGCAAATGGCGCTTTTTGAGTGAGCAGGAAGTGATTCGTCTGAAATATTTCTTGTAGGTTTTTGTCAAGGAAACCAAAACGTCCTGCTGAGCGGAGTCGAAGCATCTCTCCCGCGCAAGTAACTATTTACTGCTGCACGCGAGATGCTTCGACTCCGCTCAGCAGGACGTTCTTTCTTTAAAAAGCAAGTAAAAGCATTGCATACCCTCGCTCTAGACATTGGCAACACGGCCGTAAAAGCCGGCTGTTTCGATGGCCCGGTGCTGTGCGAGATGGCAGCGGGATTGACGGCTGCCGAAGTGGTCGGGCTGGTAAAGCGCTGGCAGCCGCAGCACGTCATCGTCGCCTCGGTAGCCGAAGACGCGGTGTTGACTGTTGAGGAGTTGCGGGACATGGTGCCGGGCGACATCCTGGCCTTCAGTGCCGGCTCCACGGCGGTGCCGTTGCGCAATGCTTACGCTACGCCCCACACCCTGGGCGCCGACCGGCTGGCCGGGGCCGTAGGCGCCGCCACGTTGCGGCCGGGGCGCGACACACTTGTTGTTGACGCCGGTACGGCCCTGAAATTTGACCTGGCGACGGCCGATGGTACTTACCACGGCGGCAGCATCGCGCCGGGGCTGGGCATGCGGCTGCGGGCGCTGCACACCTTCACGGGGCGGCTGCCGTTGGTAGAGTTGCCCGCCGCCGATGCAACGATTCCGCTCGTGGGCGACTCCACTACCGGGAGCCTGCTGAGCGGCGTAGTGAACGGAACCGTGGCGGAAATCACGGGGCTCATTGCCCACTACCAGCAGCGCTATCCAGGGCTGGGCGTGCTGCTCACCGGGGGCGATGCCGCATTTCTCGCGGCCCGGCTCCCGGCTCGTATCTTTGTTGTGCCTGAGCTGGTGCTGCTCGGCCTTAATCGGATTTTAGCTTATCATGTTGACAAATAAAGAGATGAAGCGCCAGGGTGCGGGCGTGTTGCTGGTGGGGATGGCGCTGCTGCTGGCCGATAGCGCGCAGGCGCAGGGCCTGGGCAACTCGCCATACTCCCGCATTGGCCTGGGCGAGTTCAATGCCAATACCGGCGGCGTACGCCAAATGGGCATGGGCGGCGTGGGTTTGGCAGCACCTAACGCTGTCAATGTAAACGAGTTGAATCCGGCGCTGCTTTACTATACTTCCCGCACGACGTTTGAGGCGGGCTATTCCGGCCAATACAAGACCGTGAAAAACGCTAGTGCCTCCAGCCGCAGCGGCAACGGCACGTTGGGCTACTTCGCCCTGTCGGTGCCACTGAGCACGAAATGGGGCGCCGCCGTGGGCCTGAAGCCCTTGAGTGCCGTGGATTATGAGTCGAACACGCTCCAGGCGGTGCAGGGCGACCCCAACTCGCAGTCGCTGAAACAATACAAGGGCACAGGCGGCATTTCCGAAGCTTACTTTGGCCAGGGTGTTCGCATTACCAAAGCCCTGACGCTGGGCTTTACCGCGTCGTACGTGTTTGGGGTGGTGGACGAAACCACGGGTACTTCCCTGCAATTGGCCAACAGCACGGTGACCGACAAATCGGTTGACCGCACCCATACGCGCTACTCGGACTTTGCTTTTCGGGCCGGCGCCCACTACCGCCAAAAGCTGAGCAAAGACATCAGCATGAACCTGGGCGGCGTCTACAGCTTTGCCCACAACCTGAATGGGCTGCAAACCACCACGCAGGAACACGAAAACGCGGCCGGTACGCTCATTGGCACCGTGGCCACGCTGAGCAACGGCCGGGGCAGCACCTTTGTGCCCGCTTTGGCACAGGGCGGCATCAGCTTCGACAACAACAAGAACTGGAGCCTCAACCTAGACGTGGCGCAACAGCAGTGGTCGAAATACCGGAGCTTCACCAGCACTGGTCCGGCCCTGAGCGATACCTGGCGCTTTGGCCTGGGGGGCGAACTCGCACCCGACCCCGGCTCGGTGGAGCATTACTTTCAGCGGGTGAGCTACCGCGCCGGCCTAAGCTTTGCGCAGCTGCCCTACCAGCCGGGCGGCAAAACCCTCTATGACCGGTCTGTGAGCTGGGGCTTTGGCTTTCCGCTGCCCACGGCTTCGGCGCTGGAGGCCACCACCATCAGCCTGGCCTTCACCTATGGCGTGCGGGGCAACACCGACGTGCTGAATGCCGTGACGGCGACCAGCAACGTGCAGGAAAACTACATCCGGGGCCAACTGGGCATTACGCTGAACAACCGCTGGTTCATCAAGCGGCGCCTGCAATAATTTCGGGGGGTTGACTTCATCGTGATGCACTCGTTCAGCCCGTCATTGCCAATTAGTCGTGCCTTGGTTGCGGGACTTAGTCTGCTGTTGCTAACTGGCTGCGACAAGCAAAAAGCCACCGGCCCCATGCTCGTATACACCGGTCCGCTGATGGAAACCACCAACGTGCGGACCCTGGTGAGCGACTCGGCCAAGCTGAAGTTTGAACTTACTGCGCCGCTGGAGCAGCAGTTCGAAAACGGCGACGTCATCTACCCCAAGGGCATGCTCGTAACCTTCTACTCGGCTGATGGCAAGAAGCGGATTATCAACACGCTCGCAGCTAATTACGGGAAGTCGGATAAGGGCAAAAACATGTACATCATGCGCGGCAAGGTGCGCGTGATAAATGTGGAGGAGCAAAAAAAGATGTTCACCGAGGAGCTGTTTTTTGACAAAACCAAGCAGCTGATTTTTACCGACTCGGCGATGGAGGTGAAAGTGGAAACACCCACCGAAATTTTGACCGGCCACGGCCTGCGCGCCAAGCAAAACCTCAACCCGTACCGCATTTTCAGCCCTTCCGGCATTATCGATAAAGTGGGGGCCGGCCTGTGAGCCCATTGCCCACCACCAGCCAGCGTATGACTTTCGACAAACCCCTTCTGCGCACCGTGCTATTTGCCGTAGGCGTGGTGGCCCTGGTTATTGGCATTTACCAAACGCTGCTATTCAACGACCTGGCGCGCAACTACTGGATTTTTATGGTGTCGATGGTGTGCTGGATGCCGCTGCTGTACTGGCGGCAGAAGGAGCGGCTGGAGGCAAAAATTGCAGAGCAAAAAGCCAAGCTCGCGCAACAGGCCCGGGCCAAAACCCCGGCCAAATCCACGAAGAAACGGCGTTAGACCAGTCTTTGCGGCCCCATTGTATGCTGGATGGGGAGACAGGCGGGCTGGTTTTTGCAATCCATTGGGGGACTTTAAATCGGGTAAAACTTTGATTACCGGTCAAATTCTGGTTATTTTGCGCCTCTTTTGACCTATTACAATAGTTGTCAGTTGCCCGTTGTCGGTTGTCAGTTTGTTCTGAATGACTGCTCTGGAACTGACAACGGACAACTAAAAACGGACAACTAGTACCTAAATGGCTTTAATTAACACGATTCGGGAAAAATCTGGCTGGGCGGTAGGCACCGTGGCTGTCGGGATGCTGCTCTTCATTGTGGGCGGCGACCTGGTGGGCGGCAAAAACCGCCTCTTCAACCGCAACGACCAGGTGGTGGGCGAAGTAGCCGGCCAGAAAGTGGAGCTGGCCGATTATAACAACGCCCTCGAGCAGGCCAAGCAGGCCTTTGCGGCCCAGCAGCAGCGCCAGCCCGACGAGCAGGCCCTCGGCTACCTGCGCGACCAGGCCTGGAACCAGACCCTCTACCGCCTGGCCTTCAAGCCGGAGTGGGAGAAGTTGGGCCTGGCCGTCTCGGACGACGAGCTGGTGGACATGGTGCAGGGCGACAACATCAACGCCGGCATCAAGCAAGCCTTTACCGACAAGGCCACCGGCCAATTCGACAAGGCCCGCCTGATTGAGTATCTGAAAAACCTCGACAAGCTGCCCCCCGAAAACCAGGCCGCCTGGCACAATTTCGAAGCCAACCTGCCCGCCGAGCGCCTGGCCAACAAGTACAACGCCCTGCTGAAAAACTCGGTGTACGTGACCACGGCCGAAGCCAAGCGCTACGACGCCAATCAGAACACCAAGGAAACGCTGAAGTACCTGTTTGTGCCCTACGGCAGCATTTCGGACTCGGCGGTGAAAGTGACCGATGCCCAGCTGCAGGCCTACCTCGACAAGAACAAGGGTAAGTACAAGGTGGAAGATGGCCGCTCGGTCGAGTACATCGCCATTCCGGTAGTGGCCTCGAGCAAGGACAGCGCCGACGTGAAAGCCACCATGGCCGACCTGACCACGCAGTTTGTCTCGGCGCCGGTGGATTCGCTGTTTGTGGGTGCCAACTCGGAGCAGCCCTACAACAAAGCCTTCCGTAGCCCTGCCGACCTGCCCGAGCAACTGCGCAAGCAGCTGCCCCTGACGCAAGGCCAGATTTACGGTCCGTATGCCGAAGCCGGCACGTATTCGCTCTACAAAGTGACGGGTGTTGGCACCGGCAAGGAGCCTGCCGCCCGCGCCAGCCACATTCTCATCAAGGCCGACGGTACTACGCCCGAAGCCAAAGCGGCGGCGAAGGCCAAAGCCCAGGACATCCTGAACAAAATCAAAGGAGGGGCCGATTTCGCGGCCATGGCCCGGCAGTTTGGCACCGACGGCACGAAGGACCAGGGCGGTGACCTGGGTTGGTTCGGCAAGGGCCGCATGGTGCCCGAGTTTGAGAAAGCCATTTTCGGCGCGACGGCCCCCGGCCTGTTGCCCAACGTAGTAGAAACCTCTTTCGGCTATCACATCATCAAAATCACGGCCGCGCCCACCAAGCAAACCTATCAGGTAGCCGAGGTGAAGAAGACCATCGCGCCGAGCGATGCCACCCGCGAAGCCGCTTACGCCAAAGCCCAAGAACTGAAAGGCGAAGCCACCGACTTGGAAAGCTTCCGCAAGCTGGTGACCAAAGACAAGACCCTGCAAAAGCAGGAAGCTAAAAACCTGGACCGCGGTGCCCGAAACGTGAACAACCTGCAAAACGCCCGCGAACTGGTTCGTTGGGCCTTCGGCTTCAACCCCAATGGTTCCGAAACCAAGGTGGGCGACATTTCGGAAGTGTATGAGATGGGCGACCAGTACGTGATAGCGGCCCTCACCGACGAGCGTGCCAAGGGCACGGCCACGGTAGCCAGCCTGCGCCCCGAACTGTCGGCGCTGGTGCGCAACGAGGAGAAAGCCAAGCAAATCATGGCCAAGCTGCCCAAAGCCGGCACGCTGGAAGAAATGGCTTCCAAGTACGGCCCCACGGCGCAGGTAGGCACCGCCGAAGGCGTTATTCTGGGCCAGGGCAGCATCCCGAACGTTGGCTTCGAGCCGCTGGCCGTGGGCAAAGCTTATGCGCTGAAGCCGGGCCAGAAGTCGGCCCCCATTGCCGGCGAGCAGGGCGTGCTGGTAGTAGAGCCCGTGAGCGTTACGCCGGCTCCCGCTACGGCCGACCTGAAGGCCGTGCGTCAGCAGCTGGCCCAGCAGCGCAGCCAGGCGCAGGACGGCAAGATTTACGAGGCCATCAAGGCCCACGCCAACGTGAAAGACAACCGCACGAAGTTTTTCTAGGACGTCAATCCACGAGTTTGAAAAGGGCCGTACCTTCGGGGGCGGCCCTTTTTTTATATTCAGCCAGAGTTCAGCGTGACAGAAATTGTGTTGAACGAAGCGTCTGAATTCCGGCGTTTAAGGCGTGCACTTGTTGCGGTAGCCGATGACCGCTGCTTCGCGAAATGACTTTTGATTCTATGCGTTTGCTTTCTCTCTTTGTAACTGCCGCCCTGCTGTTGGCCCTCGGGGCCCAGGCCCAGCCCTCCAAACCGTGGGCCCCGGTGAGCAGCACGGCCTTGGCGCAGGACTATGCTCGCCGGGGCGAGCACGAAAAGGTGGTGTTTTTGCTCGAGAAACTGTCGGCTGAAGAGCAGGTCAGCGCCTCCGTATTTCCGGTGTATCTGGCTTCTTTGCAGGCTCTGAAGAAATACAAGGACGCCGAGAAACTCGCCAGAAAAGCGGGCAAGCTGCACCCCGAAGATGCCACAATGGGGGTGGCGCTCGGCAGCGTGTACGCCGCTGCGGGCGACCAGCCAGCGGCGGAAAAGCAATGGCAAAAAGTGCTGGCGCAGCTAACCCCGGCGCAGGTGCAGCCGGTAGCGGCAGCCTTTAGCCAGCGCGAACTGCCGCAGTGGACGGAGCGCACCTACCTGCGCGGCCGCGCCCTGGCCAAAAACGACACCGAGTATGCCCCGCAGCTCATTCAGCTGTACACCCAAACCCAGAACCAGCCCCAGGTACTGGCCGAAACCTTGAACTTGGTGGCACAAGACGACCGGCAGCTACCCTTCGTGCGCAACATGCTGCAAAATGCCCTGCACGAGGAAAAAGACTTTGATGCCCTGGAAAAGCTGCTGCTGACCGCCACCCAGGAGCACCCCGAGCAGGGCGCTTACAGCGAGCTACTGCTGTGGCTGCAGGTGCAGCGCCGCGACTTTACGGGCGCGCTGGTGCAGGCGCGGGCCCTGGACCGCCGCAGCCACGGCGAGGGCGTGCGCGTAATGGAGCTGGCCGCCATTGCGCAGCAGAATAAGGATTATGAAGCGGCCATTGATGGCTTTGGCTACGTGGCCAAAGAGTACCGCAACGGCCCCTACGGCAATGCTGCCCGCCAGCGCCTGCTGCAAGCTCGCGAGGCCCAGGTGCGCGAAACGTACCCGGTGGACGTAGTCAAGGTGCGGGCGCTGGTGACGGACTATGAGCAACTGCTAACCGAGCTGGGGCGCACCCCCGAGACGGCGCCCGTGCTCCGTAATCTGGCCAACCTCTATGCCTTTCAACTCGACGACCGGCCCAAGGCGATGGCGTTATTGCAGGAAGTCATCGACATGCCCCGCGCCAGCGACGAAGTGGTAGATGAGGCCAAAGTGACGCAGGGCGACCTGTACTTGCTGAAGGGCGAGCCCTGGGAAGCCACGCTGCTGTATTCGCAGGTGGAGAAGTCGCATAAGGATTCGCCGCTGGGCTACGAGGCCAAGCTGCGCAACGCCCGCCTGAGCTACTACGCCGGCGATTTCAAGCTGGCGCAAAGCCACCTCGACATTCTGAAAGAAGCCACGACCCGCGAAATTGCCAACGATGCCATGCAGCTTTCCCTGCTGATTCAGGACAACACCGTGGAGGATACCCTCGGCATCGGCCTGAAAGCCTACGCCGCCGTGGAGCAACTGGTGTTTCAGAACAAGCTGAAAGAAGCCATTGCGGGGCTGGACGCGCTGCTGGAGAAGTTTCCCGGCCATTCACTTTCCGACGACACGTACTACCTCAAAGCCCAGCTGCAGCGCCGCACCGGCGATTTTCCGGGCGCCATTGCCACGCTGGAACGCATCACGACCAACCCCAAATACGACGTGCTGAGCGACGACGCCCTGTTTCTGCTGGCCCGTATTCAGGAAGAAGACGTGAAGGACAAAGTGAAAGCCCAGGAACTCTACAACCAGGTGATAGTGAAGTACCCCGGCAGCATATATGTGGCAGAAGCCCGCAAGCGGTTCCGCAAGCTGCGCGGCGACGGCGTGCAGTAGCCCCGGCTACCGGAAAAACACGAACAGCAGGGCCAGTACCACAATGAATACCACATACATCAGCGCATCGGTACCGATGTACTGGCGGTATTGGCGGTAAAATTCCTGAAGCTTACGCATGGGGTACGGAACTAGAACAACGAAGGACCAAAGATAGGACGAGCGGCGGGGGGAGGGGATTGGTCGTACTTTTGCAGCCATTTTGACGAAGTATCCGATGCCTGTATCCGCTAGTAAGCGCTGGAATTATATCCCCGAAGCCGACCCTCAGAAGGTCCACAGCCTCACGCAGGCACTGTTCATTGCTCCCGAAATCGCCGCCCTGCTCGTGCAGCGCGGCATCGACACGCCCGAAGCCGCCGCAGCCTTCTTCCACCCCGACCTGCGCCAGCTGCCCAACCCGCTGCTGATGCGCGACATGGACCGCGCCGTGGCCCGCCTCGCCCACGCCCTGGAAGCCGGCGAAAAAGTGCTGGTGCTCGGCGATTACGACGTGGACGGCATCACGTCCGTGGCCACGGTGATGAGCTACCTCACGCCCTTGTTTGGCGTTGAGCGTCTGCGCGACTACATCCCCGACCGCTACACCGAGGGCTACGGCATCTCGCAAAAAGCCATCGATTTTGCGGCCGATAACGGTTTCGCGCTCATTGTGGCGCTCGACTGCGGCATCAAAGCGGTGGAACCAGTGGCGTATGCTACCAGCCGGGGTGTCGATTTTATTATCTGCGACCACCACCTGCCCGGCGAAGAATTGCCGGCCGCCGTGGCCGTGCTCGACCCCAAGCGGGCTGACTGTGAATACCCTTACAAAGAACTGTCAGGCTGTGGCGTGGGCTTTAAGCTAATGCAGGCGCTGGGCCAGCACCTGGGCCTGCCCGATGCGCCGCTGTTCGACCTGCTCGATTTGGTGACCGTCAGCATTGCCGCCGACATCGTGCCCATCACCGGCGAAAACCGGATTCTGGCCGCTCACGGCCTGCGCCGCTTCAACGAGGACATTGCCCTGCTGCGTCCCGGCCTAGCTGCCTTGCGCGAGCTGGCCACCCTGCGCGAAGGGCCCATGGGCATCAGTGGCCTGATATTCGGTTTTGCGCCGCGCATCAACGCGGCCGGCCGCATGGGCGACGCCCGCCGCGCCGTGGCCATGCTGCTGGCCCCCGACCAGCAGGAGGCCCGCTACACCGCCGAAGTGGTGGACCAGATGAACCAGCAGCGCCGCGGCTCGGACCAGCACACCACCCAGGAAGCCCTGGACATGATTGCCGGCAGCCCCACCCTGCAAAATGCCCACGCCACTGTCCTCTACAAAGCCGACTGGCATCAGGGCGTCCTCGGTATCGTGGCTTCGCGCTGCCTCGACCAATACTACCGCCCCACCGTCATCCTGACGCAGCGCGACGGCAAGGCTACCGGTTCGGCCCGCTCCGTGGCCGGCTTTGATGTGCACGAGGCCTTGGAAGCCTGCGCGCCCTTGCTCGACCAGTTTGGCGGGCACCGCGCCGCCGCCGGCCTCACCCTGAAGGTGGAAAACGTACCCGCTTTCCAGCGCCGCTTCGAGGAAGTGGTGGCCGATACCCTCACCACGGAACACCTTGTGCGCCCGGTGGAAGTGGCCGCCGTGCTGCCGTTGGGCCGCATCAACGAGGAGTTTTTTGCCGAGCTGCGCCGCATGGAGCCCTTCGGCCCCGGCAACCCCAACCCGGTTTTTGCCTCCCAGCGCTTGGTGGCCGTGCCCTACAGCGCCCGCGTAGTAGGCCAGGGCCACCTCAAGCTCCGCCTCGCTTCGGCCGATGCCCAGGGCCCGGCCGTGGACGCCATCGGCTTCGGGCTGGCCGACTACCTGCCCCAGATAGAGGCCGGCCAGCCCTTCAGCGCCTGCTACACCGTAGAGCTGAACGAGTACCGCGGCCAGCGTGCCGTGCAGCTCCGCCTGCTCGACGTGCGTTGGGAGTAGGACGCCTGCGGCTTAATGAGGAATGAGGAATGAGGAATGAGGAATGAGGAATGAGGAATGAGGAATTTTGGCCCTGACTGCTAATTCTTCATTCCTCATTCCTCATTAAGCGAAGCGTAATACGTCCACCACAGCAGCGGCAACTGCAAGGGCAGCCGCCCCCACGCTACCCAGCCGGGAATATGCAGCTGTTCATGGATGAGGGCCATGTAGACGTTGGCTGGAAACACGGCCACCAGCAGCGCCAGTAGGCCCCAGCCGGCCAGCCGCCGGGTACGGTGCCACAGCAGGCCCAGGCCGCCCAGGATTTCGAACACCCCGCTCACGTACACCAGCACCAGCGGTAGGGGCAACTGCGGCGGCATAATGGCCAGGTAGGTAGCCGGGTGCACAAAATGCCAGATGCCAGCCAGCACAAATAGCAAAGCCAGCGCGCAGCGGCTGAGGAGGCGTAAGGTCATAAGGGCTGAAACGAACTAAGCGAAGAAATAACCGGCTACTTCGGTTCATTCCGATGCCCTCGTTCGTGCTTCACCGAGCTACGGCTAGTTTCTGGCTAGGTCCTCGTTGACCATTTACCCAGAGCGTAGCCGTGTAAAGGCCCGTCGGCAGGGCCGCCACCAAGAGGTGCGCCTCCCCCGCAGCGGGCAGTTCCTGGCGCAGCACCACGCGGCCCAGGGCGTCGCGCAGCTCCAGCGTGGCCGGAACGGTCCCGTGGTAACGCACGGTCACCGTCTCGCGGGCCGGGTTGGGAAACAAGTCCAGTTCCGCACCCGTGGCGCGGGCGGGGCGGGTGGCCAGGGGCTGGGCGGCGGGCACGACGTGCGAGTCGATAACGCGGGGCAAGCCCGGCACGCGCAAGTGGGCCAGGTAAATGCGCGAGGAAGTTAGGTCGCTGCCTCCGGCCACGAGCATGAGGGTAGAATCGGAAAGCGGCTGCAGGCCCTGGGCCACGCCGAAGAAGCCGTAGCGCCCACCGCCGGTGTTGGCCGTGAGCACCTGCGAGACGAAGGGGTATCGCTGCTGCAAGGTGCCCGTGGCCGAGAAGCGAAACAGCCAGAACGGATAGTTGCGCCCACTTTGCGCGTTGCTGGCCGCAACAATGAGCGAGCCGTCGGCCAGTTCCTGGGGCTGGGCAAATTGCATGTTTTGGGTGGCCTGGGCACGGTACACATAGCTCCAGGTCAAGTTTAAGTTGCGGTCGAGCCGCGCCAGAAAGGGACGGTCATAGCCGGTGTTGGCTGAATCGAGCCTGCCCACCAAGGCAAAGCCCCCGTCTCGTAGAGGCAGCAACGAACCCGGCACTGTCATAGGCAATGTGGTCTGTTGTGGGTCAAGCAAAACCCGGTGGGTAGTGAGCGAATCGCCTTGCTGACTGAATTCCATCACGCCGGTAGCGTCGGCCAATACAGGTACACGAACAGGGTATTGCACCGCTAATACCAGCGTTCCAGTGCGCGAATACACGGGGGCGCTTAGTGAATAGTTGATTCGCTGACCATACGTCCGACGCCATTGCACCTGCCCCAAGCTGTCGAGTCGAATAATGAAAGAGAAATTGCCGCCCAAGCCATTAACTTGACCACCGAACAGGAAAAAGCCATTGCTGGGAGCTTCAATCAAACCATTCACCCCTTCACTAACCGATTGAGGACGAATAGCTCTGAACCATCGGACTCTTCCGTTACGACTGAATAACTGCACGCCGAAGCCTACGCTGTCGTTGTTGCTTGCTGTTCTTCCACGTTTTAGCTGAACAGCTACTAATACCTGTCCACGACGGTTTTTGCAAGCAATGCTGGGTATGGAATACGGATTTGTTAACCGGATTACCGCCGGTCCTGCTAATAAAGTGTCACAGCCGTTAGGTGCTATCCGTTGCACACGAGTCAGCAGGACTGGTTGGGAACTCGGTGGAAAATGGTCGCTCACCAAACGCAGCGAATCAGGTTGCAAACTTAGTAACGTAGCTGCACGAAATACAGATGGGAAGTTTGCACCTAGCTGTCGCTCACATAGGAGTTGTTGCGCAAGCGTAATGCTGGCGTGGCTCAAGAGCCACGCCAGTAAAAAAAGTCCGCGTTTCATTGGCGTAGTTCCGCAAAAGAGCTAGCGAACGATGGTCAACTTGCGGCTAACCTGCACTTGCCCGGCTACCTCCACGGTGCCTATGTAGAGGCCGGCGGGCAGGTGTTGCACCGACAGTCTTACTTCGCCGGTTCCTTTCTGCGTCAACGGCTGGATGGCCATCTGTTGGCCCAGCAAGTTGCGCAACACCAGCACAGCCGGCGGGCTATTGGTCGGCAGAGCGTAGCTAAAGGTCACTGCCTCACTGGCTGGGTTGGGGTATGCTTCTCCCAAAGTAGCCTTAATGGCGGTGCTTTTACTTGCTTCGATTGGCGGCGGCGTAGTGGCGGAACGGACATTCACGCCTGTAGCAGAACCGCCACAAGCATAAGTGCCAGTTATGGTGGGTGTAGGAGATGAGCCGGTTGCGCCATTTGATACGCCACCGGAACCATATATCGTGTTGTATAGGCTTCCGCTAAACCGCTCTTGAGGTGAGTCGTAGCGGTAATATCTGAACGTGCCTCCGGCATCATAAACAAACCGTTTGGTGTCATCTATGATGCCATCAAAACGATTGCCATTTGGCTGGCTGCTACTGCCTAGGTCTGTTGGAAACGGTGCCCCAGCCGTCACATGCACCCCAATGCCCACGCCGCCCGATAGGCTGGTGCTAAACGTGTTGCAGCGCAGCGTGACGGTTACCGGGTAAGTAGGGTAGCCATTCCAATGGGAGCCGATAAAGCGCAGACCCACCACGTTATCGGCAAAGGTATTGCTCACGATATAATGGGCGGTGGCACTAAAACTGTCGTTGGTGGAAACAGTGACGCCCTCGTTTAAATAGCGTAGTACATTGCCGTCGTACACCTGGCTGCTGCCATTGAGGGCCATGCCCACCTGCTTCACGCTGTTGGTTGTCGGGGTGGTGGTAGCGCCTACCACCGTGTTGCTGGTAATTTCCACCACGCCGCTGGAGTTGATGCCGTGCGATTCGGGCGCGTAGCCAGCCTGGTACTGTGCGAGCAGCGCGGCCGGCCACACGGCGGGCACCACAATGGTATTGTGGTAAATCTCGCCGCCGCTCGTGGCGGTAGCGTACATATCAATCGCCGTCAGGTAGTTGTTGGTGTACGTGTTGTTGGTGATGTGCAGGGCTCCCGCTTGTCCCGTTATGCCATATGACAGGTTTTTAAAGGAGTTCCCGTCGAAGCTCGCGTCATCGTAGTTACCGCCATATACTTTGGTAGGGTAGTAATCGACGGATTCGAGCTGAATCCCTACCCGGCCATCCTGGAACGTGCAACTGCGGGCGCCTTCGCCCGGCTGGGCCGTGCCCTTCACCAGGTCGTACAGGCCGGTGTCGTTGTTGAGGAAATCGGTTTGCGACAGGTAATACTCGTTGGTGTTGGCAATAGTCCAGTCGGGGGTAAAGCTGTACACGCCGGTACGGGCATCCCGAATAACGGGCCTGTACGTGCGCTTGCCAACTGCCGTGGCCTCGGTGTAGAGCTTGCCGTTGCCGGTGAGGGTCACGCCGCCCCAAGGGTCGGGGCAGTTGGCTTGTAGCGTGGCCCCGAATAGGCGCAGGGTGGCATTTTGCACATCGAGGGTAGTACCGTTGTTGTAAGGAGGGTTGCGTGACTGCCCGCTGCTGCCGTCCACGTAGAACACGGTAGTGGGCAGCAGGTGCACCGTGCCGTTGATGAATTGTACATCGCCTCGCACGTGGTACACGCCATCGAATGCCACGGTGCCGTTGTAGGGCGGCTGGCTGGCGTCGATGACGGTGGTGGTGCCGTAGGTGCCTATTTCGGCCGGCGAGGTGGTATTGCCGTGCAGCGCCGCTACGTAGGTTGCCCCGCTACGCTGGAAGTAGGCCCGTTGGGGGCCGCAGGCGGGGAAGGTGACTCCTGGGGGGACGCTTGGGCACAAACCCGTGGGGGTGGTTGGCTGAGTCGAGCCTCCGTTAGGACCCGGGTTCGCCGGCGTGTAGCCCAGCGGATAAAGCCCCCAGGTTTTCACCGTCCCGTTTGGTTCGATGCTGGTAAATAAATCACTCTGTCCTTGCACTTGGGTATTAGCCGGAAAGGCGGGTCCGTTGACAGGGGAATAGGCGAACGCCGGGACCGACACGCCTAATCCTCCGTAGTAGTTGTCGCCCCACACAGAGGCCGCAGTATTGCCCGCAACCCCCCGTACCGCGATGGTTGCATCTTCATTGATGGCTACCCAGCGGGCATCGTTGAGCCAGCCAGCACCTACTTGGGTTGGCACATTGGTATAAGCGGTGCTGTTTAGGCCCAAATGCCCGGATGCGTTTTCACCCCAGGTCCAGACCGTGTTATCCGTCCGCAAGGCCACCGCTCGGTTATTAGCTACGTCAATCTGCTGTACATTGCTTATGGGCAGTTGCGTAGGAGGCTGAATATTGGGCGGGTTGCCAGCGCCACTGGCCGGTTGGCCAGTGCCGAGGTTTCCGTTCGCATCAAGGCCCCAGGACCAGACGCTACCGTTTGCATCCAAAGCCAAGCAAAAAGTAAGAGCATCCGCGATAGCGCGGATGTTATGGAGTACTGAAACAGGGATTTGCTGCGGCGTATATACCGTGCTCCCTATCGTGCCAGTACCAAGCGCTCCATTCTGGTTGCTGCCCCAACTCCATACTGTGCCGTCCGCACAAAGCGCGATGGTTTGGTAGAGAGAACCTTTCACTGATACAACGTTGGCAATGTTGGGCACTTGCATGGCCGTAGCAGTGGAAGTAACAGTACTGCCTACCCCCAATTGTCCGTAACTGTTGCCGCCCCAAGCCCACAACGTGCCATCGGTCATGATAGCGAAGCTTGATTGAAAAGTAGCCATGACTTGCACCGGCTGACTTGGCAGCCCAACGGTTACTAAGGTTGGCATAGAAACGGTTAAAGGTAAATTTCCAAGCTGTCCGGAGTCATTGAGCCCCCATCCCATGATGCTGCCGTCTGTGCAAAGCATAAGCTTGTGGTTAGCCGGGTTGTTGGTGGGCTGCAATGTTTCGTTGGAAGAATGCTGAACCGATTCCTGAGCGGCGGCCGTTAGGCTGGTCAGGGCCAGTAGCCAGCACCACAGCAGCGTAGGCAACCAAGTCCTACTAGAAATTTCCGTACGGTTGTGGAGCGAGGAGAAGTAGAAAAGTGTCATGCGGTAGCAGAGAAAAATGAAATGATGTTGCTAGATAAGCAACTAATCGGATATTGCCAGGGGTGATAACAAAATGATTATGAAACGTATAATCTTAGGAAGGTTACCGCTCGCAAAAGCCAGTTGCGGCCAAGCGGCCTTGTCCTAACAACCGTTAGCAACGTACTTTTGTAGCATCAACTCACAACTCCCACCGCCCCATGCAAACCGCCACTTCCTCCAACATTTACCAGCTCTCCGAAGAGCAGTTAGCCGTCCGCGATGCCGCCCGTGATTTTGCCCAGAGCGAGCTTTGGGCCGGCGTCATTGAGCGCGACGAGCACCAGAAATTTCCTGCCGAGCAGGTGAAGAAAATGGGTGAACTCGGCTTCATGGGCATGATGGTGAGCCCCGAGTACGGCGGCTCCGGCCTCGACACGGTGAGCTACGTGCTGGCCATGGAGGAAATTTCGAAGGTCGATGCTTCGTGCTCGGTCATCATGAGCGTGAACAACTCGCTGGTGTGCTGGGGCCTGGAGAAATACGGCACCGAAGAGCAGAAGCAGAAGTACCTGCCGCGCCTGTGTTCCGGCGAAATCATCGGGGCATTTGCTTTGAGCGAGCCCGAAGCCGGCTCCGACGCCACCAGCCAGCGCACCACCGCCGAAGACATGGGCGACTACTACCTCCTCAACGGCACCAAAAACTGGATTACCAACGGCACCACCGCCTCAGTCTACCTCGTCATCGCCCAAACCCACCCTGAGCTAAAATCGCGCGGCATCAACGTGCTGATTGTGGACAAGGATACGCTCGGCTTCACCCAGGGCCCGAAGGAGAACAAGCTCGGCATCCGCGGCTCCGACACCTGCTCGCTGATGTTCACCGACGTGAAGGTGCCCAAGGAAAACCGCATCGGCGACGACGGCTTCGGTTTCAAGTTCGCCATGCAGGTGTTGGCCGGCGGCCGCATCGGCATCGCCGCGCAGGCCTTGGGCATTGCCTCGGGTGCGCTGGAGCTCAGCCTGAAATACGCCAAGCAGCGCAAAGCATTTGGGGTGGAAATCGCCCAGCACCAAGCCATTCAGTTTAAATTGGCCGACATGGCTACCAACATCGACGCGGCCCGCCTGCTTTGCCTGCAAGCCGCCGCCGACAAGGACCACGGGCACGACTACGGCAAATCGGGCGCCATGGCCAAGCTCTTTGCCTCGAAAGTGGCCATGGACTCGGCCGTAGAAGCCGTGCAGATTCATGGCGGCTACGGCTTTGTGAAGGAGTACCACGTCGAGCGCCTGATGCGCGACGCCAAGATTACCCAGATTTACGAAGGGACGTCTGAAATTCAGAAAATTGTGATTTCTCGGGAAATCCTGAAATAGAGACAGAATTGCCTAAAATTCAGATTCATTGCACAAAACCCAGCCGGCTTTCGGCTGGGTTTCTTGTTTTTGTGAATTTCAAGGTGTTATCTTGCACTGCGGTAGCCACTAATTCCCCGCAACCGCACCTTTTTTAGGCCGTTTTGCTTCGATAAATTATGGAAGATTACAATAAAGTCATTGAGTCGTTGGGCGTCCGCTACATCAAGGCGAAGAACCTGGTGTTGCATCAGCCCTTCACGGTGCGCAATTCTTATGACGTAGGCAACAACCTCATTCTCTTGCACAAAGGCCATATCACCTTTGGGGAAGAGGAGCTGGTGGTGGAGGAGGGCGAAATGCTGTTCATCCCCGGCGGCCGGCCTACGCGGGTGAGCTACGGCGTGGACCAGAAAAACCGCGTTATCACCAATGACGACCTGATTTCCAACAAAGATAAGTTCTTCCATTCCAACGATAACCTCGACCTCATCGGCGACGCCGACGAAAGCCACAGCTTCGTGAGCTTCGAAGCCAAGGTGTTCGACTCGGTGAACTTTTTCGCCTCGCTCGACGTGCCGGCTTTCCTCATCTCGGGGCAGCCCAAGCTGGCCAACCTGGTGATTAAAGTGGTGGAGGAGAGCATTCAGGACCTGCCCGGTCGTGAGCGGCTCATCAACATCTACACCGAGAACATTGTGGTGGAAGTGGTGCGCTACGTGTTGCGCAACAACATGTTTGTGGAGCAGCTGGCCACCAACAGCACCTACTTCAAAGACCCGCGCCTGATTGACCTGTTCAACTACATCAAGGAAAACCTGGGTGGCGACCTGAGCAACAAGGTGCTGAGCGGTGTGGCCAACGTGAGCGAAGATTACGTGGGCCAGTACTTCAAGATGCTGACCAACATCAACCCGCAGGACTACATCGAATACCAGCGCATGGAGCGCGCCGTATTCCTGCTGCGCACCACCAAGAAAAGCATTCGCGACATCGGCAAGGAAGTGGGCTACAAAGACACCGCTTACTTCTGCCGTCGCTTCAAGATGATGTTCGGCATCCCGGCTGGCAAGATGCGCCGCCGCGAGTCGGCCATGAACATCTAGGAAGTCTTTGCAGGTGAGAAACGTAGCGCGGACTTTGTAGTCCGCGTCTTCGCGCTAGCTGCTGCTATTGTAAACAAAAAGCCCCGCTTCGGAATGAAGCGGGGCTTTTTGTTGGCTTAAGCCGAATTATTCAACGTTGCTGAAGCCATCTTCTTTCGAACGGTAGCTGCTTTCAGAGGTGCGGGCGCCATGGTCGACATTAGCGGAGGCGCCGCCGTAGCTGCTCTCGCTCCGGCCACTGCCCGAATGGATACCGGTGTTGTGGCTGCCGGGTGTGCTGCTGGCGCTGCTGCCGTAGTTGGAACTGCTGCCACCGTAGCGGTTGCCGCTGTTGCCGTAGGGCGAGCCGCTATCGGCGCGGCCTGAGGCACCTGATACTGTGCGGCGGCTGGTGGAAGCATCAGGGGCCTGGTAGCCGTAGCTGCGGCGGCCGTAGCTGCCAGCGTCGCGCTGCCGGCCGTAGTTGTACGGGCTGCTGTCCGAAGACGAGGACTTTCCTTTGCGGGTAGCCAGCCAGCCGATGCCAGCGGCCAGAATGGCACCGCCTACCACTTTTTGTGTGGTGCTAAGGCCGTTTACTTTGTCGAGGGCGCGATTGCCGAGGTCTTTCAGGCTCTGGGGCAGCTGGTTCACGCTGTTGAGAACACCGGAATCCTCAATCCATTGCTTGCCGCTGTTCAGCGCGGCATCGAGAAGCGTGCCCTCCTGAGCGTTGGTTTGCTGGCCTTCGCCTTGGCGGTCGGCCCCGGCATTGGCCGTTTTCTGGCTCGAAGCATCGGGAGTAGGCGAGGTGCTTTGCGCGGTGGGCGTCGCAGCGGATTTGCGGGAAGAGGCGGAGGCGCCGCTGGCGCTACCGGGCATGGAGGTGGGATTTTGCGAAGTGCGGTCGGCGCTGCCCGAGTTCGAGGCGCCGAGCTGGTCTTGCTGGTTATCCATGATAATGAGACGGAAAGGAAAGTGGAAGGAAAGGAAAAAAGCCCGCTTGGCCGTGGCGAAGAAGGCGTGGAGAGTATTCGTAATCGGCTCTTGGTAAGTTGCAGTTAGCGCACTTTATTTTTCAATCTGACGGTGCTGACTCCTGCATTTTGCCCAAGCCGGCGCAGTATTAGCTAAGCATCAGCAGGCGGCTGGGCGTGGCGCGGCAACGGCTGCAGCACGTGCGTGGGGTCGGCCAATACCACACGGCGGGCTTCCTCGCGGGCTTCTACTTCATACCTATTCTGGTAATAGCCGACCCGCGCCGACTCCAGCAGGTACTTCCACAGGAAAGGCAGCAGGCCGTGCTCCTGATACTGGCGCAGGTGCACAGCTTCGTGCGCTACCCATTCGGCATCGGCCAGAAACTCCTCTCGGGAGGCGCCGCTCAGGTGCACCGTCTGGCCGATGACCATGGCCACGCGAGGGGCTTTGAGCACCATGCGGGCAATGCGGGCGAGAGGGGAACCGGTCCAGGTGCGGGGCGTCGTCATAGGGCAAGATATAGGAATATTCTCGGCCGCGCTATTACGGCAATGGTTGAGGTATGGTTGCAAGCGTAAACGTTATTTTTTGCCTATTTATTTGTGATAAATAAAGAATATTTGATTTTTTCCAAGCAAAAATGACCGAGTTACCAAAAGTTTAACTTAGTTTTACCCAGCGACCTGTTCCATGCACAATAGCAATTAATGGGTATGACATCTTTTTCTCACTTCTTCACTCGGCTCAATTTAGCCTTGCCTATCGCCTAAGAAAGCTACTAGCCCGGCTCTTTCTCTCCTTCCAGAAACCCGGATTTTTTGCCCCTAACCCTCTAACGACGGACAATGAAAAACAGCCTCCTGTATTGCCTCGCCGCTGGTTCGCTAGCTCTCTCCTTCTTCTTTGAACGCGCCCCCGATGCTTCGGTGACGGCCCGTGCCACGTCGGCACCGGTCGTCGCCGAAGCATCGCTGCTTCCGGCCCTGACGATGGACGAGTCCACTTTCGAGCTACGCGCCGATGGCAACCCCGGTTCCGGGGAAAAGCCGGCCGCTCCCACGCCCGCCGAGCTGGCCGCCTCGCGCGACTCGCTCACCTATCATTACTACGCCCAGACGCTGGGCCTGCACCTGGCCTTTAACGAGAACAAGGACCTGCTGCGCACCGTGACCGACTGGATTGGCGCCCCTTACAGCTACGGCAGCAACTCGCGCCGGGGCACCGACTGCTCGGGCTTCGTGACGCGCGTGTTCCACGAAGTGTATGGCATCAACCTGATTCACTCGTCGCGCTCCATGTTCAGCACCACCAAGCGCGTGGCCAAGAGCGAGATGCAAACCGGTGACCTGGTATTTTTCCGCCGGGGCCACGGCCCGATTTACCACGTTGGCATCTACCTGAAAGACGGCAAATTTGCCCACTCGGCTACCAACGGCGGCGTTATGATAAGCTCGCTGAACCAGCCCTACTACCACCGCAATTTCTATGCGGCCGGCCGGGTAAGCGCCGCCGCTGCGGCCGATGAAGCCTTGGTTGCCTCGACGACTGTGGACCAAAACTGAGTCGTTGCAGTAAAGCATCGCAATGGCAAAACGCCCAGCCCCACGGCTGGGCGTTTTTTTTGGTCCATTCGCGGGGCAAATAGCGCCACTGAGCTGATATTCATCACTTCCCCACGGAGATAATCTGATATTGTTATTAAACCCAAAGGGAATGTAGCAGTCAATGGTAAACCATTGGTTCGTAAGAAGAAGGGCAGTAGGGTGATGGGCGTTTAATTCCATTTCAATTGATTTCACCTTTACGCGGCTGCTTATGAATCGCAGACATTTCCTCCAACGAAACACGGCTGTTCTAAACGCTCCGGCTACTGCGGCGGCCACGGCCCCAACCCCGCCTGGCCCGCCCGAAACAGTAAGCCGCTACGCCAACACGAAGCTGCCTACCACGCTGGCCCGCACCACCAGCACGCTCACGCCCTACACCGGCACCTGGGGCTATGCCCAGGCGGCGCATCTGCTGCGACGCACATTATTCGGCCCCACCCGCACCGAGATTCTGACGGCGGCCGGCTCTACGCTCACGGCTACGTTGAACACGCTGCTCACGGTGCCCACCACCGCGCCCGACCCGCCCGTGAACGTGTCGACCACCGACACCAGTGTGGCCCTGGGTACCACCTGGACGGCGCAGGTGTTCGACCAGAACTTTGAGGGGGTGCGCCGGGCTTCGCTGCGCGACTGGTGGCTGGGCCTGCAGCTGGGCCAGGGCACCTCGCTGCTGGAGAAGATGACGTTGTTTTGGCACAACCACTTCGTGATTGAGTTCAGTACCATCAACGATGCCCGCATGGGCTACGAGTACGTGCGTCTGCTACGCCAGCACGCGCTCGGCAATTTCAAGCAACTGACCAAGGACGTGACCGTGACGCCCGCCATGCTGCGCTTCCTCAACGGTAACCAGAGCATTGTCGGCGCCCCTAACGAGAACTACGGCCGCGAGCTACTGGAGCTGTTTACGGTAGGGAAGGGGCCGCTGATTGCCGCTGGTAACTACACCAACTACACCGAGGCCGACGTACAGGCCGCCGCCAAAGTGCTCACCGGCTGGCGCGACCAGGCGGCGCCGGTAGGCAGCTACTACACTGCCAGCCGGCACGATGTCACCACCAAAGTGTTTTCGTCGGCTTTCGGCAATGCCAGCATTGCGCCCAATGGCAGTACCGAGTATCAGGACCTCATCAACCTGATTTTTCAACAGGTAGAAACGGCCCGCGCCATCGTGCGGAAGCTGTACCGGTTTTTCGTGTACTACTTAATTGATACGCAAGTCGAAACCGACATCATTCGGCCGCTGGCAACCTTGCTGATATCGAACAACTTCGAGATTGCGCCGGTCCTGCGCACGCTGTTTAGCTCGGAGCACTTCTTTGATGTGCTGAACGTGGGCTGCCTCATCAAGAGTCCGCTCGATTTTACCGTTGGGCTGATGCGCCAGATGGAAGTGGTGTTTCCGACGGCGGCCACCAACCAAGTGGTGCAATACGGCATGTGGGACTACCTAAACGGCTTAACCAGCTTGCAGCAGCAATACCTCGGCGACCCGCCCAACGTGGCCGGCTGGGCCGCCTATTACCAGACCCCGCAATACCACGAGCTGTGGATAAACGCCGTGACACTGCCGCGCCGCAACCAAGTGACAGACCTGTTCATCAGCACGGGTTACACGCGCAGTAGCGTCAACATTAGAATTGACGTGTTGGCACTAACGCAGTCGTTCCCGGCCGCTACAGCTGCTGACTGCAACCTGCTCATCGCCGAGTACGTGCGATTGATGGTGCCCATCAGCCTGACCGCCAACCAGATTACATTCCTGAAAAACACCTTGCTGCCGGGCCTGCCCGATTTTGAATGGACCGTGGAATGGCAGCAATACCTGGCCGCACCCACCAATACGGCCAAAAAAGCGGCCGTAACCACCAAGCTCCAAGCCATGCTGCGCGCCCTGATGGGGCTGGCGGAATACCACTTGTCATAACGCCAACAGCCTTCTCCCATGAAACGTCGCGAATTTCTACAAACCACGGCTGCAGCCTCCGTCGGCACTGCTTTTCTGAGTGGGCTGCCCATTGGCGCCTACGGCTACTCGCCGCAGCTGGCGGCCCTGACTAATGCCACCACGCAGTCGGATAAGGTGCTGGTCATCATTCAGCTGCAAGGCGGTAATGACGGCCTGAACATGATTATCCCCCTGGACCAGTACCCGGCCCTGATGGCGGCGCGCGGCAGCATTGCCCTGCCCCAAAACCAGGTGCTGGGCCTGACCACGGCTACCGGTATTCATCCGGCCATGGCCTCGCTCCAGAACATGTACCAGAACGGCAAGCTGGGCGTGGTGCAGAGCGTGGGCTACCCCACGCCGAACTTCTCGCACTTCCGGGCCACCGATATCTGGACCTCGGGTTCCGATTCGAACGTGACCCTGACCACGGGCTGGGCCGGCCGCTACCTCGACAGCGAATACGCGGGCTACCCCACCGGCTACCCCAACACCCAGAACCCTGACCCGCTGGCCATCAGCATCGGCTCGGTGGTGAGCAACTGCGTGCAGGGGCCCAGCGTGAACATGGGCATGGCCATTGCCAGCACTTCGTCGTTCTACCAGCTGCTGAGCGGCGGGGTGGATGTGGCGCCCAACACGCCGGCCGGTCATGAGCTCACCTTCATTCGCCAAGTGGTGAGCCAGACGCAGGTGTACACCACGGCCATTCAGACGGCCGCCGGCCGGGCCCAGAACCTCTCGCCGCTGTACCCCACGGCTGGGCAAAACTCGCTGGCCGACCAGCTTAAAATAGTAGCCCAATTGGTTGCCGGCGGCTTGCAGACGCGCATTTACGTGTGCACCCTGGGTGGCTTCGACACGCACACCCTGCAGGTGCCGGCTACCGGCAGCACGGCCGTAGGCACCCACGCCACGCTGCTTGGGAAGATTGCGGAGGCCGTGAGTGCCTTTCAGGATGATTTGCAGCGCCACAACGTGCAGGACCGGGTGGTGGGCATGACGTTCTCGGAGTTTGGCCGGCGCATCAAGGCCAATTCGGGCTACGGCACCGACCACGGCGCGGCGGCCCCGTTGCTGGTGTTCGGCTCGAAGGTGAACCCCATTGTGCACGGACCCAATCCCACGCTGCCCGCCAATGCTGGGGTGAACGACAACATCAACATGCAGTTCGACTTCCGCAGCATCTACACCAGCATTTTGCAGGACTGGTTCCGGGTGACGCCGGCCACGCTCACGCAGCTCTTTGGGCGCAGCTTCCCCTACGTGCCCGTACTGCGGCCCGGTGCGCTGCTCGCCACCAAAGAGGCTCCGCAGGTGGCCGATTTCACGGTGTACCCCAACCCCGTGGCCCGCGACGGCCGCACCACAGTGGCCTACGATTGCGCCGGCGGCCACGTGCAAGTGGTGCTGCTCGACCAAATGGGCCGCGAAGTGCGCCGCTTTGCGGACCAGGTATTGGCCGCCGGCCCGCAGTTCCTGCCCCTGGACTTGAGCGGCCTGGCCGCTGGCGCTTACTACTGCCAGGTACGCGAAGCCCAGCGCAGTGGCTCCCGCATTGTGGTGGTGGAGTAAAAAGGCTAAGTGCCAGTAAATAACCCACAATGGCTCCGGCCAGCTTCTGAGGAGCTGAACCGGAGCCATTGTGGCTTCGGCAGATTTTCGTGGAAAAAAGGCAGCCCCGCGCCGGCCTTTTGCGTAAGGCGATACGAAGGCGTTAGCCGCCTCGTCCTCTGTCCCTCACGTTCCTCCTTTTTTCCTTACAGCTTTATGGAAGCGCAAATCGAACAACAACTCGAAAAGATTTTGCCCGAAGACCTCGCCCGCACCTTCGAAAGTGCCTATTATGTGTTTCAGGGCCAGCACGAGCACATGGACGACCTGCTGAAGCACGGCGGCGTGCTGCTGCGCAAAGCCGCCCAGAAATTCACGCCCACCCAAATGATACTCGGCATTGCCGGCCTCGCGGCCGTGGCCGTGGTGCTCATCAACCGCGCCACCGGCGACGACCACGAAGGCGAAGCCCAGGACGTGAGCGACAGCAAGCGCCAGCTAGGCAGCAAAGACGATAAGGACAAGAAATAAGCTTGTCAGCAACTAGCAAACGGCGGCTTCCGTCACCGAAAGCCGCCGTTTTTGGTATGGGTGTGTCACTCTTGTCATCCTGAGCAGCGCGCAGGATGACAGACGCTTCCCAATAGCTTCCGTCTGAATAAGCCGCTGCTGGTCAGCGGATATCAATGACCACCGGCACGGCCAGACGCACGGCCACGGCCTGCCCATTGTGGCGGCCCGGCTCAAAGCGAGGCAGGCGCAGGGCTGCGGCCAGTACGGCCTCATCTATTTCACTGCCAATGCTTTGCAGCATTACCGGGCGCGTTACGCGGCCGTCGGGCTCTACCACGAAACTGACCTGGCCGGTACCGTTTGGGGTGCGTTCGGGGTAGGAAATCAGCTCGGCCAGGGCCGACTGCAGGGCATCGGGGCCGCTGTGGCCGGGCAGCGTGGGCATCTGCTCAACTTGGCTATACACTTGGTGGTCGGGCACGGGCGGCGGGGTGCCAGCGGGCGGCGGGGGCGGGCTGAACCAGATATTTAGCGTTTGGTACACGGATACGGGCTGGTCGTCGTAGCCCAGGGCGGGCTGCCAGCGCGGAAAATTACGCACGAGGCGCAGTGCCTCGTCGTCGCAGCTGGGGCAGAGGGAGTTGATAACTTCGACGGCGCCGGGGCGGCCATCGGGTTTCAGCACAAAGCGTACCACCACCCGCCCTTTCAGGTCGCGCTGCTTCACCTCGGCGGGCGTTGCGCGATTTTTTTGCAGGTACTGCTCCAGGGCCGCATCGCCGCCCGGAAACTGAGCTTGACGGGATACTTCGGTAGCTGCGTACACGTGCCGGGGCGACAGAAACATGACCGGAACGGAGAGCAGCACCGCCACTGGCTGGCCTTGGTAAAGGCCCGGCCGCAGGCGCGGCATGCGCTTCACGGCGGCCAGGGCGGCGGCATCGCAGGCGGGGCTGAGCGACTGCACCACCGTGGCCTGCCGGGCCACGCCACTCACGCCCACCACCACGCGCACGAACACCCGGCCCTCGGTGCGGCCCTCGCGCACCTCAATCGGCAGCTTCACTTGTTGCTGCACCGCTTTCACAAGGGCCAGATTGCCCCCGCCGCTGGGCAGCGAGGGCATCTGGTCTACGTAATTGAAAATCTGAGTAGTATCGATGGCATACTGCCCGTAGTATTGGGCTGCGGCCGGGCGAGAAAGGCTCAGCAACAGGAGAAACAGTAGGCAAGATGGTTTCGGAAAACGACGGCGACTACCATCATGTTGCCAAAGCAGAAGGCGACGAATATCCATACCGCAAATCTATAGCAGACGCCTTTTTTAAGAAATAAGGCCGAGAAAGCCAGCAAAATCACCCCGAAATGTCCTGCTGAGCTTGCCGAAGCATCTCTACCGCGAAGACCAATCCAATCGAAAGGATTACTACAGCGGTAGAGATGCTTCGGCAAGCTCAGCAGGACCGTCCAATGGTTTTTCCAACACACCCCAAGTCTGGTTTGCAGCAGTGGCTCATACGCGTATTCAAACGCATGTCATTTCCCCTGCAACGTCCACGCCGTCGCTACCCGCTTGTTTGGCTCATCCGCACTGCGCAGAAACACCAGCTCATCGAGCTGCCCCACGCGCCAGCTTTCCAGCATGTCGTTGTAATAGCGTGAGCCGGGGTTGCCGCTCTGGCCGCCAGGGTATACGCCGTAGGCGCGCACGTGCGGGCCCAGGGCCACCACCATGCGCCAGCTGGGGCCCGTGCGCTCGGTGGTGGCGTTCACGATGCCTGCGCCACCGCCGCAGTCCACGTCCAGCACGCCAAAGCCGGGCAGCTTGAGCAGGTGCAGCACGTCGGTGCTTTTTTGGCTGGCCCAGCGCCACTTGTCGCTCTGGGTGCCGTATTTGCGGGTGAGGCTGTCCACGGCCCACTTCAGGCTTTGGCGGGCCAGCAGGGGCAAGGTTTCTCGGGCGCGGGTGCGGCGGTCGTCAATCCAGCGGCTGGTGTCCTCGCGCAGAATCAGGTTGTTGGTGCGGTCGCGCGCGGGGTAGCGGTAGGCTGGGCCCTTGGGGTCGGTGGGAAAGTCGTCGTCCCAGAGGCGCTTTACCAGGTTATCGTACCACAGCTCAAATAGGCTCGGGCCGATGGCCTCGGCGGTGTAGTGGTAGTTCCAGGAGCGCAGGGCGGCCAGGGCCCGGCCCTCGGGCGAAGTGGCTGGTAGCGTACCGGCTAGGGCCAGCAGGCGCGGCAGCATTAGCTGGGCATTCATGCCAAAGTTGTCGTTCTGGAGCTGGCGCAAGCTGTCGGCCGTCACGCGGGGCATCTGGCCCAGGCGCTGGTTGATGCGCCGGCCGCGCTCCGACGAGCCGTAGTCCCAGTTCAGGTAGTAGGGGTAGTCCTCGGGCCGCACTGACGACTGGTTGGCCGACGACACAAAACCCCGCGCCGGATTCCGGACGTGTGGATTCTGGGCCGCCAGAATCCAGCCCTGCCAGTCCTGGGCCGGGTCGCGGCCATCGAGCAGGTACTTGCCCTGCTCGCGCCATTTCAGGGGGAAGTGGCCGTTGGGCCAGAGGGCAATGTCCTGCGCAGCATTCGCGAAAATAAAGTTCTGGGCCGGTGCGCCGTAGGTGGCCAGCGCGGCCGTGTAGTCGGCGTAGCTCCGGGCGCGGTTGAGGCGGTAGAAGGTCAGGAACTCGTTGGCCGCGTCGTGGGCGGTCCAGCGGGCGGCGTAGCCGATGGGCGTCTGGGCCAGGAAGGGCTTCTCCTCCCGCTCGTATACCACCGGGCCGTGGTGGGTGTAGAGCACGGTATCGAGACGGTCGGGCTGCCCGCGCACCTTAATACGCTCCACCACGCGACGCACCGGTTTCCACTGGCCCGCGTGCCAGTACTCGCGCCGCGCCACGTCCCGAAACTGCACTTGGTACCAGTCCAGCACATCGGCGTAGGTGTTGGTCACGCCCCAGGCCGCCTGCGCATTAAAACCGATGATGACCGTGGGCGTGCCCGGAATGCTCACGCCGTACACGTTCACGCCGGGCGCGGCCAGCTGCTCCTGGTACCAGATGCTGGGCAGGTTGAGCTGCAAGTGCGGGTCGTTGGCCAGCATGGGAAAACCGGTCGTTGAGCGCGCGCCGCTCACGGCAAAGTTGTTGGAGCCCAGCTCCCGGGCCGGCTCCTGGTTTGGCTGATACGGTGCCTCGGCGGCAGCAAATGCGGCAGGCACGGGCGGCACGGCCAAGGGCTGGAAATCGAGCGGCGTGCCGGCGGGCACTACCGGCGACTCGCGCGTGGGGTAGTCCGGAAACAGGTCGCGCATCACCGCCGGCCCGTATTTGCGCAGGGCGTTGCTCATGCGCAGGTCATCGGAGCGGCCCGTCAGGTCGAAGGCCATGTACTTCAGAATGAGCGCGCTTTTCAGCGGTTCCCAAGGCTCGGGCGCGTAGTCGAGCAGCTTGTATTCAAACGGGGTGGTGGCCGGTGTCAGGCTGTTGATGTAAGCATTCACCCCATCGGAGTACGCCCGCACCACGGGGCCGCTCACCGGGTCGGCCAGGGCCGCCGCGTTCGATTTCTGCGCGCCAAAGCCCAGGCCCATGCGCCGAAAAAATCGGTCGGTTTCCAGCCGCTCCGGTCCCACAATTTCGGCCAGCCGCCCGGCTGCCACGTGGGCCACAAAATCCATCTGCCAGAGCCGGTCGCGGGCCGTGAGGTAGCCCTGCGCCAGGTACAGGTCGTGGTCGTTTTGGGCGAAGATGTGCGGCACGCGGCGGTCGTCGTAGCGCACCGTCACGGGCTGTTGCAGGCCGGCCAGGTCCAGCGTTTGCTGCGCGGGGAAGTCCTCGGGCCGCTCGCCGTTCTGCCAAAAGCCCCGGTAAGGGCTCAGCAGCTTGCCAAAGGGCGGCAGCTGGCCGTGCTTGGTGTTCAGCACCCAAACCAAGGTACAGGCGGCGGCCAGGGCCAGTAGCGCTTTAATCATTCCAGTTGTCCGTTATTGGTTGTCCGTTGTCAGGCCTGTGGGCAAAAGCAAAGGCCAATTAACGACAACGCCGTCAATTGGCCTTCAGAAACTTCTGTTCAACTGACCTGCTGACCACTTTTAGCAATCAACCTGACAACAGACAACTAATAACGGACAACTAACAACCTACCGCAGGGCTACTTCGCGCACCAGCCCGCCAATGCCCCATACCAGCAGCTGCTGGCGCACGGCTTCGGCTTCGGGGCGCTCGCCAAACTGGCCCACGAGCACGCGGCTGCGCTGGCGGCCATCAACGAGGTCCTGCGAAATATTCACTTGCAGTTCGGGCATCAGCGACTTGATGCGGGCCTGCACGCTTGCGGCGTTGGTCGCATCGATGAACGAACCGGCCTGAATGAAGAAGCCCGACGGGCAGTTCACCGATTCGGCGGCCGTGATAACTTCGGCCTTCGTCTCGGCGGAAGCGGCAATGAGCTGGGCCGTGGCCGCAATCCGAGCCACTGAGTCGGCGGGGCTGATGGGCGCATCCGGGAGTACCGCATAGGTGGTGAAAGCGGCTTCAGGGTTGGGGTCGGCAGCATAGAGGGCGGCGAAGTTGCCGGGCGTGGTGGCCGGGCCCAGCGGGGCATCATCGGCTACTACCTGGGCAATGACGGTGGCGGCCCCGCAGTCAACCACCCCCAGCGGACGGGCGGCGGCTTCCGACAAATCGAGGATGCGCTGGTGGCGGAACGGGCCCCGGTCGGTGACGCGCACCACAACGGATTTGCCATTCTTCACGTTCGTGACCCGCAGGCGCGTGCCGAAGGGCAGGGTTTTGTGCGCGCAGGTGTACTGGAAGCGGTTGTAGCGCTCGCCGCTGCTGGTGCGCCGCCCTTGGAAGTAACCGCCATACCAGGAGGCCCGGCCCCGAAATACCGTAGTGGCGGCGGAGCTAGGGGCAGGGACTGCTGTGGTGCCAGGGGTAGGGCGGGCCGAAGCGCCCAGCAAAGTCAGCAGGAAAAAAAAGCAACTGGAAAGGACGAGTACTTGTAGGCGGCGAAATAAAATCATGCGATTCGCAGATGGTGAGCAAAACAAACATAGGCTCATCCACCCCAGCAATACTAAATTTTAGCGGGTGCTGCTAATCGAATTAGGTTAAAAATTGTTCAAAACAAAGAAAACTTGCATTTAATTAATCTTCATGTTAGCCGAAAAAGTAGCTGTGACGTTGCCTCAAACTATATTTTGCCAAAACAGGCCCGACCCATTGCGCAGACGCAAAAATTAGATTATGCGACGGGTATAAAATTTGGGCATCGGCGCTACGAGAACTTTGGAAACCGGGTTGCATAAGTCCCGGTTTTTTCGTAAGCGCAGTAGCCGCCCGCCGGCCCCAACCCTACCTTTGCCCCATGGATTTTGGCCGCCTGCCCGACCTGCGCTACGTTGATTTTAGCCTGCCGCCCGACCACCCCGAAACGGCCCGGGTGCTGGCCCGCGCCCGGCGCACGCAGCCGGCCCCGGCGCGCCTGCACGTGGGCTGCCCCATCTGGACCAATAAGGAGTGGCTGGGCACGTACTTTCCGGCCGGCATTAAGGAGCCGGATTATCTGCACTATTACGCGCAGCAATTCAATAGCATTGAGCTGAACACCACGCACTACCGCATTCCGGATGCCGCCACCGTGCGGCGCTGGCGCGCAGCCGTGGGGCCGGATTCCGGCTTTAAGTTTTGCCCCAAGCTGCCGCGCAGCATCAGCCACGAGCGGGAATTATTCCAGACCGATGACCTGGTCGTGACCACGGCGCGGGCTTTTGAAGGGCTAGGCGACAACCTGGGCTGGGCATTTTTGCAGTTGCCGCCGCACTTCGGCCCCGAGCACCTGCCGCGCCTGGAGCGCTTCCTGCTTGACTTTCCGGAAGCCGTGCCGCTGGCCGTGGAGCTGCGCCACCCGCGCTGGTTTGCCGACACGGTGCTGGCCGATGCCGTGTTTGCCACCTTCGAGGCCCTCAACAAAACGCTGGTGATAACCGACGTGGCCGGCCGGCGCGACGTACTGCCCATGCGCCTCACCGCGCCCGTCGCCTTCATCCGCTTCAATGGCCACGGCCTGCACAGCTCCGACTACCAGCGCGCCGATGCCTGGGCCGAGCGCATAGCGGCCTGGGTGGCGCAGGGCGTGCACGAGGTGTACTTCTTCATTCACCAAAAAGACGTGCGCCACGCGCCGGTTCTCACGCAGTACCTATTAGAGAAGCTGAAAGGCCTGACGGGGATTGACGTGCCACCGCCGCGCATCATCCCGCAGCCGGTGCAGGGTAATTTGTTTGGGTTTTAGGCAATGGGCCTAATAAGCAGGACGTGCTGCTACGAACTAACCGGCTGTTGTAGCAGCGGCCCCAGCACCTGCCACACGTTCTCGGCCAGAATTTTTTGGCCGGCCGCGTTGGGGTGCACGCCGTCGGCGAGGTTGAGCTCGCGGCGGCCCAGCACGCCTTGCAGAAGGAAAGGCACGAAGGGCAGGCTGTTTTTCTCGGCCAGGGAGCGGAACAGGGCTTTGAACTCGGTGGCGTAGTGGGCCAAGCGGTGGCCGCCCAGGGGGCCGAGGTCGAAGGGGAATTCCAGGCCGGCCAGGATGATTTGCGCGTGCGGGTGCTGCCGCCGCACGGCATCGACGATGAATTGCAGGTTCTGGGTGGTTTCGCGAACGGGAATGCCGCGGATGCCGTCGTTGGCCCCAAGGGCCAGCACAAATACATCGACCGGGTGCCGGGCCAGCACGGAAGCCAGCCGCTGCCGGCCGCCGGCGCTGGTTTCGCCGCTCACGCCGTAGTTATAAGCTTTATAAGAAAGCTGCTGCGCGTCGAGCCGCTGCTGAATCAAGGTGGGAAAGCTGGCGGCGGCGGGCAGGCCGTGGCCCGCCGTGAGGCTGTCGCCAAAGAAGATGATGTTTTTCATGGTGTGCTGATTTAACAGCACGGAGGCCGTTTTCGTGCCTAACATCTGCGGCAATGGAAGGCAATTGCAACGGTCACGCTAAGCTGGTCGAAGCATCTCTACCGCTTCGTTGTAGCGGCATTGATTAGTTACGCAGTAGAGATGCTTCGACCAGCTCAGCATGACGGGCGTTCAATCCCTCCGCTGCTGACTTGCCTACTCCATCACCTCCAGCACGGTGCGGAAGGAGACGTATTTGCCCGCGAAATGCTTTTCCATGTCGGCGCGCAGGGCGGGGGCGCAGATGTTCTGATAGTCTTCCAGCTGCTCCAGGCTGAGGCAATAATACTGCGCGGCGTAGGTGATGCCGCCTTCTTCTTCGTTGAGCAGGCGGCACAGCTGGCTTTTGATGAAAAAGCCGGTTTCCATCACCTCGGGCATGTGGGTGGCGCGCATGTAGTCCAGCCACTCATCGGCGACGCTGGGCTCGATGCTGCTGGTGACGTTGTAGAGAATCATGGGATATTAGTTGTCAGTTGTCAGTTGGTTGTTGTCAGGCTTGTATGAATTGAGAAAGGCAGAATAGCCTGACAACTGACAACAAGCAACTAACAACCACTCAGTTCAAACTCGCATGGTGTCGAACTGAAAATCGGTAATACGCGCTTGAATGTCTTTGGGACTAAGTTTTTCCTGCGCGGCGGTCTGGGCCAGGGCGGGCAGCTCGGCATCGCCGGCCAGGCGCAGGCTCAGGATTTGGCTGAGGCTGAGCTGCTTCTCAAGCGGGGCGAAGCGCTGGCCGCTTACTTCAAAGTAGCGCTGGCGCACTTCAAGCCGGCAGATGCGGTCCTGCAAGCGCAGGGCGTAGTGCTGGCGCAACATCACGAGCACGCCCAGGCCAATGACGGCCAGCGCCGCGACCGTGAACCACAACCGGGCCGTCTGGTCGTCGTCGCCGGCTACTTTGGTGTAGCGCGTGATGGCGTAGCCCGCCATCAGGAAAGCCAGCGGCAGCAGCACGAAATGGTGCCACGGGTAGTACATGGTCGTGTTTTTGGTGGGGGTGGCCATAGCATGGGGCGAGGGTTGAAAGGATGAAAGTAGGTAGGCGTGCCGGAAGGCGAGGCATAAAAAAACTCCGGCCGGAGCCGGAGTTCTAAGGAAAGACGGACGGGACAGGCCGTTACTTCATTTCTTTGGCGCGCTTCTTTTCGGCTTTGGCCTGTTCGTGGGCCAGATGCTCCTGCTTTTTGGCTTCGCTGGCGGCGTGGCGCTGCTCTTTGAGCTGGTCTTTCTGGGCGCTTTCCTGGTGGCGCTGCTCGCGGAGCTGTTTTTTGAGGTCGCTTTTCTGGTTGGCGGTTTCCTTTAGCTGGTGGCGGCTGTCGCGCACGGCCTGGTCGCTGTTGCTGCTTTGTTGTTTCTGTGCATCATAGGCCGCTTTTGCTGCATCGGAGCGCTGCTGCTGTTGCTCGGCCGTGAGCGGTACCGTGGCAGGGTCGGTGGGGAGGGGAGCGGTTTGGGCCTGGGCCGCGAAAGCGGTGACGGCGAAAATGGCCAGCAGGCCAAGGGTCTTTTTCATGGAGGGGGACGGTAAACCCATTGGGGCTAGGCCGTGTACGGCGCGCTTTCTGCAAGGTTTTTAATATGTTTCCTTCAGAAATTGCCGAAGCCATGCACGGTCAGCCGCCAGCGCTATTCCTCCACATAGTCCAGGTCTTTGTGGAAGCTTTCGGGCAGCGTGCTCACGGCCCAAAACGCCACCAGCAGCGTGAGGCCGCCCAGGCAGGCCGCGCCGGCCAGGCGCCCGCCCAGGTGCGCCTCGGCCCAGCGGAAGGCCGGCACCAGCGCCACCACCGAGCCCCGCGCAAAATTGGGCGCCGTGGTGGCCACGGTAGCCCGCAGGTTGGTGCCAAACTGCTCGGCCGCCACCGTCACAAACAAGGCCCAGAAGCCCACCGAAATGCCCATCACGAAGCATACGGCATAAAAAGTGGTCTGCGAAGCCCCGTGCAGCCCAAACAGGTACACCCCTACCATCGTCGTGCAGAAAACCAGGAATACCTGCAAGGCCCGGTTGCGCGAGTGCAGCACCTGGCTGAGCGCCCCGCTGGCAAAATCGCCAAACACCAGCCCGAAGTAGCACCAGAACACCGCCAGCCCCGCCGAGAGTGGCTCGGGGCCCGGCTGCACACCCAGGGCTTCGCCAAACTCGGGGGCAAACGTGATGAGGATGCCCACCACAAACCACAGCGGCACCCCAATCAGCAGGCAGCGCACGTAGCGCCCCAGCCGGGCGGGGTTGGTGAACAAGCTCAGGAAGTTGCCCCGGTTGACGTGCGTGGCCGCCTGCGCCTTCTGAAACATGCCCGACTCGAACACGCTCACGCGCAGCAGCAACAGCGTGAGGCCCAGGCCGCCGCCCACGAAGTAGGCGTTGCGCCAGCCCCACCGGTCGCCCACCCAGTAGCCCAGCAGGGCGCCGCTCACGCCCACGGTAGCTACTATCATGGTGCCGTAGCCGCGCTTGCTCTGGGGCAGGCTTTCGCTTACCAGCGTAATACCGGCGCCCAGCTCGCCGGCCAGCCCGATGCCGGCCACCAGCCGCAGCCAGGCGTATTGGTCGAGGGTCTGCACGAAGCCGTTGGCAATGTTGGCCAAGGAATAAAGCAGGATGGAGCCGAACAGCACCGACAGCCGGCCCTTCTTATCGCCCAAAATGCCCCACAAAATGCCGCCGAGCAGCATGCCGCCCATCTGCATCGAAATCAGGTATTCGCCTTGGGTTTTGAGGGCCGCTTTGCCCACCACGCCTAGGCTGGTCAGGCTCTTTACACGCACGATGCTGAACAAAATCAGGTCGTAGATATCAACAAAATAGCCCAGCGCCGCCACAATAACGGCGGCGGTGAATACGGTGCTTTTGGGTGGGATGGAGGCTTGCATGGCCGAAATGTAGCAAGCCCTAGCGCGAACTTTGTGGTTCGCGTCCCCGCGCATTTCGCAATCACTTTACTAGCGCGGGCACGCAAACGACAAGTTCGCGCTATTGGTGAGCCACTTCTGTCGCTACTTCGCAGTGGCTGTGGCAGCCACCGGGGAGCTCGCCGTCCTCCACCTGCACCGTGCTATGATGGATATGAAATTCGGATTCTAAGCCTTTGGAAAGGGCTGCCAGCCACTGCGCATCGGCCCCACCGGGGCGCACGAGGTGGGCCATTAGGGCAGCATCGTGTCCCGAGCTGCTCATGCTCCAGATGTGGAGGTCGTGCACTGATTCCACTTCGGGCTGGCGCAGCAGGTAGGCGCGCACGGCTTCGGGGTCGATGGCATCGGGCACGGCCTGCAGGCCCAGGCGCAGGCTGTCGCGCAGCAGCCCCCACGAGCTATAGGCAATGATACCCAAAATGATAAAGCTAATAGCCGGGTCGAGCCACAGCCAACCGGTGAGCAGTACCAGCCCGCCGCCAGCTACTACGCCCACGCTCACCAACGCGTCGGTCATCATGTGCAGGTAAGCCCCGCGCACGTTCACGTCGCCCTTCTGTCCGCTGCGGAACAGCAGCGCCGTGATGCCGTTGACCAGAATGCCCACGCCCGCCAGTATCATCACCCAGCGCCCATTCACCGGCTCGGGATGGCGCAGGTGGTCAATGGTTTCCCACAGAATAAAGCCCAGTGCCGCGTAGAGTAGGGCGGTGTTGAGCAGCGCCGCCTGAATGGTTGCCCCGCGGTAGCCGAAGGTGTAGCGCCGCGTGGCCGGGCGGCCCGCCAGCCAGGCCGCGCCCCAGGCTAGGGCCAGGCTGAGCACGTCGCTCAGGTTGTGGCCGGCATCGGAGAGCAGGGCGCTGGAATTGGCCCAGAAGCCGCCGATGGTTTCGGCGATGACGAAGGCCAGGTTGAGGGCAATGCCAATGGCGAAGGCGGCGCTGAAGCCGCCGCCGGGCGGCGGGGCGGCGTGTGAGTGGCCGGCGTGGTCGTGCGAAGAATGGTCGTGGGGCATAAGGGAAAGCGTTGGCGCTACGTGAAGAACGTAAACGGCTGGGCTTTCGGTGCGGTTTGGGGATTTTACCGCAATGCTACCGCAAAATGTTTGATGTAAGGAGTGGCTTCTACGACGCCACGGAAATTCTGACGCTGCACTTGCTGCACATCAACTTGCATGCTGTCGCCGGGCAGAAAATTATTGATGCTTCCAATGTCTACACTTGGACCTTTGACGATACAAGGAGGATTAAGGAGTGTATCATTACGCAGAAAGCTAATCTGAGAAAGAGAAACCCTATTGCGTGCATCGTCAGGCATGAAAAACGAAAAATAATAAGATGGAATAGCTCTCAAATTCAGACGTCCTTCCCACTCTTCGCCAGGTTTAAGGTCCGTAGGCTGGGTGTTGCTATAAAAGCATTCTACAGTAGGGAGTGGTGGCGCCACCGCTCTGAATACATGCTTAAACACCAATCCCTGCCCTCGATAAGCCGACATTATAACCACTGAGTCAGAAGGCACAATCAGCAACCGCCGACGCTTGGCATCGAGCCGGACCGTGGCTCCGGTAGCTGTGAAGCGAATGGGCAGTTGGCCTTTGCGTGGCTTGGCTGGTGCAATCAGCGGGTTCTCGCAGTTGAGGAACAGGCGAATGGAATCCGGCTCGATATCCCAACGGACAGCGGTAGGAACCAATTTCAATACCTTTTTACCGGGCTTTGCCGGTCCCCAGTCATCCCATTCAGCGCGCTCGGTCACCATCTGGTACGTCATCCGCCACGGCCCTAGCGGCCGGCCCTGCGCCCGCAAGCGCGGCACGGGCAGCCACAGGCTCAGCAGAAATAAGGCTGGGAGGAAAAGGCGGACACGCATGGAATAGCAGAGAGAGCTACGCTTAAATGTAAAGCGGAAAACGCGGCTGCGTATGCGGTGGTATGCATAGGGCGAACTTTGTCGTTTGCGTGCCCGCGCCGTTCGAACTGCTTTAACGGCGTGGGGGCGCGAACTACAAAGTTCGCGCTACAGTGCTACGGCCGGGTCAGCACCTCGTCAATCAGGCCGTATTCCTTGGCTTCGTCGGCGCGCATCCAGTAGTCGCGGTCCGAGTCGTCGTGGATTTGCTGGTAGGTTTTGCCGGTGCGCTCGGCGTAGATGCCGTAGAGCTCCTGGCGCAGCTTCACCACCTCGCGGGCCGTGATTTCGATGTCGGCCGACGGGCCCTGCACGCCGCCGCTGGGCTGGTGAATCATGACGCGGGCATGGGGCAGGGCCGAGCGTTTGCCGATGGCGCCGCCGCAGAGCAGGAAGGCGCCCATGCTGGCGGCCAGCCCGGTGCAGATGGTGGCCACGTCGGGCTGCACGTACTGCATGGTGTCGTACATGCCGAAGCCGGCGTACACCGAGCCGCCCGGCGAGTTGATGTAGAGCAGAATGTCCTTCCGCGCATCGGCCGATTCGAGAAAGAGCAGCTGGGCGTTGATGATGTTGGCAATGTGGTCGTCCACGGCCTGGCCCAGGAAGATGATGCGGTCCATAATGAGCCGCGAAAACACGTCGATTTCGCGAAAATTCTGCGGCCGTTCCTCGATGACGGAGCGGGTCATGTTGTTGATATAGGGCCGGGTCAGGCCCTCGGTGTGGGCGATATACTGGTCGACGCGCAGGCCGTTCAGGCCTTGGCCGTGCACGGCAAATTTTCGGAATTCGGTTGGGTTCAGCATGGGGGTGGATTGGGGTGAAAAAGGGCCAAACAGCACCTGCCTTGCGTAAAAGCAAGGGTGAAAAGGCCCGCAAAATGGCGAAATCAGAAGCGGGTAGAGACGCGGCACTTCGCTTCTTGTCGTTGAATAATGGGGGGCAGAATTGCCTGATGGCGCAGATGCCGAGACGCGAAGTGGCGCGTCTCTACAGCGGCCAGCAACGGCGAAGCCGCGCCCACCAACTGCCATACAGCCGCGCATGAATCTGGCGCAACTCCTGGCCCAATTGCCGACGGCCGGCCCGGCGCAGGCCGTGGTAGAGCTGCTGTTGCGCCGCCGCATCGGCGGCCAACTCGCCGTCAAGCAACTGGCGCAGGCGCCAGTCCTCCGCCGGCAGGGCGGCGGGGCCGTTTAGCAGCTGCTGCTCAATCAGCCGAAGGCGTTCTAGCTCGGGGCGCATGGCTTACAATTCAAGGGTTTCAGACCGCCATGCCGCCCGCACGGAACTACGCAGCCGCTCCAGGCACTTGAATTTTTGCACCGTGGCCGAGCGCACAGAAGCGTAGCCGTTGGATTCGGCAATCTGCGTCAGGGGCTGCTGGAAATAGTAAAAGCTCAGCAGCACGTCTTTACATTTCTTGCCCAGCCGTTCCACGTAGTCGAGCACGGCGATGGCTGGTTCGGTAACGGCTTCCGAATCTTCCGAGGCCAGGGGTTCAAAGGCGTCGGATAGGGACTGCTCCGGCAGGCGGGCCCGGCGGCGCTGCTCGTGGTGCCACAAGTTGCGGGCAATGCCCACGAGGTAGGTGCCGGCCGAAGACGTAAGCACCAGCGTGCCGCCCACCGCCTGCTCGTAAAGAATGACCATTGCATCATGAAAGATGTCCTGCGCATCCTGGGCCGTGCCACCGTGGCTGCCCACGTAGCGCCGCACCAGCGGAAAGGCCCGGCGGTAAAGCCGGGTCAGGGCCTGCTCGCGGTCGGCGAGCAGGGCATCGCGCAGGGCGGAAGCGGGCGGCGGGGAGGGGGGTAAGAGCGTCATTGGAGCAGGCTTGTACCAATTAATCCATTTCCAACGGAAGTATCACCCGCGCCTTGAAAAAAAGTTGCCCGCCTCCCCTGCCATGCGTGGGCAAGTGTGCATCAGCCAGGCATAAACTCAGCCAGGGCTACTTGAAATGTAGCGGCACCACCAGCCGCACACTCACGTTACGGCCCTGGTTGAACACGCCGGTGCGGCCATTCGCCACGTTGTAGTCCGCGTATTTCAGGCGGCTCAAGTGGCTCTGGTAGCCCACATCAAACAGGTTGTTGGCCGTGAGGTACAGCGAGAACAAGGTTTTGCCCTGCGCATTGGCCAGGTCGGTGCCGAGGCCGGCGTTTACCAGCGTGTAGCCGGGCGTGGCCGTTTCCGTATCAAAAGCCGAGAAGTAGCGGTTCTGGGCGAAGGTGTGCTCCAACTGCAGGCGGGCGTAGGGGTTGGCGAGGCGCTTGCCCTGGCGGCGGAAGTTGGCCCGCAACTCCGATTGCAGCCGGTCGCCGGGGATGAAGGGCAGGTATTTCTGGTCGGCCGGCACGTTCAGCTGCTCGGCCCGCACCATCGAAAACGAGTTTTCGAAGTGCAGCCAGTCCAGCGGGTGGGGGTGCAGGTCGAGGCTGACTTCGCCGCCCACCAGGCGGGCCTGGCCCTGCGCGTACTTATAGGCCGCCGTGCCGTCGCGCAGCGAGTCGGCGCCGCCGGCCGTGAGCAGCCGGCGGGTAAAAATGTAGTTGCTGATGCTATTCTCAAACGCGTCGACGCTGAACCGGACATGGTCCGTGACGTAGCTCACGCCGGCGTCTACTTGCAGGCTGGTTTCGGGGCTGAGGTTGTCGTTGCCGATTTCGTAGCGGATGGTGCCCTCGTGCTTGCCGTTCGAGCCCAACTCGGCAATGTTCGGGGCGCGGAAGCCGCGCGACAGGTTGCCCTTCACCGTCAGTTTCTCGCTCAGGCTATACGCCGCTCCCAGGCTGCCGCTGTAGTTGCGAAAGGTGCTGATGAAGCCCGGAAACTTCGTTTCATCCGGAAAAAGGGGGAAAGTCGGTCCCGGCTCGCGCGGCAGCAGCAGCTTGTCGGCCGAAATCTGGCGCACATCGTACCGCAGGCCGCCGCTAATATCCAGCGCACCAATGGTTTTCTTGCCCACCGCAAACACGCCTCCCTCGCTCACGCGGTAGGCCGGAATCAGGAATTCCTGGCCCAGGTTGCGGTTTTGTTGGTGCAGGCCGCTGGTGCCCACGGTCAAATTCCAGCCGTTCTTTTCGGGCAGGAAATAGCGCAGCGAATAATCCACGGTGCGCAGCTGGAAGTAAAGCGACGTTTCGGCGGGGGCAAGCACGTTGCCGTACTCGCGCCGCAGGTTTTGCTGGTAGCTCACCTGCAAGGCCAGCCGGCCCCCATTCGAGCCCAGAACAAAGCTGTTGTCGGTGCCAACGCGCAGGTGGTTAATCTGCTGCTGGGGCACGGCCAGGCCGTAGCCGCGCAGGTCGGCGTCGCTCACGGGCACACTCAGGGCCGAGTCGCCGCTGGGCACGTCCTTCAGAAAGCGGCCGGTTTGGGGGTCGCGGGCGCCTTCCGTCAGCCCCAGG
Organism: Hymenobacter rubidus; assembly: GCF_016734815.1. Classification (GTDB taxonomy): domain Bacteria; phylum Bacteroidota; class Bacteroidia; order Cytophagales; family Hymenobacteraceae; genus Hymenobacter; species Hymenobacter rubidus. The sequence continues at coordinate 188,856 of NZ_JAERQF010000002.1, forward strand.
CGCTGGTTGAACGTGCTGAAGGTGAGGTGCGAATAGCCCCAGCTTTTGTTTACGCCCACGTAGCCGTTGGCGTCCCACTCGTTAAAGCCCGAGTTGTACACCCGGCCATCGTAGCGGTTCTGGTAGTCGCCGGCCACTTTGCGGGTGCCCCGCGCCAGCCAGTTGAAGCCCTTGATATTGCCCGCGTTCTGAAAGGAGTAGCCCTGCTGGTGGTTATTGGTCTGGTAGCTGGCCGTGGCCAGGCCCGTAATGTGGCCTTCGGCAATGGGCTCGGGCGCCAGAAAGTTGATGACGCCGGCCATGGCATCGGAGCCATACAGCAGCGAGCCGGGGCCTTTGATAATCTCGGCCCGGTCCACGCTGAACTCGTCAATCTCAATGCCGTGCTCGTCGCCCCACTGCTGGCCTTCCTGCTTGGCCCCGTTGTTGAGGGTGATGACGCGGTTGTAGCCCAGCCCGCGCACCACGGGCTTGCTGATGGCCGCCCCGGTCGTAATCTGGCTCAGGCCCGGCGTGTGCGCAATGGCATCCACAATATTCGAGGCCGAGGTTTGGTTCAGCCGCGTGCGGTCGACCACGGTAGTCGGGATGGGCGAGCGCCGCAGCTGCGTGGCCTGCGACACGCCCGTGACCACCACCTGCCCAATTTCGGTGGCCGCCACCGTCAGCTTAAAATCCAGGGACTGGCCGCTGCCCGTGTCCACGGTTTGCGTCACGGTGTTGTAGCCCAGCGAGCGCACCTGCACCGTGAAGCGCCCCCGCGGCAGGCTCGAAAAGCTGAAGCTGCCGTCGGGGCCGGCGGCGGTGCCCTGCTTTAAGTCATCAAAAATAATGTTGGCGCCGGGCAGGGGTTCGCCGGTAGCAGCATCGGTTACGCGCCCGGTAAGTAGCGGTGCGGCAGTGCGCGGCGCGCGCGCGGCAACCGGCAGCTGCTGAGCCGGCAGCCATGACGGCACGGTCGCCAGTGCCAAGGGAAAAAGAAACTTATAAAAAGCTGATTGCATGATAAATGCCAAAACAGCCAGCCCCGCCGACCAGCGCAAGAGCGCCGCCGCGGGTGCAGGCAATTGTTACCAATAAGAAGAAGGAGCGGACGCTAGGCGCGGCTGGGCGGCCCCCGCAGGGAGCGCGCAAACAGCTGCTCGCCAGCTACCAGCTGCACGGGCGGCAGGGGCGGAGTGGCCGTATAGCCTGGACCTGTGCGGGGCACGGGGGCCACTACGGGAACGCCCGCCTGGTACGCCACGTTGTAGAACTGCTCCACCTCGCAATGCTGGTGCTTGGCGCTAATCAGGTCCTTGCCCGCGCGCTTAAACGCCGGGGCATGCGCGGGTTCCTCGGTGGTGTGGGCGTGCGGGTGCAACGCCAGCATCCACGCCTCGGGCAGCAGCGTCCGCACCAGGCAGAGCAGCAACAGCAGAGCAATATGGGAGCGCAGGGCTTGCACGGTGCAAAGATTGAGCACAAAGCCGGAAGCTGCGCGCAGAATTAAAAAGGATAGTTTTGGCCATTAACGAAATCCGGTTCGGTGCGGTTTTTCGTAGCCCCTATTATACCTTCGTCCTTTATGGCTGCAAGGCCCTTTCTTTGTGATAATTAATAACATTTCCGACCTTTCTTTGCAATATGACGAGCCGCTGGGCTTGCTGCGCGTCGAATGGGCTTCGGGAGATGATATGCGGGGCTTCCGCAATAGCGCCGAGCAGCTGCTTTATTTGGGCCAGCAGTTGGGCGTGCGGCACCTGCTGCTCAACATGAATACCTTTCCCGACATCTCGGTTTACGACCAGGTCTGGCTGGGCACGCACTGGATATCGGGCTTGCTGCAAATGCCGCTGGAGCGCGTCGTGCTGGTAAACCACCGCCGGCGCCTACACAACCAGATGGCCATCGATTCCCTGATTGCCATTGCCCGTCCATTCATCCGGTTTGATATTCAGTATTTTCCGCAGCCCGTGCCCGGCCTGCATTGGCTCAGCGACCACTCCTCGCGGCTGCCAGCCCTGCTGGCCGAATGGGACGCGCTGCACGGCCCCAACTCCCTGCACGGGTCGGAAGCCGCCGAGTACCGACGGCTCCACCGCCCCCAGGCCTAGCCGCTGGCCTGCGTAAAGGTGGGTTCGAATCCGTTTCACGCCCACGTGCAACGCGTGCAGGACAAATTTCGCTGTCAATCTGACAGCCCTGTCTCCCTTGGAACAGCCTTTGAAAGCTACGGAACCCGTGGCGCGGGCCTTCGCGCCCGGCCATTCCGTCTGTATTCAACCGTTTCCACTTTGTACCATGCAAGAAACCGGCTCCATCTCCATCCATACCGAGAACATCTTCCCCATCATCAAGAAGTTCTTGTATTCCGACCACGAAATTTTCCTGCGGGAACTGGTTTCGAACGCCGTCGACGCCACCCAAAAGCTGAAAAGCCTGGCCCAGCTGGGCGAGTATAAAGGCGATTTGGGCGAGCTGAAAGTGCGGGTGACCGTGGACAAAGAAGCCCGCAAAATCACGATTTCCGACCACGGCCTGGGCATGACGGCCGAAGAAATCAAGAAGTACATCAACCAGATTGCCTTCAGCGGCGCCACCGAGTTTGTGGAGCAGTACAAGGACAAGGACGCCGCTACGAAGGACCAGATTATCGGCCAGTTCGGCCTGGGCTTCTACTCGGCTTTCATGGTAGCCAAAGAAGTCGAAATCTTCTCGCAGAGCTACCAGGAGGGCACCGAAGCCGCCCACTGGACCTGTGATGGCAGCACCTCCTTCACCATTGAAACCACCGAGAAGGCCGAGCGCGGCACCGATGTGGTGCTGCACGTGGCCGAAGATTCGGACGAGTTCTTGGAGGAGGCTCGCCTGCGCACCATCCTCACTAAGTACTGCAAGTTCCTGCCCATTCCGATTGAGTTTGAAGGCGAGGTCATCAACCAGACGACCCCCATCTGGACCAAGCAGCCTTCGGAGCTGACCGACGAGGACTACAAGAAGTTCTACCAGGAGCTGTATCCGATGAGCATGGACGAGCCCTTGTTCTGGATTCACCTGAACGTGGACTATCCGTTCAACCTGACGGGTATTCTGTACTTCCCCAAGGTGAAGGACGAGCTGCAGTTCTCGCGCAACAAGATTCAACTCTATTCCCGTCAGGTATTCATCACCGACGAGGTGAAGGACGTGGTGCCCGAGTTCCTGATGCTGCTGCACGGCGTGATTGACTCGCCCGACATCCCGCTGAACGTGTCGCGCAGCTTCCTGCAGGCCGACGCGGCGGTGCGCAAAATCAACACCTACATCACCAAGAAAGTGGCCGATAAGCTGAGCAGCCTGTTCAAGCAGGACCGCGCCGGCTACGAGGAGAAATGGTCCGACATCGGCCTGTTTGTGAAGTACGGCATGCTCTCGGACGAGAAGTTCTACGACAAGGCCAAGGATTTCGTGCTGCTCAAAAACGTGGCCGGCAAGCTGTTCACCCTCAACGAGTACACCGAGCACATTCAGGCCAATCAGAAAGACAAGAACGACAACACCGTGGTGCTCTACACCAACGATGCGGAGCAGCAGCACGGCTTCGTGGCCGCCGCCCAGGAGCGCGGCTACGACGTGTTGGTTTTCGACCACATCCTCGACCCCCACTTTGTGGGCCAGCTGGAGCAAAAGCTGGAAAAAACCAGCTTCAAGCGCGTGGACGCCGACACGTTGAGCAAGCTCATCGAGAAGGACGACACCACCGAAAGCGTGCTGAGCGAAGACGATACCAAGAAGCTGGAGGAAACCTTTACTACCGCCATTGCCAACCCGGCCATGCACGTGAAGGTAGCCGCCCTCTCGCCCCAGGACGCCCCGGTCGTCATCACCCAGAATGAGTTCATGCGCCGCATGAAGGACATGCAGCGCACCGGCGGTGGCGGCGGCATGCAGATGTTCGGCGCCTTCCCCGAGTCGTACGACGTGACCGTGAATGCCAACCACCCGCTGGTAACCAAGGTGTTGGCCGACGGCGGCTCCACGCTGGCCAAGCAAGCGTTTGATTTGGCGCTGCTGGCCCAGGGCCTGTTAAAAGGCGAGGCGCTGACGCAGTTCGTGAAGCGCAGCACGGAGTTGCTGTAAGCACGAGTGCCGCGAAGCTGTGCTTCGCCTCGCGGTGGTATCGTCCAACAATCAAGAGGCCCAATGTCGGAAAGACGTTGGGCCTTTTGCTTTGAGTAGGCTCTCTGGCGGCGCGGGCGCGAGGCGAAGCACAGCTTCGCGGTACTCGTTCTAGCGCTTCGCTACGGTGCCCTGAGGCTGCACCAACCGCCGCAGTTCCTTTCCCGTCAGCACCGTCACGCCAACCTCACTCGCCAGCCACAACCGCTGCTGTTTATCAACCTCCAGCAATAAAGGATTCCCTGCGCTCGCTGGCAGGCTCACCGGCCTTAGCAGTCGCTTGGGCTCCACTTTGTCAGTAGAAGGAGAAAAGCTGGCGAATCCGGTGGGCTCGTTGGGCAGCAGGAGCAGGCCCTGGGCGGTGGCAAAAAGGCGGCCCACGCCGGGCATGGCGGCCACGCCAAAAACCTCGTTGCCAGGCCGGCCGATAAACTTCACGGTGGGCAGCTCTTCCTCGGCCGCGCCGCGTTGGCCGCCATTCTCAAATACGCAGATGGCGTCCGACATCACCACCCAGAGGTTGCCGGCGTTGTCGGGCAGTAGCTTTTCCACAATGTTGTCGGGGATTTCGTGGTTGGCCACGCCTTCCTCGTTGTAGCGCGTCCATTCGGCGCCTTGCTTGCGGCTGAGGCCGATGCTGGTGGCAATCCACACGGAGCTGTCGGGCGTGGCCACGCCACCATTGATAGCCGGCGTGCGCAGTTCTTGGATGAAGGTATTGTTGGCCCAGCGGAAGACGCCCTGGCTGTTGGCACCCACCCACACAGTGCCCCGCGCATCGCGGAACAGCGCCGTGATGTTGGGCGCGGCATCGGCGCCAGGCAGGGCCAGTGGGCGCGGCCAGAAGGTGCTCGTATTCAGGCGTAGTACGCCCTGGCGGGTGCCCAGCCAGAGCACGGTGTCGGCCAGCGTAGCGCATTGAATAGTGCTGGCAAGTTGCTGCTTGCGCACAAACTCCTGGCCTTCGAGCCGGAATACGCTGCGTTCGGTGATTAGGTAGGTAGCCTTGCCGGAATGAAGCATTGCCACCGGTTTTTTAGCGCCGGCCACGGCGTAGTGCGGGCGCGGGCGGGCCAGCGAAATCGGGGAAAAGCTCAGCAGCAGCAGTGCCGAAAGAAGCGAGGGAATGAAGGTGTTTTTAGTGGAAAATGGCATAGCCCAGAGCCAGTGAAATGGTTCTGGCAAAGGTATATTTTGTATTGCAATGGCCTGATTATGTAATCATTATCAAATCATGGGATTGGTGCTGCATTCTTAATGGATGGTTGATGCCGGAGTAACGCGGGCCTCACGGCAGCCGCCCAATTTTGCCGCCGGATAGCATTCCACTCATCAACCCCAACCGGCTTTTATGAAAGCGAAAATTTTACTTAGCAGCGGCCTGGTGCTGGCGGCCCTGACCGGCGGGCAGGAAGCCCGCGCCCAGGCAGCCAACAACAACGTCATCATCTACATCGGCGACGGCTTTGGGCTGGCCCCGAAAACGGCGGCGCGCATGGCCATGGGCCAGGGCACGACCGGCAAGCGCTTCCCCTCGGACGCCGGCTTTCAGGTCCTGAACCTGGACAAGCTGAAGTACAATGCCACCGTCACCACTCACTCGCTCAACTCCTGGATTACGGACTCGGCGCCCGGTGCTTCGGTGTACGCCTGCGGCAAGCCTGGCAAGCAGGACAACGAGGTTATTGCCCTGAACCCCGGCTCGGGTGCGGCCATCGAAACCATTCTGGAGGCGGCTAAAAAACAGGGCTACGCCGTGGGCCTGGTGAGCACGGCCCGCATCACGCACGCCACGCCGGCCGCTTTTGCCAGCCACATCTGGTTCCGCGACCTGGAAGACTACATTTCGGCCCAGTACATTGCCTCGACTCAGGCGCAGTACGAAGCCATTTTCAACAGCAGCCCCACCACCTCGTACCGCTACACGGCGGCCCGCGATTGGGTGCTGCCTACCCCGAAAGTAGGCGTGGAGCTGGACGTGCTGCTCGGCGGTGGCGCCCGCCACTTCATGCCCCGCACCCGCACGGCGGCCAGCGCCTACGAAACCATCGTGGACCGCAACGGCACGGCCATCATCGACCCTGCCACCGGCACGGCGGCCACCCTGCGCGGCAACCGCGCCGACGATGTGGACCTGGTGAGCTACGCCGTGAACCAGCGCAACTACGGCTACGTGAACAGCCGCGATGCCCTCAACAACATCAACCTGAGCCAGTACGGCGTGGGTGGTAAGAAACTGCTGGGCCTGTTCAACAGCTCGCACGTCAACTACGAGCAGGACCGCCAGACGGGGGCCGCCTGGGAGCCTTCATTGGCTGAAATGACCCACATGGCCATTGAGGTACTGAAGGCCAAGAGCAACGGCAAAGGCTTTTTTCTGATGGTGGAAGCCGGCCGAATCGACCACCTGGAGCACGCCAATACCGGCGGTATTTCGGTAGTAGCCGGCGCCAACGGCAACCAATACACCGTGGATGCCGACCGGCCGACCTACGCCCCCGGCGGCGGCGAGGCCAACTACACGGCCACGCCCACCACGGTGCGCACCACCAACGTGTACGCTTCCGACTACATGATTAAGGAGGTAATGGCCTTCGACTACGCCGTGGCCGAGGGCCGGGCCCTGCTCGCCACGCCTGCTACCACGGGCAATACCCTCATCTTTAGCACTTCCGACCATGAGTGCGGCGGCTTTGCCGTGACGGGCCTGCACGACGAGGCCGATGCCCAGGCCAATGGCACCAAAATCCGGACCTACTCGGGCCAGATTACCAAGTCGGTAGCGGCTGAAGCGGGCTACGCCACCCCCACCAACCTGGTGCGCGGCGACGGCGGCGCGGGCGGCTGGTTCCCTGATTACGTGATGAATACCTTCCAGGGCAAGGACTATCCGCAGCCGGCTTCGGCCACGGGCAAGCGCATTGTGGTGGCCTACGGCTCGAACCCCCTTACCAATGGCAACGGCACCCGCGCCAGCACCGGCGTGGGCACCAACCAGGGTGCCACACCCGGCAACCACACGCCCCAGGACATTTGGGTAGGCGCCGAAGACAACACCAACAACCCTCTCCACGCCGCCGCCATAGTCGGCCAGGGCCTGCTCGACAATACTTCCCTGACACCGGTTATGGCCCGGTTCCTGAACCTGACCACCTTCTTTACTGCCATCACCACCCTGCGCGCCACGCCCAGCCAGCCCGACCAAACGACTGGCCTGCAACTCAGCCCCGTGCCCTTCCTCAACCAGTTCGACGTTGCCTTTACGCTACCCACGGCGGGCGCCGTCACGGTGGAGCTGTTCGACGAAATGGGCCGCCGCGTGCAAAGCGTCGTCACGAACCAGAACTTCGGCACCGGCGCTCACGCCGTCACGGTAGACGGCAGCCGCCTCAACTCCGGTCTCTACATCGCCGCCGTCACCATGAATGGCCAAGTGGTGAGCAAGCGCACCATTAAGCTGTAGACTAGCTTTGGCAAGACGGGCCGACAAAGCCCAGAACGTCATGCTGAGCTTGTCGAAGCATCTCTACCGCTAATAGTAATTAGTTGCTTGCGCGGTAGAGATGCTTCGACTGCGCTCAGCATGACGTTCTTTTTATTCGGCCTACTTCACGTTGCGCGCCACCACAAACATGCGGTCGCCAAACCGACCGGTCAGCTTGTTCAGATAATACGTCGGGTACTGCCCAGCCAGCTTACTGGCCTTCTCCAACAGGCTGCCGCCCAGGCGAATGTTCTTCGGTGGTTTCACCGGGTTCAGCAGCTCCATCACTTCGAAGCCCTGCTTCTTCAGCATTTTGGTGATGGTGGCCGGCGTGAATTCGAAGAGGTGGTAGGGCGGAATATCCATCTTGCGCTCTTTGCCCAGCACGCCGTAGGCGGCGAAGCCCAGCCGCACGGTGGGCAGGTTGAGCGTAGCGGGCAGCGCCAGCACCAGCAGCCCGCCCGGCTCCAGCATGCGGTGGAACTTGGCCAGCGTGGCGCTGGGCGAAAGCAGGTGCTCCAGTACGTCGCCCATGTAGGCCAGGTCGAACTGGTTTTCGTGGAAATCTTCGGTGGTTTCGATGTTGCCGGTCACCACGGGCAAATGCAGCTCGCGGCGGGCAAAGTCGGCGGCGTGCTCCGATATTTCCAGGCCGTGGGCCTCCCAGCCCAGCGCCTCCAGGCTTTTGAGGGTGTAGCCGGGGCCGCAGCCCACGTCGAGGTAGCGGAACCGGCGGCCGGGGTACTTGGCCAGGATGTAGCTCGTGAACTTGTCGGACCGAACCTGGTTTAAAGCAGCCTGCTTCTGGCCTTCTTCGATGAACACGACCTCCTGCTGCGTCCGGTCGTAGTTGGGGCGCTCGGTGAAATAGTCTTTGCCGTAGAGCCGTTCCAGCTGCGCGGGCGTGGGCTGGGGGTCGAGAAACATCAGGGCGCAGCTGCGGCACTGGGTGCCTTGCAGCCGCTGGCCTTCAAATTCGTAGTAGAAAGGCAGCTTCTTAAAATCGGTGCTGCCGCACAAGTCGCAGGTACGCATGGCGCAAAGGTAGGAACGCGCCACGGCGCGTTCGGCGGCCGCACCGTTCGGCTGCAATTATACACCAATTAACTGTGAGGCCGGGCTACTCCCCGTGCAACGACCGAGCGCGCCACGGCGCGTTCCTACACCGCAAATTGTTTATCTTATTATGCTCGACGCTCTCATCATCGGGGCCGGCCCCGTGGGCCTGGCCTGCGCCCTCGAAACCCAACGCAAAGGCCTCAAAACAGCCATTGTCGAAAAAGGCGCGCTGGTCAATTCCCTGGTCGGCTACCCCACCAACATGGAATTTTTCTCCACGCCCGAGCTGCTCGAAATCGGCGGCTACCCCTTCCCCACGGCGCACTACAAGCCCCTGCGCGAAGACGCCCTCGACTACTACCAGCGCGTGGCCAAGTCTGAAAAGCTGGACATCCGCCTGCACGAAAAGGTGCTGAAGCTCGACGGCGAGCAAGGCCGTTTCACCATCACCACCGACAAAGGTGAAATTTCGACCCGCAACGTCATCGTGGCCACCGGTTTCTACGACCTGCCCAACCTGCTCAACGTACCCGGCGAGGACCTGTCCCATGTAAGCCACTACTACAAGGAGCCTTACCAGCACGTGTTGCAAAACGTCGTGGTCATCGGCGCCAAAAACTCCTCGGCCAAAGCCGCGCTGCAAATGACCCGCGCCGGAGCTAAAGTCACGCTCATCGTGCGCGGCCCGGAGGTGAGCCATTCCGTGAAATACTGGATTCGCCCCGACCTCGTCAACCGCATTGCCGAGGGTCGCATCACGGCGCATTTCAATGCCACCGTCACCGCCATCCGCCCCGATGCCGTGGAAGTTCTTACCCCCGACGGTCCGCTCACGATTCCCACCGATTTCGTGTACGCCCTCACCGGCTACCACCCTGATGAGGCGCTGCTGGGCTGCCTCGGCGTGCAGCCCGACCCCGATGACGAAGCCTGCGCCCCGCTCTTCGACCCCACCACCCACCAAACCACCCGGCCCGGCTTGTTCGTGGCCGGCACCGTGTGCGGCGGGCGCGCCACCAGCCGCTGGTTCATCGAAAACGGCCGGCACCACGCGCAGCTGATTGCCGCGCACCTGGCTGCGGAGTTTGGCACCAGTGCCAAAAACAACGCCACTCCCAAGTTTTAAGGGTTGGTGCCGCTTACATTTTGCGACACGTAACGGTGTAAGTATAGGTGACGGCGGGTGTGCCGGCGGTCTGGCTAAGGGTGAATTTAAAAGAAGTATCAGTCAGCTCTACAATGTTATAGTTTTGTGGCGCGCTTCCTGGTACAGCTACGGTAACAATCGTTTGGTCCGAATTGAGGGCCCAGGTGCCGGTGGTCGTCTGGGGGTCGGTCGAATTGCATTTGGTAGCACCTTCATCGTTTTTGAGGATGTTGGGATTTTCAAACCGAAAAAAATCATCCTTATTGCAAAGGCTGAGCTGAGCGTATAGGTCGGTGATGTACGCCCCTCCCAAGGAGATGCCGGGACTCATGGTGTAAGCCGTGATAATCCAGTTGCGATTTGTGAGCAACAAAGCACGGTTAAGTTGGATTACTAATGGCGGCAGGGTGTTGGTGGCACCGGCAGGGAAGGTCACCGCCTGCGTGTTGGGAACTGGATAACCGGGAGACGTGGCATAAGCTATGGTGTAATTTCCTGCGGGCAGGCCGGCAAAAGTGTATTGACCCGTGGCAGCGTTGATGACCGCCGCATAGGGAGTCCCACCCCCGGCAGGAGTAGCCGTTGCTCCAAAAAGGGCCAATGCGGGGACAATTTGCCCCGTTATCGTTCCGGGTTGTGGAGGCGACGGCTCGCTGGTTTTGCTACAGGCACTAATCCACAGCCCTAACCCCACCAGGAGACCCAAAAGGAGGGAACGTAAAGAGAAAGTCATAGTAGTAAATATAGGGGCTGGATAATAACCAGTGTATGAGTGCCCTCAAGCCCGGCCTGTTCGTGACCAGCCCCGTGTGCGGCGGCCGGCCACCAGCCGCGGGTTCATCTAAAACGGCCGTCACCACGCGCAGTTAATTGCTGCGCAACGGGCTTTCGCTGGTTAGTCAGGAAACGGCCGCCTAGCTGGTAACCAGTTGGTTTATGCTTGCTCAGCAAACGCGCTACCGCGCTGTATAGTGTGCGGCGCCCCGTTGCTGGGCTTATGCTCAACGGCACGAGAGGTCCTTGCCGAATCCGGCCACCAACATTCGCCATCTCACAAAAAAGCACCTTCTCCAGATGGAGAAGGTGCTTTTTTAATGGCCTGATTGTAAGCTTGCTGGTTTACTGCGGGAACTGCACTCCGCGGTAAGCATTGGCATCGACTTGCCGCAGCGAACTGCCGTATTTAGCGTTGATGACTTTTATTATTTCGTTGGCTACCACCGCGTAACCACGCGGCGTGGGGTGCACGCCATCGAGGCTGAACAGGTTGCCGGAAATAAAGCCAGCCGTGTTGTTTACGGCGTTGGTGACGTAGCCGCCCTGCGCTACCCCGCGGAAAAACGTGTTGGAATCGAAGATGGCCAGGTCGCGGCTGGTAGCGGCGGCGGTCAACGTCGCATTAAACGTGGTGGTAGCCGAAGCGACGGCTGCCTGCTCGGTGGGGTCCAGCACCAGCGTGCTGGGGAAGGGGTTGCCCGAACTTTGGCCAAATGCCTGCGTGGTATCGACGCCCATGCCGCCTAGGAAAGCATTGAAAGCGGGGTCGGTCGGTCGAGTTGGGTAGGCGCCGGTGGCTTGCCGGTAGAAGTCGCGCCAGTACTTGCCGCTTACTTTGCCGTAAAAACTCACGTAGGGCGAGGCGGTAAGCATCAGCAGCAAGTTGCCACTGCCGCTGGCATCACGAATGCTGGACAGCGTAGTAGTAACGCGGGCATTGGCGCCGGGGGTGGCGCTCGGCGCCAGCGTGCCGGTGGTATAAATGAAGGGTGCGGCGGCCACCGGCACCTTATTCAAGTCTAGGTTGGCGCGGAACGAGGGACCTACCGCTGTAAAAAACGGAATGTTCGTCACGTCCGGAATGGTGATGACCACGCCTTTGGCTCCGCCGGATGTTAGAGCATCCAGCACATAACCGGTATTGACCGCAAAGGTGACGGCGGGGGTTATCGAGTTAGCCGCCCCGCCTGCTGTGGCGTAGCCCAGCACGTCGTTGTTGCCCAGCCACTCAGTGAAGAACGTAGGTTTGATGGAAGCCACCGTGCGCTTCACCCGGTCCAGGTAGCTTTCGTTGCTGTTATCGGGGGTAATGCGCTCGAAATACGAGTTAAAAATGGACGTCGGCGCCGACGCCGTGCCCCCCGTGAGCGCCACGTTGCCAAACCCCGGGGTCAGGATGTCCGACATGCGAATACCGCTGATTCCCAGATTATTTACCTCCGAAAGGTCTTTCGTGTAGATGGGCTGCGGATTGGTGGCCGGGTTGGAACGGGTGACCACGGCCCCGCGGACGGCCAGCTTCGAGGTCACGCTGGCCGTGAGGGGCGCGGACGTCGCCGTCGGCGTGGCCGGCGTGAACCCGGTCAGCTGCAGGTAGCCAGTGCCGTTGGATTGCGCCTCGCTGAACAGCGGTTGTACGAACGGGCCGCCGCCCACCTGGGCAAATTGCTGGGCCAAGATATTGGGGTAGGAGCTCAACTGGCCTTCGCGGTAAAGGCCGCCGTCCGAAACGCCTGCCGTGAGGGAGTTGCCTACGGCGATGTAGCGCGAGAAATCAGCTGAGCCAGCCGTTGCGGCGGGGCGGTTGTCGTCCAGCGTGGGCTGGCAGCTGCCCAACGTCAGGCCCAGCAGGGCCAGCGCAGGCAAGGTATGTTTGGAGGAGAAATTCATGGTTGAACGTCGAAAAGCCGGTGGGAATTAGAATTTAACGTACAGCCCCACGCCGGGCACGGCAATGGTCGTTTTGTAGGTGCCGGCCACGCGGTCGGTGGTGCCGTTGTTCACGAGGTCGGCCTGGCTCTGGCTGCGCTTCATGAAGTCCTCAAACAGGAAGGAGGCATCCACGCCGAAGTGCTTGCCGAAATCATACGACAAGCCCGCTGTCAGGCCGATGCGGTCGGCGTCGGGGGTTTCGGGGCTCACGTAGCCGTCCTTCACCGCCGACTGGTCGAAGAAGCCGCCGGCGCGCACCGTCAGCCCGTCGGTCACTTTGTACTGGCCGCCGAGGCGGAAGCACAACGCATCCTGATAATAGCGCTTGGCCGAGGAAGTGCTGCTGCCGCCCACCAGGCCAGGCGTGGTGCCGTAGCCGTTGTTGCCGCTGAACGTGAAGTCCAGCGTGTGGTACACGTTCCAATACACCAAGTTAGCTTCGACCGAAAGGGTTAGCTTGTCGTTGGGCATCACGGCCAGGCCCACGCTGGCGGTGGCCGGCAGGGGCAGGGTGGCGCTGAAATTGGTGGCCGTAAAGTTGCCGCCCGTCGAGGCAATCACGTCGCGCAGGCGCACGTCGCCGCCTTCAATCTTGGCGTCTACCTGCGAGCGGTAGCTGGCGCCTACGCTCAGCTTGTCGCTGGGCTTGAAGAAGATGCCCACGTTGTAGCCAAAGGTTTGCTTGGCCTTGCCGTTGAGGGTGATGTGGGGCGTGGGTGCGCCGTTCTGGGCCGCGAGCGGAATGTCCTTTTGCAGGTCCACGTCGCCGTAGGCCAGCATTACCAGGCCCGCGCCGATGCTCAGCTGCGGCGTGATGGCGTAGGAACCCGTTACCTGGGCGAAGATGGCGCGCAGGTTGATGTCGGTGAGGGCGTAGCGGCCTTCCCAGTTGTTGGCGTAGTGCAGCTCGCTGCCGAAGGGCGTGTAGGCGCCGACGCCAAATTTCCACTTGCCTTCCTTGGGGCCAAAGGCGGCGTAAAAATTGGCCGGCGTCACGGTCGTGTTGCGCAGGTTGCTCTGGCCGCCCCCGGTTTCGGGAATGAACGCATTGCGTGCAAAGGCAAAATTGGCCCCGATTTGGACCCCGCTCTCGCGCACCATGGCCAGGGCGCCGGGGTTGTAGAACATGGCGGCCTGGTCGAGCGAAAGCGCCACGCCTACACCGCCCATGCCATTGTTTTTCTGTCCGTTAAGGTTCACTTGGAAGCCGCTGGCAGATGCTGCGGACGCGCTGACTAGCAGCACTCCCCCCGCGAGGAGTAATTTTCTAACCGTCATAAAAAACGAGTTTGAGGGTGGGATGAGTGTTTCTGGGCTAAAAGTAACAGATTTTTTTGCGGCAATTAGTAGGCAAGCCGAATAATATCTTTCGTTTCAGCCGTTTGTGACGACTTTCGCCCGCCTTCCGGCGATGCCTTACCTTTGCCCGCATGATTCTCCGCGCCGACCACCTTGTCAAAAAATACAAAGCCCGCACCGTCGTCAACGACATGTCGGTGACCGTGGAACAAGGCGAAATCGTGGGCCTGCTGGGCCCCAACGGCGCCGGCAAAACCACTTGCTTCTACATGATGGTGGGCATGGTGAAGCCCAATTCGGGTCGTATCTTTCTGGATACCACCGAAATCACGACCATGCCCATCTACCAGCGGGCCCGCCTGGGCGTGGGCTACCTGGCCCAGGAGGCCAGCGTGTTCCGGGACCTGAGCGTGGAGGAAAACATCATGGCGGTGCTCGAAATGACGAGCATGAAGAAGGAGGCCCGCCACGACAAAGTAGAGGAGCTGCTCAACGAATTCAGCCTAACCCACGTGCGCAAAAACCTGGGCAAAGTGTTGAGCGGCGGCGAGCGGCGGCGCACCGAAATAGCCCGCGCCCTGGCCGTCGACCCCAAATTCGTGCTCCTCGACGAGCCCTTCGCCGGCGTCGACCCCATTGCCACCGAAGAAATTCAGGGCATCGTGGCCAAGCTCAAGCACCGGGGCATCGGCGTGCTCATCACCGACCACGACGTGAACTCCACGCTCAGCATCGTCGACCGGGCCTACTTGCTCTTCGAAGGCAAGCTGCTGAAGGCCGGCACCGCCGAAGAACTGGCCAGCGACGAAACGGTGCGCCGCGTGTACCTCGGCAAGAACTTCGAGCTGAAGCGCAACGTGTAGAAAAGGGTAGAGAATAAGCAAAAGCACGTCCTGCTGAGCGCAGCCGAAGCAGGACGTGCTTCCAGTTTTACCCAACCACATCCCTAACGCATGCTCGACCAACTCCTCGCCCGCGCCGTTCAATGGAGCAGCCTCCCCCGGCTGGCGCGCGTGCGGGCGCAGCCCGAGAAGTTGCAAAGCCAGTTGCTGGCCCACTTGCTGGCCCGTGCGGCAGGCACGGAGTGGGGCCGCCGCTACGGCTTTGGCGAGAAAATAACGGCTGCCGATTTTGCCCGCCGCGTGCCCGTAAGCACCTACGAGCAGCTGTATCCGGAACTGGAAAAGGTGCTGCGCGGCCAGCCCGACGTGCTGTGGCCGGGGCGCCCACAATGGTTTGCCAAAAGCAGCGGCACCACCAATGCCCGCAGCAAGTTTATCCCCGTCACGGCCGAGGCGCTGCACACCTGCCACTACCGCGCCGGCCGCGACATGCTGGCGCTGAGCACCCATTTTTACCCCCAGGAGCGGCTGCTGGCCGGCAAAACCCTTTCGTTGGGCGGCGCGCACGGCCCCAATCCGTTCCGGCCGCAGGAGCCGGCCTCGCGGGTGGGCGACGTGTCGGCCGTCATCATGCAGCAACTGCCACCGTGGGCCCAGTGGCTGCGCACCCCGCCGCTGGAGTTGGCGCTACTGGATGAATGGGAGGAGAAAATGGAGCGCATTGCCGCGCATGTACTGCGGCAGGATGTGCGTGTGCTGGCCGGCGTGCCTACCTGGATGGTGGTGCTGCTGCGCCGCGTAGTAGCCCTGGCCGGCGCCGACGACATTACTCAGGTGTGGCCGCACCTGCGCCTGTTTTTGCACGGCGCGGTGGCCTTCGGGCCCTACCGGGAGCTGTTTCGCCAGCTCGTTCCCGATGCCCGCATGCGCTACCTCGAAATCTACAATGCTTCCGAGGGTTACTTTGCCATTCAGGACCAAAGAGATAGCGAGGACCTGCTGCTGCTGCTCGACCACGGCATCTACTACGAATTCCTGCCCGCCGACCAGTGGGCGGCACCCGACCCGCGCCCCGTTTCCCTAGCCGAAGTGGAGCTGCACCGGCCTTATGCCTTGGTCATCAGCACCAATGCCGGGCTGTGGCGCTACGTGGTGGGCGACACCGTGCGCTTTACCTCGCTGGTGCCCTACCGGGTGCGCATCACGGGCCGGACCAAGCATTTTCTCAATGCTTTCGGCGAAGAAGTCGTAATAGAGAACGCCGAAGCGGCCGTGGCGGCCGCCTGCCAAGCCACGGGCGCGGCAGTGCGCGACTTCACGGTGGCGCCCATTTGGTTTGCGCCCGGCAGCGCTACCTCCCGCGGCGGGCACGAATGGGCGCTGGAGTTTGCTCCCAACTCGGCCCCGCCCAACCTGGAGCAGTTTGGAGCGGTGCTTGATGCCACGCTGGGCGCTGTCAACTCTGATTACGCAGCCAAGCGCTACCGGAATATGGCCCTGGCGCCGCCCATGCTCCGGGCCGTGCCCGCAGGCACGTTTGATGCGTGGCTGGCCGGGCAAGGCAAGCTGGGCGGCCAGCACAAAGTGCCGCGCCTGCTCAACTCGCGCACCGTGCTGGAAGCCGTACTCACGACGGCTGCCGCCACCCCGAGCCGGGACTAACCCACAGGCAGCAAGCCTTCCGGCTGCATCAGCTGCGCCAAATCTGAGGTTTAATCGTGCCGGTGTGAATTACTCTGGGGATAGGTGGAATTATATCAACGGATAATTGGTAATATTACAGTAATATTCCCGCCCTGCCCTATTTTTCCAACAAGCCCGTGGCCCAAAATTCGGTATACAAACGCCCATACAAATCCCGAAAGCAACGCCGTGAATCGGCTCGTCGCAAACACGACGAATCCAAGGATGCCAAGTACCTCTTGCGCGTAGCCGGAGTAGTTGGCGTTGTGCTGCTCGTGGCCATTGTTTTTGCCATCAAAGGCTTGGCCGACCAATCAGCGGCTGTCTCGCAGGCCCTGCACTAAACGAAGTTAGCTTTCTGCAAAGAAGGGCTTTTCGGTTGGGCTATTCGTCGAGGATGCCGCCCAGCAGACTGCCGAGGACGCCGCCGCTTTCTTTCTGCGCATTGCCGCCGCTTGGCGCAAGGGCCCGAATGAGCTTTTTGACGGGCATCGATTGTATCCACACGCGGCCGGTGCCGCGCAGGGTGGCCAGCAGCAAGCCCTCGCCGCCGAATATCATCGACTTGAGGCCGCCGGCCCGGGCCACGCTGAAATCGATGCCCGGCTCGAAAGCCACCACGCAGCCGGTGTCCACGCGCAGAAGCTCGTTGTTGAGCTTTTTCTCGATAATGGTGCCGCCGGCGTGCACGAAGGCTTTGCCGTCGCCGGTGAGCTTTTGCAGGATAAAGCCTTCGCCCCCGAACAAGCCGGCCCCAAATTTCTGGTTGAAGTGCAGGCTGATTTTGGTGCCCCGCGCAGCGGCCAGAAACCCGTCTTTCTGCACGATGAGGCCAGTGGGCAGGTCCCGCAAGTCGATGGGAATGATGGTGCCGGGGTAAGGGGCCGAGAAGGCGACGCGGCTTTTGCCGTACCCGCCGCGGTGCGTGAAGTGGGTGAGAAACAGCGACTCGCCCGTGATGAGGCGGGTGCCCGCCGAAAACAGCTTGCCCATGAATCCCTGGTCGGGCTCGGAGCCGTCGCCCATCTTGGTTTCGAACGCGATGCCTTCTTCCATGTAAACCATGGCGCCGGCTTCGGCAATAACGGTTTCGTTGGGGTCTAGCTCAATTTCGAGAACCTGAATGTCGGAGCCAAGAATGCGGTAGTCGACGTCGTGCGAGTTCATAGCAAAGAACGGGGCGAATGATGCGGCCAAAGATAGCCGCAAAGCCCACTGGCTCGCCTAAAAGCCGTCCCAACTTCGGCAGCGGGCACACAATATTTTTCAATGACGGCGTTAGGAAAAAGATTTCAACTAATTTTATAGTTAAACTTAACGCTCTCGTCGTATGCGCCTTTCCCGCTGGTTGTTTCTTAGCTACGTAGCGTTGCTAGCTTCGTGTGCCGGTACCAAGTACAGCCCCCACGGTTTCTGGAAGCCCAACCGTTCGGACCGGCACGGGCTAGCCAGAGGACGCTGGCGCACCTATTACGACGATGCTAATAAGCAACCGTTCACCGCCGGGCAGTACCGACACGGGCGGCCCGTGCGCACCTTTCGCTACTACGCGCCCACGGGCCAGCTCGACCACTCTGAGGAGTATGGCCGTGACGGCTATTGCGAAGTAACCTACTGGCACGCCGGTGGACAGGTAGCGCGCCGGGGCCGGGCCCAATGGGTGACTGGCAAAGGCAAGGCGCCGCGCTTCTATTGGTACGGCCCTTGGACGAGCTACGACCCCGATGGGCAAATCACAAGCATTCAAAACTATACTGACGGCACTTTGAGCCGTACTGAAACCTACGAGCACGGCCAACTGACGCAGGTGGAAACCTACGAGGCCAGCCGAAAAATCCGCACTGAAAGCTATGCCGATGGCAAACTCATCAAAGTTGAAAACTTTGAGAACGGCCTCCGCACCGGCACCACGCACACCCTGTAACCCCCCGCCGCGTTACTCCTCCAACGGCAGTTCGCCACGGGTTTCGGCAGCTTCTTTTTCGGGGTCTTCCACTGTCTTTTTGCGCTTGGCCTCGCGGCTGGTGCGCTTGATAAATTCTTCGTCCGATTCTTCGGGCTCGGCCTCGTGGTGTCCGTCTTCGATGGGGAAGGCGTCGTCCTCGGTTTCGCCGGGAGCCGGCTTTTCGCCAAACTGGCCGGCCCGGTCGACCAGCTTCTTGTCGCGCACGTGGCGGCCCAGAAACTGGTTGATTTGCTCAATGCTGTAGTTGGACGTGATTTCGCCCAGCGGATTCACCCCAATCTCAAAGCCCTCCAATTCCTTGTGGACGCGGGCTTTTTTGGCAGGGTCGGCTGCGGTTTTCTTGGGCTTGACGGGTTTCTTGGCCATGACAGAAAGGGAGAGAAACAGAGATGGACTTTGCTTTACGCGAAACAGTGCCGACAGGTAGTGGGTTAGCCTGGCTTCAAGTAAAAAACCAACATTGTCCCACTTGTTTGGTCAGTGGCCGGAAATAAGCCGGGGCGGCGGCTACCTGCCGCCGCCCCGGCAACTGGTAGCGCCTGCCTGGAAAAGCGGTGCAGCCTTAGCCCAGCGCGACTACAGCGGCCCGCAACCGCTCAACTACTTCGGGCACGCCCAGAATCACCAGCGTTTCGAACAAATCGGGGCCGGCGGCAGCGCCGGTTACGGCCACGCGCAGGGCTTGCAGCACCTGGCCGGGTTTAAGGCCCTGGGCCGCCATGGTGTCGTTGAACAAGGTTTTCAGGTCTTCGGCCGAAACTGCGGGGGCACCAGGCAGGGCGGCGGCGTAGGCCGTGAGGGCAGCGCCTACTTCGGCATTCCACTTCTTGCTGACCACGGCTGGGTCGTACTCGGTAGGGGCCTGAAAGAAGTATTTGGCTTCCTGCCAGAAATCTTTCGGAAATGAAACCCGTTCTTTCATCACGCCCACAATCTGCTCGGCTTTTTCCGGCGAGCACACGATGGCGTGCTCGTGCAAGGCCTCCAGCAGGTAGGGCGCCAGCTCGGCGTTGGGTTTGGCGCGGAGGTAGTGCTCGTTGAACCACTTCACCTTGTTCTGGTCGAACTTGGCCGGCGACTTGCTCACGCGCTCAATGGAGAAGGCCTGAATCAGCTCGTCCATCGAGAAGATTTCCTGCTGCGAGCCAGGGTTCCAGCCCAGGAAGGCCAGGAAATTCACCAGTGCTTCAGGCAGGTAGCCGTCTTCGCGGTAGCCGCGGCTCAGGGTCGGCTCGCCGGTGTCGCCGTCGATGCCGTGCCATTCCAGCGGGAACACGGGGAAGCCCAGGCGGTCGCCGTCGCGCTTGCTGAGTTTGCCGGTGCCGTCGGGCTTGAGCAGCAGGGGCAAATGGGCAAACTGCGGCATGGTCTTCTCCCAGCCCAGGTAGCGGTAGAGCAGCACGTGCAGCGGCGCACTCGGCAGCCACTCCTCGCCGCGGATGACGTGCGAAATCTCCATCAAATGGTCGTCCACAATGTTGGCCAAGTGGTAAGTGGGCATGCCGTCCGACTTCATCAGCACCTTGTCGTCGATGGCGCTTGAATGCACCACCACCCAGCCGCGAATCAAATCCTGAAAGCGTACTTCCTCCTTGCGGGGCACTTTCAGGCGAATCACGTACTGCGCGCCGCCGTCGAGCAGGGCCTTCACCTCGTCCTCGGGCAGGGTGAGGGAGTTGCGCATCTGGGCGCGGGTGATGCTGTTGTACTGCGGGTTGGGCACCTTAGCGGCCTGCAGGCGGGCGCGCATGGCGTCCAGCTCCTCGGGCGTGTCGAAGGCGTAGTAGGCGTGGCCGTCGGCGATGAGCTGGTCGGCGTACTGCTTGTACATGGGCTTGCGCTCGCTCTGCTTGTAGGGCGCGTGCGGGCCACCCACGCCCACGCCTTCGTCAATCACGATGCCGCACCAGGCCAGGGCTTCCAGAATGTATTCCTCGGCGCCGGGCACGAAACGGTTTTGGTCGGTGTCTTCGATGCGCAGCAGCATCTTGCCGCCCAGTTTGCGGGCCAGCAGGTAGTTGTATAGCGCGGTGCGCACGCCGCCAATGTGCAGCGGCCCGGTGGGGGAGGGCGCAAAGCGCACCCGAACTTCTCTCTCAGTCATAACAGAAAAAAACGCGCTCCCGAGTTCGGAACGCGTCGCAAAGGTAAGGCCGTTGGCAGTAGCGTGGACCCTGCAAGCCCGCGGAAGCGGCAGGGCCAACCAATGCGCGGACTTACGGAGCCCACGCTACACTACTCGCCCCAGGGGTATAAGTCAGGCGGCCCGCTTTCGGTTGCCTGAATGGCCAGCGGGTGCAGGGCGCTGGTCTGGTCCGGGAACATAAACGCGTCGTACCGTTCCGGAACATCCGACAGCACGTAGTTGCCGAATTGCTCTGCCTGGGGCCGATACCCCACCCCAATGGCCCGATGCCCCAACGGCAGTTCGAAGCGTGCGTCGGTTTTCAACTCTTTGGATAGCAGCAGCGCATTTTGACCGTTGAGCTTGGTGTGCAGCTGGTCTTCCCAGGAGTTCCGAGTGGCCGCCGGCACGGGCATTTGTTCTATCGGCGCGCCCCATTTCTTGCCCGCAATAACGCCGCCTTGGTACGAGCCAACCCCCACGATGAACACCTGTCAACTGGGTGTAGGGGCGGCCGGCCGCCTGGCGGCGCAGCGTTCGAAGCTAGCCGTTGACTTCATGCTGGCAATCTTCCGACACGAAGGCCACGGCGCGGGCATATTCCTACGGGTCGGCGCTGTAGGGCTCGAAGCAACGGAAGGCTTGGCGGGCAGCCGTTGTGGCACCCTCGCCCTGCTGCTCCGCGTGGTGCAGCACTGCCTGCAACGATTCCCAGAGGCTGTACACGTCCAGGCCGTAGAAACCCACGCGGCGTCATTTCGTTCTCGAAGCCGGGTTGGTTGTCTTGTTGCGGCGGCAGGGAGGTAGGCTTGCGTTCCATGGAAGTAAGAGCAGAGTCAAGGTCGATGACCAACCGCCCGGTTCTACCAGTCAGCGTGCTCTCCCCTACGCCCGCTCACCAAGCTTTGTTAACACCGAGCTTGGCGCTACAAGGCCCTGCAAACTGCTTTTTTCTGCTTTGCGCTACGCATGCGCTGCCCTGCCACTCACGAGGAAGCAGCAAGGCAGCGCCACCGTATGCCAGGCTAAAGCAATGTTAATCACGGTTTTTGAAACCCAGCCAGAGCACCAGGCCCAGCAGGGCAATGCCGCCGCGAATGCCCCAGGCCATAGCCGGCCCCCACTTGTCTATCCAAGTCAGAAAAACGTAGTGCAGGTTGGGGTTAATCAGTGGCAGGACCATTGAAATAAGTCCCAGAATGAGCAGGCCGAGTCCAAGTTCTTTCATAAGCGGGTATAGAACATGCTTTAGCTTGTTCCTGCCGATAACGATGAGGCCAAAGCGGTAGTATGAGCAAGCCGTAGCCTGTTTTAGGCCGCCACCGCGATGCAGGAAATTTCCACCTCCACGTCGCGCGGCAATCGGCTTACTTCCACCGTTTCCCGCGCCGGAGCCACGGCTTCGTCAAAGTAGCTCCCATACACTTGGTTGATGGTGGCGAAGTTGCCCAGGTCCTTCACAAAAATGCTGCATTTCACCACGTCTGTCAGGGTTAGGCCGGCTGCGGCCAGCACCGCCGTCAGGTTGCGCAGCACTTGGTGGGTTTGGGCGGCCACATCGCCGGCCACCAGCTGCCCGGCGGCGTCCAGCGGTATCTGGCCCGAAACGTACACGGTGTTGCCTGCCTTCACGGCTTGCGAATAGGGACCAATGGGGGCCGGAGCCTGGTCGGTAAGAATAATTTGGTGGGGCATTTTATGGAGCTTTTAGCTGACAGCTATCAGCCGTTAGCTTTTGTTTGGTGGAGAACGACGGCTGTAAATTACACTGCTCTGCCGCAAAGGTGGTTTAAAAGCCAATAGCGGCTAGCCATCAGCCCCTTTCAAGGGAAGCTAACAGCTAGCCGCAATTGGCCAACAGCTCAAAAAGCTACTCCACCGTCACGGACTTTGCCAGGTTGCGGGGCTGGTCCACGTTGCAGCCGCGTAGCACGGCAATGTGGTAGGAGAGGAGTTGCAGCGGAATCACCGATACCAGCGGCATCAGCACCTCACTGGTATGGGGCACCTCAATTACGAATTCTGCCATGGCCGGAATCACGGTGTCGCCCTCGCTCACCACGGCGATGATGCGGCCTTTGCGGGCCTTCACTTCCTGAATGTTGCTCACCACTTTCTCGTACGAGCTGTCGCGAGTGGCAATGACCACCATCGGCATGTTCTCGTCAATCAGGGCAATGGGGCCGTGCTTCATCTCCGCCGCCGGGTAGCCCTCGGCGTGGATGTAGCTGATTTCCTTGAGCTTCAAGGCGCCTTCCAATGCGACCGGGAAGTTGTAGCCCCGGCCCAGGTAGAGGAAGTTGGTCGCGTCTTTGAATTCCTCGGCGATTTCCTGAATTTGGGCATCCAGCAGCAATGCTTTTTCTACTTTGGACGGAATGGTGTCCAGCTCCACCATCAGCTCGCGTAGCTTGGTGTCGGTGATGGTGCCGCGCTTCTGGCCCATAATCATGGCCAGCAAGGTCAGCACCGTCACTTGTGCGGTGAAGGCTTTGGTGCTTGCCACCCCAATTTCCGGGCCGGCGTGGGTATAAGCACCGGCATCAGTGGCGCGGGCAATGCTGCTGCCCACCACGTTGCACACCCCAAAAATGGTTGCGCCTTTGCTCTTGGCCAGTTCAATGGCCGCCAAGGTATCGGCCGTTTCGCCGCTTTGCGAAATGGCAATAACGATGTCGCGCTCCGTGATAATTGGGTTGCGGTAGCGGAACTCCGAAGCGTATTCCACTTCCACCGGAATGCGGGCCAAGTCCTCAATCAGGTATTCGGCCACCAGTCCGGCGTGCCAGCTCGTGCCGCAGGCCACGATGATGATGCGCTGCGCATTCACAAATTTTTGCTCGTAGGCCCGGATGCCGCCCATGTTCAGGTGGCTGCCGCCCAGCTCCAGACGCCCGCGCATGGAGTCCAGAATGGAGCGGGGCTGCTCAAAAATTTCCTTCAGCATGAAGTGCTCGTAGCCGCCTTTTTCGATGGAGTCGAGCTCCAGCTCCAGCTTCTGGATGTAAGGCGTCTGGCTTACATCTTCCTTGCTGCGGATTTCCAGTTGCCCGTCGCGGATGACCACGATTTCGTAGTCGTTCACATACACCACCTCGTTGGTGTATTCGATGATGGGGGTGGCATCCGACGCAATAAAGAATTCGCCTTCGCCAATGCCAATCACCATTGGCGAGCCTTTGCGGGCGGCGATGAGCTGGTTAGGCGCATCCTTGCTGAGCACCACAATGGCATAGGCGCCCACTACTTCGTGCAGCGCCAGCCGTACAGCTTCTTCCAGCGAGCAATGGTTCTGCTTCTGAATTTCCTCAATCAGGTTCACGAAAACCTCCGTGTCCGTATCGGAGTGGAAAACGTGCCCTTGCTTCTGTAAATGCGTTTTCAGCGAGGCATAGTTCTCGATAATGCCATTGTGAATAATGGCAATGCGCTCCGAAGTAGAATAGTGCGGGTGCGCGTTTTCGTCGTTGGGCTCGCCGTGGGTGGCCCAGCGGGTATGACCCATGCCCACCGTGGCATGGGTGTCTTTGGCCGCAATGTAGGCTTCAAGGTCACTGACCTTGCCCTTCTTTTTGTAAACATTGAGGTCGCCGTTGAGCAGCGCCACGCCCGCAGAGTCATAACCGCGGTACTCAAGCCGATGCAGGCCTTTGAGAATGATGGGGCAGGCCTCACGATGGCCCAGATAAGCAACAATGCCGCACATGGCAGGAAAAATTAAGGACGGAAAGAAAGGGCAAAAGCGGACAGCGAGCCTTTGCTCGGTGCGAAGCTAGCCATGCAGCACTACTTTTTAGACGAGTAGTATACGCGCAATCGAATAGTAGAGGCATCGATGGCCGCGCGGTTCAGCGACAGCGCCGAAGAGGTACGGGTAGCAGGCACGAGGACCAACGAAGCCGGGTTACCGTCGAGCTTGCTTTTTAAATAAGCGTCTAGGTAGCTGGTGATAAGCAAGTTGTAGTACTGCTGCGTCGTGCCGCCGTCTACAATGGTGCCCGCTGCCGGGCTACCTGCGCTCAATTGGTCGCTGCCGTCGCTCTGCACTACCCGGTCGGTGGGCAAATAGTTTATTGTGCGCTGCAATATCTGGTTGCGGGCGTCTACCTCCAGTGCGTAGATATAGGTGGGGTTCACAAACAGCGCGTTGCTGTAGGGCTTGATGGGCACGCGCAGTTCGGCGCGGTTGATGGTCAGGCCGGGAATGTTGGTCAGCTGCTCAAGGCCCTGGAAGGTGATGCGCGTACCCAGGCCCGTGCCTTCCTGCAAGTAGCTGGTCGGCACGCCATTTACCAACAAGTTGCTAGCCGATACCGCTTGGGTAAGGTCTGTCAGGGCACTGAGTGGAGTGCCGGACAGCGAGTTGGTGATTTGCGTGTAGTAGCGAGGGTCGCTGGCTGTGGCCAAGCCAACGCTGCTGTTAACGGGGCCAAAAAAGATGGAATATGAGTGCCAGGCCCGGCGCAACGGGGGCGCAGGGGCGGCCACGGCATCGTCGTGAAAAAAGAAGGCCAAGCGGGCATTATACGTCCGGCCAAAGCTGAGAATGGCACTGGAATAGCTGGCATTGGGGCCAATGGCCAAGCCATTTATCAGGGCGTCAAGCTTGGCTTGCGTGAGGGTGGTGGTGCCGCGTAGCGAGGTATAAAAACCGTCGAAAAACGGCGACGCCACTGCCGGTGCCGGGGCAAACGGCGCACTCACCGCAGCCGTGCGCTGCAGGGCCAGCCGCACCGTTTGGGTAAGCACGTTGGTATAGTACGTCGGAGTGGTCGCCGTCGAATCGGTCTTTACCCGCACCGTGCGGTCGAGCCGGCTGGTCACGTTCAGGCCCAGCGGTTGGGCTGTGGTGGCCGTGGTCGTGCTGCTGCTGTACGTTTGGCGCTCATCCAGGGGTGCTTGCAGATTATAAATGTCGAACCGGGCGGGCGTGGTCGTGCTGCCGTTCACATTATCAAACCCCATCACCAGCACCACCGAGTCGAGCACGGGAGTGGCGTACTTAGACGGCAGCGAGTCGTTCGAGCTGCCCGTTGTTGCGTTCAGGTATGCGCGGGCTTCGGTGGTGCCGGCCACGTTGTCGGCCAGGCGGCCAATCAGGAAATGGTCGGCTTTCTGGGTTCTTACCGGGGCAAAGCGCACGGTGGCCACGTCCACGCTCAGGTCTTTATAGAGCGTGTTGACGGCCGTGGTGTCGGGGAGGTCCACGTTCAGGGCCGTGCCGGTGTCGCAGCTGGCCAGGGCCAGCGCGGCCAGGGCCGTCAGAGGAGCACAGCGGCTAGTTAGCCAATTCATTGTAGAGCGCTAGGTAAGAAGAGTGCAGGTTTTCGTCGGTGGCCACCTGGCTGAGCCGGCTGTGGAGGGCGTATTCGTGGAACATGCCGTTCATGTTGTCGCTAAAGTCCTCGTCGGACCGTACCACGGTATCGGCATACTCCATGCCCATTTTGATGAAGCCGCTGAAATCGGCCGTTTTCAACGACGCCAGCATGGCATCGTCGATGTCGAGCATCTTCGCTTTTTCCAGAATGTTGCCCTCAAATTTGTCGTCGAACTCGTTGTTGTAAATCGAGAACACCGATTTGGCATCCTTGAACACCGGGTCTTTTTTGTAGGTGGTTTTCAGGTATAGCGGAATCAGGCCCGTCATCCAATCGGAACAGTGCACGATGTTGGGCGACCAGCCCAGCTTCTTCACGGTTTCGAGCACACCTTTGCAGAAAAAGATGGCGCGCTCGTCGTTGTCGGCGTAAAACTTGTCGTTTTTGTCAACCAGGGCCGATTTGCGGTGGAAATAGTCTTCGTTATCGATAAAATATACCTGCAGCTTGGCAGTAGGAATAGAAGCTACCTTGATAACCAAAGGTTTCTCGTCGTCGCCCACGGCAATGTTGATGCCCGAAAGGCGCACTACTTCGTGCAGCCGGTTCTTGCGTTCGTTGATGATGCCAAAACGTGGGACGAAAATGCGAATTTCGCAGCCCATTTCCTGCATGCTGGCGGGGAGCCGACGCAGCATTTCAGCCACCTTGGTGGTCTGCAGAAACGGGTCAATTTCGGTGGCCGCGTAGAGGATGCGTAGCTTCGACATAAAGGGATTATTGAAGAGAATGGAACAGGGCCATACTATGGGTGCACAAAATTACACAATTTTGCGCGGAAATTCAACATAAATCTACTTCGGGGGCTATTCCAGCGACCTTCCACGTTCATGCAGATACTCACTACCGCGGCCGGGTTGCAGGCCTACACCGAACAAGCCCGCAGCCGGGGCCAGCGCATTGGCTTGGTGCCCACCATGGGGGCCCTGCACGCCGGCCACCTGCAACTGGTGCAAGCGGCCCGTGCCGAATGCAACGAAGTGGTGGCCACCGTCTTTGTCAACCCCACGCAGTTCAACAATCCGGAGGACTTTCGGCTGTACCCGCGGGTGCCGGAGGCCGATGCCGAGTTGCTGGCCCCGGCCGGCTGCACGGCGCTGTTCGTGCCGTCGGTGGCCGAAATATACCCCCAGCCAACGGTGCTGAAATTTGATTTTGGCCCCCTGGAACGGGTCATGGAAGGGGCGCACCGGGCCGGGCATTTCAACGGCGTGGCCACGGTAGTGAGCAAGCTGTTCCACCTGGCCCGCCCGCACCGGGCCTATTTTGGGCAGAAGGACTGGCAGCAGGTGGCCATTGTGCGCCAACTGGTGGCCGACTTGTCGTTCGACCTGGAAATCGTGGCCCGTCCCACTGTTCGGGAAGCCGACGGGCTGGCCATGTCCTCGCGCAATCGCCGGCTGGGCCCGGCGGCCCGCGCCGCTGCTCCGCTGCTGCACCAGGTGCTGGTTGCCGCTGCTGCCCAGGTTCGGGACGGGGTAGCGCCCGCGCAGGTCCGGGCGGCGGCGGAAACGGCGCTTGGGCAAGAACCGCTCATTGCCCCCGAATACGTGGAAGTGGCCGATGCCCAGACCCTGCAACCACTGGAAACTTACGTGCCCGGCCGGGCCGTGGTGCTGTGCCTCGCCGCGCACCTAGGGGGCGTCCGGTTGATTGACAACGTGCTGGTGGAATAGGGCGGTTGCTTTCGCGTGGCACCGATGCACCACGCGGTTCGGTTTTACCTTTGTCGGCTTACGGCATCCCTATCCGTTTCCATTACCATTGAAGAATTTCGTTACCATCGTAAAGTATGCTCTGCTGCTGAGTATTTCGGCCGCGCTGATGTGGTATGCGGTACGGGGGCAGGACCTTTCGCGCATTGGGCATTACATCGCCACGGCCAATTATTTCTGGCTGGCGCTGACGCTGTCGCTGTCGACGCTGGGCTATTTTAGCCGGGCCTACCGCTGGCAGATGCAGCTCAAGGCTTCGCAGACTCCGGCACCGTACTGGCCCGTGTACCACGCCATGATGGTGGGCTACCTGGCCAACCTGGTGCTGCCGCGCATGGGCGAAGTCATTCGCTGCTCGGTGCTGCGCCGCACCAGCGGCGTACCGGTGCAAGTAGCCATTGGCACGGTGGTGACGGAACGGGTAATTGACGTGCTGGTCTTGTTAGGGCTGCTCAGTACGCTGCTGTTACTGGATTTTAATACCTTCTGGAGGTTTGTAGCGGTCGAAATACTGGGGGGGCGCTACGAAACGCTGGCCCGCAACCCGCTGCCACTATTCATTGCCGGCTTTGTGGGCGCGATTCTGTTGGTAGTGGCCGGAGTCGCTCTGTTCCGCAACTTGGAGCGCCTGCGCCAGAATGCGTTTTTCAACAAAGCCATTGTCTTCGTGAAAGGCTTGTTGGCGGGCGTATTCAGCGTACTAAAGCTGGAAAACAAGTGGCTGTTCGTGTTTCATACCCTCTTTACCTGGGGCGTGTATTACCTCATGGATTACCTGGCCTTCTACTGTTTTCCGGAAACTTATAACCTCGACATGCGGGCCGGCCTGGCCGTGCTGACGTTTGGTGCCTTTGGCATGGCCGCGCCGGTGGCGGGCGGCATTGGGCCATTCCATGTGCTGGTGCAGGGGGTACTCATTGTGTATGGGGTGAGCAAAGAGGCCGGCATTGCCTACGCCCTGGTGGTGCACGGCGCGCAAACCCTGCTGGTGGTGCTGATGGGCGGCATCAGCTTCATTGCCGTAGCCGCAGTGGACAAAGGCAGCGTGCTGACCGAAGCCGAAGCGCTGGCAGACGAGCCGCTCACGACGGAGTGACGCTGCGCTTAATGAAGGATTAAGAATGAGGAATGAAGAATTGGGATGGTTCATCCTGCTTTTATCCTTCAATAAACAGCCGCGTCAATTGCTCATTCCTTATTCTTAATTCTTCATTAAGCGCAGCGTATCATGTGGACCAAGGATAAAATTCTGACCCCGGAGCAGGTGCCCGCCGCCGTGGCGGACTGGCGCGCTGCCGGGCGCAAAGTGGTGTTCACCAACGGTTGCTTCGATTTGTTGCACTTGGGCCACGTCGACTATCTGGAGCACGCCCGGCACCTGGGCGATGCCTTGGTGGTCGGCCTCAATACGGATGCTTCGGTGAGCTGTTTGAAGCCCGGCCGGCCCATTCAGGACGAGGGGGCGCGGGCCCGCATCCTGGCCTCGCTGGCCTTTGTAGATGCGGTGGTGCTTTTTGGCGAGCCCACGCCGCTGGCCCTGATTGAACTGGTGCAGCCTGACGTGCTGGTGAAGGGCGACGACTACGCCATTGACGGAATTGTGGGCCACGAATTCGTGTTGAACCGAGGCGGGCAGGTGCTCACGGTGCCGTTGGTGCCGGGCTACAGTACCTCGCGCATTGTTGAGCGCATTTTGCGCACGACCTAACTGTTTTTTCCCATTCCCTTATCATGTATTTCCTGCTCATTCTGCTCACGTTCGTTAGCTGGGGCATCCAGTGGCGGCTGCGCAGCAAATTCAAACAGTACGCCCAGATTCGGTTGAGTTCGGGGCTGAGTGGGGCCGAAGTCGCCGCCAAGATGCTGGCCGACCACGGCATCTACGACGTGCGCGTCATCAGCACCGACGGCCAGCTGACCGACCACTACAACCCCGCCGACAAAACCGTTAACCTGAGCGAGGGCGTGTATGCGGAGCGGAGCGCCTCGGCGGCGGCCATTGCGGCCCACGAGTGCGGCCACGCGGTGCAGCACGCCACGGCGTATTCCATGCTGCAGTTTCGTTCGGCGCTGGTGCCCACGCTTAGCGCGGTGTCGCGCTACATGCCCATCATTTTGCTGATAGGCTTCTTCACCATCAATCGCACGCCCTACCCGTTGGGCATTGGCATTGCGTTGTTTGGCCTGACCACCCTGTTTTCGTTTATCACGCTGCCGGTTGAGTTCGACGCCTCGCGGCGCGCCTTGGCTTGGATGGATAAGCGCGGCGTGGTGAATGCCGAGGAGCACGCCATGGCCCAAGATGCGCTATGGTGGGCTGCCATGACGTATGTGGTCGCCGCGCTGGCTTCGCTGGCCTCGTTGCTGTACTACGTCAACATCTTTATGCGGCGCCGCTAGGGGCGTTGCGCCCGTTGCCACGGTTTGGAGCCGCCGGCCTGCATCGCAGGCCCGCGGCTTTTTTTGTTAAGCACTCATGCTCAGCAGGCTGCTTTATTAGCGACATGCTTTAAGTTTCACAACGCATCTATTGGTACATATAAAATAATAATTATTGATAATTGGCTTATACCTGCTACTTTGCAACTGCCTTCCTTCTTACTGCGGTTCGGCTGCTATCACCCTTTCCAGGTAGCACAGTCGCCGGCCGCGGGGTCCCTTTTTCTGCCTGCGTCATGATTGTGTCTACCCCGGCCGCTCTGGTAGCGGCCCCGCCCACCCTGTTTCGGCAGGGCCTGCTGGCCTTATTGCGCGAGCAATGGCCCCAGCTACAGCTCACCCTCACGGCCGATGCCACGCAGGTACCCGACCTAGTGGCCCGCCACACTTTCGAGCTGATTGTGTTTGACGGCGCCCTGCCCGGACTGGCCCTGCCGGCCTTGCTGGACCGCCTGCACCGCCTGCGCCCCACGCAGCGCCTGCTGGTGCTGGCCGACCCGCGCACCCTCGCCCAGCGCAGCGATGCCCTGACGTGGCCCGGCACGCAACTGCTGCTGCCCAGTCATGTGCCACCCCACGCGCTGGCTGCCGCCCTGGCACCCTGGCTGGATGCTCCGCCGAAGGAGGCGCCGGTGCCCTCGCGCCTCAACCCGCCTTATACCATCCAAAACGGCTTTAGCAGGCGGGAGCTGGAAGTGTTGCGCCTGGTGGTGGCCGACTGTTGCAACGAGGAAATTGCCAACCGCCTGTTCATCAACGTGCGCACCGTGGAAAGCCATCGGCGCAACCTGCTGCAAAAGGCGGGCACCCGCACACTGGTGGGGCTGGCTGCCCGCGCCGTGCGCGAAGGCTGGGTGGCATAAGCAGGTTTCAGTGCTGGCACTGATGCAATAGGGGTGAGAAAAGCCTTGCTTTATCAACCTGTGGCGTAGTATTGAACGGCGGCGTTATGCGGCTACTTACTCACTCTTTTCTGCAGTTGCATAGCGGCCGGAGCTGACCTGCTGCACCTGGCAGAAGACCACATCGGCAAAAAATACGTGCATGTGCTGGTGCCAGAGGACACCCCTAACTCGCACGGCCCTTGGAACGGAATCTGCACCTACGCCCAGCGCAACCCCGGTGCCGCCTGGTACCCCGAGCTGCAAAGCCGCCTCACCCGCCTGACCGACCTGCGCGAAGCCGTGAAAGGCGAAATCCACCGCCTGCTGGCGAATGATTTCGGGTATTTCAGCTAAAAACAGCTAATTCGGGATAGTCCCTCCATCAGAACGGTCATGCTTCGACAAGCGCAGCATGACCGTTCTGATAGGCTGTGTCTTACTTTCTCCTCAACTGGTACCCAAGCTTCTTATGCCGTACCCGCTTCGGCTCCACATTGCTCAGGCGGTGCAGAAACCACCAGCAAGGCGAGATGCTATACGCAAGCACGCAGCTCAGCAGTGAGATTCTGGGTATGGCACGCTGGCGAGCAGGTGTGTTAGTGGCTGAAAGAGTGGTGCAAAGAAAAAAATGGCCGGACCGGCTGGTTTATAGTGCTTTGCGCTTGCCAACGCAGCATTTTCACCTTATACTCATAGGAGGATGGCCAACTTGCTGCCCTAATTTAACCCACTTCATTATGCTGAATCTGTTTACTCCTGCAGCGCTCCGGCGCTGTTTAGTGGCTGGTGCTGCCCTGCTTGGACTGGCGGCTCCTGCCCTGGCTCAGCGCCTGCCCTCCTTTCCGGGGGCCGAAGGGGCGGGCCGCTACGTTACCGGCGGCCGGGGCACGGCCTCCGTGCCCACCACGGTGTTTGAGGTGACGAGCCTGGCCGATACCAACACGCCCGGTACGCTGCGCTATGCGTTGGGGGCCACGGCCACGGCCCGCACCATTGTGTTTCGGGTGTGCGGCACCATTCACCTCACGTCGAAACTCAATATCTCGCGGCCCAACACCACCATCGCGGGGCAAACGGCTCCCGGCGACGGCATTTGTCTGGCCGATTACCCGGTGGCCGTGAGTACCGACAACGTGGTCGTGCGCTTTATGCGCTTCCGCATGGGCGATAAAAACCAGAAGCTGGTGGATGCCTCGGGTAACCCGCTGAACGGTAGCGGGGGCGACGACTCGTTCGGGGGCCTCAACCACAGCCGCATTATCATCGACCACTGCACCATGAGCTGGAGCGACGACGAAGCCTTCACCTTCTACGGCGCTACCACCGACAGCATGACCCTGCAATGGAACCTCATCAGCGAGCCGCTGAACTACTCCTACCACTTCGAAACCGGCGATACGGACTACGAGCGCCACGGCTACGGCGGCATCTGGGGCGGGCGCTACGCTTCGTTTCACCACAACCTGTTTGCCCACTGCAACAGCCGCACTCCGCGCTGGAACGGCGCCCGCTACGGCGTGCCCATCGGCTCCGAAAACTGTGACTTCCGCAACAACGTCGTCTACAATTGGGGCATTAACAACACCTACGGCGGGGAGGGCGGCAACTACAACATGGTGAATAACTACTACAAGTGGGGCCCCAACAGCAGCTCGCATACCCGTATTCTGAACCCCAGCAAGCAAACCACGGCCCCCATTCTGCCCTATCCGCAGGTGTACCTGACGGGCAACTACCTGGATGGCTCGTCCACCATCACGGCCCACAACTGGAAGGGCGTGGTGATGGGCGGTGGCGTGGCAGCCGATACTGTGCAGTCCAAAGTGAACACCCCTTTCTCCTTTCTGCCCATCACGACCCAAACGGCTACCGATGCCTACAGCTCGGTGCTGCAATATGCCGGGTGCGTGCTGCCGGCGCGCGATTTATTGGACCAGCGCATTATCAGCGACGTGCAAAATCGGACGGGGGGCTTCATCGACGTGCAGGGCGGCTTTCCGCACGGCACGGCCTACGCCCTCACCACCGGCGCCTGGCCCGTGCTCACCTGCGGCCCCGCGCCCGCCGACACCGACCATGACGGCATGACCGACGCCTACGAAACCGCCCACGGCCTGAACCTGAACGACCCCACCGACCGCTACGCTATTGGTGCGGGCGGCTACACCAACCTCGAAAACTATCTCAACGGCCTGGCCGCCACCGTCGTTTTGGCCACCAGCAACCCGGCCCAGGCCCTCGCCCGCACCCTCGAAGCTTTCCCCAATCCTACCACCGACCAGCTCACCCTGAGCTACCCAGCGGCCAGTGTCGGCGCCACCTTCCAGGTCCTGGACGCGCTGGGCCGCGTGGTGCTGGCCGGGGCGGCGCCGGTAGGCTCAACCCAGGCCTCGTTTAGCCTCCAGGCCTTGCCCGCCGGGCTCTACGAAGTACTGTATTTGAATGCCGGCCAGCGCCTGACAAAGAAGGTGAGCCGACAGTAGTTTGAGTTAACCGATAAAAAGAAGAAGCGCCGCGTCAGGGAATTCCCCAGCACGGCGCTTTCTTTTTTTACGGGCAATTACCCCAGCTTCTTGTACCGCACGCGCTTGGGCTCCACGTCGCCCAGGCGCTTGCGCTTGGCTTCCTCGTAGTCCGAGAAGTTGCCCTCGAACCACACCACCTCCGAGTCGCCCTCGAAGGCCAGGATGTGCGTGGCCAGCCGGTCCAGAAACCACCGGTCGTGACTGATGATGACGGCGCAGCCGGCGAAGTTCTCCAGCGCGTCTTCCAGCGCCCGGATGGCGTTTACGTCCAGGTCGTTGGTGGGCTCGTCGAGCAGCAGCAGGTTGGCGCCCTGCTTGAGCGTCATGGCCAAGTGCACGCGGTTTTTCTCGCCGCCCGAGAGCGTGCCGACTTTCTTCTCCTGGTCGCCGCCGCCGAAATTGAACTTGCTCACGTAGGCGCGGGAGTTCACCGGCCGGCCGGCCAGCAGCATGGTTTCGGTGCCGCCCGTGATGGTGTCGAACACCGACTTGGCGCCGTCCAGCGTGTCGTGCTGCTGGTCGATGTAGGCCGTCTGGACGGTGGGCCCGACCACAAACGTGCCCGCGTCAGGTTGCATCTGTTCCGTGATGAGGCGGAAGAGCGTGGTTTTGCCCGCCCCGTTCGGCCCGATGATGCCTACGATGCCGCCCTGCGGCAGCGCAAAGCTCAGGTTCTCAAACAGCAGCTTGTCGCCAAACGCTTTGGTGATGCCCTCGGCCTCAATGACCTGCGCGCCCAGGCGCGGGCCGTCCGGAATGAACAGCTCCAGCTTTTGCTCCTTGTCCTTTGCTTCCTCGCTGGCCAGCTTGTCGTAGTTGGCCAGGCGGGCCTTGCCCTTGCTCTGCCGGGCTTTCGGCGACATGCGTACCCATTCCAGCTCGCGCTGCAGGGTTTTGGCGCGCTTGCTTTCCTGGTTTTCTTCCTTGGCCAGGCGGTCGGTTTTCTGCTCCAGCCAGCTGCTATAATTGCCCTTCCACGGAATGCCGCTGCCCCGGTCCAGCTCCAGAATCCAGCCCGCCACGTTGTCGAGGAAGTACCGGTCGTGAGTCACGGCGATGACCGTGCCTTTGTATTGCTGCAGGTGTTGTTCCAGCCACAGCACGCTTTCGGCGTCGAGGTGGTTGGTGGGTTCGTCCAGCAGCAGCACGTCGGGCTCTTGCAGCAGCAGGCGGCACAGCGCCACCCGGCGCTTCTCGCCCCCCGAGAGCGTTCCGATAATGGCCTCCTGCGGCGGCGTGCGCAGGGCGTCCATGGCGCGCTCCAGCTTCGAGTCGAGGTTCCAGGCGTCGAGTTGGTCGAGGCGCTCCTGCACCTTGCCCTGGCGGTCGAGCAACTTGTCGAAATCCGCGTCCTCGGCCCCGAAGGCCTCGTTAATTTCGTCGTATTCCTTCAGCAAAGCTACGGTTTCGGCGGCGCCTTCTTCCACTACCTCGCGCACGGTTTTAGTGGGGTCGAGCTGGGGCTCCTGCTCGAGGTAGCCCACCGAGTAGCCGGGCGAAAACACTACTTCGCCCTGAAACTGCTTATCGACGCCGGCAATGATTTTCAGCAGGCTCGACTTGCCCGAGCCGTTCAAACCCAGCACGCCGATTTTGGCGCCGTAAAAAAAAGACAGATAAATATTCTTAAGAACTTGCTTCTGCGGCGGGTAAATTTTACTCACGCCGGCCATGCTGAAAATGATGGTCTGGTCGCTCATGGGAAGGGCTTTGCGGATGAAAAGTGTGCGGAAGTGCTAGGATTTGCCCAATCTGGCGGCTGCGCAGCGTGCGTAGGCCCGCTGCCGCGATAAGGCAGGGCAAAGAACGGCAAACCTGTCGGGAGAACCTGCATCTGGTTTCGGCTTCCCCGCACAATCGAGAATCGGCTAACCCGCCGCGTCAGCACATCATTTCATCACCTTTTTACCGTAAACTTGTAGTTCCTTCCCGGTCCACGTTCCAACTTTAGCCCCCTTTCTGCCCGCTCAATCATATATCCCACCCTCCTACCCTCGAGCTTCCCAACACGAGCTTACCAATTAGTATGGAACCAACCGACCACTTGCTGGCCGAAGCCCAGCGCTACGGCTACGTGGAAGCCGACGGCGTGTGGCTACGCCCGGTGCTCAACCAGCCCGCTCGCCAGATAGGCCTGGTTAAAGAAACGGACGATGCCGCTCTGCGGTATTTTGGCCAGCGTTTCGAAGCCCTGCGCACCAAAGTAGACGCCTTGCTGGCCAAAATGGAAGCCAGCGACAACAAAGGCTCCTTCCTGATGAAGGCCCAGCACCTCAAAGAGCAGCTGCTGACCTACGACGGCCTGGGCGATTTCGCCAGCCTGCACCGCCGCCTCAGCGAGGCCGAAGCCGCCATTGCTGTGACCGTGGCCCACAACCGCGAGCGCAACCTGGCCACCAAGCTCAGCTTTATTCAGGAAGCCGAAGCCCTGAGCGAAAGCGTGGAATGGGTGTCGGCCAGCGAGAAGGTGAAGGACCTGCGCCAGGGCTGGCTCAAAACCGGCCCCGTCGACAAGGCCATGACCGATGAGTTGGAGCGTCGTTTTCAGGCCGCCATTCAGGTGTTTTTTGACCGCCGCAAAGCGTTTCAGGCCGATAAGAAGTCGATGGTTTCGCGGGTGCAAAACCGCTACCGCGAACTGATTCAGCAAGCCGAAAACCTGAAGAATTCCGACCAGTTCGAAACCACTTCGCGCCAGCTCAAGCTCCTGCAGCAGCAGTGGCGCGAGGTGAACGGCAACTTGCCCAAAAAGCAGGCGTCGGAACTCTGGACGCGCTTTCGCGCCGCCAACAACCACTTTTTCGAGCGGCTCAAGGTGCACATTGCCGCCCAGCAGGCCGTGGGAGCACCCGGCGCGCCGGCCTCGCCCGAGGTGCTGCTGGCCCGCAAGCGCGCCCTCGCCGACCGGGCCGAAGCCCTGATGGCCGTGCCGCCGCAGGAGGCCATTCACCAGGCCAAGGCCCTGCAAGCCGAGTGGAAGCAGGTAGGCACCGTGCGCGGCGAGGAGTCGGACCGCATCTGGCAGCGCTTCATGGTGGCCTGCGACAAGATTTTTGAGCTCAGCGCCCTCGAATACCACTTGCGCAAGCGCACGGATGGGCCGCCCATGCCCACTGCGCCCGCCGAGCGGGCCCGCTTCCGGGCCAGTACCCTGCGCGAACTGCTCAAGGACGACCACCAGGAGCTGGCCACCCTGCGCGACAACCTCGACAAGCTCAGCCCCAGCGCGGCCAATGACGCCTTTCGGCAAATGCTGCAAACCAAAATTCGCTCTTTCGAGCGTAAAATTCGCACCAAGAACGATTTAATCGTCTTATTTACCCAGCAAGCCCAGGCTGCGGGCTAACCTTGGCCAACCTTTTGCGTTGTCGGTTGCAGCACGGTTTCCGGCTTGGTATCTTGCCAGGAAACGATTACCTTCGCCAACCCTTTTTTTATCCACTTCACTATGTATTGGACACTCGAACTGGCTTCCTACTTGGAAGATGCTCCCTGGCCCGCCACCAAAGACGAACTGATTGACTTTTCTATCCGCTCGGGCGCGCCCATGGAGGTAGTGGAGAACCTGCAAGCCTTGGAAGACGACGGCCAACCCTACGAAAACATCGAGGAAGTATGGCCCGACTACCCGACCAAGGAGGACTTCATGTTCAACGAGGACGAGTATTAGCATGAATGAGGAATTAAGAGCGAAGAATGACGAATTGGGAACATCCCAAAATTCCTCACTCCTCACTCCTCATTCTTCATTAATAATAGAAAATCTGGTTGCGGGCTACCCCGGCAGGGTGTTGGTCCGCAACCTTTTTTTGTCTCTGCCCGCGCCGGCTTTCGTGGCGGTGGTGGGGCACAACGGCAGCGGCAAAACCACGCTGTTTCGGGCCATTACGGGGCAGTTGCCGTACCAGGGCAGCATCAAACTGCTGGGACAAGAGGCAAGGACATTGCGCCAGGCGTCCACGGCCGGCCTGTTGGGCTACCTGCCGCAACGGGGCAGCCTAGGCTTTTCCATCTTGGTGCGGGAGCTGACGGTGATGGGCCGCTACCGTCACCACGGCCTGTTCAGTGCCTATGCCCCGGCCGACTATGCCGCCGCCGATGCGGCACTCGAACGCGTGGGCATGGCCCACTTGGCGGCCCGCGATTTCACCGAACTATCTGGCGGTGAGCAGCAATTGGTGTGGCTGGCTCAACTCAGCCTGCAAGACGCCCAGATGTACCTGCTGGACGAGCCAACCCAGCAGCTCGATGTGTATTACCGGCGGCAGGTGTTCACGCTGGTGCATAGCTGGGCTACCGTAGCGCAAAAAACGGTGCTGTGCAGCACCCACGACCTCGATAACCTGCCGGAGCTAACCGGCTACCTGCTCAACCTGTCGGAGCCGGAACCCCAGCTTCGCCCGATTTCGGCCGCTACGGTACGGGAAGCTAAGGCCTGGCTGGAGCAAGCGCCGGAACGTGGTGCTTAATGGGCAACGATGAATGAGGAATAAAATGAGGAATAATAAGAAACGGTCATGCTGAGCGCAGTCGAAGCATCTCTACTGTGTAAGTAAATCCTGCCGATTGGATTACTCACGCGGTAGAGTTGCTTTGACTGCGCTCAGCATGACGTCCCTTTTACTCATCGCCGTCCCGGTCGGCCGCGCAGCACCTGCCCAATGGACCGCATAAATGGGCCGGCCGATACCGAATTCATCACCCGCAGGTTATCGGCCCACGAAGTTTGCTCATCGAGGAAACGGAAGATGCGCTCAACCGGATTGCGCTCGAAAAGCTGTCGGAAAATGTCGCGCGTGCTTTCTCCCTGCCGCTGCATGATGTCGAGCAGCAGCGTATCGAAGAGTCGGAATTGCCAGTTGTCGCCCGTGGCATCGGCGGGCGGCCGGCCGGTAGCTGCCAGCGCTGCCACCAAACGTGCCGAATGCTGCTGAATGCGCTTGAAGGCGTAGCCGGTGCTGGGTTTGGCTCGGCCACCTCGCGTGCCCAGATTGATGATGTGCTGGCCCGTGCGCGCCGGTAGCGGGTGGTCGGTCATGGGAATCGCGCCTGCTTCCTCGGCCGTGATTTGGTAGCTTTTGAGCTTTAGGGTGTTGGTCAGGTAATGTCGAATGGCCGCTTCGTACTCGGCCTTTGGCAGCACTGTTTCCGAAAACAACGTATACTCCACCAGTGCCTTGCGTGGCGAATAAGGCAGCACGTACATAAACCGCGCCTCGTGCTGCTGCTCGCCGCGGAAGTCCATAAACTCTACTGTAGTTGGGTCAAATACATCGGTTTCGGTTTCAATTTCCCAGCCCACGAAGTGCTGCAACAGGTAGCGGTGCTTCTCCGGCTGCTTCAGCTCCGCCAGGTTTGGTGGGCGGCTGTCGAAGGCGTAGCGAGCTGTTATTTCACTGTCGGTGATGGTGGCAACTGCGCCGGTGGGCGTGTTTGCCAATCGGGTTACTTCGCCCTGCATGCTTGCAAACTGCGGACTGGCGGCCACTGCCCGGTGCACAAAACGGTAGTAGTCCAGCCCGTTAATCGTTTTGTAGCGGTAGCGACCCAAATCAATCACCCGCTCGAAACCGGGGCTGCGAAAGGCAAATTTGCGCCATTCGTGCGCTACAATGCCATCAAACAGCCCCGGCTCATCGGCCCAGAACGACCAGGTTCGGTCGTTCCGGGTTTTGGCATCGGGCTCGATGAGCAGCACCTTCTTATCGGCTAGCCGGGGCTCGCGGGAAATGTGATACGCCAGACTAAGGCCCGCTGCCCCGCCGCCCACAATGAGGTAATCGTATTCGGATAAATGGTTGGTGGGGGAGGACATGAAAAAGGGCTTGAGCAGCTAGCCAGGGCTACGCAACGGCGAAGCTAGCCACAAAAAAAGCCGCTCCCGAAGAAGCGGCTTCTCTCATCAACTGTTTGGCCGGTGCGGCAAAGAATCCGTTTTTATCCGTCAAATCTGCGAAAATCTGCGGTCTAGAAATTCGGCGACAGCAGGTACTTGTGGTAGAAGTCGTCGATGATTTTGACGGCTTCGCTGGCATCGTCCACAATTTGCACTAGGCTCAGGTCCTCGGCCGAGATGTTGTGCTCCTCGTGCAGCATCACATTCTTAATCCATTCAAACAGCCCGTTCCAATACGCCGAGCCCACCAGCACGATGGGGAAGCGGCTGATTTTCTTGGTCTGAATCAGCGTCATGGCCTCAAATAGCTCATCCAACGTGCCGAAGCCGCCGGGCATGCCCACGAAGGCCTGCGCATACTTCACAAACATCACCTTGCGCACAAAGAAGTAGTCGAAGTTGATGCACTTGTCCTGGTCGATGTAGATGTTGTGGGTTTGCTCGAAAGGCAGCTCAATGTTGAGGCCCACCGACTTGCCGCCCTCGGCGCGGGCGCCTTTGTTGCCGGCTTCCATGATGCCGGGGCCGCCACCCGTGATGACGCCGTAGCCGTGGCGCACCAGCTTGGCCGCAATCTCCTCGGCCAGCTGGTAGTACTGGTTTTCGGGCTTGGTGCGGGCCGAGCCGAAAATGCTGACGCAGGGCCCGATTTTGGACATCTTTTCGAAGCCCTCCACAAACTCGGCCATCACCTTAAAAATCTGCCAGCTGTCGGCAATCTTGATTTCGTTCCAGTCCTTATCCACGAAGGCTTTGCGCAGGCGCTGCTCGTCCTCAATGGGCATAGTGATTTGCCCGTTGGCGGTCTGGCGCATCTCCGTGATGGAGGTCAGCTTGTCGTCGTTGACGTTGGGCTGCTTAATGGTTTTGCCGCTGCCGGCGTTCAGCATATCGTCAGCAACCTTGGTTTTGCTGGTTTTGGGCTTTTTCAGAGTAGACATACGTTCAATGGTGGGATTCTAATAAAAACAAAATCGCCCCGGAAATGGGGCGACCAAAAGTAGGGCGTCAAAGTTATCGAATT
Source organism: Hymenobacter rubidus (assembly GCF_016734815.1). Classification (GTDB taxonomy): domain Bacteria; phylum Bacteroidota; class Bacteroidia; order Cytophagales; family Hymenobacteraceae; genus Hymenobacter; species Hymenobacter rubidus. The sequence goes on from NZ_JAERQF010000002.1 coordinate 229,174, forward strand.
GTTACCAAATAAAAATGCTGCGGGTTAAGTGATTCAGTGGAGTTATAAAAACGTCATGCTGAGCGCAGTTGAAGCATCTCGCATACAGCAGTAATCCTTTCGACTAGGTTTACTATTGCACGCGAGATGCTTCGACTGCGCTCAGCATGACGTTCTGTTTTCGCTTACTCGCTTACACCAGCTGGCGCAGGGCCATTTCGAACGAGCGCTGCGCGATGCCCGTGGCCTGCGCATTTTCCCGGTGCGTACGCTCGAGCGCGGCCCCGATGATGTGCGAGGTGTCGGCAAAAATGGCTTGGTCGGTGATTTCGGCCCCGGTTTCCATCAGGTAGGCAAATACGCGGGCCATGCCGCAGTTGGCAATGAAATCGGGAATGACGGCCGTGCGCTCATCGGCAAAGACGCCGGTGGGCCCAAAGAAAATTTCGGGGTCGGCAAAGGGCACATTGGCTCCGCAGCTGATGACTTTGAGGCCGCCGGCCAACAACTGTTCCACCTGCCCCCGCGCCACCAGACGCGACGAGGCGGCCGGAATAAAAATATCGGCCCCGATGGACCAGATTTTTTCGTTCACTTCCTCAAACGATAGCAGTTTATCGGCTGTCAGGGCGTTGCCCTTGCGGGCCAGCAGCAGCGCCCGAATTTCCTCCAAACCAAAGCCCTCGGTGCTCAGCAAGCCTCCGGCCCGGTCGATGATGCCCACGATGCGCACCCCCTGGCCGGCCAGGTAGTAGGCGGCCGCCGCGCCCACGTTGCCCCAGCCCTGCACAACGGCGCGCTGTCCGCGCAGGTCGGTGCCGGGCCACAGGCGGTAGTAGTGGCGCACGGCCTCGGCCACGCCGTAGCCGGTGATGAGGTCGGCCACGGTGTATTTGCGGGCCAGGTTGGGCGAGAATGCCGCGTCTTCCACCACCTTGATGACGCCCTGCCGGAGCTGCCCCAGTTTCTGGATTTTTTGGGGTTCGGTGGCCCGGTAGTGGCCGTTTACCACGCCTTCCTGCGGGTGCCAAAGTCCGTATTCTTCAGTAATAGGGATAACCTCATGTATCTCGTCTACGTTAAGGTCCCCACCGGTGCCGTAGTAATTTTTCAGAAGCGGGATAACGGCCCGGTACCAGCGTTCCAATACCCCGCGCTTGCGCGGGTCCTGCGGGTCGAAGTTGATGCCCGACTTTGCTCCACCAATGGCCGGCCCCGACACCGTAAACTTGACCTCCATCGTTTTTGCCAAGCTCTCGACCTCCCGCTTATCCAGCCCCTTGCGCATGCGGGTGCCGCCCCCGGCTGCTCCGCCCCGCAACGAATTGATGACTACCCACCCTTCGGCTTCGGTTTCGGAGTCTTTCCACTCGAAAACTATTTCGGGGCGTTTGTTTTCAAATTTCGTCAGTAGCTCAAGCATCGGGCGGGTTTACGGTAAGGATTGCTGCCAAAACAGGCTGCTCCGCAAAGGTAGGCCCCAACCCGAAGCAGTACAGAAAATTCGGCTCGTGTTGATTTGAAAAGTAAAATGATTGAATATTATTGTATTTTAAATAATGATTACCTTTGCTATCTATTTTGCATTCTTGCATAGGAACTAACGGGAGTAGTAACAACGTATTGCATTTATTCTACTCTTTCACACACCAATTCATATTCCATTTCCCCCCTCACTTTTTATTCACTTCATGAAACCATTGCATTCGCGTGTAGAAGCGCAACAGTTGGACCGTGCTGCGGCTATGCTCAAGGTTCTCTCTCATCCCAAGCGTCTGGCCATTGTTGATTTACTTGGTAAAACCAAAGGCAAAGACAGCCAAATGTCCGTAACCGACATCTACCAGGCCCTCGACCTGCCCCAGGCCATCGCCTCGCAGCACCTCATCACCCTGAAAGACCGGGGCGTATTGAAGTCCAGCAAAATCGGCACGAAGATTTATTACTCCCTGGCGGTGCCCCAATTGCTGAAAGTGATTGATACCCTGGAAGATTACTCCGGCAAGCTGTAAGTAGCCGGTTTTGCCCATCAGAAGGAGGCTGTTTCGGAAGAGGCAGCCTTTTTTATGTGCCCTGCGGTGCGCTAAATGCCGTGTGCAAGGCCAGCACCTGGGGCAGCAATGGCTGCACGTCGTCGTTGGTGAGCACGTAGGTGGCCCGCTGCATTTTTTCCTCTTCGCTGAGCTGTTTGCCCATAATGGCCAGCACATCGGCCGGGGAGCGGTGTGGGTCGCGCCGCAGCACGCGGGCCTGGCGCACCGGCAGCGGCGCAAACACCGTGATGATGCGGTCGAGCTGCTTGTACGAGCCGGCTTCGAAAAGCAGCGCGGCCTCTTTGAGCACGTAGGGATGGCCGGCCTGCTGCTGCGCGCTGGCCCAATGCTCAAAATCGAGCCCCACCCGCGGATGCACCAAGGCGTTGAGCTGCGCCAGCAAGGCCGGGTTGTTGAATACGGTGCCGGCCAGGAGCGGGCGGTTCAGCTTCCCCGCCGCGTCGTACGTGTCGGGACCAAATGCATCAACAAGCTGCTGGCGTAGCACCAGGTCGTTTTCCATCACCCAGCGGGCGCGGGTGTCGGCATCGTAAATCGGCACGCCCAGCGCGTGAAACAAGCGGCTGGCAATGCTTTTGCCCGAGCCAATGCCGCCGGTGATGCCAATGCGTAGCATGAGAAGAGGGGAAAATGAAAACAGTTGTTTCAGCGGCGCGTTTGGAGCAGGTGCACCGTAGATACCGACGCGTGAATGCGCGACGCCGTGCTGACCGGCACATCGGCTTCTTCGGTTTTGCTGTGGGCCGAAGTGGTCAACGGCGTCACGGGGTAGGGGTTGGGCAGGGCATTGACCAAGCTGGCCGGACCGCGAAACGTAACCTGAGCGGGCGTGAAGCGGGCAGTATAGTGCCGGGCCGAATCAGGGGGCAAAGCCAGCGGCAGCCGGCGGCTGGCATAGCGGTCAAACGTGAGGCGGAGCGTGTCGCCGGCCCATTCGGTTACCTGCACGCCTTCCAGGGCGTTTTGCAGGCCGCGCCGCCAGGCATCGGCGGGCAGGTAGCGGGTGCCGGGCAGGGGCACGGGGCGCAGGTCGGCTGGCCGGGTGCCCCAGCCTAGGTTGGCCCGCAACAGGCGCCAGCCCTGGCCCGTGACCGTAACCGGCAGGGCCGTGGGCAGCGGGCGCAGCGGCACGTAATGCACCGAGTCGTAGTGCCAGGCCAGCGGGAAGTTGATTCGGGTGGTGTACGTTTTGTTCAGAGCATTCATTTGCCAGAACAAGCCTGCTGCCAGCAGGCAGGCCGTGATGGCCCGGTAGAAGCTGGTTTCCTGCCCGGCAAAGGGCCGCACGAACCAGCGCACCAGCCGGCCCGCCCGAGTCAGCGGCCCCGTCATGGCTTAGGCCGAAGCCACCGTATCGGTGCCGGTGCTGGCCTTGGCGCCCACCTCGCGGGCAATGGCGGAGCGGTCGAAGCGCAACTTGGTGCCCCGGTCTACTTCCACCACCACAGTGTCCTCGGTGAGGTCCACCACCAGCCCGTGCAGCCCGCCGATGGTCACCACCCGCGTGCCTTTCGCCAATGATTGCCGGAAGGCTTTCGCATCGGCCGTGCGCTTCTGCTGGGGCCGAATGAAAAAGAAATACACGACCAGGCCCATGCCAATGGGCAGGATAAGTTGTGTATAATCGGTGCCGCCGGTGGCTTGCAGGAGTAAAATCGAAAGCATGGGCCTGAAAATTAAAGCGGCTTTTTGGCGCCGTCGTTTGTCAACACGTTGCCTTTGATGAGAACGGTGGTAATGCTGGGCTGCGTGTTGGACCGCACGGCCACCTGCTTGCTGATAATGCCCTGCTTGCCGTGGCTGTCGAACTGCACTTCCATTTTTCCTTCCGCACCGGGCGCAACCGGCTCCTTGGTCCAGCTAGGCGTGGTGCAGCCGCAGGAGGCCGTTGCGTCTTCAATCAGCAAGGGCGTTTTGCCAGTGTTGGTGAAGGTGAAGGTATGGTGGACTTTGCTATCGGGTTGAATATCACCAAAATCAAACTCCGCTTCGGCAAATTTCATCACCGGCGCGTTGGGGTTTGAGGTTTCGTTTTCACTCACCACGTTGGGGTTGTCCACCGTAGGGTTGGCGGCATCAGACGCTTCGGTGGCCGCGGCGTTCATGCCTTCGGTGCCCACTTCTGCCTTTTTATCGTTGTTGCAGGCAGCCAGCAGGAGCGTGGCCGCCAGAAGAATCTGGTATTTCATAAGATAAAGAGGAATTTAGCTGTCATCCTGAGCGCAGCGAAGGATGATAGCTAAATTCTAAAAATTACAATTTAGCAATAATGCTTTGAGCGAACTGGCTGGTGCTGGCTTTGCCACCGAGGTCGCCGGTGCATTCTTCTTGGCTCATCAGCGTAGCTTCCAGGGCCTTGTCGATTTGCTCTGCCTTGGCGTGCTCGCCGAGGTGGTGCAGCATCATGATGGCCGAGCGGAGCAGCGCGGTGGGGTTGGCTTTGCCCTGGCCAGCAATGTCCGGGGCCGAACCGTGCACGGCTTCAAAAATGGCCATGTTGTCGCCGATGTTGGCCCCAGCCACCACGCCCAGACCGCCCACAAGGCCGGCGCAGAGGTCAGACAGCAGGTCGCCAAACAGGTTGGTGGTCACAATCACGTCGAACTGCTCGGGCTTGCCCACCAGCTGCATGCACATGTTATCGATGATTTTATCCTCGAACACAATCTGCGGATACTCCAGGCTGGCCTCTTTGCAGGCGTTGAGCATCAGCGTGCCGGCCATTTTAATGATGTTGGCTTTGTGGGCCAGCGTCACCTTTTTGCGGCCGTGCTTGGCGGCGTAGGCGAAAGCGGCGCGGCAGATTTTGCGCGAGCCCTCCACCGTGACGCGGGCAATGGCATCGGCAATGCCGAGGCGCTCGTCCCACATTTCGAGGCCAGAGTACAGCCCCTCGGTGTTTTCGCGAAACAGCACCAAATCAATGCCTTCGTAGCGGGTGTGGATGCCCGGCGTGGTCTTGCTAGGGCGCACATTCTGGTAGAGGTCGTACTTCTGACGCAGCGTCACGTTGATGCTGCGGAAGCCTTTGCCAACCGGCGTCGTAATCGGACCTTTGAGGGCCACCTTATTCTTCTCCAGCGACTTGAGCAGAGCATTCGGAATCAACTCGCCCGATTGGTCGAACGTGGTTTGCCCCGCATTCTGCTCTTCCCACTGCACCGGAACCTGCGCGGCGGCAAAAATATCAGTTACCGCTTTCGTGATTTCGGGGCCTATGCCATCGCCGGGAATAAGGGTTACTACGTGCATCGTACTGGGTAATGAATGACTGAATGAGAAAGCAAAGAACGGAATGAGTGAATGAGCGAGGACTGAATTTTCATCGGTCACTCACCCATTCTCCCATTCCGTCAACTACTTAGGCACCCGTAAAAAAAATTAAGCGCCCTTGCGGGAATTGATTTGATTGATAAGCTGGTCGACATCGCCGAGCAGCTGTTCGGCTTTGGACTTGGCATCGGAAATCACGCGCTGGCCTTCGCTTTTGGCCGAGGACTGCCCCACGCCTTCGCGGCTGGTTACGAGGCTGTCGGTGAGGTCGGCCAGTACGGAGCGGTATTTTTCCAGCTGGTAGCTGAGCCAGGAGCGGGTTTCGGTGCCGGGTTCGGGGGCATAGAGCAAGCCAAGGGCCGCGCCGGTGAGGGCGCCGCCCGCGAAGCACAGGATGCCGGTGGTGGTTTTGCTGGCCATGGTCGTCGAATGAATTGAGGGAAGAGAAGGTGAGAATGTTTTCAGGGCTGCCTACGCAGAAACGCGGCGGTAGATGCAAAGGTGGCTGATGGAACGTCAGGTTAGCACGTCATGCAGCGCAGCGTCTGGCGTGCAATAGTAATAATTACTTCTGGCAACGAAGCGAGCAAGATGCTGCGCGGCGCGCTGCATGACGTTCCACTCAGCCTTAACCGGCAAGCCGATTACTGGTTATCCAGCAGGCCGCGGCCCGATTTGCGAATGTCGCCGCTGGCGGCCAAATCCGTCGCCAGCTTGTCCAGAATACCGTTTACAAACTGCTTGCTCTTGGGCGTGCTGTAGAGCTTGCTGATTTCAATGTACTCGTTGATGGTGACTTTCACCGGGATACCGCGGAACAGCTGCATCTCGGTGAGGGCCATTTTCAGGATGATTTTATCGAGCAGCGCCACGCGCTCCACGTCCCAGTTCTGCACCGAGCCGGCGATGAGCTTCTCCATCTTGTCGTCCTCAATAAGCGTTTGCTTGTAGAGCGTCTCGGCAAATTCGCGGTCGTCGGTCCAGTTGGCCGAGAGGTTCATGAGCTCTTGCTTCTCGTCGGCGCCGAAGGGCAGCATTTTCAGCGTCTTCAGCACCAGGTTGCGCACGATGGGCCGGTTTTCCTCCCAGTTCAAATCCGCCGATTCGAGCTGGCGCGGCAGCGCATCCCCTTTGAACACGAAGTCCTTGTAGATGTGGCGCAGGATTTCCAGGTCGGTGTCGTAGTCCATCTCGGCCACGTCGGTCGGCTTGCCGGCCAGGTAGGCGAGGATGGTTTCGTCGGCCTTCATTTCCTGCCAGGCGGCGGTGAGGGCTTCGGTTTCGTCGGTGCCTTCCCAGGCCAGCTTGCGGCGGATGGTGGCGCTTTGCAGCTGCTCGTTGGCCATCAGCTTGGCAATGGCTTTGTTCTGGTGCAGGCGGCTGGCGTCCAGCGCGTTTTCGCTCGGGCCCAGGCGGCGGCGCTCCTCGCGGCTTTGCTCTTCCTCCAGCACCCCCAGCAGGGCCGCGGGCAGGTTGAGCAAATGCAGGTACTGGTCGTGAATGCTTTCGGCGCCCACCAGCAGCTGCCCGGCGTAGAGGTCAGCGTCCTTCTTCACCTGGTTCTGAAAGGAGTTGATGGCGTCGGCCACGGCCTTGTCCACGGCTTTGTCGTCCGTTTTTTCGGGGGGCGTGCCGGTGCGGTACCAGTCGCGCAGCTGGGCTTCGCCCAGCTTGCGCTGGCCTTCCAGCTTGCGGCGGTCGGGGGCCTCTTTGGCCGTCAGGTCGGGCTCGAAAGCAGCCGCGATGCGGTCCTGCGCCAGCAGAAAATCGGCTCCCACCGCCTGGTGGTAGGAGTAGAGCGACTGCATGACTTTGATACGGAGGAGGCGGCGGTTTAGCATGGGTTAGTTGTTGGTTGCTGGTTGTCAATTGTTGGTTGCTGGTTGTCAATTGATAGGCTGGGCTAACAACTGACAACCAGCAACCAACAACTAGTAGGTCGACTTCACCTTGCCCACGCTGGCGATGCGCTCCTTTGCTTGCTTGAGCGCGGCGGCCTGCGGGTGTGTGCCCTCTTCTTCGGCCTTGGCCAATACCTGAAGGGTGAAGTCGTAAATCTTTTCGGTTTGGGTGAGGGCGCCCTGGCGGCTGGAGCCCACAATTTCAGAATACACGTTGATGAGGCCGCCGGCGTTGATGAGGAAGTCGGGGGCGTAAACGATGCCGCGCCGCACCAGCTCGGGGCCGTGCACGGTTTCATTTTTGAGCTGATTGTTGGCCGAGCCCGCCACCACCTGGCACTTCAGGCGCGCAATGGTGTCGTCGTTGAGGGTAGCACCCAGGGCACAAGGCGAGTAAATGTCCATTTCCTGGTCATAGATTTCGTCCAGACCCACGGCAGTTGCGCCGAAGCGTGCGGCGGCTTCCAGCGCCCGGTCCTGGTAGTAGTCGGTGACGATGAGCTTGGCGCCTTCCTTTTGCAACAGCTCCAGCAGGTAAGTGCCCACGTGGCCCACGCCCTGCACGCCAATGCGCTTGCCGGCCAGGTTCTCCGAGCCGTAGGCTTTTTTAGCGGCGGCTTTCATGCCCATATACACGCCATAGGCCGTCACGGGCGACGGGTCGCCGGAGCCGCCCATGCTCTCGGGCAGGCCGGCTACATGCTTGGTTTCCATGCGGATGTACTCCATGTCCTTGGTGGTCATGTTTACATCCTCGGCCGTGATGTACTTGCCGTTCAGGTTGTTCACGAAGCGGCCAAACTTGCGGAGCAAGGCCTCGGTCTTCATCGTTTTAAAATCGCCGATGATGACGGCCTTGCCGCCGCCCAGGTTCAGGCCCGAGATGGCCGCCTTGTAGGTCATTCCGCGCGAGAGGCGCAGCACATCGTTCAGCGCTTCCTGCTCGCTGGCGTAGTGCCACATGCGGGTGCCGCCCAAAGCCGGCCCCAGCACAGTGTTGTGAATGCCGATAATGGCCTTGAGGCCCGTCTCGTGGTCGTGGCAAAACACGACTTGCTCGTGCTGGTGTTCGGCAATCTGACCAAAAATGGTTTCAGGCGCCAGGATTTGGGTTTCAATCATTGTGAAATGGATTGAGGTTGGTGGGAATTGTTGGAATGGATGGTTGGGAACAGTGCGGCGTAACTTTGTTGGGTCTTTGGGCTTGTACGAAAATCCAGAACGTCATGCTGAGCCTGCCGAAGCATCTCTACTGCTTAAGTAAATAATTACTACTGCGATAGAGATGCTTCGGCAGGCTCAGCATGACGTTCCGATTAACCATTGGCTCAGCGTTTCAAGCCGCAAAAGTACCGCTATTTTCCCGAACCGGCCCTTCTTCCCCCTTGCCCGTGCGCGCCCTCTCCGCCGTTAACCCCTTCATCTTCCGCTACAAGTGGCATTTCCTCGCCGGGGTGCTGTTCGTGGCGCTGAGCACGTTGCTGGCCATTTTTCCGGCCCAGCTGGTGCGCTACGCCTTCGATTTGGTGAACGAGGGCATCGACCTCTACCACCTCTACGCCGGCACGCAGGCCCAGAGCGGGGTGTACCAGCTGTTTGGGCGCAACGTGCTGTTCTACGGCGTGCTCATCATTGGGCTGGCGCTGCTGCGCGGCATCTTCCTGTTTTTCATGCGCCAGACGCTCATCGTGATGTCGCGCGACATCGAAAACGACCAGAAAAACCAGATTTACCAGCACTACCAGTCGCTGCCGCTCAGCTTCTACCGCCGCCACAGCACCGGCGACCTCATGTCGCGCATTTCGGAAGACGTGAGCCGGGTCCGGATGTACCTCGGGCCGGCCATTATGTACTTCCTGCAGTTGGTGCTGCTGTTCCTGCTCATCGTGCCGCTCATGCTCCTGGTGAACGTGAAACTGACCATTTATACGCTGCTGCCGCTGCCCATTCTGTCGGTCAGTATCTTCTACGTCAACAACTTGATTGAGCGGAAGTCCGATGAAATCCAGCGGGCGCTGTCGGGTATGACCACCTTTGTACAGGAGGCTTTTTCGGGTATCCGGGTGCTGAAATCCTTCGTGCGCGAAGCCGACTCGCACGCCCAGTTCTCGGCCGCCAGCAACGAGTACAAAGAGAAGTCGCTGAGTCTGAACTTCGTGAATTCCCTGTTCTTTCCGCTCATTCTATTCCTCATTGGCCTCAGTACGCTCATTACGGTGTGGGTTGGCGGCCAGGAAGTTATCCGCGGCACCATCACCACGGGCACCATTGCCGAGTTTTTGATTTACGTGAACCTGCTCACCTGGCCCGTTACGGCGCTGGGCTGGACGTCCTCGCTGGTGCAGCGGGCCGAGGCTTCGCAGGCCCGCATCAACGAGTTTCTGGACCAGAAAACCGATATCGTCTCCCGCCAGAATGTGCAGCGCGAGCTGGTCGGCGACATTGTGTTCGAGAACGTCTCCTTCACCTACCCCGACACCGGCATTCAGGCCCTGAAAAACGTGAGCTTCCGCGTGCGGCCGGGGCAGACGCTGGCCGTCATCGGCAACACCGGCTCGGGAAAAAGCACGGTGGCTGCCCTGCTCTGCCGCCTCTACGACGTGACGGCCGGCGACATCAAAGTAGATGACGTGGACGTGCGCGACTACTCCCTGCGGGCCCTGCGCGGCCAGATTGGCTACGTGCCGCAGGACGTGTTCCTGTTCTCCGATACCATCCGCAACAACATCAACTTCGGACTCGATGAACCCGACGAGGCCCGGATGCTGCAGGCTGCCAAAGATGCTGACGTGTACGAAAACATTCTGGCCTTCCCCGATGGCTTTGATACCAAAGTAGGCGAGCGCGGCATCACCCTCTCCGGCGGCCAGAAGCAGCGCGTGAGCATGGCCCGCGCCTTGGTGAAAGAGCCCAAAATTCTGATTCTGGACGACTCGCTTTCCGCCGTCGATACCAAGACGGAAAATGCCATCCTCGGCAGCCTTCAGCGCATCATGGCCGCCCGCACCAGCCTCATTATCTCGCACCGGGTAAGCTCGGTGAAACTGGCCGATGAAATCCTGGTGCTGGACGATGGGGTGATTGTGCAGCACGGCACCCACGACGCGCTGATGGCGGAAACGAATGGGTTGTACCGGGCACTGTATGAGCGGCAACTGCAAACCGAAGAGGCGTGATGTAGCGCGGACTCTGCGAGTCCGCGTCCGCCCGCGCCGGATGAAATCCACTCATTCATACCCGGACTCACAGAGTCCAGGCTACAGTTTCCTATGACCCAACGCCTCGCCCACGTCACGCTGCTCGTTCGCAATTACGACGCCGCCGTTGCCTTCTACACCAACGTGCTGGGCTTCCGTCTGGATTCTGACCTGGACATGGGCGACGGCAAGCGGTGGGTAGTTGTTACGCCGCCCGGCCCGGCCGGCTGTGGCCTGCTGCTGGCCGAGGCCAAAACCGAACAGGAAAAGCGCGGCATTGGCCAGCAGGGAGCCGGCCGGGTCTGGCTGTTCCTGCACACCGACGATTTCTGGCGCGACTATCCGGTGCTAAAAGAACGAGGACTGCGCTTTCTGGAGGAGCCGCGCAGCGAAGTGTACGGCCACGTGGCCGTATTTGAGGACTTGTATGGCAACAAATGGGACTTGCTGCAGCCGGTTGAGTAGGTGTAGAATTCTCGAGGAGAGAAAAAAGCAACGGCCGCTATGCTCAGCATAGCGGCCGTCGCCTGTAAAAAAACTGCCGGTTGAGCTATTGCCCAATCATGACGCGGCGCATGCCCGTTTTCTCGTAGGCCGTGCAGCGCACGATGTAAGCCCCGGCCGGAAACTGGCTCACGTTGAGCGTGGCCGGTATCTGGCCGTTCAGCATGGTGTAGGTGAGCACCGGACGGCCGCCTACGTCGGAGACTTCAACGCGGGTGGGGCCCGGGTTATCCGTCTTCACCGTGAGGCGCCCTGCTACCGATTCGGCCTTCACCTTGATGGCGTTGGGGTTGGCTGCCGGGGTTTCCGGAGCCGGGGCAATGAGGGGAGCGTTTTCCGGTGTGCCGGTGGTGGCGGGAGCAACGGCCGTGGTAGGCGGCGCGGTGGTCCCGGTTGGCAAAATGGTACTTTGAGCGAAAGAAAATGCCGGCGAAAGGCCGCAGGTCAACAATAGTAATAGCTTTTTCATAGTTGGCATCCGAATTAGATTCAAGTTAAATCGCACAGATTAAAGTTACGCAAATTCGGGGCCGTTATTGTTGTGGGGTTGGGCCAGAGACAAAAAATCAGGCCGCGCGGCAAAACTTTATTCGACGCCGGCTTGCACTAGCCGCAGAAAAAGCCTTACCTTTGTCGCTCCAATTACCAATCGGGGTGTAGCGTAGCCTGGTATCGCGCCAGCATGGGGTGCTGGAGGTCGTAGGTTCGAATCCTGCCACTCCGACGGAAGAGCAGCCGCGCTCAGAAAGCCTCCGAACTTCCGGGTTCGGAGGCTTTTTTCGGCCGCTCAATTGGAATTAGAAAACGGGTCGCCCCATCGGCCTGATTTCGGGGTGTAGCGCAGCCCGGTAGCGCGCGTCGTTCGGGACGACGAGGCCGTAGGTTCGAATCCTGCCACCCCGACTCGAAAACAAACTGAAAAGGCCCGCTGAACGAGAGTTCGGCGGGCCTTTTTCGTTATAGGCAGAGCTTACCGATGCTACCGGCTAGCCGAAGCGTAGCGCTTGCCCAACTCGCGCCGTTGCGGCTTATCGCCTTTGCGGGTGAGCAGGAAGATGCCCCCGCCTACCACGGCGGCGAAGGTGGCCATTTTGACCAGCATGCCACTACGGTCGTGCTTCCACTGGGCATTGTAACCCTTTTCGGCCCAGATGTTGGGCACCGTGCCGTGGGCAATGTCGTCGATGATGCCTTCCACCACGTTCACCTTGTCGGCCATGAGCAGGGGCAGCCAGTGCAGGTACTCGTTTTCGCTGTGCTTGAAGGCAAAGCGCCGAATCATGCCGCTCAGGCCGGAGGGCGGCACCGAGTTGCCGACCACGGCCGTGTAGTCGGGCCGCTCAATGGAGTGCAGCACCTCCCGGTCGAGCACCTGCTGGGTGGGGCGCACCCAGGAGCGGCCATCGTGCTCCTCGCCGGTGCGGTGGCGGTTGGGGTAGGTGGGTTCGTTTTCGGGGTCGGCGTCGATGCCCCAGCCGGGGATGTGGGCGAAGTCTTCTGCGGTCTTTTTCATGATGGGCGGCATTAGGCGTTAGCAGTGGGGGGGATGAGGACCGGCTTGATGCAGTTGTCGAGCTTGGCCGAGGAAATGCGGTAGCCGTCGGCCACGTCTTCCAGCAGAATGCGGTGCGTAATCAGCTCGCTGGGCTTGAGGATGCCGTTCATGACGTGGTCAATCAGGCGGGGCAGGTGGCGCTTCACCGAGGCCTGGTTGGCCCGGATGGTGAGGCCTTTGTTCAGCACGTTGCCGATGGGCACCATGTTGTCGGTGGGACTGTACACGCCCACGATGGACACCACGCCGCCTTTGCGCACCGAGTTGATGGCCCAGTGCAGCGCCGTGGCCGAGCCGGCCTGTAGCAGCAATTTGCGCCCCGTGATGGTTTGCATGGCGTTGCCGGCGGCTTCGGCCCCTACGGCGTCGATGCAGGCGTCGGCCCCAATCCAGTCGGTTTGCTTTTTGATGAACATCACCGGGTCGTCCATGTCGCTTTCGAAGTTGTAGGCTTCGCACTTGGCGAAATTCTGGGCGAATTCCAGCCGGTAATCTTCTTTGTCGATGATGATGACGCGGCCCGCGCCAAACAGCCAGCAGCAACGCGCCGCCATGATGCCCACCGGGCCCGCGCCAAACACCACCACCGTGTCGCCGGGCTGAATGCCGGCCATTTCGGCGGCCTGATAGCCGGTTGGGGTGATGTCGGTAAGTAGCACAGCGTCGTCGAGGCTCATGCCTGCCGGAATGACCGTGGGGCCGAAGTTGGCGTAGGGCACCCGCGCGTACTCGGCCTGGCCGCCGTTGTGGCCGCCCCCGGTGTGTGCATAGCCCAGGAAGCCGCCCACGGCGGTTGCTTCGGAGTTGGATTCGTGGCAGTTGCCGAACATGCCCTGCTTGCAGAAAATGCAGCGCCCGCAGGCAATGTTGAAGGGCACCAGCACCCGGTCGCCCACTTGCACATTGGTTACTTCAGAACCAATGTCCACAATTTCTCCCACGAATTCGTGCCCAAACGTCATGCCGACGCGGGTATCGGGGACGTTCCCGTTGTAGAGGTGCAGGTCGGACCCGCAGATTCACGTGCGCAGCACCTTCACAATGGCATCCTCGGGATGCAAGATGGTGGGCATGGGCTTTTGGACGGCGCGGACCCTCTTGGGGCCCCTGAAATCCATTGCTAACATAGCAGGAAAGATTAAGTGTGGAAAGGATGTGGATGGCTGGCTTTGCCTGAAGACCAATCCCTCATTCAAAGCGTGGCAGAACCGGTTGGCTGTACTGCCTGGGGCAGGCAGGGTTTCTGTTTGGTGGCACAAGGCCATGGATTTGAGTACTGGTTCGGGCGATACGTACGGACGCCTCCGTCTTAATACCGACGGTGTAAAACGGTCTGGCTACTGAGAAAAAGCGCTGCTGCCTTTGCGGCTTCACCCGTTTTCTGCCTTTTTCACATGAAAAAATTGAACTTCTGGCGTTGGGGCTCGCCAGCGTGCAAGCAGCACAGGGACAAACCATTGCGGCCGATACCGTGTCATTGGGCGGCAACATTGGCTACAGCCGCACCGCCAACAAGCCGAGCAGCACCTATAACCGGCCGGGCAGTGGCGGCAGCTACAGCTACTCCAGCGAAAGCACGACCAGCCGGTTCAATCTGGCGCTTTCGGGCGGCTACTTCGTGGCCGATAACCTGGCTCTGGGGCTGAGCGTGGCCTACACCGCGGGCAGCCCCGTCTACAAAAACACGTCGTCGTCATCGCCGCCGCCCATCAACTTGCCCGACTTGTGGCCGAAAGCCCCCACGCGCGTGGGGCCTTTCGGGCAATACTACAAGATGTTTGGTGAGCAGTTTGGCTTGGTGGGCACACTGGGGGCTGGCTACCAGCATACCAAAAACAACAGCTACGACAATGGTGTCGGCGGCACTCCGGTGGCCGTCAGCTACACGGGCAACGGCTATTATGCCGACCTGACCCCCGGCGTGGTATTCTTTCCTATTCCGAAGCTGGGCATCAGCGCATCCGTTGGTTCGCTGGGCTTCTCGCACCTCAGCTTCGACCCGCCTGAATACGCCAACAACCCCACGCGGCCGTCGAGCTACGAAAACACCGTCAGCACGTTCGGCGCCAACTTCGGCTTCAGCCAACTGCAGTTTGGCGGCACATACTACTTTGGCCGCTAAGGCCGGTGTAGCAGTAACACGGCTCCTGCACACAAAAGCCCCTGGCCAGGTCGGCCAGGGGCTTTTGTGTGCGCCTGAAAATTTGGCGGTGCGGGCCGCTGGCTGGTGCGGTTACTTTACACCCACCCACACTTCAGAGGCATCATCGGCCCCAAAGCGTTCCAGATAAAAATTGCCGCGCTGCGTGAGTCTTTGGGTTTTCACGGCCTCAAGGGCGGCGGGGTATAGCTTGTTGGGGGCCAGCAGGTAGCTCACATGGTTGAGGCGAGCCACTACGATGCGCTGCCCGGCCGGTACGGCGCGGTAGCGGAAGCCGGCCGGGAGCGGCCGGGTGGTGTCGGCCACAGCCAGGCCGATGAAGGCCCGCACGGTGTCGTGGGCCGTTTCGGGGTCGTTGAGAAAAAGGTTGGCTAGGTCGCCGTGCAGGCGGGCCTGGGCGTCTTTGGCCTGGCGAAAAAGCTGCCCGAATGCATCGCTGCGCACCGAGCCGTGGAAATACTGCCCGGCCAGATACAGCGGTGTGGCCGTGGTTTCGAGGGCCACTTTGGGCTCGCGGGTGCCGCCCAGGTACACGTAGGTGCCCGCGGCAACGAGCGTAAGCAGGATAATGGCAAGAAAGAAGTAGCGCACAGTACGAGGAAACGGTTTATATTGCAGCAGAGCAGCGCGAAAACCGAAACCGGTCGGCCCGTCTATCTACCAAGCTACAAATTTACTCGCGTGCTCATGAAGCACTACCCCATACTGCTGGTACTCTTGGTGCTGTTGGGGCACCAGGGAGCGGCCCAAACAACTGGCGTGGCGGCCCAATGGCCGGCACGCCGCTGGACGGTGGGCACTCAGTTGGCCTTCTACCCGCGCTTTGCCTTTACCGAGGCGGCCAACGAGTACAGCACCGAATCGGTGCGGCCCTGGCCCGTCATGCCTACCGTCGCCTACCGCATCAAGCAGCGGGGCAGCTTTGAAGTGGGACTTTTGTTGCGGACAATGCCGCGGCGCACTACCACCTTCGCCGATAGTTATGGCACCAGCGTCAGGCAGCGCAGCGCGACTTCCTGGGCCCTGCCGATACTCACGCGCGCCCATCTGGCGGTGCCTGACCTGGGGCGCTGGCAGGCCGATTTTGAAATAGGACTCATGCCTCTGACGGCGACCTACCGCGAGGAAAGCACTTATACCAACGCCCGGACGGGCCAGCAATCGAATTCCAGCTCGGCCAACTCCTACAGCGACTGCCTGTTCCTCGGCGGGCTGGGCGGCGCGTATGCCCTCACGCCCCACCTGAAACTGACCGCCGACGCCCGCGTGACGTTCTCGGTGCTGCTGGCCTTGGTCGGCTCGTATCTTTCAAACAACGGCATCAAAAACGACATCTCGCCCTTTGCCCCGGCCCTGAGCACAGGCGTAAGCTACCAGTTTGGAAAGGCGCTATGACGCGATGAACCAACCGGCTATTCCCCATTCGGCGAAGCATCGGCCACAATGTACTGCATGCGGTAGAGCTGGGCGTAGTAGCCGCCCTCGATGCGCAGCAGCTCCTCGTGGGTGCCGGTTTCCTTGATTTCGCCCTTATCGAGGACGATGATTTTATCGGCTTTCTGGATGGTGCTCAGGCGGTGGGCGATGACGAGCGAGGTGCGGCCCTGCATCAGCTTTTCGATGGCTTGCTGAATCAATTCTTCGGTTTCGGAATCGACCGACGACGTGGCTTCGTCGAGCACGATGACGCGGGGCTGGTACACCATGGCGCGCACGAAGCTGATGAGTTGCCGCTGGCCCACCGAAAGGGTGGCGCCGCGCTCCATCACGGGGTAGTCGAGGCCCTGAGGCAGGCGCTCGATGAAGCGGCGGGCGCCCACCAGGTCGGCCGCTTCCCAGATTTGCTGGTCGGTGATGGCGGGGTTGCCCAGCGTGATGTTGTCGCGGATGCTGCCGGCGAAGAGGAAAACGTCTTGCAGCACCACGCCAATCTGGCGGCGGAGCAGGCTGAGGTCGTACTCGCGCAGGTCGCGCCCGTCGATGCAGAT
Source organism: Hymenobacter rubidus (assembly GCF_016734815.1). Classification (GTDB taxonomy): domain Bacteria; phylum Bacteroidota; class Bacteroidia; order Cytophagales; family Hymenobacteraceae; genus Hymenobacter; species Hymenobacter rubidus. The sequence continues at coordinate 245,786 of NZ_JAERQF010000002.1, forward strand.
GCTGCCTTCCTGGATGTCGTAGAAGCGGCTCAGCAGGTTGATGATGCTGGTTTTGCCGGCGCCGGTGGCGCCTACGAAGGCGATGGTTTGGCCCGGCTTCACGTGGAAGCTGATGTCCTTGAGCACCCAATCGGGCTCGTTGTAGGCAAACTTGACGTGTTTGAACTCCACATCGCCCCGGATTTCGGCCGGCGCGAAGGTGCCGGTGGTGGCTACCAAGTCCTGATTATCCAGCAGCTTAAGCAGGCGCTCGGTACTCACCAGGCCCAGCTGCAGGGTGTTGAACCGGTCGGCAATCTGGCGGATGGGGCGGAAGAAGAGGGCGTTGTACATGATGAAGGCAATGAGCGCGCCTTTAGAAATAGAGCCCTCAATCTGGCCCTGCGCCGCGTACCACACCAGCAGGCCCACGCCGATGGCGCCCAGCACCTCGGCCACCGGGAAGTAGATGCTATAGTAGAGCACCGAGCGAATGTTGGCCTCGGTGTGCTCCTGGTTTATCTTCTCAAACTTGCGGAATTCGCGCTCCTCGTTGTTGAAAATCTGAACCACGTTCATGCCCGTGAGGTGCTCCTGCACGAAGCTGTTGAGCTTGGCCACGGCCGTGCGCACGTCCTGAAACGAACCCTTGATTTTTTCCTTGAACACGTAGGTGCTGAACAGCAGCGGCGGAATCACGGACAAGCTCACCAGCGTCAGCCGCCAGTCAATCCAGAACATAAAGGCCATGATGAAGAGCAGCTGCAGAATGTCGCCCACCATGGCCGCCAGGCCCTCGCTGAACACGTCGGACAAGGTTTCCACATCGGAAATATTGCGCGTCACGAGCACGCCGATGGGCGTCTGGTCGAAGAACTTGAGCTTGAGGCTGAGCAGGTGGCGGTAGAGGTCGGTGCGGATGTCGCGCACGATGTACTGGCCCAGCCAGCCGCCGTAGTAGGTCTGCAAATAGCTCACGCCGGCGTGGGCCACCAGCAGCACCAGCAGCAGCAGAAACATAAAGTTCAGCCCCTTCATGTCGCCCTGCTCGATGCTGACATCGACCATGCGCTGGATGAGAAAGGGCCGCAGCGTGCCCAGCACGGCCGTGGCCACGGTGAGCACAATCAGGCCGATGAAGACGCGTTGGTAGGGGCGCACGTAACTCAGCAGGCGGCGCAGCACGGCCCAGTCGAATACCTGGCCGGTTTTGGTGGCGGAAGTGGTGGGGTCCATAAGTAAGGCAAAGGTCGGGAGGAAACAGCGGCCGGGCGCAAGTAGTTGGCCAGTGCTAGTTCTTTGCCAGCCTTATCGCACAATTTCCACCCAGCCCTTCACCCGCGTGTCTCCCTCGGCCCGGCCCAGCAGGAAGTAGTAGAGGCCGGCCGGCAGGCCCGCGCCGTTCCAGTCGTTGTGGTATTCGGGCGTGTCGAACACCTTTTGGCCCCAGCGCGAAAACACTTGCAGCCGGCCCGGACAGCCGCCCAGCTCCGGCGCAAACGTGTCGTTTTGCCCGTCGCCGTTGGGCGTGAAAATGTTGGGCAGGCGGGTGGCCTGCACCTGCACGGGCAGCAGCGTGAACTGATTCGAGCAGCTGCCATTCGGGGCGTTGAGCACCGCCGCCAATGGCTGGTAACGCCCGGCCGCCAGGTAGGCATGCTCCACCACGGCGCCGGTGGCCGGGGCGCTGCCATCGCCAAAGTCCCACTGCACGTGGGCCGCTGCGCTCCCCGTCGCTTCGAAACGCAGGCGGCGGGGCGCGTAAGTGTTGTCGGGGCAGCCGGGCACCGTCCAGTGCGCCGTGATGCTGCCCTGCGCCGGCACCGTGACGTGATAAGTGAGGGTAGCGCAGGCGCCCGGCAGCTCGTAGTGCAGCTCGGTGGTGCCCGGCGCGGCTGGAGGCGTAAAGGTGCCGGCGGCCGTCACGTTGGGCCCGCTCCAGGTGCCACCGGTGGGCGTGGCGCGGAGCATAAAAGGCGCCTGGCTGCCGCAGAGCACGGTATCGGCGGGCAGGTGGCCGGTGGGCACCAGGCTCACCACTACCGTCTGGGACGATACCACCGGGCAGTTGATGTTGGGGAAATTCCAGGTATAGCTCACCGTGTAGCGGCCCGGCCCCACGTCGGCGGGGTTAAAGCGGTTGCCCACCACCCCCGGCCCGCTGAAGACGCCCCCCGCCGGCACCGCCAACAGCACCACCCCGTGCGGCGGCGACGCCAGGCAGAAGTTGATGGGCGTGATGGGTTGCAGCAGCACGTTGGGCATGGGCAACACCCGCAGCCGCAGGGTGCCCGCCGTGGGGCATTGCGTAGCATTGGTGGGGGTAGGGCCGGTGTAGGATAGCACCTGCACGCCGGCCAGTGCGGCCGAGGGTGTGAACACGAAGCCCGCCGCCACCGAGCCCGTCACGCCGGGCCCGGTCCAGATGCCGCCCGAAGGCGCGGCTTCCAGGCGCTGGGGCCCGGCCACGGCGCACATCACCGTGTCGGCCACCGTGAGTTGGGCGTAGCCGCCGGTGTTCACGTCCACCCGGCGGCTGGCGCGGCCGGGGCACTGCGGCGAGTTGAGGGACGGGGCGGTATAAGTCAGGTTTTGCGTGCCCGTCAGCAAGGGCGTCGACGTGAAGATGAAGCCCGTGGCCATCGTGCCCGTCACGCCCGGCCCGCTCCAGGTGCCGCCCGCCGGCTGGCCCCCGCGCAGCCGAAACACTTGGTTGGAAAGGCAGAAAGCGGTGTCGGGCGGCACGGTGGCCGTGCCGCCGGCCGGCAGGACGGTCACGCGCAGGGTGTCGCTCACGGGCGGGCAGTCGGCATCGCCCTGAAAACTGTATATCAGCAAATGCGGCCCGCCAATCAGGGCCACGCTGGGCGTAAACACAAACGTGCCAATGCCCCCCGACACGCCCGGCCCGGTCCAGATGCCGCCCGCCGGCGTGCCGCCCAGCGCCATATCCGGGTCGTTGGCGCACACCTGCCGGGGCGGGCCAGCTTCGGGCTTGGGTATGTTTTTCACCGTCATCAGCAGCGAGGCCACCGCCGGGCAGCGGCCGCCCGCCACCTCGTACAGCACGTAGTGGCTGCCGGGGCCGGCCAGCACGGGGTCGAACACGGAAGTGCCCGGCGCCACGCCCTGCCCGCTAAACCGGCCCCCGGCGGGCAAGCCCGTGAGCGGTATTTTGGCCTGCGGCACGCCCACCTGAATGCAGAAAATGCGCTGCGTGGCCGTGAGGCGCGCCGTGCCCTGCGGCAGCACCGTGATGCGCCGCGTGCTGGTGCCCGCGCAGCCATTGGCCGCCGGGGGGCTCACGTACGTGAGAATGTGGAGGCCTAGCTGGGCCGTGTCGGGGACAAACGAAAACCCCGTGGCCACGGAGCCCGTCACGCCCAGCCCGGTCCAGGTGCCGCCGGCCGGCGAGCCCCCCAGGCGTATGGGCTGCGCCCGCGCGCACACCGAGAGCGTATCGGTGACTGCCGTGGGCGAGCTGCTGACTTGAAAGGAGAATTTGAAGGCCGCGTTGTTGCAGCCCGGCACCGTGTTGATGGGCGGCGCCGCGTTGTGGGCGGCGTAGGTGTAGGCCCCGGCCGGAATGGGAATGCTCCGGCCGCCGCTCTGGTCGCAGGCGCACACGGCCTGGTAGAGCACCAGCTGCGAATCGAAGCGCGACATGCCGCCGTCGACGTGGTCGTCGGCCGAGGAGCCGAAAAAGGTGGCGTAGTCCAGCACGCGGGCGCCGTCCGATAGCTGCATCAGGTAGAAATCCTGCCCGTCGGTGCCGGGTTGCAGGGCGTTGGCCGTGGTGGGTAGGTTGAGGGTAGAACCCTGGTTGGGGTCCTGGCCGCCGCCCCAGCCGGCCAGCGCAATGCGCCCGTAGCAGTCCACGCCAAAGGCCGTGGGCGAAATATCGGCCGTGGCCCGCCCGCTCCCGAACACGGCGGCGTAGCCCGCCGTGCGCAGGTCGGGCGCCAGTTGCTGAATAAACTGCTGCCCGCGCCGGTGATAGAATCGCGTGGTGTCGACGCCGGGCCAGGCTGCGCCCAGGGTTTGGCCCAGCACCAGCAACCCGCCGGGCGCCGACCGCACAAAAAATGCCTGGTCGTAGGCGCCGGTGCCCAGGTAAGTAGCCTGCGTAAGCGCCCCGGCCGCCGTCACGCGGGCCACGAAGCCGTCCACGTCGCCGGCCAGGGTGGCGCGATAGCCGCCGGTGGCGCCGGCCAGGTTGGGGCTGGTAGTGCCACCCGCCACCAGCAGCCCGCCGGTGTCTTCGCGCTGCAAGGAGTAAGCAGCATCGGCACTGCTCCCGCCGAGCAGGGTTGCCCAGCGCACCTGGCTGAAGCTGGAGTCCAGGCTCATCACCAGCCCATCGGTGAGGCCGCCGTGGTAGGCCCCGGCCGCCACGCCCGGAAAATCGGTCGAGCCCGTGGTACTGGTCACGTACACATTGCCCTGCGGGTCGAGGGCCAGGTCGCCCCGGAAAGCGTCGCCGTAGTTGTGGCGTAAGCGCGGGGCCGGGGCGTTGGCGTCGAGCAGGCCATCGTTGCCGGTGCCGCCGAGGTAGGTACTGGCCCGCAGGCCGCCGCCGCTGGTGCTCAGCCGGGTCAGCACCAGGTCGGAACCGTTGGTGAGGGGGTAGTTGACGCCGAGCGGGGCCACGGCCGGCCCGCCCCGAAAGGTGTGGCTGAGCGCCGTGGTCGTGGTAGGGTAGTCGGTCGAAGAAGTAGTGCCGAGCAGCAGCAGCTCGCCGCGCCCGTTCACCAGCAGGCTGTGCGGAAATTCCAGGTTGTTGCCGCCCAGGTAAGTGGCCCAGGCCCGTGCCCCCGCGCCGGTGTTCGCGGTCAGAAACTTCATAATGGCAATGTCGATGCTGCCGTTGAAGCTCGTCTGGTAGGCGCCGGTGGTGGTCGGGTAGCCCTGGTTAAACACCACGCCGGCCGTGTAGAGGTTGCCGGCCGCGTCGTGGGTGGCAGCGAAGCCCCAGTTTTCTACCGTCGAGCCAGTGTAGGTGGCGAATTGCACGGCCGGGTCAATCACCAGCGGCCGGCGGTGGTCGTAGGTGCCCAGCCGGAAGCTCACCACGTCGTTGCGCAGCTCGAAGGCACAGGCCACCGGCCGGGTTTGCCCATTGGCCGGGTTGGTTTGCCAGGCGCGGGGCTGGTATTCGGTGAAGGTGCCAATGGAGGTTTTGACCAGCAGGTTGCCCGTGGCCGGGTCGAGGGTCAGGCCATCGGCGCCTTGGTAGCGCAGGCGGGCCTGGGCAGGGTTGGCACCGGCCGCCAGCAGTAAATCGTATTCAAATTGCTGCGCCGGGCTCTCCTTCAGCACCAAATCGATGCCCGCCCACAGCTGCTGGTAGTGCAGCTGGCGCCAGGCCCGCACCCCGGCGGCCCAGGTAGCAGGGGCGCCGCGCAGGTAATGGCGTTGGCCGACTACTTCGGTTTCGGCCCCGAGCCGGACTAAGGCGTTGGGCTGCTCAAAGGTGATGCGCAGCCCGTGAGCTTTTACCTGCCCATTGGGCATGGCAGAGGCTGGGGCCGCCCCGTGCGCCGGCAGGCCGGTGGAGAGGGCGTAAGTCAGGCCGGTTTTCTCCACGAATAGCCGCGCCCCTGGCGCCACCTGGGCGGCGTAGCGGGCGTGGGCATCCCACTGCCCGTGGTTTTCAATAAATTCGATGGCGCGGGCCGATTCTTGGGCCCATCCGGGCCGGGAAAACAACCCCAACAGCAGGCACAACAAGGTAGACGTTGAACGCATAAGCCGGATAGTAGAAAAGGAAATATGGTTTCGCCGAAGCGCACAAAAACAGTGCCTTGCTTCAACCACACTCCCGCAAGCTACTGCCGAAATCGGCTATTCCGGTACTATGCCCGGTCCATACGTCACTTTACTGAGAAACAGGCCCCGCGCCGGGGCCGCGCCGCCGGCATCGACGCGCCGCTGGGCCCACAGCAGCGCCTGAAACTCACGTGCCGTCATCTTGCCCCGGCCCACGTCGAGCAGGGTGCCCACCACCAGCCGCACCATGCCCCGCACAAAGCGGTTGGCCCGGATGCGGAACACCCAGCCGCCCGGCGCGGCGTGCCAGCCGGCTTCGTAGCAGTAGCACACGTAGTGATTCTCGCCACCCTTCACCTTCGAAAAAGAAGTGAAGTCGAACTGCCCCACCAGGTAGCCGGCGGCCTCGTTCATAGCCGCCACGTCCAGCGGCCGGTCCACGTACAGGGCATGGTCGCGCCGAAACGGGTCGGGCTGGGTCACCACGAAATATTCGTAGGTGCGCTCCTCGGCCGAGAAGCGGGCGTGGTCGGCGTCGGCCACCGGGTGCAGGCGCAGGGCGCCAATGTCGGTAGGTAGGGCACGGCGCAGGCGGTAGAGGAGCTGCTCCAGCGTAAGGGCTTCGGGCAGCTCGGCCTCAAAATGGGCTACCTGGTGGCTGGCGTGCACGCCCGTATCGGTGCGCCCGCTGCCCAGCGAGTGGATGGGCTGACGCAGCACCTGCGAGAGGCAGCGGTCCACTTCGGCCTGCACGGTGAGGGTGTGGGGCTGCACCTGCCATCCGTGGTAGCGCGTGCCGTCGTAGGCAAGGTGAAAGAAGTAGCGCATGAAGCGCAAAAGTACCGCAGCGCGGACTTTGTGACCCGTGCTACTCCACCACCACGCGCTTGGCCAGCGTGGCCGCCCCGGCCACTTGCAGGCGCAGGGTGTACACGCCCGGCGCTAGCCCACTGGTTTCAACCTGAAAACTAGCGCCACTCACGGCTGGGCGGCGCACTACCTGGCCCAAGGCATTCAGCAACTCGGCCTGGGTGGGCAGAGTGCCAGCGGGCAGCGTCACGGTGAAGGCCTCGTGGGCCGGGTTGGGGAACAAGGAAAAGTCGGCCGCGGTGGAGCGGGCGGTGGCGCTGGGTGTGGTCACGGTGAAGGTGATGCCGCCCGTGGTGCCCCCGGCCGTGGTGATGGTGGCCGGGCCGGTGGTGGCGCCAACGGGCACGAAGGCCGTCACGGTGGTTGCATTCACCACGGCGAAGACGGTGGCCGCCGTGCCGTTGAAGCGCACGCTGGTGGCGCTGCTCAGGTTGGTGCCCGTCAGCGTCACGCTGGTGCCCACTGGCCCGCTGGTCGGGTTCAGGCTGGTGAGGGTGGGGGCAGGGATGGCAACGGCCGCCGTGACCTCGCGAATCTTATTGTTGCGGAAATCGCCCACGTACACGTTGCCGGCCACGTCCACGGCCACACCGCTCGGAAAGTTAAACAAGGCGGCAGTGCCCGTCCCGTCCATAAAGCCGGACGTGGTGCCAGTGGCGCCCCCGCCGGCCAGCGTGGTTACTACCCCACCCGCCGTCACCTTCCGAGTCTTATTGTTGTTGCCGTCGGCCACGTACACGTTGCCGGCCGCGTCCACAGCCACGCTGCTCGGAAAGTTAAATAAGGCGGCAGTGCCCGTCCCGTCCGTGGCGCCCGGCGTGAGGCCCGAAGTGCCCCCGCCGGCCAGCGTGGTTACTACCCCGCCCGCCGTCACCTTGCGAATCTTGTTGTTGCCGCGGTCGGCCACGTAGACGTTACCGGCCGCGTCCACGGCCACGCCGCTTGGGCCGCTGAACAAGGCAGCAGTGCCCGTCCCGTCCGTGGCGCCGGGCGTGGTGCCAGTGGCGCCCCCGCCGACCAGCGTGGTCACCACCCCGGCCGCCGTCACCTTACGAATTTTGTTGTTGGCTAAATCGGCCACGTAGACGTTGCCGACTGCGTCCAAGGCCACGCCATCTGGACCGTTGAACAAGGCAGCAGTGCCTGTCCCGTCAGCAGAGCCGGACGTGGTGCCAGTGGCGCCCCCGCCGGCCAGCGTCGTCGTCACCCCGGCCGCCGTCACCTTCCGAATTTTGTTGCCGCCGTATTCGGCCACGTACACGGTGCCGGTCGCGTCCACGGCCACACCATATGGCCTGTTGAACAAGGCGGCGGTGCCCGTCCCATCGGCAGAGCCGGACGTGGCGCCAGTGGCGCCCCCGCCGGCCAGCGTGGTCACCACCCCGGCCGCCGTCACCTTCCGAATTTTGTTGTTGGCGTAGTCGGCCACGTACACGTTGCCGGCCGCGTCTAAGGCCACGCCGGCCGGGCTACTGAACAAGGCGGCAGTGCCCGTCCCGTCGGTGGTTCCGACCGTGGTACCGTTAGCACTCCCTCCCCCAGCCAGGGTAAAGACGATGTACTGGGCGCTGGCCCCCAACGGGCGCAGCAAGGCCAAGGCCGAGAGTAGCAACAGGGCCAGGCGTCGGCCGTAGCCGGAAAGCTTCCGGCTGGCCGGAAAAGAGAAGAGTTTTCTCATGCAGAAGGAAAAGATGAAATGGAGATAGAATCGACGCGCCCGATAAGAGAGTCGTAAATGAGGCTAAAGGTATGCCGTGGCAATACAGTAACCTATAACAACATTAGTATTATTCTGAGCTGTTTTTGTGAAAAAATAGGCGGGCGGTAGCAGGGGCTTGGCTGCCCATCGCGGCCCTCGAACCGGCCTCCGACGACCGCAGCCGCTCCCTCCATAACGACGAAGCACTGCCTGTAACATTCGGGCATTCGGCAGTGACGAAGGGCTGCCTGCTGCCGTCGGGTACTCGCACCGGCAAAACGTTTTCCGAAACCTTCCGGTATTCCTGCCGGACCAGCAAAAGGCCGCCCCAAACAGTCACGCCCTCAACGCCCACCTCATCGACGATACGAACCGGTGGCCGCTTATTTCCCGCACGACGAGGCGCGCTGCGCCGTCTATTTCCGAGTAGGCCTGCTGCAAGCTCCCGCGGCGGCGAAGGAGAAGGCCGAAGTCAAGGAACGGTATCAAAAAGGAACAAAAAAGAACGTCCTGCTGAGCGCAGTCGAAGCATCTCTACCGCAGCAGTAATCCCAACCATCAGGATTACAGCCGTTTCGAAGTCAGTGTCCGTGCGGTCAGTAGCGCGAACTTTGCCGTTCGCGTGCCAGAACGAGCTCGCGGCGCGGGGACGCGAACGACAACGTTCGCGCTACGGTACACCAACCCCGACACCGCGCTAGTTGCGCGGTAGAGATGCTTCGACAAGCTCAGCAGGACGTTCTACTCTAAACTTAACCGGGCCAGTATTGCCCGTCAGAACAAGCCTACAGCTTCTCGTAAATCACCGCCGCGCCCTGGCCCACGCCCACGCACATCACGGCTAGGCCGTAGCGCATGCCTTCGCCCCGGCGGTGCATCTCGTGCAGCAGTGTGGCCGTGATGCGGGCACCGGAGCTGCCCAGCGGGTGGCCCATGGCAATGCTGCCGCCGTTCACGTTCACCTTGGCCATGTCCAGGCCCAGCTCGCGCACGCAGGCAATGCTCTGGGCCGCGAAGGCCTCGTTGAGCTCAATCAAATCGATTTCGTCGAGGGTGAGGCCGGCGCGCTCCAGCACCTTGCGGGTGGCCGGAATCGGACCCAGTCCCATCACCGAGGGGTCGACGCCCACCACGGCCGAGGCCACGACCCGCGCCAGCGGCTTGAGGTTGTAGCGCTGCAGGGCGTCGTCGTTCACCATCAGCACGGCCGCCGCGCCGTCGTTGATGCCGGCCGAGTTGCCGGCCGTCACGGTGCCGCCTTCGGGCTGGAAGGCGGGCTTCAGGGTCGCTAGCTTTTCAAGGGAAGAGAAGCGGGGCTGCTCGTCGGCGTCAAATAGGGCCGTGTCGCCCTTGGGCTGCGGAATAAATACCGGCACAATTTCCTTGCGGAACCGGCCTTTCTCCAGCGCCCGCGCGTACTTGCGCTGGCTTTCGAAGGCGAAAAAGTCCTGCTCCTCGCGGGTCACGCCAAATTGCTTGGCCACGTTCTCGGCCGTCTGGCCCATGGCGTAGGGGTAGTGCAGCTTGCTCAGGCGCGGGTTGATGAAGCGCCAGCCCAGCGTGGTATCGTGGGCCGTGAGCTCGCGCCCGAAGGCCGACTCCGACTTGGCCATCACGAAGGGCGCGCGGGTCATGCTTTCGGCCCCGCCGGCCAGAAACACATCACCCTCGCCGCACTTAATGGCGCGGGCCGCGTCCATGATGCTTTGCAGGCCCGAGGCACAGAGGCGGTTCACGGTGTTGCCTGGCACCGTGATGGGCAGGCCGGCCAGCAGCGCCGCCATGCGCGCCACGTTGCGGTTGTCTTCGCCGGCCTGGTTGGCGGCGCCGATGATGACGTCCTCAATGGCATTTTTATCAACGGATGGATTGCGGCGCATCAGCTCGCGGAGCACGTGGGCGGCCAAATCATCGGGACGGACGCTGCTCAGAGCGCCTGCAAATTTTCCAATCGGGGTACGCACCGCGTCCACGATATAAGCAGTTGGCATCAGGTAAGAAATCAATGGCGGCGCAAGCGCCGGATGAGACTAAATTTGTGGCCCCGGCACCGGCCCGGACCTGTTCTTCACTACAACAAAGATGATACAAAGAATTCAAAGCGTGTTTTTACTGTTGCTGGCCCTGGCCATGCTCAGCGTGTTGGCCCTGCCGCTGTGGCACAAAGTCGACGGCCTCACCCACCAGGAACTGACCCTGACGGCCTTCGGTTTCGAAGCCAAAGGCCTGCAATTGCCGGCACCGGGCCCGGTGTGGCTTATCGGCGTGCTGGCAGCGGCCTCGGCTGCCGTGGCCGCGTTCGAAATCTTCCAGTTCCGCAGCCGCGCCAAGCAACTGCTGCTGGGCTCCCTCAACCTGCTGCTCATCGTGGCCACGCTGGGCGCCATGTTCTACTTTTCCAGCAAAGGCGAGCAGCTGCTCAACATCAAGCTCGAAGGCGAACACCTGCCCGGCTTTTACCTGCCCACCCTGGCCCTGCTCCTCAACCTGCTGGCCAACCGCTTCATCCGCCGCGACGAGCAGCTGGTGCGCAGCATGGACCGCCTCCGCTAGCAGCGTTTTCTGACAACAAAAAAGGCCGCTGTAGTTGCTACAGCGGCCTTTTTTGTTGAATAGGTTTGAAAATCAACCAGTCATGCTGAGCGCAGCGAAGCATCTCGCGTGCCACCACTAATTATTGATTACTCCCCCACGCGAGATGCTTCGCTGCGCTCTGCATGACGAGCTATAGCATGACGTATTAAGCGCCGTCAGTGGTCAAAAAGATGTTAGCGCAGGCTGCCGTCGTTCACGGCTTGCTCCACGGCACGGGCGCCATCTTCGGTTTCGAACGCGTCGTACACCCGATTAAAGTTCTCCGGGTCGCTGACGTGGGTGTAGGCAAACTTGGCCAGCTCAATGCGGCAGGATTCCGAGCTCAGGGTCCGCAACAGGCGGCTCAGGTCATCGGCGCGCAGGCTGCGCTGGTTTAGGCCATCCTTGGCCGCGTTCAACTTGCTGACTTCGGAAATGCGCTGCTGCACGGTTTGCACCAGGGCATTCAGGTCTTGCGGGGCGAGGGCGCGGTAATTGCTGGCGGCCGGGTTCGGGTAGTAGCCGCCGCCATTAGGAGTGTTGGCCGTATTCGGGTTAGGCGGGTAGTTGCCGCTGGGGCCGTTCGGATTCGTACCGTAGGTACCATTGGGGCTATTGGGGGGCGTGCCGTAAGTGCCATTGGGGCCGGCGGGATTATTGCCATAGCCACCATTATTATAGCCGCCGTTGCCGTTGTAGCCACCATTGGGAGCCGGAGGACTGGGGGCGGCATTATAGTTGGGGTCGTAGCCGCCACCGTAGGGGGCATTGGCATCGTAGCCGCCCTGGCCGTAGGGCACGGGGCTGTTGTAGCGCGGGCCGCCGTTGTAGTAGCCCTGGCCATAGCCCCGGCCGGGGCCATACAGAGACACGGCGCCGGCTTGTTGCAGGCTAATGGGCCAGCCGGGCCGGCTCACCAGCACAAACGTGGTTTCCAGACCGGGCTCCAGCCACACGCGGCTGCGGAAGCGCACGGCCCGGCCATAAGCGGCCGGCAGCGTGAAATCGGCCCAGTGCTGGCCGGGCATGAGCTGTTCCATGTGCACCTGCCGGGTCAGGCCGCGCGTCATCGGTTGCCCATCGAGCACGAGCCCGAAGGGCACGCCGCGCTCCGAGGTGAAGTTCACGTTGGCCGGCACCGGCGGATACGCCAAGGCGGGCGCTACGGCCGAAAACAAACCGGCCAGGGCAAGAAGTAAGGCCTTTTTCATGGCGCTGAGGGAGAAACAGCCACCGGTAAATCCGGCAGCTATTCAGCTAATTTCAAAAGGTATGCCACGTTTTCGCCAGCTTGGCATCCAAGTCAATCCGGCTGCCAGAACCCACAAAAAAGCCTCCGCAACCAAGGCTGCGGAGGCTTTTCAGAGAAGCTAAAAAGGCAAGTTACTTCGCCACCTTCGTCACCTTGAATTCGGTGCGACGGTTGCGCTGGTATTCCGCCTCGGTCTTGGCATTGGGCACCACCGGACGGGTTTCGCCGTAGCCTTTTGCCGTGATGCGGCTCTTGGCAACGCCCTTGCTCACGATGTAAGCCACGGCCGCCTCAGCCCGCTGCTGCGACAGCTTCAGGTTGTATGCGTCCTTGCCGCGCGAGTCGGTGTGCGAGCTTAGCTCGATGGAGATTTTGGGGTTATCCACCAAGGTCTGCACCAGCGTGTCGAGGCGGATGGCAGCATCCGGCCGGATGTTATACTTGTTGTAGTCGTAGAAAATGTCTTTGACTTCGATGGCCTTAGCCAGAATAATTTTCTCCAGCGTCAGGCTTACCGGAATCTGGATGTCATTCGTCAGGTTGGGCAACTGGTCCTGGCTGGGCTTGCGGCCCACGGTGCTCACCGAGCCACGGGCGGTAAAGTCGCCAGGGCGCTCCGCGCGCAACGTGTAGGTGCTCACCGAGTCCAGCTTCAGGCTGAATTTGCCCGAGGCGTCGCTGGTGGCGGTTTGGGGCTGGCCGTTCGGGCCGGTGAAGGTGACCAGTGCGCCGGCTACCGGCGTGGTGGTACCGGCTTTGCTGTCGCGTTCCAGTACGGTACCGTCGGCGTAGAAGGTAACCAGCTTGAAGGGCTTCTTCTTGAACATGTACTCGTCGTCCGAACCTTTGCCACCGGCGCGGTTCGAGCTGAACATGCCCGTGTTGTCGGCCATCGGAATGGGCGCGAAGTCGTCAGCGGTGCTGTTTACGTCGGCTCCCAGGTTCACCGGCTTGCCGGCTTTCACCATAAACAAGTCGAGCTTGCCCAGGCCGGGGCGTCCGTCCGAAGAGAAGTACAGCGTGCCATCGGGGGCCACGCCGGGGAAGTTGTCGTTGCCGGCCGTGTTGATGCTTTCGCCCAGATTCTCAGCGGGCGAGAAGCGGCCGTTCGGGCCGAGCGTCGCTTTGTACAGGTCGTTGCCGCCCTGGCCGCCTTTGCGGCTCGACGCGAAGTACAGCGTAGTGCCATCGGGCGCAAATACCGGAGCAAAGTCATCGGCCGTGCGGTCGTTGATGTTGGCCAGCACCGGCTCGCTCCACACGCCGCCCTTGTTGTAGGAAATCCAGAGGTCGACGCTCAAGAAGCCTTTTTTGCTGCCGTCGTTCGAGCGCGCAAACACCATCGTCTTGCCGTCGGGGGTGTAGGTGGCGCTGGCTTCGTGCTTGTTTTCGGTGTTGAAGGGGCCTTCGAGCTTGCGCACCGTGCCACCGGTCATGGTCGCGGCGTTGTCGAACTTGATGGCGTAGAGGTCGTTGAAGTTCTCGCCGTTGCCGAGGTATTTCTTGCCTTCGCGGTTGGAGGTAAAGACAAAGTCACCGCCGGTGCCCATGGTGGTGCCGCCAAAGTCGGACCCAGCCGAGTTGAGGGCGTCGACGGGCATCACGTCGTACTTGTTTTTCATGCCGGACACCTCTTTGCTGGCCGCGGCATTTTTGCTTTCGGTATCGGCACGGGCGGCCAGGGTGCGGTTGCCACCGTTGGTAGCGTAGCTCGCAAACTGCGTAGCGGCTTCGTCGTATTTGCCGTTGGCTTTCAGGGCTTCGGCGTAGCGGAAGCCGGCGTCGGCGTTTTTCACCCCACCGTCCAAAGCAGCTTTGTAGAAGGGTTCGGCCAGTTCCACGCGGTTGGAAAGGCGGTAGGCCTCGCCGATGCGGAAGTTGGAGATGGCGGCATTTCTACCCTTGGCCACATCGGCTTGATACAAGGGAATTGCCAGCTCGTACTGGCCGCGGGCGAACTGCTTGTCGCCCTTGCTTACGCTGCCCGAGGTGGCGCAGCCGCTTAATAGCGCGACAGAGCCAGCCGCAGTGCAGACGAATAATAGTTTCCTCATAGGTGAAATTGGGGGTGGTGTAGGAAAGAGAGGAATCGGGTAAGGGTCCCGATTAGGCGTTTTTGGGTTAGCAATAATACTACGTTTAAGTAGCATTCACGCAAGCGGCTGGTTTTTTTCTTCCTGCGCGAAGTAGCGGGCCAGCCAGGTTTGGCCGGCCGGCCGGGGCCATTGGCTATCCAATTCGCCCTTAGTGGCTACCGTATTGTCGAAATAAAAAGTGTCCGGTCCTACGGTTCCGGCTATAATGGCGGCTTTCACTTCGCTGCGTTTCAGCAGCTGCACCTGCCCGTTCTCCAAAAACGCCAGCCGCGATTTATCCAGCAGCTCCACGCCCAGCCGTTGTTCGAGCTGCGCCACAAAGCGCACCGAGGCGTCGATGGAGCAACCGCTGGCGCCGGCCACGCCCTCGTCGAGCCCAATAACCAAAAAATGCTGGTGCAGAAATTCGGCGGAGGCGTGCAGGCTGCGGCCATGGCTGGTCCATTCTTCGGCGAAGTGCGCCAGGCTGGGCAGCACCGTTACTACTTCGGGTCCCGTGAGCAGGCGGCTGGCTTGGTAAACCCAAACCCGGGCCTCGGGGGGCAATTGGTCAAAAGCAACGTACATGGTCTGAACCGCGGATTGGTCGGATGAAGCGGATGGGTCGGATTTTGTGGGCGCCCGCGTGGGCCTTTCGGCAAAGCGGCGCTTTTTGGCAAATGCTTAACAAAAATGCTGCATAAAAATTGCGCCGCCGCTCTACCAGGGGCAAAACGGCGGCGCAAGGTCGGCCACAAAAACCGACCCATCCGAGTAATCTGTGGTTGGCTACGCCTTCCTCCGGGTCAGATATTAAGCGTTGATTCCTTCGGCCGACGCCACCAGCTCGGCTAGGTCGAACACCTGCACGTTGGCTTCCTGCTCCTTGTTTTTCACGCCGTCGCTCATCATGGTCATGCAAAAGGGGCAGCCTACGGCAATGATGCTGCCCTGCAAATCGTGGGCGCCGGGCGCAGCGGTTTCGGTTTCCACGCCGCCGAGGTTGGCCAGCGCATCGGCTTTACCGCTGAGGGTGGCCAGGGCTTCCTCGGTGCGCTCGATGTTGATGTCCTTTTTGCCGGGCTCGGGCTCTTTCCACATCTGGGCGCCGCCCGCGCCGCAGCACAGGCCGTTGGCGCGGCTGCGCTTCATCTCAACCAAGTCGGCGTCGAGGGCGGCCAGCACCTCGCGCGGGGCTTCGTAGATGTTGTTGGCACGGCCCAGGTAGCAGCTGTCGTGGAAGGTGATGCGGCGGCCCTTGAAGCTTTCGCCCCCGGTCACGCCCACCTTGCCCTCGTTGATGAGCTGCTGCAGGTAGGTGCTGTGGTGAATGACTTCGTAATCACCGCCCAGCGCCGGATACTCATTCTTAATGGTGTTGAAGCAGTGCGGGCAGGCCGTCACGATTTTTTTGATGCCGTAGCCGTTCAGCGTCGTGATGTTCGTCATGGCCTGCATCTGGAACAGGAACTCGTTGCCGGCGCGCTTGGCGGGGTCGCCGGTGCAGCTTTCTTCCAGGCCCAGCACGGCGTACTTGGTGCCCACATGGTCGAGAATGCGTACGAAGGCGCGGGTCACGCGCTTGTACCGGTCGTCGAATGCACCGGCGCAGCCCACCCAAAACAGGATTTCGGGCGACTCGTTGCGGGCCGCCAAATCGGCCATAACGGGAACGGTAATTTGCTTTTTAGCGGGAGCTTCAGGAGTCATAATCGGGAATACTGGGAAAGAAGAACGTCATGCTGAGCGAAGCCGAAGCATCTCTACCGCGTAACTATCTTTTTGCATTGAATTACTGGCGCGGTAGAGATGCTTCGGCTTCGCTCAGCATGACCGCCTTTTCTTGAACATTACGCGACCGTCGTCGCTGGCTTCTCCGCCGCAAACAAGTCATCGGCCCAGTTGAACCGGTCCGATGGCGAGAAAGCCCACGGTGCGCCGTTGTTTTCGATGTTGGAGAACATCACATTCAGCGAGTTGGGCGCGGCCGATTCTTCCAGCACCAGGAAGCGGCGCATCTCGATAATGCTTTCGAGCGGGTTGATGTTCACGGGGCAGCTCTCCACGCAGGCGTTGCAGGTGGTGCAGGCCCAGAGTTCCTCAGGCGTCACTTTGCCGCGCAGCAGCGTGGCCTCCATGAGGTCGGTCACGGGCTCGTGCTTGGCTTCGGCACCGTACACGTTGGGGCGGAAAATGAGGGGCGAGTTATACTTTTCCTCCATTCGGTCGCGCGTGTCCATGATGATTTTGCGCGGCGAGAGCAGCTTGCCCGTCAGGTTGGCGGGGCACACCGAGGTGCAGCGGCCGCACTCGGTGCAGGAGTAGGCGTTCAGCAGGTTCGTCCAGGGCAGGTCGTCCACGTCCTTGGCGCCGAAGGGCGTGGGGGCCAGGGCGGAGCCGTCGGGTGCCGTTGGGGCGGGCGGCACCACAAAGCTGGGGTCCATCATGGCCTTCACTTCGTTGGTGATGCTTTCCACGTTCGAAAACTGGCCCTGCGGCACCAGGCGCGAGTACCACACGTTCGGGAACGCCATGATGATGTGGAAGTGCTTGGAGCTGGGCAGGTAGTTGAGGAACAGCAGAATGCCGGTGATGTGAATCCACCAGCCCAGGCGCTCCAGCACATGCAGCGTGCCTTCGCTGCTGGGCAGCAGGCCCACCAGCAGGTTGCTCACAGGGAAGGTGCCGGGCAGGTCTTCGCCGCGCATTGCGTGCAGCTTCAGGTCGGCGGTGTTCATGAAGAACAAAGCCAGCATCAGGGCCACTTCGATGTAGAGAATGATGTTGGCGTCGAGCTTGGGCCACATGCGCAGCTCGGGGCCGGTGAAGCGCTTGAGCGGCGGGTTGCTGTTGCGGCGCCACCAGAAGGCGGCCACGGCCACAATCACCAGCGCGGCCAGGACTTCGTTGGTCGCCATTAGCACGTCGTACACTGGCCCGAGGAACTTGAGCGAGCGGTGGAAGCCGAAAATGTTGCCGAACAAGCCGTCAATCACAATCTCAATCACCTCAATGTTGATGACCAGAAAGCCCACGTACACCACCAGGTGGAGCAGGGCCGGCGTCATCCGCTTGAACATTTTCTGTTGCCCAAAGGCCACCAGCAGGGTTTTGCGAAACCGTTCGGCGGCACGTCCGCTCATGTCGCGCTCGCGACCGACAAGAATGTTGGCCCGGATTTTCCGAACCTGCCAAATGAAGAGGCCAAAGGCTGCGACCAGCAGCAGCGCAAAGAGAAGGGATTGCAACATGCGGTAAAGGTAAGGCGGGAACGTTTGGGGTCGCAAGATAGTCGGCATGCCGAATACTTTTTAGAAAAAGACGCTCCATCCTGCACTTTTTTTACTCCATTTCTTGCGCCATTGTTTTGGATTCGTACCTTTGCGGTCCCCAAAGCAACCTAAAGGCGCTCCGGGGTAACGGCAACATAGCTCAGTTGGTAGAGCACAGCACTGAAAATGCTGGTGTCGTTGGTTCGATTCCAACTGTTGCCACAAAAAACCCCATTTCTATAACGGAAATGGGGTTTTTGCTTTTAGGTCGGACAGGATATCGGACAGTTCAGGATGATTGAATACTTACTGGCTGCTGTTGCAGCTCATTTTCGTTGTGTTGCCTTTACTTTTGTGAGGTCGGAGGGAATTAGTTGCCAAACACCTCTTTTCGACATTTAGGGTCGTCTCCGTTTCTGGGGCGGCCCTTTTTTATGTGTTGGCCGGCTGACAATTAACCGCTCGCCGGAATGGGTGAGATTGGGGTGAGGGTGACTTTAGCTATGCTCGAGCTACGCTCCAAGGCTGGCTAGCTGCGCTGGCCTTGATTGAGGGCGCGGGAAACTTCTTCCTCGGGGAGATGGGTGTACTGGCAGAACTCGGCGACCGAGACGTAGGCCCGGGCGGGCTTGTTGAGCTCGGCGCGGATGCGCTGCAGCAGGACCTTGGCCGTGCCGTACTTGGTGCCGGTGAGCTGGGCCACTTCCTTGGGGTGGATGCAAACCTGGGGCATAATGGGGTACAGTGGGGTAAAAGTGGCAAGCGAAGATACAACGGCTGAAACCGGGTGCTAGGTTCGGGAAATGAAGGTCAACTGGTTTGTTTCGAGGGTAGCAGGACTGGGGCTGGCGGGGGCGCTGGCCGTGGGCTGCCTGTCGAGTCAGCGGGAGACGGGTGCGCCGCTTTCGCTGACGGCCCGCGCTGCGCTGGCTGCCGAGGCGGCCCGGGTGGTGCGCGTCATCGACGCCGACACCTATATCATGCTGTCGGGCTCTACGACTTATCGGCTGCGGCTGCTGGGAGTGGACGCGCCGGAGCAAGACCAGGCCTTCGGACTGCAGGCGACGGACTCGGTAGCGGGGCTGCTGACGCCGGGGCGGGTGGTACTGGTGGCGCGGGCCGGGCTAGACCTGTATGGGCGGACGCTGGGCGCGGTGTTGATTCCGACGGCTACGGTGGCCGCTGCAGGCCGCGCGGTGCCGCTGGATTCACTCATGGTGGTGCGGGGCTGGGCCTGGGCCTTTGACCCTAACCGCGTGGTGGCTGGGCGGGCCGCACAGCAGGTAGTGGCGCAGCGGGCCGGGCGCGGGCTGTGGAAATGCGGCGTGAGACAGGCGGTACCTCCGAAGCTGTGGCGGTCCTTCAATTCAGAAATCAAGCGGCGCTACCGGGTTGGCTGCACCTGGTAACAAGGCCGCGCAAGTGAAAGCAGCCGGGTTTTTTATCTCACTTTTTTATCCTCTTTTCTCATGGCCTCTCAAACTGGCATCCTGGGACTGCAAGGCACCGTGGGTGGCCTTGTGTTCGCCAAAGACGGCTCGGTCCGTCAAAAACCTGCTTCCAATAAAGCGGCCTTCGCTAGCTCGGCTAGCTTGGCCCGTACCCGTGAAAACGCGGCAGAATTTGGCTTGTCGGCCAAGTACAGCAAGCTGTTGCGCGACTCGCTGCGCGTGGCCATTGCCTCGGCCAGCGACAGCCGTTTGGCTTCGCGCCTGACTAAGGCCATGCGCGCCATCATCGGCCTCGACGACACGAATGACCGGGGCCAGCGCGTGTTTGATTCTTCGAACTCGGCGCCGCTGCTCGGCTTCAACTTCAACATTGGCGCCGGCATCGGCCAGACCATGTACTTCCCCTACGAGGTGACGGGCAACGGTGCGGACGTGACGATGCACATTCCGGCGCTCAACCCGGCCAGCGACATTGCGGCTCCGCAGGGTGCCACCCACTTCGAGGTGGTGTTTGCGGTGTCGGACCTGGACATGGAGGCGCTGACCTACACCAACGGTGTGGTGGCGGCTCCGCTGGGCATTCTGCCGCTGAATGGTGCGCCGCTGGTGAATCAGTCGGTGGTGGCCACCTTCCCGGCTGCTCCGGCCGACGCCAACCTGGTGGTGGGCGTGGTGGGCATCAACTTCTACCAGCAGATTAATGGCAAGTTTTATCCGCTGAACAACAACAGCACGAACCCCTTGGCCATTGAGTACGTGGCCTAAGCCGCGGTAGCAATGCACGAAGCGGCCGGCCCCAACGGCTGGCCGTTTCCTTTTTCCTCTAATCTTCTAAATCTTACTAATCATGGCACTTACCGCTTATCAAACCCAATTCAAGCGGCGCATGAAGCGCGCTATTAAGCTCCGCGCCAAAGCCGACGCTAAGGCTCGGCGCTACACTCAACTGCTGGCGGATGCCATTGGCGCGGCCGAGGACGCGGCCACGCAGATGAATGCGCTGAACCAGATTTACAATGTGGACGTGAGCACCTATACGCTGCTCACGCAAGCGCTACACGCCAATAGCGGGCAGGAAGTGCTGGTGGACCACCTAGCGCAGAGCACGCCCGGCGAGGAACTGGTTATCTTCAACCAGGTGCCGGATGGCAACGGTGGACAGGAGCTGCCGGCCAACCCGCTGTTTGGTGAGCTGGGGGCTGGCACACCGATTCTGTCGCCTCCTCAGGTTGACGTGCTGCAGGCGTAGCGGTGACTACTCTAAAGCGAAAGCCCCGTTTGCAATGAGCAAGCGGGGCTTTTTCATGTCGAATTGTTTCGCTGGTATCGTGTGTAAACTATTCGATGGTCAAGTCTTTCGGTGTCCGCGTTATTCTCGCCATGCCTGTCCGGCCGGTGTTGCATTCTTTCCTGACAATCCTCAAGTTTGCCTTACCCTTGTGGTAATCGCGAAAATCATGCGTTAGTACTTCACTTTTAAAGAGGAGCATATTACGCTCATTTACCTCGTATTCAACGGCGTTCAATTCAATCTTATAGACTTCCTTGAACCTATCGACGATAATAGAGAATGTATGTGGCTGCCGGTGGTCAACGTGCAGTTCTTCCCACTTTGATAACTGACTTGTCTCCTGGCATTTTACCAAACCCTTCTCAGCGTAGGCATCGAAGTATTTCTGCTTAACCGCTCTCAGGTCGTCATGAATTGCGTTCCTACAGGCGGTGTTGAAAGAAGCGCCTGAGTTCGTATTGTGCCGGTTGATTATCATGAGGTACGAGATATAGTCGCTCGATGAATCGTCCCATATAACCTCAAAACACTTTGTATTGAATTGGACCTTAGCGATTACAATATCTTTAACGGCTAGCGGGGCCTGGACGTCCTCTGGAATTACGTCTTGGGTGACTTCAACTTCTTCTTCTGCATAAAACGAATAATCGTAATCCAGTAAGTCCAATAAATCATTAAAGTCATCGTCATTCAGTGACTGTCCGAATTTATAAGAATTAAGGATTTGCTTGTAGTGCGCTAGGGCGTCCTTCTTGTACTTATAAGCTTTGTCACCAATTGTTAAAGGGCTTTTCATCTTTCGATTTATAAGGTATCAGCGCATGGCGAAGGCCGACAAAACGGGCCGTGGACCATGCTGCATAGCGCTGGTGAAGATATGGAAGCCACCCACTATATCCGTCCTAAACTGTGCGGGCAGGCCTTGATGCCGGGCGTGAATAAAGAGGCAAGCGCTTAAGGCTCGGACTTAGCTGCTAAGGGTATTCCGGCATTCTGCTCAGCAAAAGCTCGCAGTAGGCGGGTGTACTTCTTGCGGCCCTGCTCGAAGAGGCCGGGAATGTCGAACAGCTCGACCTGCCAGACGGCGAAGGGGGCTTTTTTCTGGACGCCGATGATGGTGAAGCGGGTGGCTCCGAGGACGTCGGCGTAGAAGGCGGCCTGGCGGTCGTAGTCGTACTGCTCGATGGTGGCGCAGAAGCCGGCGTAGTCGCGGGCGCTGGTGGTTTTGAAGTCGACCAGGCCCACCTTGCCAAGGCGGGGGCTGACGTGGAGCAGGTCGGGGCGGATTTTGACGGGCACGCCGGTGGCCGCGTGGGTGGCGGTGTGCGTGAGCTCGGGCCGGCCCCGAAAAAGCAAGTCGCGGCAGTAGCGCTGGCGGCGCACGGCGGCGGCCAGGGTTTCGACCAGGGGCCAGTCGCAGCGCTCGGCGGTGCGGGCGTAGTGCTGGGGCTCGAGGGTGGCGGTGTGGAAGTGACTGCCGAAGGTGAGGGCCACGGGGTTGGGGGTGTTGGGCTTGCCTAGCAGCTCGGCTTTGAGGTTGGAGAGGTCGGTGTTGGAGGCGTGGGGCAGGGCGCGGTGCTGGGCCTGCGTGAGCTCGGGGTGGGGATGGACGTTGGTAAACATAGGATTGGGAAGGGTTTACTGGTGGCGGTCGAGGATACAGGCCAAGCGCTGCTCTTCGTCGGCGCGGTGCAGCCAGATGTGGGAGCCGCCGCAGCCGACTTCGTAGGCCGGCTCGGGGAAGAGCTGGCGCACGGCGGGCGCGAGGTCGCGTAGGTCGGCCAGCGGGCCGGTGGTGGCGAGGAGTTGGGCCAGCTCGGTGAAGCGGGCGGTTTCTACGGGCGTGCTGGTGGGCAGTTCCTGGCGGAGTTCGGGGAGTTGGAGCATGAGTAGGGAAGTTTGGCTGGCCTGCCCACCACAGTGCGCGGTGGGTAGGCTGCCGGTGAATGATTAGGCGGCCTGGCTTAGGCCATCCTTCGGGTCGGACTCCTGTTCCAGACGGGGCTGCTCCTCGGCCTGGGGCACGGTGTAGCCGTGCTGCTGGCGGATGTCGGCCAGGCCGGTGTAGGTTTCGGCGCGCCAGATGTGGAAGTCGCGGGCGAAGTCGCGGCGGGCGGCTACCTCGGCGGGGTCGGCGGCTTCGTAGCTGAACTGGGCGATGTAGTAGGTGGCCTTCTTGCCGTCTTTGGTCGTCTCCTTCTTCTCGGCCTGCACCTTCACTACCACGTCGGCCAGGGTGAGGTCGTCGTAGAACAGCGGCTCGATGAGGCGGTAGAGGTTTTCGACCGAGTAGCCGTGGAAGAGCACGGCGCAGACGGCGCCTTTCTCGTCGGTGAAGTAGAGCTCGGCCCACGTCTTGCGGCCCATGTTCAGGATGTCGTCGCTGAAAATGCGCCAGGCCAGCGGGATGAAGCGCAGGGACTGGCCGAGGGGCGTGGTGCCGTTGATGTTGAACTGGCCGGCCTTGGCGTCGAAACGCACCTGACGCGGGTGGCCGGGCAGGTAGCGGAACGGGTTGCTCCAGGTTTCTTCGCCGGTGCTTTCATCGACGCCGGCCACGAGGTAGGCCGGGCGGGTGCTGGGGGTAAGGGTCAGGTCAGTAACCTGAGCGGCGGGTGCGGCCTTGGCGGCGGCGGTCTTGGGGGTTGTGGCGGTTGCCATAATGGGGAAGGGGTTGGGAAGTGAAAAAAGCGGGGCCAGTTGGCGGCCGGCCCCTGCGCCGTTTTGATTGGTTAGCGGAATTGCTTGTCGTGGCAGACGATGGCGCGGCCCACGATGGAGTCCTGGCCCCGCGCTTCGGGCTGGTGGTGATACCAGAGGTAGGTGGCCAGCAGGTTGAGGTAGGCCGGGTGGCGGAACTTGCCCTCGTCGTCAATTATTAGAATCAGCTCGGGCGAGAGGCGCACCACGTCGACGGTGTGGCAGTCAAGCATGGCGTATAGCTCGGCCAGCTTGAAGCTCTTGCCATTGGCCGGGCTGACCGGCTGCGGCGTGGCGCTGTGTGGGTCGAGCAAGTGGGGCTGATAGGCGGGAGTAGCGGTTTTGGGCATGGTGTGGGGCTTGGAGGTTAGAAGATTGGGAAGGCGTGGGCGCTGTCGTGAAAGAGCTGGACGGCGGCAGCTATGGCCTCGAATGGCGTGGCGCCGGTGCCGCGGAAGTGGGCCACCACGGCCCCGGTGTGGGGGTTGGGCACGTCGAACTGGCAATTGAAGCGGCGGCCCTGGGCGAAGGCGTAGCCGGTGAAGTGGGCACCGGGCACGGGAAAGCAGGCGGCGGCTACCTGGGCAAGGCTGGGGGCGATGGTGGCGGGCATGGCGGGGGGCCGGTGGCTACTGGATGGGGGTGCCGTACTTGGCGGCGTATGCGGCGCGGACGGCTCTTTCGGCGGCGGCCCGGGGCGTAGCGTGGTAGGCAGCGGCGGCGGCGGCATAAGCGGCGCGGGCGGCCTGACGGTGGCGGGCGGCGGCTAATAGCTTGCGGAAGCGGCCGGGGCTAAAGTCATTGTCCCGCACCTCCCACAAAGCCCGGTCGGCGTAGTATTTCACTGACTGTGCGCGGGCCAGCACCTCGTAGGGTGTGAGCGGTGCCGGGGCCAGTGGTGCCGCCCCCACGGCGGGGGCGGCGAGGGCGGGAGCGCAGGGACTAAGCAGCATGAGCCACCAGCTGGGAAGCGGGAACGTAGCAGCAGCGGCACTGACCTAGCGCGTCGCGCCCCTCCTGACAAACCACACATACTATCTCGGGCGCTTGCAGCTGCAGCTGGGCCGGGGCGCCGCTAAGGGCCTGCTCTGCTGCTGACAGCACGCGGGCGGCGTGGCCCTGCGCCCCCTCGGCCAGCAGCGCCAGCCCGGCGGCCTGCTCCTGGGCGGCTTGCGCGTAGTGGGCCACGGCGGCGGTGATGGCCGCGAACGGACAGGAAAGGCCGTAGGAAAAATAAGTAACCCACCCGTGCTCGGTGCCGGCCTGTGCGACGAAATAGTGAACCCCGTACTGCGTGTGGGTGCTGCTGCCCGTGATGCTGACGTGGACGCCGGCGGAATGGAGGGCGGGGCCGCACCAAGCGGCGGCAGCTAACTCTGCAAACTGAAAGTGGGTGAACATGGCCTGTAGATGTGAGGCGTGAGACAGCAGGCAGGGCCTTTCCCTTGTGCTTGTACAAATATACGCACAATAGAGTAAAAATATACACAAAACGGGAAGAAAAAAGAGAGAAATATGTAGAAAAATACACGGATAGTGCGTACCTTTACAACATGGAAAAAGACAAAAAGACAGTGGCGGTGGTGGGCAGCCGGGGCGTGGCCAGCTGCCCCGCGCTGCTGGCCCGACTGGTGGAACTGGCCCCGGCACAACTGGTGAGCGGCGGCGCTACCGGTGTGGACAGCCTGGCGGCCAACTGGGCGCGGGCCAAAGGGGTGCCAGTACGCGAGCTGCGGCCGGACTATGCCACCCACGGGGCCGGTGCGCCCCACGTGCGCAATGCCGAGGTGGTGGCGGCTGCCGACCTGGTGCTGGTGGTGTGGGACGGGGCCAGCCGGGGCACGCTGAGCGCAGCCCGGGCGGCGGCCCGACTGGGGCGGCCCTGCGAGTGGCTGCTGGCCCCGGCACCCGGCGCGGAGCCAGTGCCCGGCGGCCTGGGCCTGTAGCCGGCGCAACGGCCTGCCCACCCCGACCCTACCGAACAGCTAGATGCTTTTCTCGGCGGCGCGGAGCCCGCCAATGTGCGCGCAGCTGGCCTTATGAGGGTGGAACCCGAGGCCATGCAGAGCGGAGCGGAGCATATCGCAGGGGTTTGGGGGCCGCCCCAACCGTTAGGAAGGCGTAGCCAATGAAACGCGCCCGGAGGGCACCGCATTTAGGCAGTTGTTGCTGTTGAGACTGTAGCCGCTGGTGCCGCTTTTAGCCGCGGGCTGCCGTTTTTCTGTGGGTGGGAAGAGGCTGGCTGCCTTTTGGGAAGCGGGCCGGGGCGGAGGTTTTGGGTGGCGACGACGGGCCGACTGCAGGGAGGCTGGGCGGCGCGTGGGATGGCGTGGCGCTAGGCTCGGGAGTAGCTGTAGGAGGTGGGGAGGAAGAGGCCGGCACTGCGTGGCGACGAGTGGAAGCCGGCGGAATGGAGCGCAGGCGCAACAACGTGGAGCCGGAGCGTAAGGCAGCCGGTCTGGAGGGAGGAGCGACGACGGGCGGGCCGGGGCGTGGGGTTGCGGTAGCGACGGCTGGCCGACCGGAGTGAGTGGAGCCCTGCAAAGCATAGTGAGCGAGGAGCGCAGGCACTAAGCGACGAGGGAACGTAGCGGCGCGTGGGCGGAAGGAATGGAGGGCGGTGAGGCGGCGCGTGGGCCGGTGTTTCGGCAGGTTCGGGGAGTCGCGGGAGGGTTGCGTGAGGGATGGGAGCCAAGCGAGCGAAGGGAGCTGACCGCAGGGCCGCAGCGAAGCGGAGTGGCGGACAGCCCGACCCCGGAACGACCAGCGGGAGTGCAGGGGGCACGCCCTGAATAGTGCAATATGATAAGTGACGATTGCGCTGTATCGGAAGGAGTTGCTTGTGCGTATATTTGTACAAACAGCATTCAAATTCTACAAAGCCCTTGCCTTATGTTATTCAGCAGCTCAAAACTTGGTCATATTGGCCAGATACTCAGTACCGGTGCGGTCTGGGAGATTGGAACGTCGGCCTTTACGCCACCCACGGCGAATGAAATTGAGACGTTTGTGCACGTCGTTATTCAAGTGGTGGTGGGCATTGTGACGGTGGTGGCCACGGTGCGCAAGATGCTGCAGAAGCCGGAATCGGTGGTGAAGCTGCCGGCGGTGGGCGTTGTTGCCTCCCCTGTTCCTGTCGAGCAGCCTGCGCCTGCTACTCCTTCGACCGATGCAGCCGAGTAAGCTGAAAGCTGCGCCCGTGGCTCGGGTGGCGCCGGTGCTGGGCTCGGTGCGGGCCAAGGTGCAGGCGGCGCGGCTGGCGCAGGCGATACCGAGTTTGCGGGCGGCGTATGAGCAAGCGTTGGCTCGGTGGATGGGTGACCCGGTGCTGCGGCTGGTGGGGCTGCCTATTGTGACGGAATGCTACCGGAGTCCGGAGCGGCAGAATGAGCTGTACGCGCAGGGGCGAAGCAAGCCGGGGCCGATTGTGACGTACAAGCGGGGCGGGGAGTCAAACCATAACAAGCTGCCCGCGCCGGCGCTGGACGTGGCGTTTCTGCTGGCGGATGGGGAGGTGTCGTGGTCGGGGTTGCTGCTGAGCAAGTTTGCGCAGCTCATGAAGGCGGCCGATGCGCGGGTGCATTGGGGTGGGGACTGGCCGGGGTTTAAGGACCGGCCGCATTTTGAGGTGTGAGAGAAAGCCGGGTCGGTCTGGGCTGCATATAAAAATACGGGGCCAGCTGGCCGGGGTGATGTCCGGTTGGCTGGCCCCGTTGGGGTTGGGGGCTGGTGCGGGGTCGGGCTAGCCTACATTTTGCCGCTGTGTTTCTTGGCGGCGTGCAGCTTGGCGTGGTCGGCGTCGTCGGCGTGCAGCTTGCCGTCGGTGCCGATTTCCTGGCCTTCTTTCACCATCATCTTGGTGGCATCCTTCATCATGACGGTGCCGTCGGCCATGACCTGGGTGCCGTTGGGCAGGGTCATGGTTTCGGTCATGGCCGTCATCTTGCCGCCTTTCACCACCATCATTTTGCCGTCGTGCATCATCATGTGGTCGTGGTGCATCTTGCCGTGGCCGGCATGAGCCATGGTGCCGGACTTAGCCATTTTTGACTTGGCGGGGGCAGTTTGGGCCTGGGCGACGCTGGCGCAACAAACGAGGGCGAGGGCGGGCAGCAGCTTGGAAACGTTTATCATGGGAAGTCGCTATGGGTTGGGAATGAGTTTGGGCTGCCAATGTACTGAACTGACATTGAATTAACTGGCCTGGATGGACGGGCATAAATGCTGGCCGGGCCGCGGGTGGTGGTGGCGGACTGCAAACCGGGGGTGGACACGGGCCGTAAGGGGTGTTCGCCGGGTGCGGGCAGCGTGGCGGGCAAGCGCTCAACACTGCCCACGCCCGACTTAGCCGCTATTGCCAACGGCTATCATTCGGGCTGCGTTATTGCACGTGGCCCGCCACGCGCCGCCTTTACCCGGCGGGCATCACTTCTTCCCTTTTGCAGCCTTCACTACCCAATGTGCCCGCCGCGGATGACGATGCCGCCCTCGTGCAGCGCCTGCTGGCGCGCGACGAACGGGCCCTGCGGCTTCTGTACGAACAGTACGCCAGCCGTCTGTTGGCCGTGGTTCTCCGCTTGGTGCGAGACGAAGCCTTGGCGCAGGACTTGGTGCAGGAAGGCCTGCTGAAGGTGTGGCTGGGCGTGGGCAGCTACGACCCCGAACGTGGGCGGCTTTTCACGTGGATGGCGCGCTTATGCACCAATCACGCCATCGACGCGCTGCGAAGTCCGCGCCAGCAATTCCATCGGCGCAACACGACCTTGGAGAACAGCTCGGCGTACGGGCGGGCGGCGCCGGCCACGTTCAACCCCGAGCACATCGGGGTGCGCGAATTGGCGCTGCGGCTCAAGCCCAAACAGCGGGAAGTGGTGGAGCTGCTGTATTTCGGCGGCTGCACGCAAGCGGAAGCGGCCGAGCAGCTGGGCATTCCGCTGGCAACGGTGAAGACGCGGGCGCGGGCGGCACTGGTGGCGTTGACGGGCCTGACGCGGTAGGCTGGGCACGAGCCGGGCTGTTTTTTTGCCGGGCCAACACCCGAATCCGGTGGTTTTGCCGTACTTGCCTGCGAACACCGGCGCAAGCTGCGTCCGGTGCGTTCGGAAACGCCAGTTTATTTGCGCCTGTGGCCCGCTCCTACCTCGTTCTGCTGTTGCTGCTCAACTACCTGCTGGTGGTGGGGGCCGGGCTGGTGGAGCGACCGGCGCGGGTGATTGACCGGCCGTTTAACTACGTGCACAGTCCGGACTGCCAGGTGAAGCACACGTTGCGGCTGGCTTGTTTTGACGACTGCAACGGCGTGCAGTACACGGTGAAAAAGTACGGGGAGCGCCTGCCGCTCACGCAGCTGCTCACCACCTTTAAGGGGCTGGATTCGCACTGCCTCCCGGAATGGCAGGTGGCGTTGGCGGCCCCGGTGTTTGGCCGGATGGTGGCCCGGATGGCCCCTTATGAAGCAACGGTGCCCGTGGGGTATCGCGGCGAAATTGAGCTACCACCCCGTCGGGGATAAGTCGTGCGCGGGCCTTGCGGGGCCTGCAGGCGCCTGACGCTGCGCGTCCGGGCCGTTTCGTCTTATTCATTTCGGATGCCGCCCGTTGCGCTGATAGCGCGTGCGGGCCCGCGTCCCTTTTCCGACACTTCCATGAATTTCCTGGCATACCCCCTTCAACCCGCGGCGGGCGCTGCGGGCGTTTCCTCCCGTGTGCAGCTGCCGGCCGTGGGCCGCTCTGCTTTCTCGGCCATTGACTTAACCAACGTAAAGGGGCGGGCGTTTGGAGCCGCTTCGGTAGGCCGCGACCCGTTGCGTGGCGGCGTGATGCATCAACGGTCGCAGCACCGCGCCCAATGCCGGGCGGCGTGCATGAGCAAGGCCAATTTCTAATTCCGGGCCGGGACCGATACCGCGCCGCTACGGGCGGTGGACGGGCCGTCGTGTCTCCACACCAACCCGCATTTTTCTCATTCGGGGGCTTCGCGCTGCAACGCGGGGCTTCCACCTTTTTCTTTTTGGATGAAACAACCCCTTACTTTTTGGTCGGCCGGGCAGGTAGTGCCCGTGGGCCTCTTATTATTACTTTCCACGGGTTCCGTGCTGGGCCAAACCAGCGACGCGCGGCCCCGGGCCGACACGCTGAAAACGCAGCGCCTAGGCGACGTGGAAGTGACCGGCGGGGCGGTGCCGGTGAGCAAAACGGAGCTCTCGACGGAAGCCACGGCCAGCCCGGCGTCGGTGACGCTGGTGGGGCGCGACTACGTGGCCCGGCAGGCGGTGAACTCCTACGGCGACCTGCTGCGGCCCCTGGCGGGCGTCACGGTGGCCAACTTCCAGCTCGGCGGCGTGGGCTACGGCGTGTCGATGCGCGGCTACGTGGTGACCGAGCACGCCCGCGATATTCTGTTTTTGATTGACGGCGTGCCGCAGAACCAGGGCTCCAACATTCAGACCAACGGCTACGTGGATTTGAACCCGCTGATACCGGAAACGCTGCGGCGCATCGAGGTGACGAAGGGGCCGTTCAGCCCGTTTTACGGCGACCACGCCCTAGGCGGCACCATCCGCTTCGACACCGAGGACCGGCTGGCCAGCAGCGTCTCGCTCACGGGCGGCACCTACGGCTTCGTGCGGGCGGTGGCCATTGCGGCGCTGGGCAGCCAAGACCGTACCAAGGGCGGCGGCTACGTGGCGCTGGAAGAAAACCGCGCGGACGGCTACCGCGACAACGGCCTCGACCAGCGCCTGAACGGGCTGGCCAAATATTCTTTCCCGATGGCGGGCGGCATGGGCGCGGTGCGGGTGCAGGCGTTTAGCAGCCAGTTCGGCTCGGCCAACTACCTGATTCAAGCCGACGTGGAAAGCGGGCGCACGGCCCGCCGGGCGGCGCTGGACCCCACCGACGGGGGTAGCACGCAGCAGCAAAACGCGGTGTTTACCTACCGGGGCGACAACGCCGCGCACTACTGGTCGGCCACGGCCTACGTGCAGCACCACGACTTTGTGCGCTTTCGGGTGGGCCAGAACGCCATGACGCGGGCCCTGACGCCGCAGCGCAAGGAGCGCGGCGACCAGGCATGGGCGGGCTTCGACCTGCGGCGCACGGTGGCCAGCACGCTGGCCGGCGCGCCGGTGGAGGTTGCGGTTGGGGTGAGCTTCCGGGGCGACCATGCCGACAACACGCGCTTCCGGACGGTGGGGCGCGTGGAACAGGCGCAGGTGCAAGCCCGGCGGGTGCGGACCTACACGCCGGCGGTGTACGGGCTGTTCCAAATCAAACCCACCGAGCGATTGAAGCTGACGCTGGGCGCCCGCTACGACCAGCTGTACTACAACATCACGAGCGAGGCGCTGGATTCGGACTACCCCAATAAGGACTTGAAGCCGCACCCCGGCGTATTCAGCCCCAAAATAGGGCTGGCCTACTCGGTGTCGGCGGCGGTGAGCGTGTTTGCCAACGCGGCCCGGGGCTTCAAAGCCCCGAGCGGCTACGAGGAGAACATCGATAACCCCGAGCTGGGCGTGTCGCGGCTGAACACCTACGAGGTGGGCGTGGCCGGTGATGATGCTTCGGGCCGGCTGCACGGGCTGCTGGCGGCCTACCGCACGGAGCAGACCGGCGAAATTGCGAACGACCCGGTGAGCGGCGCGTTGATTAATTACGGCAAAACGCTGCGGCAGGGCATCGAGGGCGAGGGCCGCTACCGCTTCGGGGCGAACCCGGGCAGTTTGAGCGTGTTCGCCAACTACTCGGTGCTGCAGGCCGAGCTGCGCAACGGCGAGGCGGGCACGCACTACGTGCTGAACGCGCCGAAGCACACCGGCGCGCTGGGCCTGGACTTCACGGCGGGGGCGGCCAGCAACGCGGCCAACCAGCTCACGCTCTCGGTGTACGACCAGCTGGTGGGCCCCAAGCGCCTGAACGACGACGGCTCGATGGAAAGCCGGGCGTTTCAGCGGGCGTCGGGCAAGCTGATTTTCACGCGGCCGGCGGCGTACCCGGGCTTCCGGGCGTTCGTGGAAACTACGTTTTACCCCGACGGCAGCCACGGGCTGGACGAAATGAGCTTCGTGACGGCCGGGGCGCTGCGCACGGCACCGCAGGCGCCGTTCACTTTTTCAGCGGGCGTGAAGCTGCCGTTTTAGGGGCGGATGATGCGGGAGCAACGAAGCGGTAGAGATGCTTCGTCAAGCTCAGCATGACGTTCCTCTTGGTCACAATCAATCATCAATATCACTCAACCATTTCCATGAAAAAGACCACAACCCTGTTGGCCTCGGCCGCTACTGCTCTGTTTGCCCTGACTACCCTAGCGCACGATGCCTGGGTGGACCCAATGGGCGGGCCGGTGTACAAAATCCTGTACGGGCACAAGATTCCCGAGAAGTACCCCGTGGTGAAGGTGACGTCGCTGAAAGTACTGGACGCGATGCAGAAGCCGCTGAAGTTTTCGCGCACGCCGCTGAAGGACGGCTTGAGCATTACCCCGGCGGGAAAGCCGGCGCTGTTTGCCACCGAGTTCGACAACGGGTACTGGGTGAAGGTGGGCGACGAGAAGGAATCGCGCAACGTGCGCAAGTCGGCCCTGCCGGCGGGCACGGTGGGCGGGCAGTCGTCGCACCCGCTGAAGTGGTCGAAAACGATGCTGAGCTGGGCGCCGTGGATGGCCAAGCCGATAGGCCAGCGCATTGAGTTTGTGCCGGTGGGGCTGACGGCGCTGCCCAAGGCCGGCAGTCAGCTGAAGCTGCACCTGCTGCTGGACGGCAAGCCGCTGGCGGGCCAGATGGTGGAAAATAACAGCAATGAAACGGGCCCAAAGACGGACGCCAACGGCGACGTGACGGTGACCGTGCTCAAGGGCATCAACCGCTACGCCACGGACCACGACATCATGCAGGCCAATATGCCGGACGCGCAGCGGCTGAGCCTGACGGCGGCCCTGGTGTTTGTGGCGAAATAGAAAAAAGCCCGGGCTCGCGCAAGCGGCTCGGCACTACTGGAAAAGCCCCGGCTGCGTTATTGCGGCTGGGGCTTTTTGCGGGCGGTAGCCGCCGGCTTGCCGGCGCCGAGCACGGGGGCGCTGAGCTGCTGGTAGAGGCCGAAGAGGAATTCGAGGCGGGCCAGTTCGGTGGCGAAGGGCTGGGGGCGGTAGCAGCGGTCGACGGCGCGGTCGAGGGCGGCGTGGGCGCGGGCCAGGGCCGGGGGCATGGTGGTGGGGTCGTAGAGGGCGGCGAGGCTTTCACCGGGGAAGGCGGCGCGGGCGGCCAGCACGGCCTCGGCGGCGTCGGTGACGGCCTGGCGCTGGGCCTCGGTGGGCGCGGGCGGGAAGGGGTAGGTGTTGTACACCATACTAGGCGAGTATTGGTAGTCGCTTTTCAACTTACCGCCTACTGCCCGCACCCATGCAACGTGCATTTTGGAAGAAAGAACGCCAAACAGGTATGGCGTGGAGTTGGGCACCACGAAGTTCTTGTTGCTGGAAATCACATCGGGCGGCAGGTACCCAATGGGGATGTACTCCCGCCGTTCCGAAGTCACTTCCGGCACGAGCAGATACTCCGCTTCGGCCTGAGAAATGAAGAAAAACAGGCTGGGAGAGGCTGCGGCTTTGCGGGTTGGGGCTGCCGTGCTGCCAAGTCGGAACTGCCGGACGGCTTCCACGCGGGCCAGCACTTGCGGTAGGCTACGCAGTTGGGACGGGGCAGCATCTTTCAGCCAAAGGCAGTACCGCACTTTGTTATTTAAAAACTCCACAGCCCCGACAAATCGCCGAATAAAAGGCGCAGCTCCTGGCTCGGTCAGCAGCAGTTCGTCGCGCTCAGCTTCGGACAGAATCAAGTTGCCCCCATCGTTTGGCATACTGCCGATGCTCATAGCTGGCACTGGCACTAGCGGTGTGCGACTTTTGGCAATAATAACGTCGGGCGCAGGTAGTAGGTAGGGGTTAATGTTGGTAACTATTTGGTGCACCGGGTTGCCTTTTTGCTTGACATAGTCAGCCAGCAACTTGGTTGGCGGGTTGTCTTTTCCCAACCCAACAATGATGCAGTGTACAGCAGCCCCTCCACGCGCTTCATTATTCCATTTGAACGTGCGGTGAGCAAACAGAATATGAAGGTCGTGCTTTTGCAGCAGCGTGGGCCAAAGCAAGGCAATCTGTTCGCCCTGGGTAATTGAATTCGTAGAAACGAAGCCAACGTGGGTAGCGGGATGACCGGCGCTTATGTATTCGGCGGCTTTAATAAACCAGCCCGTAACGAAGTCTAAATCAGCATTGGCCCGCATCCCGGCCGTCACGGCCAAAAGGTCGGCCTTTTGCTCAGCTGATTGAAACTGTTTCCCCACAAACGGCGGGTTGCCCACGATGTAGTCCAGCTGCGGAAATTCGCTTTCCCAATTCACCCGCAGGGCGTTGTCGTTGAGGATGCGGGCGCCGCCGGTGAGGGGCAGGCGCACGTAGCGCTGGTCGAAGCGGGCGGAGAGGGCCAGGTTGAGCTGGTGGTCCATGAGCCAGAGGGCCACTTCGGCGATTCGGGCGGCGAACTCCTCGACCTCGATGCCCGCCACCTGCTCGACGCGCACCTGCTGGTAGAGGGCCAGGTTGAGGCTCACGCCGCCGGCCGAGCCGCGCTCGAAGAGGCGGTCGAGCACGGCGTGCTCCACGAGGCGCAGCTCGCGGTAGGCCACCACCAGGAAGTTGCCGCAGCCGCAGGCCGGGTCGAGCAGGCGCAGGCCGGCCACGCGCTGCTGCAGGCGGGTGAGGGCGGCGCGGTTGGTGCCGGCGGCGGCCAGCTCCTGGCGCAGGCCGTCGAGCAGCAGCGGGTCGAGGACTTGAGGATGTTGGGCTCGGAGGTGTAGTGGGCGCCGAGGGTGCGCCGCTGCTTGGGGTCGGCAATGCTTTGGAACAGCGAGCCGAACACGGCGGGCGAAATGCGGCTCCAGTCGAAGTAGGTGCAGTCGATGAGGCGCTGGCGGGTGGCCTCGGTGAAGGCGGGCGGGCGGAAGTTTTCCCGGAACAAGGCGCCGTTGACGTAGGGGAAGTTGGCCAGGTGCGGGGCCAGGGCGCGGGCGCGCTCGGCCGGGGGCGTGTCGAGCACGGCGAACAGCTCGCCGAGCTTGGCGCCGAGGTCGTGGCCGTCGGGGGCGGTGTGCTCCTCGAGCAGCGCCCGAAACTCGGCCGTGTCGAAGATGGCCGTGTCCTCGGCGAAGAGGCAGAAGAGCAGGCGCACGAGCAGCACTTCCAGCGGGTGGCCGGCGTAGCCGTCGGCCAGCAGCGCGTCGTGGAGCTGGGCCATGAGCTCGGCGGCCTGGGCGTTGGCAGGGTCTTCGGGGCGCTGGGTGCCGGCGGGGCGGTAGCCGGTGAGGAAGCCGAACAGGTGCAGGTGCTCGGGCAGCTCGGCCAGGGCAAAGTCGTGGCGCAGGTTTTGGTCGAGGTCGTAGAGGCGCAGGCGGGCAAAGTCGGAGACGAGCACGAAGCCGGGCAGGTGGGCCTGGGGCAGGCGGGGCAGGTAGTCGAGGGCCTGCTGGTGGGCGGCGTCGAGGTCGCGGCCCCGGCTTTTCATCTCCACGAGCAGGGTGCCGGGCCACAGGGCGTCGATGTAGCCCTGGGAGCCATCGGGCTTTTTGACGCGGGTTTCGAAGCGGGCGCGGCGGTGGCCCTGGGGGGTGAACACGTCGAAGAAGTCGCGCAGGAAGGTCTGGGCCTGGGATTTTTCGTCGTGGTCGTCGGCGTGCTGGCGCACGAAGTCGGCGGCGCGGTGGCGCAGCTCGGCGAGGGAGAAGGGCATGGGGGCGAAGGTAGAGGCCGCATGCGGATAAAAGAAAAAGCCCTATCCATCTGGAAAGGGCTTTTTCGGGAATCAATGAATGGCGGCCATTAGACCAAGTCTAGTGCAAAGACAAAGCTTTTCTGCCGGCTAAGTCAGCCCGTGCGATTAGGGCACGACGGTCACTTGCTTGCTGGTGGTGGCATCCCGGTCGCTGTTTTTGGCGGTGAGCTTGATGGTGTACTGGCCCGTCGTGACGTACTTGTGCTTGGCCTTGATGCCGGTGGTGCTGAAGCCGTCGCCGAAGTCCCACACGAAGTCGCCGGCGTCGGTGCTGCAGGCCGCGTTCACTTCTACCTCGTCGTTGACCTTGGAGCTGGGCTGGCCTTTCTCAATGGTGAAGCAGGCGTCTGGTTTCTTGCCGCACCCGGCCAGCAGCAGGGTAGCCAGTAGAATGAAAGTTGTTTTGTGCAGCATAATCGATTGGCGTTGAGAATAAGTGTTTCCGAAAGATACAAATTCATTTGTCTTATTGGAATCACTGCCCACTTTCACCTTTAAAAAATATAATTTATTCTTGTCGCATGCCTGCTTGTGGCGCATGCCCGTCCAAAGCGCGTTTTTGCGGACTCAAACAGCTGCTAAAGGCAAGGCCCCGTGCACAGATGTGCACGGGGCCTTGCTGGGATAGTGGAGCGAAATGGGGGCTACTCGGCGCCTTGGTCGTCGGCCGGGATGGGGGTGGTGCCGTGGGCCTGTTTGCGGCGCTTGGCCAGGTAGCTCAAGCCCAAGGTGGCCAGGGCGAGGACGCCCACGGCTTTTTTGGTGGTGCTGAGCTTGGCGATGCGCTTGCCGGCTTTGCGCAGGGACTGGCCGGCGCCGGTGGGCTGGTTTTTGGGCTTGGCGGCTTTGGTCTTCTTCTTGTTTTTCATGAGTGCTCTTGGCTAAAGGGTACGTATTTGACGTGGCTGGCGGGCTTGGCTCGCTTGGGTTTGGGCGTTCGGGCGGGGGCGACGGGGGTGGTTGGCGGCGCTTCGGCCAGCGACGCGGGCTCATCCAGGGCCGGGACTTCGGTGGAGGTCTCGGCCGGGGAGGTGTTGGTGATGAGGGCGTAGCCGGCGGCCAGCGCAGCCAAGCCGCCGACTAGCTTTTGGGTGGTGCTGAGCTTGTTGACCTGCTTGGCGAAGCGGCGAAACTTCTGGAGGCCGACGGTGGCCGCGTCGAGTAGGTCGTTGGAAGCTCTGCTCTTCTTGGAGCCCTTGGGTTTGTTTTTGCTCATGGCTTAGCGGTTGAAAATGAGGAAAAAGCCGAGGCGGCCCCGCGGCTGCGCTCGCCTTCCGGCATTCGGGGGTGCGGGCTACAAGATTGTGGGGGGCCGCAGGGCCATATGAAGGACGGGTTACGGTTCGGTTACGGTTGTTCCAAACGCTTTCGGGCAGCACCAGGCGCGGGTACTTTTGTGCTGAAAAGGAAGCATAAGCCCTGCCGGGTCGGAGTGGGCCCGGCGGGCACTACCGCGTTGTTGCTAGCGCTATCGAGGTGAATTATACGAACAAATAATTACATTATAAAACAACAAGCGCGCCCCAATCTGCAAGTTGGGGCGCGCTTGTTGGTAGGCAGTGGCGGCGAGCCAAGCGGCCTTGGGGCCGGCCATGGCGCTCTTTTTCGCGGCTTCATCAAATCATAGCCGGGGCGGCATCTGCCGGTAATGGGCGCGGGCGTGCTTTGTGGAACATATCAACTCTGCCTTATGAAATTGCTCAAGTCTATTGCACTCGCCCACTGGCTATCCCGATTCGCGGCCCTGGTTCGGCCCACCACGACCCGGCCGGCCGGGGAAGAGTCCCCCTGCCTGTTTATTTAAGAATCGCTCGGGCACGGATGGGGCAGCCGCCGGCTTGCTGCTGCGGCCGGTTGGTACGTGGGTGTACTGGTTGGTGAAATGCGTGCAACGGAAAAAGGGCACCGGGTTGGGCGAGAGCGGGGAAGGCGGCCAAGCAGCCCGAACAGGCGGCAGGTAATTGGTATTTGGAAACTTTCTAAATAAGCGCGGTAAATAAAGGTGGACTATACTACCTTTGCCGCTATCTAGAATGAATCTAAATAAATAATGGCCTGTCGCAAAACTGCTACCTCTTTATTTATCAGCGTTGTAACTGGCGTAGGACTCCAAGCGACGCCTGGACTAGCACAGGAGGCCCCCACCCGCAACCAAAAGCTGGAAGAGGTGCAGGTGATTGGCCTGAAATCGAAAAACGGCCTGGGTAATTTGGGCGAAGTAGGCGGCGCGGTGATTTACGCCGGCAAGAAAACCGAGGTATTGGTGCTCGACTCGCTGGACGCCAATACGGCGCAGAACAACCCGCGCCAAATTCTGGGGCGCATTCCGGGCATGAACTTCTCGGAAACCGAGGGCTCGGGCTTTCCGGCCAACGGCATCGGGCTGCGCGGGCTGAACCCGGTGCAGAGCGTGGAGATGAACGTGCGCCAGAACGGCTACAACATCACGGCCGACCTCTACGGCTACCCCGAAACCTACTACCTGCCGGCCATGGAAGGCGTGGAGCGGGTGGAGGTAGTGCGTGGGGCGGCCTCGCTGCAGTTCGGGCCGCAGTTTGGCGGCACGGTGAACTACGTGATGCGCCAGGGCGCGAAGGACAAGCCCTTTGAGCTGGCCCTGCGGCAGACGGGCGGCTCGTTCGGACTGTTCAACTCGTTCACGAGCGTGGGCGGGCAAGTGGGCAAGCTCAACTACTACGCCTACGGGCAGTACCGGCGGCAGGAAGGCTGGCGGCCTAACTCGGGCGTGAGCCAGGCCACGGCCTACGCCGGCCTGAGCTACCAGGCCACCGAGAAGCTGAAGCTGGGCCTGGAATACTCGCTGCTGCGCAACCAGATTCAGATGCCGGGCGGGCTGACCGATTCGCTGTTCCAGGCCAACCCGCGCCAGAGCACCCGCGCCCGCAACTGGCTGCAAAGCCCCTGGAACGTGCTGACGCTAACGGCCGACTACCGCCTGAGCGAGCGCACCCTGCTGACGCTGAAAACGGCCGGCAACCTGAGCCAGCGCGCCCTGGTGTGGCGCAACGAGGACGGCGGAGCCGCCGCGCCTGACACCGTGGACCGCGCCACGGGCCAGTATGTGCCCCGCGAGGTAGAAAACGAGCGGTTCCGCAGCCTGACCAACGAGCTGCGCCTGCGCCACGACTACCGCCTGCTGGGCCTCGACAACACGCTGGCCGTGGGCGTGCGCTACTTCGCCGGCTACATGCACCGGCAGGGCGGCGGGCCGGGCTCGACGGCTTCGGACTTCGATTTGAACCTATACGGCGGCGGCTACGAGTACGACTTTGAATTTCGTACGCAGAACGTGGCCCCGTTTGCCGAAACCGTTATCCGGCTCGGCAGCCGTTTTTCGCTCACGCCGGGGGTGCGCTTCGAGTTCATCAACTCCAAGGCCAAGGGCTACAAGGTGCAGGACGACGGCCTGGCGCAGACCACCAACGAGTCGCGCAACCGCACGTTTTTGCTGTTTGGGGCGGGGGCGCAGTTTCAGGCCACTGCGGGCACGGCATTTTACGGCAACGTGTCGCAGGCCTACCGGCCGGTGGACTACTCGGCGCTGCAGCCGTTTGGCGTCACCTCCAAGATTGACCCCAACCTGAAGGACAGCGACGGCTACAACGCCGACCTGGGCTACCGCGGCGCGGTGGGCGAGTGGCTGAACTTCGACGTGGGCGCGTTCTACCTGCGCTACAACCGCCGCATCGGCACGGTGGCGCTGGTGGATGCCACCACGGGCAACGACTACTCCCTACGCACCAACGTGGCCGACTCCGAGCACAAGGGCGCGGAAACCTACCTGGAAATCAGCCCGCTCAAGCTGCTGAGCACCGCCGGCCGGCACCGGCTGAGTGCTTTCAACTCGCTGGCCTACGTGGATGCTCGCTACGTGAGCGGGGAGTTTAAGGGCAAGCGCGTGGAGTATGCCCCCAAGCTGATTGAACGGGTGGGCCTGACTTACGGCTACGGGCCGCTGAGCGTGACAGGGCAGTACAGCTACACCGGCGACTCGTTTGGCGAAGCCAACAACCTCCGCACGCCCGACAACGACAACCCGCTGCAAGGGCTGGTGCCGCCTTACGCCGTGTGGGACCTGTCGGGCACCTACCACGCCGCCAAAAACCTGGACCTGAAAGCCGGCGTGAACAACCTGACCGACGCCAAATACTTCACCCGCCGCACCGACGAGTACCCGGGGCCGGGCATCATCCCATCCATTGGCCGCTCGTTCTACGCCACGCTGGCCGCCAAATTTTAAGCCGACATGAAGAAACTTGCTCTTGCCTTAGCCGCCACGCTGCTGCTGGCCGGCTGCCAGAAAGAAGAAATTGACCCACAAAACACGGTGGCCGGTTCGCCGGGCTACAACGCGGCGGCGCTGCTCGACCACGCGGCTAACGTCGTGATTGTGGGCACCTACCGCGAGGTGGACCAGAAAGCGGCGGCTCTGCAAACGGCCGTGGTGGCCCTAGCGGCCGCGCCCACGCCCGCCGCGCTGGCCGCGGCCCGCCAGGCCTACCGCGACGCCCGCGCCCCCTGGGAAGTGACCGAGGCGTTTGCCTTTGGCCCCGTGAGCACGCAGGGCCTGGACGCCGTGATTGACACCTGGCCGCTGAACCGCGTGGACCTGGCCGCGCTGCTGGCCAGCCCCGACCCGCTGACGCCGGCCAGCCTGCGCCCGCGCGACGGCGGCCTGCAAGGCTTCCACCCCATCGAGTTTCTGCTGTTTGGCAACGCGGCCAACAAGGCGCTGGGCGACTTTACGCCCCGCGAGTACACCTTCCTGACGTCCTCGGCCCAAAACCTGAAAGCGGCCACCGGGCGGCTGCTGCAGGCCTGGCAGGCGGGCGGGGGCAACTTCGCGGCCACCCTGGCCAAGGCCGGGCCGGGCAATCCGGTGTACCCCAAGCAGAAGCAGGCCGTGCAGGAGCTGCTGGACGGGCTGACAGCGCCCGCCGACGAGCTGGCCAACAGCAAGATGGAGCGCCCGCTGGCGCAGCAGACCACCGACGTGGAGGAGGCCAAGTTCAGCCAGAACTCGAAGGCGGAGTTTTTGCAGAACCTGGCCGGCATCGAGGCCCTCTACACCGGCCGCCTGGGCACGGCCAGCGGCGCGGGCTTTAGCGACCTGGTGGCGAAGCGCAACCCCGCGCTGGACGCCCGCTTCCGGCAGGAGCTGGCCGCCGCGCAGCAGGCCATTGCCGGGCTGCCGGGCCGCTTCGACGAAGCCATTTTCCAGAACCCCGCCGCCGTGCGGGCCGCCCAAGCCAAGGTGCGTACGGTGCTGGCCATGCTGCAAACCGACGTACAGCCGCTAGTGGACGCGCTGTAAGGAACTGGAAAAAAGCTAAACGACCAAAACCAGAACAGTCATGCTGAGCTTGTCGAAGCATCTCTACCGTTTCGTTGCACCGGCTCATACGAAGCTGTAGAGAAGCTTCGACAAGCTCAGCATGACCGTTTCTTTAACATTTTCCCCGTTCAAATTTCGATTTGCAAACCTCAGCCCTCCGGCCGATTACGCTTGTTGCTGATGCGCTTTCTTTTTCCTCGTCTTACTTCCCGGCTGCTGGCGCTGGCCGTGGCGGCCTCGCTGGCGGCCTGCACGAAAAACGAAGCCGACCTCGTGGAGCCGACTGGTGCCGACGACGTGCGGGCCGGGGGCGCGGCCACGGTGTTCAGCGCGGGCAGCAATGCGTACTCGCTGCCCGCGCCCAACCTGCGCGGGGCCTCGGGGGCGCAGCATTTGGCTGGCGACGCGGCCTTTGAGCGGCGCTTCGTGACCAGCGACGGGCTGGGGCCGCTGTTCATCAACGGCAATTGCACGGCCTGCCACGTGCGCGACGGGCGCGGCGCGGCGCCGCTCACGGCCACCGACCCCGTGCAGATGCTGTTCCGGCTGAGCCTGCCCGGCCAGGACGCGCACGGCGGCCCGCGGCCGGTGTCCGGCTTTGGCGACCAGCTGCATAACCGCGCCATCGTGGGCACCGACGCTGAGGGCCAGCTCAGCATTCAGTACATCGAGCAGCTGCGCACGCTGGTGGACGGCGCGACCGTGTCGCTGCGGCAGCCCACGTACCGCGTCGATGCCCCGTATATGCCGCTGCCGGCGGGGGTCATGCTTTCGGCCCGGGTGGCGCCGCCGGTGTTCGGGCTGGGCCTGCTGGAGGCGGTGAGTGAGGCCGACCTCGTGGCCTTGGCCGATGAGAACGATGCCAACGGCGACGGCATTTCGGGCCGGCCCAACTACGTGTGGGACGTGGCCGCGCAGGCCCCGCGCCTGGGCCGCTTCGGTTGGAAAGCCAACCAGCCCTCGCTGCGTCAGCAAACCGCCGCCGCCTACAACGGCGACATGGGCATCACCACGAGCCTGTTCCCGCTGGAGCCCGCCGCCGGCCAGAGCCAGGCCGGCAACCAGCCACCCGGCAGCGCTCCCGCCGACCTGGCGGACGCGGAGCTGGCCAACACCACGTTTTACGTGCAAACGCTGGGCGTGCCCGCCCGCCGCGACGTGACCACCGAGCAGGTGCGGGCTGGCAAGGCCTTGTTCATCGGCGCCAAGTGCGCCAGCTGCCACGTGCCGCGCCTGACCACCGGCCCGGCCGCCGGGCTGCCCGCCGAAACGGCCGGCCAAACCATCTACCCCTACACCGACCTGCTTCTGCACGACATGGGGGCGGGCCTGGCCGATGGCCGCCCCGACTTCCGGGCCAGCGGCAGCGAGTGGCGCACGCCGCCGCTCTGGGGCATCGGGCTGAGCGAGGTGGTGAACGGGCACAGTACCTTTCTGCACGACGGGCGGGCCCGCTCGCTCACCGAGGCCATTATGTGGCACGGGGGCGAGGCGCAAAGTTCGGCCGACGCTGTAGGCCGCATGAGCGCCGCCGACCGCGCCAAGCTACTGGCGTTTCTGAAGTCGCTGTAAGCAGCGCCGGAAACCGGGCTGGTGGTTGGCGCCTAGTGTTCGCGCAAGCTGGCCGTGGGTGTGGGGTTGTCGCGGGAGGTAACAGGTGCGGCGCGGGCCAGCAGCCCTACCCGGACGTATTGCACCAAGCCGGCGCGGTTCCACCAGAAGAGGCCGAGGGCCAAGACGATGTAGAGCCAGGCCATGTCGGTGAGAAACTGCACGCTTTGCTGTTCCTCGTGCTCGAACATCCACGCCACGGCAAACTGCACGCTGAACATCCCGAACAGGATAGCGGCGCTGGTCAGGCTCAGGCGCAGGCGCAAGAGCAGGGCCACGGCGAAGAGGGATTGAGCGGCGGTGAGGAAAAACTCTTCGTGCTGGCGGGCGTCGAGGGGGAAGCCGGTGAGGCGGCCGGCGCCGAGGGCGTAGACCACCGGAATCATGCCCACGAGCAGGGTCCATTGGTTGATTTTGTCGCTGACCAGGGCCCCGAGGGCGGCCGTGGGGCGGTTGTTGAGCACGAAGAGCACGACGAGCACCACTTCGGGCACCTCGCTGGCGAAGGGGGCCACCCACTGTACCAGCAGGAACTGGTTGACGCCCAATTCGCGGCCGGCGGCGAGCAAGGCTTCGGCGAAGGGCTCGGCGGCCATGACGATGACGGCCACGGCCACCACGGTCAGCACGCCCATGATGAGCCACTGCTGGCGCACGGGCAGGGTGGCCAGCACGGCGGCGGGGCCGACTTCGTCGTCGTCGTCCTCGGCTTCTTCGGCTTCGTCGTAGTCGGCTTTGGACAGGCGGCTCAATCGCCAGAGGTAGGCGGCGAATATGCCCACCAGCACCACAAAATCAATAAAGCCGATGCTGCCCTTCCACACAATCACGAAGGAATAGAGGCTGGCCAGGGCCAGGTAGGCAATTTCAGCGGCGTTGTCCCAACTCAGGGCCACGGCGCGCTGGCCGCTGTGCCACCAGTAGAGGAACACGATGAGCGGCCAGCCGGCCCCGATGAGCAGGCGGTTGGCGC
Source organism: Hymenobacter rubidus (assembly GCF_016734815.1). GTDB lineage: Bacteria > Bacteroidota > Bacteroidia > Cytophagales > Hymenobacteraceae > Hymenobacter > Hymenobacter rubidus. Next base: position 288,482 of record NZ_JAERQF010000002.1, read on the forward strand.
CGGTCATGTTGGCGGCGGCAAAGCCGGCGTAGGCCGAGCCGGGGTGCAGGCCGGCCTGGTAGGTGTAGTAGAGGTCGACGGCGTACTCGGGCAGGACGGTGACCAGCGCCAGCACGCCGATGACCAGGCCCTGAGAGACGTGCTCCTCGGCGGCTTCGGCGCCCCACGAGAGCAGGAAGCCCGCGCCGAGGATGGCCACGAAGAAGATGGCGGCTTCGAGCACCGGGGCCACGTGCGTGCCGGTCAGGCGCAGGTAGAAGCCGGGGAGCGTGGCGGCGATGGCCAGGGCCACGTAGAGGAAAAACTTGCGCATGGGCGGGAATGGAGCGGTGGGCGTGAAAAAAGGCGCGGCGTTCAGGAGCTGGTGGCGTTACCTGGTGAACGGTACGGCCGGCGGTGCGTACTGTTGGGCTATGACGGATTCTGAAGGCCTGTTGCGCCGGGGCAAATACCTGGAATATGCCACCCTGGGGTGGAACGTGGTGGGCGTGGCGGTGCTGCTGGTGGCCGCGCCCCGGGCCCACTCGGTGGCCCTGGTGGCGTTTGGGCTGGACACGCTGCTGGAAATTGGCGCTTCCACTATTGTGCTCTGGGAGTTGAACGGGACGGGCGGCACCCGGCAGCGAAAGGGGCTGCAGCTGCTGAGCGTGGCGTTTCTAGGGCTGGGACTATACCTGCTTGGGCAAAGCGGGTGGAGCCTGTGGCACCGCCAGCACCCCCTGCCCTCGCCGCTGGGTTTGGCGTGGCTGGTCTTGACTTTCGCCGTGATGCTGGCGCTGGCCGGGGGCAAGCACCGCGTCGGGAAACAGCTGAACAACCCGGTGCTGCTGACCGAAGGACGCGTGACGCTGGTAGACGCGGCCCTGGCCGGGGTGGTGCTGCTGAGCATGGGGTTGACGCGAGTGTTGGGCTGGTGGTGGGCCGATGCGGCCGGCGGGCTGGTGCTGATGGCCTACTGCTTCTGGGAGGCCCGGCACGCCTGGGGCGAAGCGCAGCACGCCTCGGCTTCCCATTAGCTTAGTCGTCGGTTTCCTCCCCGCTGCCCTTGCCCTGCTGGGCCTGCAGGTAGTAGGCGCCGCTGACGACGACTTGCGCGTTGGCGGGGAGCTTATCCACGGGGGTGACGGCGGTAAAGCCCTTGGCGGCGGCACCGGTGCGCACCTCGTGCTTTTCGTAGATGTACTCGGTGCCGGTGTCCTCGCGGCGGGTTTTTACCAGGGTGTAGATATAGCTGGACTCGCCTTCGGGCACGATGGCCGCATCGGGCACGGTGGCCACGGCGGCGGGCGCGGTCGCGGCGTCCACGTCGATGACGGCGTTGACGAACAGGCCGGGCAGCAGCTGCTCGTTGCGGTTGTCGTCGATGACAGCGCGCACCTTCACGGTTTTGGTGGCGGCGTTGAAGGCGGGGTCGATGTAGGACACGGTGGCTTCGGTGGCGGGCAGGCCCGGCAGGCTGGGGAACGTGACGTGCACGGCCTGGCCCACGCGCACCTTGCCGAAGTCCTGCTCGAACACCTGCAGCTCGACGAACAGCCGGCGGGTGTCGAGCACCTCGAACAGCGGGTCGGCGGGCGTGACGGCGCCGCCCAAGGCCAGGCCCGGCTGGTAGCGCAGACGCCCGGCGAGCGGCGACTTGACCGGCAGGCGGCTCACGATGCGGCCAGCGCGCAGCGGACCGAGGGCGACGCCGAGCGTGGCCAGCTGCCGCTCCTGGCTGCGGAGCGTGGCGCGGGCGGCGTTGTAGTTGGCGGCGGTCTGCTGCACGTTTTTAGCCACGCCCACCTGCTCGGCCAGCAGGGCCTTCTGGCGGTTGTAGTCGGTTTCGAGGAAGGTGAACTGGTTGCGCTGGGTGAGGTAGTCCTGCTGGAGCTGCACGAAATCCGGATTTTCGAGCTCGGCCAATACCTGCCCTTCCCGCACGGGCTGGCCCTCGGTGACGGGCAGCGTGCGGATGATGCCGCCCTGGTAGGCGCTCACGCGGGCCCGGCGCTGGGGCGGCAGGCTGAGCGTGCCGGTGGCCTTGACCACGTTGCTCACGTCGTGGGTGGTGAAGCGGCCGAGCTTGAGGTTGATGGCCTTAACCTGGTTTTCGGACAGTTGGACCTGGTTGGGGTTCAGGGGCGGGTCGGCGGCTTTGGCGGCGGGGGCCTTGTCGTCGGCAGCGGCGGTGTCGGCGCCTTTTTTACCGCAGCCGGCCAACAGCAGGGCGAAAATGAGCAGTCGGCAACGAGTGGAATTGGGAAACGTCATGGCAAGGAAGGCTACTGGAACGGCCGGCGCTAGTTGCGGCCGAGCAGGTAAGTCAGGGAAATAATGCTTTGGTTGTAGAGGTTCAGCGCTTCGAGGTACTGCGTGCGGATGCCGTAGGATTGGGTGAGGGCGGCCACGTACTCGACGTAGCCGACTTCGCCGGCGCGGTAGCTCTTTTCGGCCACGCGCACGATTTCCTTGGCCTGCTGCAAGCCCGCGCTTTCGTAGTAGCGCAGGGCCTCGTCGGCCTTGCTGACTTCCTGCAGCTGCTGGACAAAGGCCGTTTGCACGTTGTTGCGGGTGTTGGCCAGGTCGGCTTCGGCCACCTGGATGGCGAGCTGGCCGGCCTGGGCGCGGCTGCGCTGGGCGCGGGAGAAGATGGGCAGGTTGACGCCGAAGCCGTAGCCGTAGTAGCCGCCCATGCCGGCCTGGGTCTGGCGGTTGTAGGCGGCCGATAAGTCGGGCAGGTTGCGGGCCTTGAGCACCTGCTGCTGGGCCCGGGCCACCACCACTTGCTGTTGAAACAGGGCCAGGGTGGGGTTATTACGCGCTAGGGTGGTGTCGGTGAGGGCCGGGGGCAGCTGCAAGCGTACCAATGCGTTGGTGGGCAACTCGAAAGCCTGCGGGGCGCCGAGCACGCGCTGCAGCTCGCGGTCGAAGATGCGGCGGTCGGCCTCGGCTTGGCGGTGGGCCACCTCCACCTCGCGGGCGCGGGCGGCGGCCGATACCTGCTCGAGGTAAGCGGCTTCGCCGAGCCGATAGCGCACGGCGGCAGCGCGGGCAAAGTCCTGGTAGAGGCTGTCCTGGTTGGTGAGCAGGCGCAGCCGGGCCTGGCCGTAGGCGAGCTGGAAGTAGGCGGCCTGCACGTCGCGGCGCAGGCCGGCCTGCGTCACGGCGCGGGTGCGCTCGCTCAGGGTCACCTGCTGGCGCAAGGCCTTGGCCTGGCGGGTGTAGACGGTGGGAAACTCGATGCTCTGGGCCACGCCGTAGGTGTTGTTGCCTTTGAGGGCGGCGTTGCTGTCGAAGCTGTAGCTGAAGCTGGTGCGGCCGGGCTCGGTGGCCGTGCCGAGCAAGGCCTGCTGCTGCTGGACTGAAAAGTTGGCGCTCTGGATGCCGGGGTTGCTGCGCAGGGCCTGGCCCAAGGCGGCATCGAGGGTGAGCGGCACGCCGGGCGTTGGCGTACCCGGCCGCGCTTGCCCGTAGCTCCGCGCCGGGGCGAGCAGGCCCGCCAGGGCGAGCAGCAGGACCAGCACGGCCGAAACCGGGTGGCTACCTGCAGGTGCACCGGGGACTGCTGCGGCCTCGGTAGCGCTTGGTTCGGCATCAGCTGGCTTGGTCGCATCGGTGCCGCGCCCGCCTTTCAAAAACAGGCTGTAGAGGATGGGCAGCACCACGAGCGTGAGCAGCGTGGCCGTGACCAGGCCGCCGATGACGACCGTGGCCAGCGGGCGCTGTACCTCCGCCCCGGCCGTGTCGGACAGGGCCATGGGCAGGAAGCCGAGCGAGGCCACGGCGGCGGTCATCACCACCGGCCGCAGGCGGGCTGCCGTGCCGAGGCGCACCCGCTCCAATACATCATGCACGCCGTCGGTTTCGAGGCGGTTGAACTCGCCGATGAGCACGATGCCGTTGAGCACGGCCACCCCGAAGAGGGCAATGAAGCCCACCCCGGCCGACACGCTGAACGGCAGGCCCCGCGCCCACAGCGCCACCACCCCGCCGATGGCCGAGAGCGGAATGGCCGTGAAAATCAGCAGCGACTCTTTGAGCGAGCCGAACGTGAAAAAGAGCAGGATGAAAATCAGGGCCAACGCCACGGGCACGGCGATGCTCAGCCGCTGCTGGGCCTCGATGAGGTTTTGGAACTGGCCGCCGTAGCTGATGTAGTAGCCGGGGGGCAGCGGCAGCTTCCGGGTTAGCACGCCCTGGATGTCCTGCACCACGCTTTGCACGTCGCGGCCGCGCACGTTCAGGCCCACGGTGATGCGGCGCTTGCCGTCCTCGTGGGAAATCTGCGCGGGGCCGTCCTTTAGCTCGATTTGCGCCACTTCGCCGAGGGGCACCTGGTTGCTGTCGGCCAGGGCAATGGGCAGGGCGCGCACGTCGTCGATGCCGGTGCGGTGGGCCGAGTCTAGGCGCAGCACCAGGTCGAAGCGCTTGGCCCCTTCGTAGACCGTGCCGGCGGTGGCCCCGGAAAAGCCGGTGGCCAGCACCGTGGAGGCGTCGCCCACGGTCAGCCCGTACTGGGCCAGCCGGTCGCGGTTGAAGGCCACCGTGATTTGGGGCAGGCCGGCGGTGCGCTCGGCGGCCACGTCCTGCGCCCCGGCGATGGGGGCGATGAGGGCGGCGGCCTGCGCCCCGAGCGTGGCCAGCCGAGCCAGGTCTTCGCCGTAAATCTTGACGGCCACGTCCTGCCGGGCGCCGCTTATCAGCTCGTTGAAGCGCAGCTGGATGGGCTGCGAAAACTCGTAGCTCACGCCGGGCAGCACCTCCAGCGCCTTTTTCATCCTCTCGGCCAGGGCCTCGCGGGTGTCGGCGGAGGTCCACTCGGCGCGGGGCTTGAGCAGGATGGTGACCATGGCCACTTCGATGGGGTCGGGGTCGGTGGGGATGTCGGCCACGCCGATGCGGCTCACCACGCCCGTGACTTCGGGAAACTGCTGCCGCAGAATGGCGCCGACCTGGCCGGTGGTAGCCACCGTCTGGCCGAGGGCGGTGCCGGTGGGCATGCGCATCTCAATGGCCATGTCGCCCTCGTCGAGGGTGGGAATGAACTCGCCCCCGAGCGTGCGGAACAGCAAGTAAGCGCCCGCCAGCAGGGTCACGGACAGGCCGAGCACCACGGTGCGGTAGCGCAGCGAGGCGGCCAGCAGCGGCGTGTAGGCTCGTTGCACCCGGGCCATGAGCTTGTCGGAAAACGTCTCCTTGGTGTCGGCTTTGCGGCTCAGGGCCAGCGCGGCCATCATGGGCACGTAGGTGAGCGAGAGAATCAGGGCCCCGATGATGGCGAAGGCCACGGTTTCGGCCATGGGCCGGAACATCTTGCCCTCGATGCCGGCCAGGGCCAGAATGGGCAAATACACCATCAGGATGATGATTTCGCCGAACGAGGCCGACTGCCGGATGCGGTGGGCCGAGTCGTACACGGCCGCGTCCATCTCGGCCTGCGTGAGTTCGGGCGAGCCGGCGGGGCGGCCGTGGGCCACCCGCGAAACGATGGCCTCGACAATGATGACGGCCCCGTCGACGACCAGGCCGAAGTCGATGGCCCCGAGCGAGAGCAGGTTGCCCGACACGCCAAACAGGTTCATCATGATGATGGCGAACAGCATAGCCAGCGGGATGACCGAGGCCACGACCAGGCCGGCGCGCCAGTTGCCCAAAAACAGGATGAGCACGAAAATGACAATCAGCGCGCCTTCTTCCAGGTTGCGGGTGACGGTGTGAATGGCCCGGCTGATGAGGTCGGAGCGGTCGAGGAAGGGCTCGATGATGACGCCTTTGGGCAGTGACTTTTGCACCTGGGCCATGCGCTCTTTCACGCGGCCGACCACCTGGTTGGAGTTTTCGCCCTTGAGCATGAGGATGACGCCGCCGACGACTTCGCCTTCGGTGTTGCGGGTCATGGCCCCGTAGCGCACGGCGGCGCCGAAGCGGACTTTGGCCACGTCGCGCACCAGCACGGGGGTGCGGCCGCGCACGGCCACCACGGTGCGGGCCACGTCGTCGAGGCTTTTGACCAGGCCGAGGCCGCGGATAAAGTAGGCCCGGGGGCCTTTCTCGATGTAGGCCCCGCCGGTGTTGCGGTTGTTGCCTTCCAGGGCGGTGAACAGCTCGCCCATGCTGATGCCCACCTGGCGCAGGCGCTGGGGGTTGACGGCCACCTCGTACTGCTTGCGGTAGCCGCCGAAGCCGTTGATTTCGGCCACCCCGGCGATGCCCGCCAGCTGTCGGCGCACGGTCCAGTCCTGCAGCGTGCGCAGGTCCATGGCGCTGAATTGCTTGTCGTACCCTTTAGCAGGGCGCAGGACATACTGGTAGATTTCGCCGAGGCCGGTGCTGATGGGGGCCAGCTCGGGGGTGCCCGAGCCGGGCGGAATCTGCTGGATGGCATCGAGCAGCTTCTCGCTCACCAGCTGCCGGGCCCGGTACTGGTCCATGTCTTCGCGGAAGACGATGGTGACGTTGGAGAGGCCGAAGCGCGAGATGGAGCGCACCTCCAGGACGCCGGGCACGTTGGCCAAGGCCAGCTCGATGGGCGCGGTGACGGTCTGCTCAATCTCCTGCGTGGCCAGCGCGGGCGAGATGGTGTTGACCTGGACCTGGTTGTTGGTGATGTCGGGCAGCGCGTCGATGGGCAGCTGCGTGACCGAGTAGCCGCCCCACACCACGAGCAGCAGCACCAGAAAGCCGATAATCAGCTTGTTGTGGATGGAGAAGTGAATTATCTTGTCAAACATGCGCGCATCAACTCGTGGAAGCGGGGCCGGGCCCGCTGAAAAAATGGCCGTAGTGGGACGGCGGCGCGGCCAATACAATGGCGCGCTCCTGCCCCGCCCCGGCGTTGCCGGTGCAAGGCTACAAGCCAATTCTATGCGGAGCCTATGCTGTTGCGGCGGCCGGGCGGGTGCTGACGTGCAACACGTGCAATCCCGTGGCGGCCTCGAAGGTGTAGCGCAGCCCGAAGCTGTAGTGGCGGCACACCTGCTGCACGATGGACAGGCCGAGGCCGGGCGAGGCCGAGCCGGGCTGCTGCTTCTGGAACCGCTCGAAGTAGCGGGCGGGGTCGCCGGTGGGCGCTGGGCCGGAGTTGCGGATTTCGAGGATGCCGGCCCGCAGGAGCACCGACAGGGTGCCGCCGACGTGGTTGTGCTTGAGAGCGTTCTGCAGCAGATTGACGACCAGCGACTCGGCCAGGGCCGGGTGCATGCGCACCGGCAGCGGGTCGGCAGCGTCGTAGGTCAGGGCTAGCTCTTTGCCGCTGACCAGCTCTTCCAGCAGGGCCAGCTTTTCGGTGACGACGTCGGCCAGGTTCAGGGCCACGGCGTCGGGGAATTGGCCGTTCTCAATCTTGCTGAGCAGCGTCAGGCCCTGGTGCAGGCGCGAGAGGCGCAGCGTGGCCCCGTAGGCATCGCGCAGCAGCGGGGCCATTTCTGCGTCGCGGGCGCCGAGCTGTAGCAGCCGCTCCAGCTTGGCCTGCAGGATGGCCAGGGGCGTCTGGGTTTCGTGGGCGGCGTTTTCGGTGAATTCCTTGAGGGACCGATACTCGGCGGCCAGTCGCTCGCTCATCTGGGTAAGGGCCTGGTTGAGCTCGGTGAACTCGTCAATCGGCGTAGCGGGCAGAGCCAGGGCGGCGGGTTGGCGCTGCAGCTCGTAGCCGCGCAGGGCGGCCAGCGTCTGGTGGAACGGCTGCCAGAGCCGGCCCGACAGCCAGCGGTTGAGCGCGGCCAAGCTCAGCAGCAGGCCGACGAGCACGGCGGCCATCACCGAGAGCACCACGCCCAAGGGGCTGTCGTTTTCGAGCAGCGACTTGCGCAGCGTCACCCAATAGGTCACCCCTTTCACCTGCACCGGGAAGTGCAGCTGCCGGAAGGGCTCCCACCGCCGGCCCACGGGGTCGAATTCGAGCGTGTCGTCGAAACCCGCCGGGCGGGGGCGGCGGCTTAGCACGCGCTGGTCCCCGAGGGGCAGCGGCAGCCGGCCGGTGCGCTGCAGGATGGGCGTGAGGTAGCCCTGCTCAGTCACCAGCTTTTCTTCCATCTCCGAGCGCAGGGCCCACACCAGCCCGGCGTAAAGGGCGGCGGTGCCGGCGGCAAAGAGCAGGGCCGCCAGCAGCAGGTAGTAGCGGGTGGTGGTGGCCAGCAGCTTCATTCGCTGCTCAGCTCGTAGCCCACGCCGTACACCGTGCGGATGTAGTCGGGGGCGCCCTTCTCCTGCAGCTTGCGGCGCAGGTTCTTGAGGTGGTTGTAGATGAAGTCGAACGAGTCGGCGGTGTCGGCGGCGTCGCCCCACAGGTGCTCGGCGATGCTTTCCTTGGTGAGCAGGCGGTTGGGGTTGGCCAGGAAGTAGAGCAGCAGCTCGTACTCCTTGCGGGTCAGGGGCACGGGCTCGTCGCCCACCAGTACCTGGGCGCGGTCGGGCCGCACGGTCAGGGCCCGGAAGCGCAACTCGTTGTGGCCCTGGAACTGGCGCCGCCGCAGAATGGCCTGGATACGGGCCGTGAGCTCGGCCAGGTGAAAGGGCTTGGTCAGGTAGTCGTCGGCGCCGAGCGCCAGGCCGGTGACTTTGTCGTCGAGGGCCCCGCGGGCCGAGACGATGAGCACCCCGGCGGGGGACTGGTCGGCTTTGAGCGTGCGCACCAGGTCGAGGCCGTTGCCGCCGGGCAGGGTCAGGTCCACGAGCACGCAGTCGTAGCGGTAGAGCTTGATTTTCTCGTGGGCCTGGGCGTAGGTGGCGGCCTGCTCGCAGCGGTAGCCGTCGCGCTGCAGGTGGTCGACCAGCGAGGTGCGCAGGGCGGGCTCGTCTTCCACGATTAGAATTTTCACGATAGACGGCTCAGGGGTTGGGTTGGCTCAAGCTACGGCGGCAAAGCTAACGGGAGGGGGCAGGCTTTTCCAGCAGCGCCCGGGCCGGCGGGATTTCGCGGGCGAGCCTGGCGGCGGCGGGGGCGTGCCAGTACAGCCGCGCCTCGCCCCATACGTGGCGCAGCTCTTCAAAATACCGGGCAAAGAGCAGGTGCAACCCGCCGACCCACCCCGCTGAGCCGACCCAACCGGCCAGTACGTCGGAAGGATAGTGCACGCCCAAGTACATGCGGGACCAGCCCATGCTGCCGGCCCATAGCAGGCCGGCGATTACGGCCGGCCAGCGGAAACGGGTGCGCCACAGCAGCAAGCCCACGGTGGTGGCCAGCGCCGCAGCGGCCATGGAGTGGCCGCTGGGGAAGCTGTAGGACGTTTCCGGGGCCAGCGACTGCCACAGCGCGGGCCGCTGCCGGACCAGCAGGTACTTGGCAAACAAGTTGAGCAGCTGTGCTCCCACCACGGCCAGCGCGAAAAAGGCGAGGGCCCGACGTTGGCGGGCCACCAGCAGCACCAAGGCCCCGGCAATGGCCAGCAGGGAGGCTCCGAGTGGCCCGCCGGCCCGGCTTAGCCCCAAGGCCACGGCGTCCAGTGTGGGGGTGGGGTGGGCGTGCAGGAATTGCAGAATGGCCTGGTCGCCGGGGTAGCCGTTGCCCTCCCATATTTCCTCGGCTATTTCCAGAAATAGTATCCACGGGGCCAAAAAGCCGAACACCAGGCCCGCTAACAGCCGAAGGTGCCGGCGCATGACGTGGCGGAGGAAAGACCAGAGGGAAGTGAGCAGCGACATGCGGGGCAGCAGGCGGAATAGCAAACGGAGCGAAGGGCGCCTGCTTATACGGCGTCATGCTCAGGGGTTGCTGTGCAATGGGCCCTGTGACAAGCCCTGCCGCCGCTCGAAGGACTGCTGGAATTGGGCGAAGTCGTGGGCGACGAAGGCTAGGCCGTGGGCGGCTTTGAGTTCGTTGAGAAAGGTGCGCTGGTCGTCGCGGAGCTGGTCGCGGCCGACTTTGACTTCGACGCCGATGAACACGCCATCAGCGTTGCGGAAGCCGATGATGTCGGGAACGCCGCAGCGGCTTTGGGGATTGACGCGCCAGCGGGCCTTGGCGGCGTCGTAGATGCCGGTGTTGTTTTGGCGCCAGACGGTGTAGCCGTGGTGGGTGAGGAAGGCCAGGATGGCGCCGGTGATGTCGGCGGCGTAGAGCTGGCCGAGGTCGAGGGGCAGCTGGTCGTGCTTTTTGGCGAGGGCCATGGCGGTTACGGGTTGGGAGTGCGGTAGCGTTGGAGCAGGGCGTGGTTTTCGTGGTGGTGGCGCTGGGCCATCTGTTCCTGGGCTTCGGGCGTGGGCTGCCAGTCGGGGCGGGCTTTGCGCTGGGTGGCTTGGCGGGTTTCGGCGCGCTGCTCGGCGGCCTGCTCGGGGGTGATGAGGCCACGGGCTTCGCGGGCCTTGGTGATGGTGAGCTTGTGGCGGAGGGCTTCGGCGTTGGGGTGGTCGGCGGGAATCTGCTGGGCCACGTGCTCGAGCATGCGGGGGGCGGTGTCGCCTAGCAGCCGCACGTCCTGGGCCTGCAGGCTGGCGCCGGTGGCTTTCTGGTCGAGGTGGCGGTGTTCGAGGTACTGGGCTTTGCGGTCGAAGTACTCGGCGACGAGGCGGTAGAGGGTGCTCACGTCGAGGGCCTGGAAGAAGTTGGTGCCGGCGGTGCGGGCTTCTTTGAGAGCCAGGATGATGTCCTTGAGGCTGTCGTGGGTGTAGGTGGTGGCCAGGGTGCTGGCCAGCTCGATGAGGTCGGCGGCGTCGGGCTTCTCTTTGACGCGGAGCGAGTCGACGAAGCCGCGCAGCACGACTACCAGCAGCTTCACCACTTCGCGCTCGCCGAGGCGGTGGGTGAGCTGGAAAATTTTGGGGGCAGCCAGAGCCTGGGCTTTGGTGAGGCCGATGCTGATGTCGGCCAGCATCTCGCGCAGCTCGGGGGTGCTGCTGCGGGCCAGGGCGCTAATCCCAACGGCTTGAACGGTAGCCAGTAGTTGGGATTCCGGTGTCGGCGTAGGTGGCGCCAGGCTGGTGGGACTGGACGCCGGGAGCGAGCTTAAGGCGGTTTTCGGCGGCATCGTTGAGGAAGAATTGCTTGGAGGTAGCGAGCCAATCGCGCCGGCGGGGCACTTCGCCCTTTTGCCGCCAGTTGAGGATTTTCTCGTGGTAGAAGCGCAGGTCGGCCAGCGCGTAGTCGGTGCCGTCGAAGGCGGCCATGAAAGCCGGGAGGTCGGCCAGCTCGGATTCGGTGAAAGGGATTTCGGGGCGCTGGGGCCGGCGGGGCGTGGGGGCCTTTCCTTTTCGCGCAACTTTTGCTTTGGGGGCTGGCTCCTGGGCGGTCAGCTCGGAATCATCCGGCTCTGAAAGCTGACTCGTTTGTGAAAAAGCGAAGCCTTCTTTTTTTTCTGCCGCCGCCTCATCCAGTTTGATTGATAGAACGGGTTTGTTCTTGTTTCTTTTAGTTTCTACCTGTTTATCAAAAGAGACTACGGCTTGACCACGGCTTGCACCAGTGCTTGCACCATTTCTGGTGCTAGTGCTTGCACCACTTTTGGTGCGAGCTGCGGGGGTGTTTGAGTACAGTGCTTGGTCCACTTCTGGTGCAAGCACTGGTGCAAGCTGGGCGGGTAAAAGCTCGTGCATAAGACAGCGGCTGGCGCGGTGTTCGGAGCGGGAGGGCTGGTAGGTGACGAGGCCGTAGGCTGTGAGCTCGCGCAGGCATTTGAGGTAGGTGCTGGCGCTGCCGATGTGGGCGGCCTGCATGACTTCGGCCCGCACCAGTAGCACCGATTCCGGAAACCGCTCGTCGTTCCACTGGCTGAACAGGGCCATGTAGAGGCTGACGTGGTGCGGGGTGGCATCGGCGCGGGTCGCCAGCAGCTCGAGGGCCAGGCGGATGTGGCGAATGAAGTTCATGGCGGGGGTGAGGAGGCCGGGACTATCATTCGGCCGAGGCGAGGGCAGCGGTGCGGGCCTGCAGGTCTTTGGAGTGGGCGAGCATCTCGGCGGCCACGTTGAGGAACTGCTCGGTGATGTCGGCGCGGCTGGAGCGGCCGTAGATGACGTTGTAGACCGTGCTAATGGCCACCACGGTGCCTGTTGAGGCCAAGCGCTCGACTACTTTCTTGGCGGCGCGGTTGCGTTCGCCGAGTCTTTTGTAGACCTGAAACAGGGTCGGTGTTTGCTCGTTATTATCTTTTATTTGCCGGTTATTCGTAATCTGTTCCATTTTATTTGTAATTTAGTACATTTGTCTTGTAAAAGGCAGCGAAGTGTGTACAAACATACGCGAATGGCCGCGCTTCTGGTGTATTAAATGACGAAGACTATGGAACCCACAGCCCACGTAAGCCAGCGTTTGCAGCAAGTGCTCGACCATTATCAACTGACTGCCAGGCAGGCAGCGGTGAAAATGGGCGATGAGAAAAGTGGAAAAATATACAAGCTGCTGAGCGGCGACGCGAAACCGGGTTTCGACACGCTGACGCAGATGCTGGAGGTGTGGCCGGAGCTCTCGGCCGACTGGCTGGTGATGGGCCGCGGGCCGATGGTGCGGGGCGGGGAAGCCGAGCCAGTGAAGGCGAGCGGCAAGAGCCAGGCGGCCGAGAGCAAGCAGCAGTCGGAGCCCTGGAAAAACCTGGGCAACTTCAAGGTGCTGACCGTGACGGTGGACCGGGATGGCAAGGAAAACACGCTGCTGGTGCCGCTGACGGCGCAGGCCGGGTACCCATCGTTGTGCAACGAGGCGGTGTACCTGCAGGACATGCACCCCTACCACCTGCCAGGCTTTGAGTGGGGCACGTACCGGGCCTTTGAGGTATCAGGCACCAGCATGAGCCCGACGTTTGGCCACAAGGACATTGTGGTGTGCAGCGTGGTGGACCGCAAGGACCTGCTGAAGCCGTGGGAATGCTACGTGATAGTGACGTCGGAAAACCTGCTGCTCAAGCGCATTAGCGCGGTTATTACCGATGCGGACGACACATTTGAGCTCCACTCCGACAACCCGGGCTACGAGCCGTACCGGTTGCCGGTGGCCGACATTCAGCAGCTGTGGATGGTGCGGGGCTACCTCTCGACGAGCATTCCGGCCCGGCCGATGGACAAGACGGTGCAAACCATGGAGCGCCTGCAGGAAGTGATTGAGCTGCTGGGCCACGACTACCACGAGGTGCGGCGCTTCCTGGAAGAGAACGTGCAGCAGCCGGCGCAGCTGCGCGGGCAGTAAGCGAACGGGCGGGGCGCATGGCTACCGGCTTTTGGCGCCGGGCTTGGCCGTGCGCTTTTCGCTTTGCAGGGCGGCCAGCACCTCGGCCTGCTTGAGGTAGGTGCGGCGGCCCATCTTGTGGTAGGTGAGCAGGCCGCGCCGCTTCCACTCGTGGATGGTTTGGGGGCAGACGTCGAGCAGCTCGGCGGCTTCCGGCACGGTGAGCAGGTCGGAGGGGCTGTTAGCGTCGGCGGGGGCTGGGGTGGCGGGGCGCTGGGCGGTTTCGTGCCGGATGATGGCGCGCATGTCCTCTAACAGCTGGGCGTAGGGGACGGGGCTAAGGATGAAAGGCTCCATTTGGGGCGTCGCTGGGAGTGTTGGCCAGCGACGCCCCAAATGGAGCTCGGCTTTCATGCGGGTTCAATCGGCGGCATGAAACGCGCACGAATTCCGCATGAAAGGGTGTTGAGCCCGCATGAAACGGGCTGGCAACCATTAGCTGCATTTGGGGAGATTGAAGAATTTGGGGTCAAGCTTCACCGTTGCATTCACATTTTTATCAAACCCATATTTTGCGGTAAGGTGTTGATTGAAAATGCGTCATGTCTTGACCAGCAGGAAATATTTAATCAACTACCCAAGGCCCGTGGGGGTAACGGGCGTTTTACGTCTCTTACAATGAGGAGCGGCTGCAAAGCGGGCAATGGTCGAGGGAATATGCCGACTCGGCGATTGCAGTAGGTCCGACCGGCAGGGCCTGGGACCTTTGAGTGAAAACCGACACCGTTAGCACTGCTCCTGCTAAGATTCTCCGTGCGCATCGTGCGGCCTAAAAAATGGATGGGTAGCCCAACAACCCTCCTACCCACGTACACTTATCGCCTCTCCAACCAAGGGGCAAGTAATCCACTTGGGGAAGTGCTCTACCCCCTTTTTGGTATGAAGCTTACTTTCCCAATTCGTATTTCCCTGCGCTCTTTTCTGCTCTGTAGCTGGGCTTGTCTGCTGCTGGAGCTGGCTTCGGGTTTCGGAGAAGTAGCGGCTCACCCCATGCCTAACTCCCTGGTGGTGCTGGACCTGCAGCCTGGGGGCGTTGCCGTTGAACTGCAATTGCCGCTCAGCGAGTTGGAGCCGGCTTTTGGTCACGGCATTGCGCGCCACTCTGAGCAAGCGGCCACCGCATTTGGCGCGGACCTGCGCGCCTACCTCGCGCAGCACGTGCGCCCAATTAGTCCCGACGGCCGCCCCTGGACCGTGCGCGTGGGCGAGCTGCAAGTACACGCCGCCGAGCAAACCGCTACCGGCCCGTACCAGGAGCTGACGGCCGCGCTGTGGCTGCAGCCGCCGGCGGGGGCCAGTGCGCGCACCTTCACGCTGCGCTACGACGTCATTCTGCACCAAGTCGTGACGCATGTGGCCCTGGTGTCGGTGCGGCGGGACTGGGCGGCTGGCCGCGTGGCCGCCGATGCGCTGACCGAGGTGGGTGTCATTCGCCTGGACGCGGTCAATAATGTCGTGCCGCCCTTCGACGTCAACCTGGGGGTGGCCGGCGGGGGCTGGTGGGCCGGGTTCAAGGGCATGGTGGGGCTGGGCGTGCGCCACATTGCCGAAGGCACCGACCACCTGTTGTTTCTGCTGGCGCTGCTGCTGCCCGCGCCGCTGCTGCTCACCAAGGCCCGGCGCTGGGGCCGCTTTGGCGGGGTGCGCCATAGCCTGCTGCGCCTAGTAAAAATCGTCACGGCCTTCACCCTGGGCCACTCGCTCACCCTGCTGCTCGGCGCGCTGGGCTGGGTACGCCTGCCCGCGCAACCGGTGGAGGTGCTCATTGCGGTGTCCATCTTGGTGTCGGCGGTGCACGCCTGGCGGCCGCTGTTTCCGGGCCGCGAAGCCCACGTGGCGGCCGGCTTCGGCCTGGTGCACGGCCTGGCGTTTGCCAGCACGCTGGCGGGCCTGCACCTGACGGCCGGCCCCCTGGCCGGAAGCATCCTGGGCTTCAACCTTGGTATTGAGCTGATGCAGCTACTGGTCATTGCCCTCACCGTGCCGTGGCTGTTGCTGCTCAGCCAGACGCCGGCTTACCCGGCGGTGCGCGTGGTCGGGGCCGGGTGCGCGGCCGTGGCGGCGCTGGCCTGGGTGCTAGAGCGCACCGTACTCGACACGGCGCCCTTCTCCGCGGGCATGGCGCGCTTGATGAGTCTGGCACCCTGGCTGCTGGCCGCGTTGGCAGTAGGCGCGCTGGTTAGTTATTGGCGCGTCCGTAGCCGGACGGCTGCGGCTTAAGCATTATCTCTTTTTTTCATCCACCCCTTTTCCAGTATTGCTTCACCAATACCCCCTTTTACCATGAATAAACTTGTGTTGCTCGGGCCGCTGCTGCTGGCAGCTTCGGCCTACGAAAAAATCAGCGAGCTGCTCGCGCCGGCTGCCGCCCCGACGTATGTGGCCGCACCGGCCGCGGCGCCCAAAGCCGTGGCCAAGGTTCGGGGCGTGCAGGCTACCGCCACGGTTGCTGACGTGGTGAATGCCGCCAACGCCTTCCTGGCCACGCTGAGCACGGCGCAGCAAACGACGGTGCAGGTGGCGTACACCGCCGCCAACGTGAAGAAATGGTCGAACCTGCCCTGCGGCCTGGGCTGCCGCCAGGGCTTGCAGTTTTCGGCGCTGACCACGGCGCAGCAAACCGCGCTGCTGAACCTGGTGCAGGCCGCGACGGGCACCGTGGCCGGCGACGGCTTCAACGAGACGCAGCAGATTCGGGCGGCGGACGACAACCTGGGCACGCAGGCCGGCGGCGGCTACTCGTCGGGCATCTACTTCATTGCCCTGGTGGGCACGCCCTCGCTTACTGGCACGTGGCAGCTGCAGTACGGCGGGCACCACCTGGCCACCAACATCACCTACGGCAACGGCCAAGTGAAGGGCGCCACGCCCTACTTTGAAGGCGTGGAGCCGCTGACTTTTACCACCACCAACGCCAACGTGCTGCCCACCGGCACGGTGTGCGCGCCCCTCTCGAACGAGGCCTCGGCGATGCTGGCCATGCTCAACGGGCTGACGGCCGCGCAGAAAACCACGGCCCGCCTCACCCAAACGTTCAGCGACGTGCTGCTGGGCCCGAACCAGGACGGCAACTTCCCCGCCACCAAGGTGGGCCTGGCCGTGAGCACGCTGACGGCGGCGCAGCAGCAGCTGGTGGCCGACGCCATGCGTCCCTGGGTGCAGGACGCCGACGACGCCACGGCCGCCAGCCTGATGACGACCTACACGAGCCAGCTGGCCGGTACCTACGTCGCCTATTCGGGCACGGGCAACCTGACCAGCAACGCCGACTACGTGCGGATTGACGGCCCCAACGTCTGGATTGAGTTCGTGTGCCAGTCGGGCGTGGTGTACCAGAGCCAGATTCACTACCATAGCGTGTGGCGCGACCACGCCCGCGACTACGGCGGAAACTTCTTCGGCTCCTACACCACCGTCACGGGCACGAAGGCGGCGGCGGCGGCCCAAGCCTTTTCCGTGTACCCCAACCCCACCGCCGGCAGCCGCGGCCTGCAGGTGCAGTTGGCTGCGCCCGCCGCGTCGGCCCGCTACACCCTGCGCAACGTACTGGGCCAGACGTTCGCCAGCCAATCGTTTGTTGGCAGTGCCGTGCAAGTATCCACCGAAGGCCTGCCCGCAGGCACCTACATTCTCAGCCTAGTGGCCGACGGCAAAGCGCCCGTCACCCACCGTTTCGTGGTGAACTAAGCTCCGCAGCCGGGCCGGCGGACAGCAAAAAAGAGCAGCTTTGGCCATAGGGTCGGGGCTGCTCTTTTTGTGAATCTGGCAATGAAGGGTGAGCGATGCTAGGTGCCTGAGCCACTGCTGTGGGCGGGTCATGTTGTGGCGCAGCGACGCGGCGGCGCAATACCTCAGCTTGTCGTGGGCGGCTTTGGGTCGGCCGCTTTCCAGATGGTAATCCAGCGGCGGGCTTCAACTAAATAGTCCTGAAAGCGGGCGCTGCCGCTGCCGTCTTTGAAGGTGGCGAGGCGGTCGCTGAATTTGACGTGGAATTCTTCTTCGAAGGCCTTGCGGTACACGGGGGCGTCGGCGAAGAGCATGAGCTTGGCTTCGAACAGGGCGCGGTAGGCGGCGGGGAAGGCGCTGAGGGGCGCGGCGGCTTTGCCTTTGAGCTCGCCGAGGTGCCAGTGTCCGGTAGCGGCATCGAGCACACCGAGAGAGGTGAGCAGGTCGCGCAGGTCGGTGGGCTTGAAATTGCCGGAGCAGAGCGTGGCCACGTTGGAAGAGAGAGGCAGTGGAGCGGGGCGCTGGGGCTTGGCGGCGGCTCGGGCTTCCTGCACGACTTCCTCGGTGACACTTCGGACGCTGCGGGTGCGGCTGTTTTGCGCGAAGGGCACCAGCACCACGAACAGGAAGCGCAGCAGCTGGACGGTGTTGGCGTCGTGGGGGCGGTACTGCAAGCGGGTGAGGGGCAGGGCTTCCCACTCGGCCCGGAGGCTGGCGCGGGCGCCGCGCAGGCGGGCCCGGCCGGTGTATTCGCACAGGGCTTCGGTGAGCCGGACGGCCAGCCAGGAGAAGTAGTACTCGTCGAAATATAGGTCCAGGTCGGTGTCGGTGTAATCGGGAAAGGCGCGGAATTCGGACTGCAGCTCGACCAAGTCCATGGCGGCTTCGGGGTAGACCTCGCCGTTGGTGCCGCCCTGCAGGGTGAGCCGGCACAGGTAGCGGATGCGGCCTTCGGGGGTATCGCAACCAGCCAGGTGTTCTTCGAAGTAGTCGGCCAGGTTGGTGGAAGCGAAGGGGCCGGGCGCGCTGAGCCAGTCGCTCAGCGCGTGCAGGAGGCTTTCGTAGGCATCGCCGACTTCGGCGGGCAGCGCGTCGGAGGGAAGGGAATATTGGCGCATGTCGGGCGCAGGGGCCGGCTCAGGATGGTAGAGGGGAAGGAGCAGCGCTAAGCGAAGGCGCGGGAAAACTCATCGAGCATGGTATCCTCGGTGACATTGACGTAGCGCCGGAATGCCGACAGGCTTTTGTGGCCGGTGATGCGCATGACCACCTCGGGGCGCACGCCCGCTTCCAGCGCCAGCGTGACGAAGGTGCGGCGGGCGGTGTGCGTGGTGACAAACTCGTATTTCGGGGCTGTGGTGGCGCGTCGCTGGCCACCGGCGTAGCGCACCCGCTCGGTGGGCGCGTCGATTTCGGCGAGGCGGGCCAGTTCTTTGAGGTGGCCGTTGAGCTTTTGGTTAGCCAGGGGGCGCAGGGTGCCTTCGGTGACGCGGGCCAGCAGCGGGCGAGCCTCCGGCCGCACGGGTACAGTGACGGTGAGGCGAGTTTTCTGCGTGGTGACGCGCAGGCGGTCGGCCTGGATGTGCTCGGGGCGCAGGCTGGCCACGTCGGAAAAGCGCAGGCCGGTGTAGACGCCAAGCATGAAGAGGGCCCGAGCGTTATCCAGCGCTGGGCGGGCGCTCAGGTCGAGGTCGGCGAGGCGCTGCACTTCCTGGCGGGTAAGAGTAAGAATGTCGGGCTCGCGGTGCTGCCAGCTGAATTTCTTGGGGTCGGCGATGACGGGGTAGCCGTTGTCGAGGGCCCAATTGAGGAAGTGCTTGAGCCGAAACAAGTTCTTGTGCACGGCGCTGTCGACGAGGTTGCGCTTGGTGAGCAGGTAGCGGGCGAAGCGTTCGGCGAAGCTGTTGCCTACCGTGGCGAAGTCGACGGCGTAGCCTTCGAGCTGCTGCAGGTCGCGCAGGTGGCGCAGCGAGGTGCGGTAGGTGCGGAGGGTGTTGGGGCTTTGGGTGAGGCTGCGGCTTTCTATCCACTCGGAGAATACGGTGAGCAGATTGGGCCCGGCGGGCGTGGGCTCGGGAGCGGTGGCTTCGGGCTCGGGCAGCGGCTCCGCTTCCACCGGCTCGGCTACTTTTTTCAGGGTGGCCAGCGAGGGCAGCGTACCGACGGCGCGGTGGTCGTCGTAGCACTTCGTGAGCCGCTCGCGGGTGTTCTCCAGCGTGTCGTTTAGCTTGCCGTTGTTGGTGTGGGAGTAGCCGCGAGTGAGGGCCTTCTGTTCCTTCTTATCCCACTGTTTGGGAAGGATGGAAATGCCGACGTAAACCTTGTGCCGCTGGCCATCAAACGTTACGGAGGCAATGATGGGGGTGGGTTTGTCGGCGGCGGGGTTGTAGAGTAAAAACGTTACTTTAGCCATATTTTAGAGTGAATTAGTTGCCACTCTAAAGATACTAACGGCTGTCCGACATCGGACAGGAAATCGGACAGTCCGGCCTTTATTAACGGATTTAGTTTGTCGTTAACGGATGAAGAGATTTTGAAAAGTTTATTTCTGGCTTGTGGAGAGGGGTTTGGTGTCGGGGTGGGTCAGTTTAGATAGTGCCAATTTAGTACAACTGTTGCCACAAAAAAGGCCCTTCAGCGCACTGCTGAGGGCCTTTTTCGTGATGTCTGGGGCAGTAGCATCCGGCGTCTGACGCATCCGGGGCAGGTAGCGAAGCTTGTATGCTGCGGCTCCGTCTTTTTCGGCCTCGGGCGTAGAAAAGCCTGCACCTGCTGGTGCCTGGTGGCCGAATGGCTTGCCGCCGCGCAATGCCTCCTACTCCACGGCTACATGGGCCGCGTACCGGCGACCCTGAGCATCGGTGGCTAGAAGCGTGTAGAGGCCCGGCGCTAGGCCCCGCACCGATACTTCGGCCGCCGCTGGCACAGTGGTTTCGCGGGCCACGCGGCCCAGGGCATCGAGCAGCTGCACGCGGGTGCCGGCGGGCAGGGACGGCACATGGACCTTGTCGGTGGTGGGAGAAGGGAAGATGTCCAAGGCGAGAACCCGGGCGGCTTGCGTGGCCGTGGGCAAGGCGCTGAAGTGCGCAACGAACCCATTGGAACCAGTGGCTGCCCCGCCTGTGAGGATGCTACTGCCAAACCGGCCTTGCTGGGTGAAGCTGCCGCCAACAGACAGCTCGTTGGTGCCGCCCAAGGCAATAAGCCCGGCCCATTCTTCCGGCGCGCCGTCGGACTTTTGGAACCACCGGGGCGTGCCCTGCGCCGAATAGCTGGCCACGAGAACGTCCAGATTGGAGCCGTTGCTGCTCAGCTGCTGGCTGCCTGCCTGCGCTGTACCGGCAAAAGAGCCAGCCAGGTAGCTATTGCCGGCGGCGTCAGCCACCACCGCACGAAAGGCGACGAAGCTGGAGGCCTCTAGCTTTGTCACCCATTGAAGAGTGCCCGTGGCCGTATCGAGCTGGAGCAGGGCACCGTAGACCTGGCCCGTGCCGGTCAGCGTTTGCCCCTCCACAGTGGCCGGCCCAGCGGTTGAAAAGGTAGTCGGAACCAGCAGGTGCCCATTGCCGTCGAGGGCCGTGACGCCGGCGTAATCATCGCCGGCGGAGCCGAAGCGCTTTTGCCACTGCACCACGCCCTGAGGGTTGTAGCGCACCAGCAGCACGTCGTTGTTGCCGTAGCCGGCAGGGGCAGGCCCGGCACCAAAACCGCCCGCGGCCGAATGCATGGTCCAGCTCAGGTAAGCGTCGCCGGCCGGGCTCACGGTTAGCGCATTTGAGTAGACGCCGTTTGTTGAGACGGTGAGCGGAATGCTCCCGCCTGCCTGGGCCCACAGCGCCGTGCCCGCGGGGTCGAGTTTCGCCACGAAGTTGCTGAGGGTGTTGCGTGCCGTGAGGGTGATTCCTCCCACCGTGGCCAGGTCGGAAAAGAAGCCGCTGAGGTAGAGGTTGCCGGTGGCATCCATACCTATGCTGTGAACGAGGGCGCCGTTGCCGCTCACCTCCCGGAGCCAGCGCGGCTGGCCCTGGGCATCAATGCTGGCTATGTATGACCCGCCCGAACCGGAACTGGTTAAGCTCAGAGTGCCCAGCTGCAGCGCGCCGCCGAAGGTGCCGGCCAGGTATACGTTGCCAGCCGCATCGGCCACTATCCCGCCAATTCGTTCGTTGCTGGTGCCCGCCAGCTGGCGCGCCCACAGCAGGCTGCCGGCGGCATTGTATTTGGCCACGTACGAATCTTCGTCCCGCTGAGACACCAGCACGGTGCCCGGTGCCAGCGTCAAAGTCGACTGAAACACACCGGCCGTGTAAGTGTTGCCCGCGGCATCTGCTGCCGTTCCGCTGAGGAAAGTGACGGCCGGGCTGGCCGCCGCCCTGGCCCAGCTCCAGACCGGCGGCGTGGTTTGGCCCTGCGCCAGCCCCAAAATGCCTACAGTAAGCAACACTGCCAGGGAGGCGCTACGAAAAAAAGGCGTAGAAATTTGCATGGGCCAAGGGTAAGGTAGTGGAATGATGGGGGAGCAGAGCATTGAAAGCCAACGGCTACACTGCATAGCCTTCCGGCGTTTGCCGCACCAGGCTCAGCGCCGCCAAGGTAGCCAGCAACGGCTCCACCTTCTCGGCTTTGAGGCGCTTGAAGCCGGCGGCTACCTGGGCGGCGGTTTGGGGCTGGGTGGCTTGCTGCAGGGCATCGCGCAGGGCCTGCATCTGCTGGGCCAGCTCGGTGGGGAAGGGGATAGGGGAGGAGGGAACAGGGGATACGGCCAGGGCCAGGTCGGCCTGGGTAACCGTATTCCCTATGCCCTGTTCCTTATTCCCTTTCGCCTGGTAGGCCGGGCGCAGGTAGCGGACGTGCCCGGCCTGCTCCTCGCGGGCACGCTCGTGGTTGAGGCGCACGAGGCGCGTGAGAATCTCGGCCTCGGGCAGGGCGGGGGGCCAGGCGTAGGCCTCGGCCACGGCGGCGTCGAGCTGCTGGTGCAGGCTGAGGACCACGGAGGCCAGGCCCTGCTGGTTCACGGTCTGGTCTTTGGCCGACAAGGGCTGGACGGCGCGCAGCTTCTCCACCACGTTGTAGAGGTCGGTGAGGGTGAGGCTGGGGTGCTGGGCCTGCTGGCGCTTGCGGTGGGCGTCGAGCTGTTCGGCCAGCTCGCGGATGCGGGCCTGCTGCGCGAGCGTGGCGGCGGGGAAGGGGAATGGCTGGAAACAGCGGGAACCGTCATAAACGGGGTCATTTCCCACCCCTAGCCTTCCACCAGCAGCCAACGCCCAAACCACATGAGCCTGGCTTGAAAGAACTCCAAGTTGATAAGCGTCATCAAATGCAAAGACATTAAGCTTATCGTCTGGAATGATTTCACTTTCAAGAAATTGAAAGAATCTATGCTTTGCTACTCTTGGTGAAACAATGTACCTGGTCAATCCAAATAAGGCAGGTCGAAAACTGGAGCGAGTTCTACCATGTAACCACCAGTTTTCACGAATTGCTTTATCACGGTTCGCGTCCCTTTCAGGCTTAACATACTCCAATAAATGCTGGTATGCTCTTGGGTATTTAGCTAAAACTTCGTCAGCCTTTAAGCCATAGAAATCAATTACATAAACGCTTCGGGGGCGTGTAGTTATACCCGTCACGAAGTGGGTTGCGAATCGAGCAGGTGAAAGTGGAGGGTGAGTAAGGACGCGAGTTCGTGCCCGAA
>NZ_JAERQF010000030.1 GCF_016734815.1 Hymenobacter rubidus
CAACTCGGCATCAGGGCCGCGGCAGAGCTAAAACTGGCTAGAGCGCTAGGCAACAGCCGCCCCGCCGGGGCTGCAACTGCCTAAGTCCTAACACTAAAAACAACACATACGACTAACCCGAACCAGCGCGAAAATAACGTTGAGTACATGGAATACATTCCGGCACCGTGTATTTCCTCCGGCATCTCCAAGTCACATCTGCTGGAAAAGGAAACTAATTAATTCAAGTGTGTATGCATCATTTCCTTGCATTCCCAGATGTTCCTTAAGGCCAGAAAAAATGGAAGACTAAAGTAACCATTATTGTCTTATAATTTATATTATGTTAAATTAGTTTTCAAATTGTCCCTTACCTACTACCCAAAAAAGCCCGCCCATGTAATGGGCGGGCTTCTTACCTACTGCATAATAGCAATTACTTTTTCAGAGACTGCAATTTCGCATTCATTTTTTCCGAATCCGCCGTACGCCCTAATCGGGAATAAATCTTCTGCAACGATGAAATGGTGTTGCGGTCATCCGGTTGTAGTTGAAGCGCCTTCTCAAAGTACGGAATCGCAGCTTCAAAATACTTTTTGCCTTCGGCCTCGTACTTTTTGCCACTTACCTGATAGGTCTTCAAATCCATCTTGCTGACTTTCGTGTAAGCATCGGCAGCTTTATTGTAGTTATAAACCCCAAGGTTAAATTCAGCATCAAAGTTGTTGGGGTCCATTTCGACAGCTTTTCGGTAGTCCGCCACTGCCAGGTCCGTCTTCTTCTGCTGGTCGTACATAGAGCCCCGCACCGCGTAGAGGTTGGAATTGCTTGGGTCCGCCACAATGGCTTTGCTGATTTTATTCAACGCATCTTCCCCTTTGCCCGAAGCCAACGACATGTTCAGGTCTTCCAGCATAAAGGCTTTGTTGTTGGGGTATGCCACCAGTGCTTGTTGCACCACTTTCGCAGCTTCGGCCTCGTCCTTCTGCTGACGGGCAATCTGCAGCAAGCGCGAGTACAACGTAACCGACTTGTAGTTCATGCCCAGCAGCTGGTTGTAGCTCGCTTTTGCGCCTGCGTAGTCTTGCTTAGCCTCCGAGGCGTAGGCTGAGTAAAGTACTGCAGTGGTGTCCTGCGGCTTGATTTGGGAGGCGAGCTTATAGCTGGCAATCGCTTTGTCGTAGTCTTTGGCATTGTAGCTATTTACGGCATCGTTAAAAGCGTGACCGTAGAGGTTATCCAGATGGGTAACGGCCTGCTTGCCAAATTCGCCGTCCTTGGTATCCAGTTCAATGGTCTTCGCGAAAGACTCGTACGCTTTCTGAGTTCCTTCGCCCGGCAGCAGTTGCTTGCTATAAATCGGGCTCTCCATCATCCCCTGATAGATTTCCCCGCGGGTGTACCAGGTTTTGGCCTTGCCACTGGTTTTCTCGTTGACAATGGCTTTGTCAATTTCGGTCCGGGCTTTATCAAGCAAGCCGGTACGCTGGTTGAGAATGGCATTGGTCACAGCCGAAGTTTGGGCCGAAACCAGCGCGGGAAAACCAGCCGACAGCACGGCCCCTGCAACAAACGTTAACAGATTCTTCTTCATAAGATTGGGAATGGGCCCGAAGTCAATCGACACAAGGAGTGGGTGTACTTGCTTGACTCCGGACTAAAAAAAGGAAAAATGTAAGTGGGCAAAAAGTCCGCAAAGAAGCGGAAGAACGTGAAGATTTCGCGTTGGGTTCGTCAAAAATAAACGGGGCGGCCCAAATGGACCGCCCCGCTCCTCTTCAGCAATTATGCCAAGTCCGCTTCTTCGGCATCATCCTCCGACTCTTCTTCTTCAACATCGTCGTCCAATTCCTCGGAGTCATCGTCATCTGCTGACAGGTCCTCCGTTTCAACAACGGCAGCAGCTGCATCCGGACCAACGGCCAGCGTGGTATCCAATTCAACTTCCTCTTCCTTTTCTTCCGCCGCGACTTTGGCAACGGAGGAAATCTCGTCGTTAGCACTGATTTTGATGAGCCGTACCCCTTGAGTAGCCCGCCCAATGGTGCGCAAATCGCTCATTCGCAAACGAATGGTGATGCCTGACTTATTGATAATCATGAGGTCGTCGGCATCGTTTACATCCTTGATGGCGACCAGATTACCTGTTTTTTCGGTAATCTTCATGGCCCGAACGCCCTTGCCGCCGCGGTTGGTTACGCGGTATTCATCGAGCGAGCTTCGTTTACCAAAGCCGTTTTCGCTGACCACCAGCAGTTCCTGGGAGGGGTCGGCCAGACACACCATGCCCACTACCCTATCGCCGGGCGTGTCGGATAAGCTGATGCCCCGGACGCCCGCCGCCGCACGGCCCATGGAGCGCACCTTGGCTTCGTTGAAGCGCACGGCCCGGCCGGAACGCAAGGCCAAAACCACCTCAGAATTAGGCGTCAGGAGCTGCACGTCTAAAATCCGGTCGCCTTCGTTGATGGTGATGGCGTTGATGCCGGCGGTGCGAGGCCGCGAATAGGCCTCCAGCGGGGTTTTCTTCACCGTGCCCTGCTCGGTGCAGAACATCAGGTAGGTATTTTCAAGGTAATCGGGGTCTTTCAGGCCGCGCACGTTCAGAACGGAACGAACCTTGTCCTCGCGGGGAATTTCGATGAGGTTCTGAATGGGCAAGCCCTTGGTGGCCTTCCCTCCTTCCGGCACCTCGTACACTTTCAGCCAGAACACGCGGCCGAGCTCGGTGAAGAACAGCAGGTATTCGTGGGTAGTGGCCACAAAAAGGTGCTCCGTGAAGTCATCCTTTTTGGTGGCAGCGCCCCGCGAGCCCTGTCCTCCCCGCCCCTGGGCGCGGTACTCGTCCAGGTTGGTGCGCTTGATGTAGCCCTCGCGGCTGATGGTGATGACCATGGCCTCGTCGGCAATCATGTCCTCGGTCGAGAAATCACCACCGATGTAGTTGATTTCAGTGCGACGGGCGTCGCCGTACCGCTCGCGGATGTCTTCGAGCTCGGTTTTGATGATGCCGCGCTGCAACGCATCCGACGCCAATACGGCGTTCAGGTGGTCAATCAAGCGCATCAAGTCCTCGTATTCGGCCACAATTTTATCACGCTCCAAGCCGGTGAGGCGCTGCAA
Source organism: Hymenobacter rubidus (assembly GCF_016734815.1). Classification (GTDB taxonomy): domain Bacteria; phylum Bacteroidota; class Bacteroidia; order Cytophagales; family Hymenobacteraceae; genus Hymenobacter; species Hymenobacter rubidus. Next base: position 3,103 of record NZ_JAERQF010000030.1, read on the forward strand.
ACGCATGTCGAGGATGGCACGGGCCTGCACTTCGCTCAGCGCGAAACGGGTAATGAGCTGGCCACGGGCCACTTCCGGGTCGCGCGAGCCCCGAATCAGGGCAATCACCTCGTCCAGGTGGTCGAGCGCAATGAGCAAGCCCTCCAGAATATGGGCCCGTTTCTGGGCTTCGGCCAACTCAAACTTGGTGCGGCGAATGATGATTTCGGCGCGGTGCTCCACAAAATAATGAATCAGCTGCTGCAGATTCAGCGTCATGGGGCGGCCCTTTACCAGGCACACGTTGTTGACGCCAAACGAGCTTTGCAGCTGGGTGTATTTGTAGAGGTTGTTGAGCACCACGCTGGGCATGGCGTCGCGCTTCAGGTCGTAGACGATGCGCATGCCGTCGCGGTCCGACTCATCGCGCATGTCCGAAATGCCCTCAATCTTCTTGTCGTTAATAAGCGCGGCCGTCTTCTCAATCATCGACGCCTTGTTCACCATGTAGGGAATCTCGGTGACGACGATTTGCTCCTTGCCGGTTTTGGTGGTTTCGAAGGTGGCTTTGGCCCGCATCACCACACGGCCGCGGCCGGTTTCGAAGGCCTGCTTCACGCCTTCGTAGCCGTAGATGATGCCGCCGGTGGGGAAGTCCGGGGCCGTCACGTACTGCATCAGCTCGGCCACCGTGATATCGGGGTTATCGAGGTAGGCCACGATGCCGTTTATCACTTCCGTCAGGTTGTGGGGCGCCATGTTGGTGGCCATGCCCACGGCAATGCCCGACGTGCCGTTCACCAACAGGTTGGGGAATTTGGCGGGTAATACGCTGGGCTCTTCCAGCGAGTCGTCAAAGTTCGGCTGGAAGTCAACGGTGTCCTTGTCCAGGTCGTTGAGCATCTCGTCGGAGATGCGCTTGAGGCGGGCTTCGGTGTAGCGCATGGCAGCCGGAGAATCGCCGTCGACCGACCCAAAGTTGCCCTGGCCGTCCACCAGTGGGTAGCGCAGGCTCCAGTCCTGGGCCATGCGCACCATGGTGTCGTACACGGAGCTGTCGCCGTGCGGGTGGTATTTACCCAGCACCTCGCCCACGATACGGGCCGACTTCTTGTACGACTTGTTGTAGGCCACGCCCAGCTCGCTCATGCCGTAGAGCACCCGCCGGTGCACGGGCTTGAGGCCGTCGCGCACATCGGGCAGGGCCCGGGAGATGATAACCGACATCGAGTAGTCGATGTACGCGCCCCGCATCTCGTCTTCGATGTTTATCGAAATGATTTTTTCGCCTTCCGCCATTGAGGGGGTTGATAGGCGGCTTGAAAAAACCCAAATAAGAGGGTTTTTAGCCGCAGGGTGAATGGTTCTTTATATGCGTGCGAAGATACAACAAAAAGGCCGCAACGACAAGCGCTGCGGCCTTTTTTAGGAGGATGCACGTGGGGCCTTTTTTAACGAGACAGGGACGGCTGGAGACTTAAAAAACTGACAACGGGCTACTACGCGCGAGCCCGCCGACTGGTTATTTAAGCGGCTTGCTTTTGTCGAGGGAATTGTGCCCGCCCTTGGGGTTATAGGTCTTGATTTTTTGGCCAATGGCGGGGCTCTGCATTTTCCAGAGCGGCTGGCCCCGGTACTTCACCCCGCCGTGCAGGTGCGCCTTGCGGGTGTGGCACGACTCGATGGGGCAGTTGCGGCAACTGGCGGCGCTGAGCAGCAACAGCAGGCCGAAAAGAAAACGAACAGACAGCTTCATGGCGCAAAGGTAACGGGGCGAACCGCTCGCCCTCCCCTTAACGCAAGCCCACCCGTTTTAGTCAATGCCGTCCCACTCGGCCAGAAAACGGGCTACGTAGGTTTCCATAAAGGCGTGGCGTTCCTGCGCCACCTGGCGGGCCGCGTCGGTGTTGAGCCGGTCTTTCAGGTGCAGCAGTTTTTCGTAGAAATGGTTGAGGGTGGGCGCGGTATTTTTCTGGTAGCTGGCAAAGCTGTCGTGGGCCACGGGCGCCACGGCGGGGTCGTGCAGGGGCCGGCCTTTGTGGCCACCGTAGGCAAACGCCCGCGCAACGCCAATGGCGCCAATGGCATCCAGGCGGTCGGCATCCTGCACCAAAGCAGCCTCCACCGACGTAACGGGCGTGGCCACCCCCAAACCTTTAAAGGATACTTCGCGAATAACGGTTTCGACGCGGGCAATCAGCGCGGCGGCGGCGTGCTGGCTGCGCAGCCACTCGCGGGCCGCGCGGGGGCCAGCTTCGTAGTCGCCGTCGTGGAACTTCCAGTCGGCAATGTCGTGCAGCAAGGCGGCTAGCTCCGTGGTTTCGGGGTCGGCTTCGGGGTGGGCGGCGGCCAGCCGGCGGGCCATCAGCCACACCCGCCGGATGTGCGCCCAATCGTGCCCACTGCCTTCGCCGGCAAATTTTTGCTCGATGAAACGAGCGGTTGCAGTAATTAAATCCACAGACAAAACGGGTAAACCCCGGGAAAACTCAGAATACGGCCGCAAGTTAGTACCCGCGGCGGCGCTTGGTGGTTCAGGTCCCGCCCCTACGCCCTTTCTTCGTACATCTCCTTTATTCATCGCCCATGTGTTCCCGCCACGTTTTACGTCTGGCCTTCCTGCTGCCACTGGCAGCCGCCCCCCAACTAGCGCCGGCCCAAATCCCGGTGCCCACCGACACCACCCATAAGTACCAGAACCCGGCCGGCGTGCCCGGACCGGTCAAGAAGTCTTTCTTTAAAAGCAAGGGCTTTCGCGCCACCATTGTGCCGGCTGTGCTCATCGGCTACGGGGCCAGCACCATTTACGGCAATGGCCTCTACAGCTCCTACGATGCCAAGCGCGACATCCGCAACGCCTTTGGCACTTACCGCAACCACATCGACGATTACCTGCAATGGGCGCCCTACCTGGAAATTCCGGTGGCGCTGCTGGCGGGCGTAGAATCGCACGACGACCGGATAAACCTAGGGCTGGTGCTGCTGAAAAGCGAGTTCATCATGCTGGGCTCGGTGTACGTGGTCAAAACCCTGACCCACATCGAACGGCCCGACGAGTCAGACCACCTCTCGTTTCCGTCGGGGCACACGGCGCAGGCCTTTTTGGCCGCCAGCATTGTGCACGCCGAATTCCGGGACAAAAGCCAGTGGTACGGCATTGGCGCGTATACCCTGGCCACAAGCGTCGCCGCCTTTCGGATGATTAACAACAAGCACTGGGAGTCCGACGTGGTGGCCGGGGCGGGCTTCGGCATTCTGTCGGCACACGTGGCCTACCTCTCCCACCGCAACCGCTGGGGCCACAAGCCCAGCGGCCGCGGCATCGGCGACACTAGTTTCGTGCCGATGTGGAGCCCGGCGGGTGGTCCGGGCCTGTGCTTCACCTGGCATCCCCAATAGCTGGTATCTGATTTATTCTATACTTCTTTTTCAACTCAACGCTTTTAAGTAGTTTGGCGCTATGGAAACACAACTCATTACCAAATACCGCATTTTCAAGATGGCCCTGGATGGCCCGGCAACTTCGCATAGCAAATCCTGGACCTTCCGCCCGCTATTGGGCGAGGAAAACCACGAATTTGACTCAACGCAAGCCGCTCATGAGTGGATTGCCGAAAATCCGGAAATCATGATTAGAAGCCGGGAATTTACCATCCTGCCCGTTTACCATTTGGTACTGGCTTGAAGGGATAGCCACGAAAAAGCCCGCTGCAATCCAGTTGCAGCGGGCTTTTTCGCATCAATGAGCCGCCTGTCGGACTCGAACCAACGACCCTCTGATTACAAGTCAGAAGCTCTACCAACTGAGCTAAGGCGGCGGGTTGGTGGTGCAAAAGTAAGGCACCGCGGCAAATGTGCCAGCATTCCGGCAGTTTTTTAATGAGAAAAGCGCCCGCAAGCAATGCTTGCGGGCGCTTTTCTGTAGGCGAAGCGCGTTGAGTATAACTCCCTTAGCTGCGAATCATTTTCAACTGTTTTTTCAGCACGTCGATGCGCTTTTGCCCTTCGGCGATGCGGCCCTGGTATTCCTCACGCAGCTGCGAGGCATTTTTGGAGCGGGCAAAGAAATCGAGGTTGGTCTGGAGGGTGGCGTGGTCGTTTTCCAGCTCGTTGATTTCCTTGCGCAGCGCCATCTCCTTGCGGGTGAGCTGCTGCTGGGCCTGCGGACGGGCCTTGAGGCGGGCGACTTCGGTCTGGAAAAGCAGGTCGTTGCGGTCGGCGTAGCTCAGGCCGGGCACTTGGTCAAGGTATTTGCCGAGCAGCACGAGGAGCTGCTCTTCGCTGCGGTCGGAAGTGCCGTGGCCCGGCTGCTCGGAACTGCCATCAAACTCGGTTACCCACCCTGCCAGCAATTCCCGGAAACCTTCCAGCGTGCCGGGGGCATCCGGCGAAAGCGCCTTCACTTGCTCGGCAATTTTGTCCAGGTGGGCGGTTTGTTCCGCCGACGAAAGCTGTACTTTCTCCTCGCGCTGGCGGGCCTCGTGCTTGGGCCGCTCAAAGACGGCGTCACAGGCGGCGCGGAAGCGGTGCCAGAGCTTATCGGCCAGCTTGTCGGGCACCCGGCCCACGTCCTTCCACTCCTTCTGCACCCGAATAATGACCTGGCGGGCAGCGTCGTGGTCCGGGTTGTTCTGGGCTTCCTCGGCCTGGTCGATTAGCGCCTGCTTGGCTTTCACATTGGCCGACTTCTCGTTATCCAGGGATTTGAAGAAGTCGTTCTTGCGGTTGAAGAAAGCTTTGTAAGCGGCCCAATACTGTTTGTTCAGCGCGTCGGCCTGGGCGCGGGGCACCAAACCGGCCGCTTCCCACTCAGCCTTGATTTCCTGCAGCTCGTCGGTTTTGGAGCGCCACAGGTTCACGCGGTCGGTGTCGAAAGAGGCGAAGGGCAGCACGCGCTCCAGCAGGGCCTGCTTCACCACCAGGTTGGCTTTCTCAACCGTGGAACGCTGGTCGACAAACTCCTTGCGGCGCTGGTGCAGCACATCGGAAGCCGCGATAAAGCGCTGCCACAGCGGCTCGCGCTGGTCGTTGGGCACGGGGCCAATGTTTTTCCAGTCCTCGTGCAGCTTGGTCAACTCATCGAGCGCCTTGTTGATGCCGGGGGCGTCGGCCAGGGCTTCGGCCCGCTTGATGAGGGCTTCTTTGGCCTCCTGGTTGCGGCGGCGGTCCAGGTCTTTCAGTTGCAGGAACTGCCCCTGCTTGCTGTAATAGATGTCCAGCAAGCCGTGGTAGGTGTCCCAAATGCTCTGGCTATCGTTCTGTGGAACGGCGCCGGTGGCTTTCCATTCGGCCTGCAGGGCTTTTAGCTTCGCCGAGCTGTCTTTGGTTTCGGCACCTTCTACCAGCGTACGCAGCTGGTCGAGCAAGGCTTGTTTCTTCACCAGGTTATCAGCGCGGCTGGCGTCCTCGGCCTTCGCGTCCTTCACGCGGTTTTCGCGGAATTCCTGCAGGGCTTTATTCAGTTCCTGCTGGCCCTCGGGCTGCTGAAAGGCAAAGGCTTCGGCTCCTTCCCCACCCTCAGCAAATTTCTGGCGGGCGGCGGTGCGGGCCAGCCCCACGTTGGTTTCGTACTGGCGGGTCAGGTCCTGAATCTGCTTGCGGTTCTGGCGGGCATCGGGCCGGCGCAGCAGTCCCACGAGGTAGTGGGCCTGGGCCGGCAGGTCGAGGGCCGTAAAATCGGGTGCGGCACCTTCGGCGGTGGATATTTCGCCTGCCGCACCGGTTGGCTCTTCGCCCGCGTCGATTGCCGCTACATCGGCCGGAGCCGCGTTCAGCGGCGTTTCTGAGGAAGTGGGCAACGTAGCCAGCGGCTCAGAAGCGGCTTCGAGGGCGGGCGCATCCGCAAGCTCTAAGGCGGGCAGGGCCGGCGCCTGGCTTTCAACCGTGTCGCTGGCCGGCGGGCCGCTCAGGGTTTCGGGGTCGGCTACGGGAGCGGGCGTTGCACTTGCAATGTGCTCGTCGGCGGGTAATGCTTCCGGATTGGGCGTGGCAGCCGGCTCTGAAGCAGGCGTAGCAACGGGCACCGAAGTGGAATTGGTGATTTCTTCGCCGTAATGGGCAATGGCCCGCGCCATGGGCGCCGACACATCGTGGCCATCCACCGTCACCGAGTCAGGAACGTGTTGGGCGGTTTCGGCGGCGGCGGCGGCTTCGGGCGTACCGGCGGCCGGGGCGGTGGGGCCCAGGTCGGTGGCGATAACGGCTTCGGCGGGGGCTTCGGCCGTGCCGGCGCCCTCGGGCTGGCCGGCGGGCAGCGCGGGCGTGCCTTGTGCCGGCAGTTCCACCTGCGCGCCCGATTCGGGCGAAGGCGAAGCAGCGGGCGCTGCCGATTTGGCCTGAATTTCGGCCAGGCGGCGTTGCAAAATGGTCATCCGGTCCTCAGCGGCCGGGTCGGTGCCGCCGGTGAGCGGGGCTTGGGGGGTTTCTTCAGCAGCCATAAAACTTCGTAAAAGCCAGCCCGGAACACGGGGCCAGAAGCGAGCGCAAAAAAGGTGATTTAGAGTACTACGGTTACGGCCGCGAAGCCGCCTTAATTCAAGCGGGGGTCCACCGGATAATTGGCCAGCACCTTAAAGCGCCCGCCTTTCTCCCGCAGAATAGACCGCCAGAACGCATCGGATGCCAAAGTAAACACTTTCCCGGCGCTTGCGGGGTGTCGTATCCAACTCTGCCCCTGCATTTCGCCCGCCAACTGGCCCTTGGACCACCCCGAATAGCCGGCAAAAAGGCGCACTTCATCGGCGCTAACCGCCCCACTGCCGATTAAACCAAGGAGCATGTCAAAATCGCCCCCCCAGTACACGTCCTGGCCCAGGTCGGAAGCGCCGGGCAGGTCGGGGCGGCGGTGCAAGTAATGCAGGGTGTTGGGCTCGACGGGGCCGCCCACGTAGATGGGCAGGTCGGATGCTGCCGCAGCGGCCCGCGTCGGCAAGTCGAGCACATCGCCCAGGGTGAGGCTGGTGAGGCGGTTCAGCACGAGGCCGAAGGAGCCGTCTTCGGGCTCGTCGCGGCAGAGCAGCACCACGCTTCGCTCAAAGTTGGGGTCGCCGAGAAAAGGCTGCGAAATAAGAAGGGTGCCGGGACGCATAGTCGAATCGGGAGTTGCGGGTAAGACAGAAAAACGAAAACAGCACCAAAACCAACGGAGGTTACGGGCCGGGTGAGCCTGCTGGCACTTATGAGTAACTTGCGGCCTAAACGCCGCTTGGCCAGCCAGCATGGTCATTTAAGACTCTCACTGGCGCAAAAATGTTCCGGGCCGCAACCAGCCCGGCCCGTTCTGCGCTCACCCTGTTGCCACCGGCTCCACACCAGCGCCTGCGGAGGCCGTATCCGCTCTATCTATGACTGACTTAGCCGCTCTGCGCAAGACGTATTCCCAGCGCACCCTTTCCGAAACCGATGTATTGCCCGATGCGGTGCGCCAGTTCCGGCAATGGCTCGACGAAGCGTTGGCCGCCCAGGTGGAAGAGCCCACGGCCATGACCGTGAGCACGGTATCACCCACCGGGCAGCCCTCGTCGCGCGTGGTGCTGCTGAAGGGCTTGCCCGACGAGGCCAGCTTTTTGTTTTACACCAATTACGACTCGCAGAAGGGCCAGGAACTGGCCGCACACCCGCTGGCGGCCCTCAACTTTTTCTGGCCGGCCCTGGAGCGGCAGGTGCGCGTGGAAGGCCGCGTAGAAAAAGCGCCCGAACCGATGTCGACCGCCTATTTCCAGAGCCGGCCGCGCAGCAGCCAGCTCGGGGCCTGGGCCTCGCCCCAGAGCCAGGAAATTGGCAGCCGCGAAGAACTGGAAGCCCGCGAAGCCGCAATGGCCGAAAAATTTGGTGACCTGAACCCGCTGCCGCGCCCGCCCGAATGGGGAGGCTACATTCTGACGCCCACGCGGATAGAATTTTGGCAGGGCCGCCCCAGCCGCCTGCACGACCGGATTGTGTACTGGCGGGAAGGTGACCATTGGCGCCTCAGTCGCCTGGCCCCGTGATTGATAATGAGGAATGAAGAATGAGGAATGAAGACTTTTAATTCGGCCCTGATTTGAATAATTCCTCGTTCTTCATCCCTCATTCCTCATTATAAAAGCTTTGGCTGAAATTCAACCCCTGCGCGGCTGGCGCTACAACCCGGTGCTGAGTGCGAACATTGACGCCTACGTCTCGCCGCTTTTCGACGTGGTATCGGCCCGGCAGCGCGAGGCCCTGTACCGCAACCCGCTCAATTCGATACATCTGTCGGTGCCGCGGGCCGAAGACCCGGCGGAAGCCGCGCTGGCAACACTCCAGGAGTGGCAGGCCAGCGGCGTGCTGCGCCAGGACGAGCTGCCGGGCATTTACGTTTATTACCAGTACTTCCGCTTGCCGGGGCACGCGCGGGAGTACTGCCGCAAAGGCTTCATGTGCCACATCCGGGCCTATGACTGGGACCAAAACGTGGTGCTGCGCCACGAAAACACGCTTCCTGCTTCGGTAAACGACCGGGCCGAGCTGCTGGCCCGCACCCAGTTTCAAACCAGCGCGACCCACGGGCTGTACCGCGACGAGGATTTTGAGCTGGAAACTTACCTGGACGAAGCCATGCGCTCGCCCCTCTACGAAACGGCCGAAGACTACCAGGGCGCCCGCGATGTGCTGGCCGTGATTCAGGATGCCGCCCTTATCGGCCGCATCCAGGCAGTGCTGGCCACCCGCCAGGTGATACTGGCCGATGGTCACCACCGCTACGAGGGCTCGCTGGCCTACCGGCAGGCCCGCGAGCTGGCCGCCGACGGCCGCGCCACGGGCCGCGAACCCTGGAACTACCACCTGATGTACCTGACCAACGCAGCGGCCGACGACTTGCGCATTCTGCCGACCCACCGGCTGCTGCTTGAGTTGCCCGATGGCCTGAGCGAAGAGAGGCTTCTGGAACGGCTCGGGCCGTACTTCACCGTGATACCGCAGGAAAATGCCAACGACTTGCCCGAAATCATCGCCGGCAAGCCCTGGGCCTTTGGGCTATATTTGGGCGGACAGGCCCACAAAATCCGGCTTCGGCCCGAGGTGCATGCGCAACTCGACTGGGACACCACGGCCGAAGTAAAAGCCCTGGATTTGACGGTGCTGCATTTTTTCGTTCTGGAGAAAGCCCTGGGCATCGTCGGGCCCGACGCGCAGCGGGCGTGGCCGGGCGTGGCCTACGTGCGCAGCTTTGCCGAATGCCTGCAGCGCGTGGACCGGGGCGAAGCCCGGGCCGCATTTATTGTGAACGAAGTAAGCATGGCCGAAGTCGAGGCCGTGTGCCATTCCGGGGCCGTGATGCCCCCCAAGTCCACTTTTTTTTACCCGAAAACCATCGGCGGTTTTCTCTTCAGCAGCATTGCCGATGAGAAAAGCGCGAATGTATTTGCGGAACACTTTGCCACTCTGCCCTCGTGAGACTGATTCTTGCTTCTAACTCGCCCCGACGGCGCCAGCTGCTGACCGACCTGGGCCTGCCCTACGAAATCCGGCTGCTGGAGGTGGACGAAAGCTTTCCGGCCCACCTGCGCCGGGTGGAGGTGGCGGAATACCTGGCCGCCCGCAAAGCCGCTGCTTACGCCGCCGGACTGGCTCCGGATGAGCTGGTCATCACGGCCGACACCATTGTGTGCCTCGGCGACGACGTACTGAACAAGCCCGCCGACCGCGCCGAAGCCATGGCCATGCTCACCCGCCTGCAAGGCCGGGCGCACGACGTGTTCACGGGCGTGTGCCTGCTCGCCGGCGATGGCCGGGAGGTGCTTTTTTCGGACCAGACCACCGTGCACTTTCGGGAATTGAGCCCGACGGAAATTGCGTATTACGTCGATACCTACCAGCCCTACGACAAAGCCGGCGCGTACGGCGCGCAGGACTGGCTGGGCATGGCCGCCATTGTGCGGCTCGAAGGGTCTTACTTCAACGTGATGGGCTTACCTACGCACCGGGTATGGGCCGAGCTGGCGAAGCTCGACGCCCTGCCGCCCCACGCCTGACACCCATGCGGGGGCTCTTGGAAAAACTGTCGCGCCAGCGGGCAATGCCCGTCACCAACACCAATGACGGGATTGTCGCAACCCGCTTTCTTTGGTTTGCAGGCGGCGTCGGGTTGTTGCTCGGCGGAGGCGGGCTGGGGGGGCTTTATGGGTGTTCCTCGTATGCAGAAGTAGCCGCTCTGGCCCGCATCGTATACCACGAAAACGGGCTAGAGCGGCTGACACTGGCACTTACTCCGGACCGGCTCAACTGGCTACGGGGCGTGCTTTTGGCCGCGGCTGGCCTGGGGCTGCTGGTGCTGTGGCGCATGCTTGCTGGCAGCCCGTTGAGTTCGGTTTGGCGCGAGCTACGCTTCGGGGTTGGACGCCTGCGCCGGTGGTATAGCCGCCTTCCCCGAACATCGGTGTTGCTGGCCGCCGGCGTACTGGCTGGCCTGCTAGCCGTCCGCACATGGTACCTGTTTACCTACCCACTGAGTACCGACGAAGTAGGTTCCTACGACTATTTTGTGCGTCAGGGACCGTTGGCCATCACGGGCTTCTACCCCATCCCGAACAACCATATTGGCTACAACCTACTGGCCTGGCCCCTGGTGCACCTGGGCCTTTCGCCCCGGCTGGTCATGCGGCTGCCCACGCTGCTACTGGGCACCTTTGGGAGCGTGGTGTCGGTGGTGCTGCTGGCGCGGCTCATTGGCTTGCGTGCCGCTGTGCTGGTGAATGGGCTGGTGAGCGGAGCGCCCCTGTGGGTGTACTACGCAACGGCCGGGCGCGGGTATTTTTTGCAGCTCTGCTTGTTGCAGGCCGGCTTTTTTGCGACAATTGAGTTATTACGGCCATTCTCTCGCTACCGGCATGTTGCTTGGCTGGCTTTTATCAGCAGCAGTATTCTGGGCTTTTACTTAATTCCTACCTATGCTTACCCGCTGGCGGGGTTGGGGCTGGGGGCGGCCGTGGGACTGGCTGCGCAGCGAAGGTGGCAGGAATTTGGTCAGCTAGTACTGGCCGGAGGCATTATTACGGGAATTGCCGCACTGCTCTATAGCCCGGTAGTGGCCATATCGGGGTGGTCTTTGCTGACCGGAAACCGCTACGTGATGACGCGGACCCCGGGCCAGTTCTGGCCAAGCTATCGGCCGGTATTGTATGAGTTGGCGGAAGTACTTTTTGGACTGCCCGTTCGCTACAGCGGGCCGGCCTGGCTGGCCGGCGCCCTGCTGGGCGGCTTAGCCGGCTGTCGCTGGCGGGCACCTGGCCCGCGCCGAACCGCTGCTCTACTGGCCTGGGTGCAGCTGGCGCTGCCGCTGCTGCTCATGGCGCTACAACGGGTGTACGCCCCGGCACGGGTGCTGCTGTACCTCACTTTTTTTGGCTATTTGGTGGCGGCGCTGCTTGTCGGGCGCCTGCCGCGCTGGCGGCGGGTGGTTGGGCGGGTGCGCTGGCTGCTGGTGGTGGGGGCGGTGGCGGGCATTGGGGGCAGCCGGGTGTACCTGGACCAAGGGCACATCCGGGCCTTGCAGCGCGAGACCCAACAGTTTCAGCAGGCGTACCACTGGTTGCTGAGCCACCGGCCGAACACCTCTTCCCCCGCCCGGGTGTGGATGTTCGCCCCGCTGCACGAGCTGTTTTTTTTCCACTACCTCCGGCAGGACCAGTCATCTCAACTGCTGCTCCATACCAGCCGGGAGAAAAGCCCTGGTACTGGCTATGACTTCGTGGTTCTGTTTGCCACGGCTAAGAAGACGGTGGGGCTGCCCCCCACCTACCGGCCGGTTTACCACGACGCCCTGGTCACAATTTATGCGCCCTTGCTCCGGCCTGCTGTCACTCAGCGCCAGCCAGCACACAGCCAAACCCAGGTACTGACGGCCACCCCCGTTGAACACGCGCCATGAAACCCGCAGCCCCAGAGCCCACCCCTTGGTTTTTTGCCTTACTGGGATGCAGCGTGCTAACCATAGGCGCGGCTTATGCAACGCTGGTGCTGCACAGCGCCAGTTGGGCTGAAGCACGGCAGCTGGATGCTATTTTTCCGTTTTATCGCTGGCGCATCCGGCCGTTTTCGGCCGCCGAGCTGGCCCAGGCCTGGCACTGGCTGGCGGCACTAGCCGTTTCAACCGGCATCATTTCCGCAGCCATAGCCCTGACGCGTACCGGCAGAACCGAAATTACCGCGTGGCTGGCCGAGGCAAGTGCCGCGGCGCGTGGTCTTCGCCGGTGTTTCAGCCGCCTGTTGCCCAGGCAGCGCAAGAGTGCCTTAGCAGCCTGGGCGGCGCTCACGGTGCTACGCGTTGGGCTGAGCCACCCGGCTATCACCCCTGCGTACGACGATGTCGTTTCGTATGAGCTGTTTGCGAGCAAAAGCCTGCTGGCCGTTAGCAGCTATTATCCCGTCCCGAACAACCACGTGCTTTCCAATACGCTGAGTTGGCTATTTTACCACATCACGCCCGGCTTTTGGTTCACGATGCGGCTGCCGGTGCTGCTGGCGGCCACCGTGGGCACGGCGCTTCTTTTTCTGGGGCTGGTGTGGATGCGGGCCGGGTTTCGGGTGGCCTGGCTGGCCACGGTGCTATTCAGCCTGTTGGGCCAAAGCCTTTATCAGGCGGCGGTGGGCCGGGGCTACTGGCTGCTCACTGCCCTGGCGGGGGTGGTATTTTTTTGCAGCATGGCCCTGAAACGGGCCCCGCGGCGGAGGCGCATCGCCTGGTCGGGACTGCTCGTGGGCTCGGTGCTGGGAATGTTTACGATACCCACGTTTGCGCTGGTGCTGGCTTCCGCATTTTCGTGGCTGGGGTGGTATTTTTTTCAACAACGCTCTGGACTTGCGCTGCGCAGCCTGGTGGCCGTGGTACTGATGACTGGCGCCGCGAGCCTGCTGTTATACTTCCCGCTGCTATTTGTGTCTGGCCCGGCGTCCTTCTTCGGCAATGGTTTTGTGAACGCGCAAACCTGGCCGCAGTTCCTGGCCGGCCTGCCAGCCTACCTGTGGAAAACCGAAGGCGTACTGGCCGGCCAAATGACCATCGGCAGCGTATTCACGCTGGCCACGCTGGCGGCTACCGCTGTGCTTCTGCCCCCGTCACGTAAGAACCAAACATTGGACGAGAATGCCCCCGCCTGGCGGCATCTGGCACCGGCCGCGCTTTGGTTTATGCTGGCCCCCTACGCCGTGCTCACCATCCGGCACGTGTTGGCTCCTGAGCGGACGTTAGTCTACAAAGCCTTCTTTTTCTTCGTTCTCGTGGCCCTGGCAGCGGATTGGTGGCTGCGACGCAGCCGACGCCCGCTCCGGCTGCTTCTGGCAATGCTTCTGCTGCTCTGGACTGGGTACCAGCTTAGCAGCTTATGGCGCGAAAGTCGGCCCCTCAGGCATCGCAACCAGGCTTTTCATGCCGCATTCCAGTGGCTGGAACACCAGCCGCGTGGGACACTGCTCGTCCCCGAACCAACCCACAGTCTATTCATGCGCATGTACCTGCATGCGGAGCGGCCCGGTGAAACCTGGCCGCTGGATGCCTTTCCGCGCCCTAAAGTTCCGTACCGCTACGTGCTGGCATTCCCTGACGCGCGAGGAAATTTCCAACCCCGGTTCGCCTATCCGCCCGCATTTCAAAACGAGCAAGTGCTTATTTACCAGCTCCCTCCTGCTACCTCACCAGCAACCGCCAACACGCCCGCCTACTGGCATCTGGCCGAGTGAGGCCGAAGTCCTTCTTAATGCCCTCGCGCTACCAAACCGATTCCCAGCACGATGAGGACCAAGCCGCCCGCCTGGGCCAGGGTAAGCTGCTCGCGCAGCACCACCAGCCCCAGCACTGCCGTGAGTAGTACCGAGCCGCCCACAATCACGGGGGTGCCCACCGATGCGCTTACGCCGCGCTGGAAAACGATAAACGTCAGTATTTCAGCCAGCCCCACGCCCAGCCCAGCCAATGCAGCCAGTCCCACGCCCTTGCCAGAAACCGGTAGCGCCTGCCCTTGCGCCCTAAGTGTGAGCAGCCAGACGGCCCCGATTCCCGCCGCTACCAACTGCAGCACCACGGCCCCCAGCGCAGGCGGCACATGGTTGGCGGCCAGCTTGATAAAAAAGTTGTACAGCGCCAGACACAAGGCAGTGAGCAGGGCGAGCGGAAGCCAGTTCATAGACGGAGCAGGCTATACCAGCTTATAGTTGCGGTACTCCCCGATGCGGTAGCCCGTTACTCGCTCCACCAACTGTTTGAGCCGGTCTTTGAGGCGGTAGCGGTTGCGGGCCATGTCGTGGTCGTAGCGCCAGTTTTGTTGCCGGATGCGCTCGGTCATCACCTCCGGATGCGTGCCGGTGAAATGTTGCAACGAGTCTACTTGGCTGTAGTCGAACTCGGCGGCCGGGGCTACGTGCTGCGCCACCCAATCGTCGGAATGCCAGAGCTTGTTGAAGGTTTCCTGCTTGCGCTGCATGGCGGCGGGGGGCTTCACCCAGCCGTAGTGGTGCACGGTGGCCTCGAGCAGCTTCACGCGCAGCTTCTGGTTGTCGGGCTTGCGAAAGCCTTGGGCGTCGCGGTACGAATACACACCAATGCCGGGCCGAATGATGCGGATTTCGCGCCGGTACCAACGCTTGGAATCGCCCACGTAGTCGTAGGACGCATAAAAATGCCGGTAGTTCAGCAGCAGGCCGTCCACGCTTTTATCATCCTTCCAGCGGGCCATGCCGGCCCGGATGGCCGGGTAGTCGGCCTCGTGCAGCACCTCATCGGCTTGCAGGTAAATGGCCCAGTCGGCATCGACGGGCACGGCTGCCAGGGCTTTGTCGGTTTCCACGGCCAGCACCCGGCCGCCTTCGCGCAAAGAGTCGTCCCACACCGTATGGATAATACGGATTTTGGGCGAGCCAATGCCCTGGATAAGGCCCAAAGTGTCTTCTTCGGAGCGTCCCACAGCCACCACCACTTCATCGCACAGTGGCAGAAGTGAGCGGATGCTTTCTACCACGGGGTAGTCGTAGGAAATGGCGTTGCGAACGAAGGTGAAACCGACGACTTTCATAGCGTTGTTGTCATTCCGAGCGAAGCGAGGAATCTGGGTTTGTTGGTAATCCCGGCAACTTATTAACCAAAGATTAATGCGCTCAAATCACTCCAGGTTGGGTTATTAACCCCAATCAGCGCGTCTTTCTTCTCCCTGCGCCAGCCCTTTATCTCCTTCTCGCGAGCAATGGCTTGATTAACATCACTGAATTCTTCCCAATGCATGAGCAGGTTGCAGAAATAGCGCCCTGCAAAGGTGCGGCGACTATTTTCATTTTCAAGATACTCCTCCAGTCGACGCGCTAGGTCGTTCGTCACCCCCGTGTAAAGTACCGTGCGTTTCGGGTTGGTCAACAGATAGACGTAGTAGCTTTTCATATCACACTGTTCACTATGAGGGATTTGCATCAGTTTTATCAAACCCAGATTCCTCACTGCGTTCGGAATGACAATTACCGCAGCTTCTCCTTCAACACATCGAGCTCCGCGCCCGGCGCATTGCCCTCGTACAGAATGTTATACGCCGCTTCGGTAATCGGCATGTTCACCTTCAGCTTCTTGTTCAGCTCGTGGATGGACTTCACGGCGTAGTAGCCCTCGGCAATCATGTTCATTTCCAGCTGGGCTGATTTCACCGAGTAGCCCCGGCCCACCATGCTGCCGAAGGTGCGGTTGCGCGAGAACTGCGAATAGGCCGTCACCAGCAAATCGCCGAGGTAGGCGGAGGCCGATAAGTCGCGCGGCTGGGGGTTAATGGCTTGCAAAAAGCGCCGAATTTCCTGCACGGCGTTGCTCACCAGCACGGCCAGGAAGTTGTCGCCGTAGCCCAGGCCGTGGGCAATGCCGCCAGTAAGGGCAATGATGTTTTTCATCACCGCGCAATATTCGATGCCGTCGAGGTCGGAGGCCGGGTGGGCGCTCACGAAGCGGTTGCGCAGCATCTCACAAAAGGCCAACGCCAGGCTCGCATCGGGCGAGCCGATGGTGAGGTAGCTCTGCTTTTCGAGGGCCACTTCCTCGGCGTGGCAAGGGCCGGCAATGACGCCCAGCTGCGTGCGCGGCAGCCGAAACCGCTCGGCCACGTAGTCCGTCACCAGCTGGTTTTTGCCCGGAATCATGCCCTTAATGGCCGATACCACGCGCTTGTGCTTGAAGCTGTCACGGCTCAGCTTATCGAGCACGGGCTGCACAAAGGCGGCGGGCACGGCCAGCACCAACCAGTCGGCCTCCTCAATGGCATCCTCCAAATCGGTGCTGGGGTACACCTGGTTCAGGTCGAACTGCACCGATGAGAGGTAGCGCGGGTTGTGGCGGGTGCGCAGCAAATGCTGCACATCGTCCTTGGCCCGCAACCACCAGTCGACGCGGGCGCCGTTTTCGCTCAGTATTTTGGTTAGTGCAGTGGCCCAGGAGCCGCCGCCAAGCATGGCAATTTTTTCCAAGGGAGGTGGGAATTTAGGGCAGAAGTTGAATGAGCGAAGGAGTAAAAACAGAACGTCATGCTAAGCGAAGGCGAAGCATCTCGCCTGCAATACTAACCCCAATGGATGGGATTACAGTTGCGGGAGAAATGCTTCGAATGCGCTCAGCATGACGTTTCCTCTAAGAATAGTTGCCCTGGCAAGCCCGGCTACTTCGCGTCTGCGTCTTCCTTCAAGGCTTCCTTATTCAAAGTTTTTTCGTCCTTGATATCCACCAGTGAGCCATCTTTCAACGACTTGGCCACGGCGCGGAAGGGCCCGCTTACCACCTGCGCCCCGGCCGGCACGCCGCTCAGAATCTCAATATTCTGGAAGTCGCTGATGCCGGTTTTCACGGGCGTGAGCACGGCTTTGCCGTCCTTCACCACAAACACTACCTCCTGAATCTCCGCCTTGGGAGCCGCGCCGGGCGCGACGGCCGTGGCCGTACCGCTGGGGCGCCCGCCCATGCGCGGGCCGTTCTTGTCGTCGTTCTTCAGCATGGCCGAGTCGGAGCGGGTGGTTACTGCCGCCAGCGGCACGCTCAGCACCCCGGCCTTGCGGTCGGTAATGATGTCAACCGAGGCCGTCATGCCCGGCCGGAAGGGCACGATGGTTTGCTTGCGCACGGTGCGGATGAGGTGGCGGTAGCTTTCGGGCAGCAAGCGAATCCGCACCTCAAACTCGGTCACGGCTTCGGCCGTCAGCGCGTCCTTGGCGGTGTTGGCAATGTTGGTGACGATGCCACGAAACTTCTCGTCCTTGCTGCTGTAGGCATCCACTTCTACGTCGGCCGAGTCGCCCAGGGTCACGTTGTTCACATCATTTTCGTTCACGTTCACGCGCACCTCCATGTTGTTGAGGTTGGCAATGCGCATGATTTCGGTGCCGGCCATCTGGGTAGTACCTACTACCCGCTCGCCTTTCTTCACGTTCAGCTTGCTCACCGTGCCGCTCACCGGGGCGTAGATGGTGGTTTTGTTCAGGTTTTTGCGGGCTTCCTCCAGCGAGGCCGAGGCAGCGCTGACGGTGCTTTGCGAGGCCCGGATTTGCTGGCGGGCGCTGTTAATTTCCTCCTGTGAGGCATTGTAAGCCGCCTGGCTGGCTTCGTAGTCGGCCTGCGAAATCACCTTTTGCTTATAGAGCGAGGCATTGCGGCGGTAGGTCAGCTCGGTTTGCTTGGCCGAGGCCAACAGCTGTTGCAGGCGGGCCTGGGCCTGGCCCACGTTGGCGCGCTGGGTGCCCACCTGGGCGCTCTGCATATTCACCTGGGCCTGGTAGTTGTCAGGCCGGATGCGCAGCAGTAGTTGGCCCTTGCGCACGGAATCACCTTCCTGCACGTAGAGCTCGGTGATTTCACCGGATACGTCGGGCGAGATTTTCACCTCGGTTTCGGGCTGCACCTTGCCCGAAGCGCTTACTTTCTCCACGATGGTGGCCGGCCCGGCCTTGGCCACCAGCACTTCTACCCCGGTGGACTTGCCCACCCAGCCTTTTTTCTTCGCCACGGTGTAGCCCACGATGAGCACCAGCACCACGGCGATAAGCGTGTACAGTAAACGGTTGTTTTTCATAAGGTTTCATTCAACATTTATCAAGTAACATTTAACAGCCGTTCTGCTTGCTTAGGCGTAAGCCGTGAGGGTGTTAAATGATAAATGCTACTTGTTAAATGACTAAAGTGAAAGCGGCTTGCCCTGGTAAAAATCGAGCACCTTGCGGCGGAAAATGTAGCTGTACTTGGCCTGAATGCGGTTCGATTCGGCGAAGGTCAGGTTGTTTTTCGTGATGTTGAACTCGGTGCCGTTCAGCAGGCCGTTGTTGAAGCGGATTTCCGAGTTGCGCTGCGTGAGCGTGAGGGCCGTTACCTGGCGCTTGGCGGCGGCGTACTGCAGCTGGGCGGCCCGGGCATCGGCAAAGGCCTGCTCGATGCTTTGGCGCAGCGTGAGGCGGGCCTGCTCGGCACGCACGCTCTGGGCCTCCTCGTTGATGATGGCGCGCTGCACGCCGGTGCGCACCTGCAGGCCGTTGAAGACTGGAATATTGAGCGAAAACTGCACCTGCTGGCCCAGGTTCTTGTTCAGCTGGTCCCAGAAGCCCTGCGGCAGGCTGGTGATGTTGCGCTGGTACGTCACCACGCTGAGCGGGGTCACGACACCGCCGTTGTTCACGAAAAACGTGGTGCGCCGGGCCGTGGAATCGTTGCTCACCGACGTGACCGTGCGCACCGACGAATACCCCGAGAACACCTGCCCCGTCAAGGCCAGGCGCGGATAATAGCCGCCGCGGGCCAGGTCGATGCCCCGGCGGGCGCTCTGCACCCGCAGCTCGGCCGCCTTGATTTCGGGCAGGCGGTCGGCGGCCGTCTGGTAGGTTTGGTCCAGGTCGAGGGCCAGTGGCGCCTCCTCGTCCGGGTCGGGAAATTGCGGCACCTCAATCTCGAAGCTTTTGGCCGTGGCCGCGTCGAGGTTGAGCAGCTGCATGAGCGAGAGCCGGGCCAGGGTGGCCTGGTTCTGGGCCGTCACGACGTTCAGCTCGTCGGTGGCCAGCTGCGACTGGCTGTCGAGCAAGGTGCTTTCCGGAATGCTGCCGGCTTTCAGCAGAATCTTGGTGCGGGTAATTTGCGCCTGGTCGCTCTCCACGCGCACCTGGTTGGCACGCACCAGCTCCTGGGCCAGCACCAGCTGCAGAAAAGCCGAGGCCACGTTCAAACTCAGGTCGTTGCGGGCCTTCTCGATGTCGGCAAGGCTGGCCTGGTAATCCAGGTCGTTGCGCCGGATGGTGTTGCGCAGCTGAAACCCCTGAAACAAGGTGACCTGTGCTATGCCGGCCAGGTTGTTGGCCCGCACCGTATTGCTCTGAAATTCATAGGTGAGCGGGTTCACGCTCGTGCCGTACTGCCAGCTCTGCGAGGCGCTTAGGTTGGCCGTGGGCAGCAGCGCGGCGCGGCTCTGGCGCAGCACCTGCTGGTTGTTCTGGGCCTGGAGCTCGCTCAGGCGCACGTTCAGGTTGTGGGCCAGGGCATAGTCCACGGCACGCTGCAGCGTCCAGGGGCCGGTGGCGGCCTGGGCGGCGCTGCTCAGGGTGGCAGCCGGCGGCGAGGCGGGCACGGCGGGCGTTTGGGCCCGCGCAGCTGGCAGCAGCAGCACCGTGCCCGCCAACCCGGCCAGCACCCGGCGCTTGAGCGCGGAAGAAGTAGTCCGTCGTTTCATGCTTGCAGAAAAGTAGGGTATCGGAGATAGAAGAATCGGCAAATTTCGGTTTTTATTACACCGCTCCCGCTTTAGTCAAGCGTGGGGATGTAGGTAATGTGCTTTACCCAGCTCAGCTGACGTAAGTAGGCCAGGGTTATTTCTTTGATAGGGCTATCCATTTCGATGAACTGCCGGGCGGCATCGTTGCGGCCCTTGCGGCTCACGAACATGGTGGCAATGTTACACTGGTCGTGGGCAATAACCGAGGCAATAAAGGCAATGGAGCCCGGCACGTCGTCGGCGTCGATGATGAGCGTGTGCAGGCTCCCGGAAAAGTCCGACGGAAACCCGTCGACTTCCACAATGCGAATGACGCCGCCGCCCCGGCTCTGGCCCACTACCTCGATGCGGTGGCCGGTGGCGCCGTCCAGCAAATTCAGCTTGATGGTGTTGGGGTGCATGGTGGAGGCATTGCCCACGCTCTGAAACGTGTAATTCAGCCCGGCCTCGGCCGCATGCTCAAAGGCTGTGCGGATGCGGGTATCGTCGGGGGCGTAGCCCAGCAGGCCCGCCACGATGGCGCGGTCGGAGCCGTGGCCCTCGTAGGTGCGGGCAAAAGAATTGTAGAAGGTAATCACTGCCTCGGTAGGCACCGCGCCCAGAATGCGAATGGCAGCCCGCGCAATGCGCACCACGCCGGCCGTGTGCGACGAGCTGGGTCCAATCATGACGGGTCCAATCATATCAAAAATGCTGGATTTCTCGGCCATGGGCGTGCACCAGTAGTGGGTTAGTTTGCGGGGTTAAAAGTAGCGGATGGCTGCCAGACCCGGCCGCGAAGGCGCGAAACCCTAACCGGCCGGCACCGAAACGAAAAGATTTTGGGCTGGATTATCCTGCAAAGATGCCGCCGGACCGCAATAGTTGCGAATTGTTCGGCACGCCGCCTAAATTCCCGCTTTGCAAACTCAGTATTTTAACGATATTTGTCCCGGGCCCACCCAGCCTTTTTTCCCACCACACCCCTTTTTGCTACAATGTCCGTCCCTCCCACCCAGGACGAGTTTTCGCCTGCCGTGCTGGCGCAGCTGCGTCGGCTCCAGGAAAAATACGCTCCCGACGGCCAGGACCTGGCCGCCTACCTCGAAGGCCTCTACCACGCCAAATACGTTAACTACTGGGATTATATTGAGTTAGACACGCTACTCTCGCTCCAGCGCCCGCTCACCAACGTACCCGACGAGCGGATTTTCATCATGTACCACCAGATTTCGGAGCTGTATTTTAAGCTCTGCCTCTGCGAGTACGAACAGATTGGCAACCTGCAGCCACCCACGCTGGGCGAAATCGTCCTGCGCCTGGGCCGCATCAACCGCTATTTCGACAACCTCATTGACTCGTTCGATGTGATGGTCGACGGCATGGACAAGCAGCAGTTTCTGGATTTCCGCATGGCCCTGATGCCCGCTTCCGGTTTTCAGAGCGTGCAGTACCGCATGATTGAGATTGCCAGCACCAGCCTCGAAAACCTGACCGACGAGGCCAAGCGCCAGGCCCTGGGCGAAGCCTCTGCCCACGACTACGACCAGCTCCTGGGCTGCATCTACTGGAAAGCCGGGGCCACCATCGAAGCCAGTGGCGCCAAGGCCCTCACCCTCATCGAGTTTGAGCGCAAGTACACCGCCGACCTCGTGCGCCACGCCGAAGCCTACCACGACCGCAACGTGTGGGCCATGGTCCAGCGCCTGCCCGAGGAAGAGCGCCAGCACCCCCGGTTGGTGCGCGCCCTGCGCCAGCTCGATGTGAGCGTGAACGTGAACTGGCCCCTGATGCACTTCAAATCGGCGGTGCGCTACCTGCAGCGCAACCCCACCGACCTGGCCGCCACCGGCGGCACCAACTGGCGCAGCTACCTGCCGCCCAAGTTCCAGCGCCGCATCTTCTACCCGCAGCTGTGGAGCGCCCAGGAACTGGAAGACTGGGGCAAGGGCTGGGTGGAAAGCGTGCTGGAGGAAGGCGTGGGCGTGTAAGCCATCGCATTTCTTGAATAGGAATTCAACGAAAGTCATGCCCGGTTTACCTTGACATGACTTTCTTTTTTAACGAGCATCGCCCGGTTGTAGAGCATGAAACGTTTCGTCAGCTACTTAATGGCCTTTGCCTTAGCTGGCGGGCTGCAATGCGCTTCAGCCCAGATTGCCAGAAGCGGAGAAATCAACTTATTGCCTATGTACGGCGGTTTCAAAAAGAGCAGAGCGCTGCGATTGGCCGACGCCCGGTTTCTGGCAGACTCCGACCAGCGGTTCGCCAGCCGGAAAGCAGCGGCCGCACATTTTGCCGAAAAAGGCTGGGAGTTTTTCCGTAAAGACGATTTATCAACAGCCATTAAGCGTTTCAATCAAGCATGGCTGCTGGATAGTACCAACGCGTCTGCCTACTGGGGATTTGGCGTCGTTGAGAGCAGCCGCCACCATAACACGGATGCTTTGGGGTACTTCCGGCAGAGCATACGACACGACCCAACGAACCATCGAATTTTCGTAGACATGGCCCTTTCGTTGATTGACCGTTATCAGACAACGAGTCAGGTATCTGACCTTGAAGACGCAATCAGCCTTTCGCAGCTTTATATCGCAAACTCGCATGACACCGAAGCTGTGATTGACGCCTACGAGCGGCTGGCAGTGGCCTATTTTCTCAAGCACGACTACGTGAATTCATGGAAGTACGTTGACAGCGCTACTGCACTGAATCCGATAGCGGTGCAGCATTGGAAAGTTTTATCTGAACTCCAAAAAGCTGCGTCGCGCGATTGAGTATATCAAGAAGCCCGCCTTAACCGAGTAAATGATTTTCCGATTAATCATTTCCCGCCATGTGCCCATTCTCGGCGCGCGTCTCCCCCATTCGCCAATATACCAACAGCGACAGCAGCGCGCAGCCCGTCACGTACCAGTAATACCACTCTTCAACGCCCTGTTCTTTGGCAAACAGCGCCACGTATTCGGCCGTGCCACCGAAGATGGCCACAGTCAGCGCATAAGGCAGCCCCACGCCCAGGGCCCTTATCTCCGTGGGAAACAGCTCAGCCTTGACCACCGCGCTAATGGACGTGTAGGCACTAACCACGAAAAGAGCCGCCACAAGCAGGCTCACGGCCGCCCAGGCATCGTGCGTGTGGGCCAGCAGGCGCAACAGCGGCACCGTGCCTACAGTAGCACCGATGCCGAAAAATAACAGCACCGGCCGGCGGCCTACCCTATCGGAAATAGCGCCCATCAAGGGCTGAAACAGCAGCGCCACCGACATCACACAAAAGGAAATTACCGTCGTCTGCTCTTTACTGAAACCGGCAGTATTGACCAAAAACTTCTGGGCATAGGTGGTGAAAGTATAGAACGCAAGGGTGCCTCCCAGGGTAAGACCCACCACTGTGAACACGGCCCGCGGATGCTGCATGAGCACCTGCAGCTGGCTTGGGGCGGGCGACGTGCTTTTGACGTTACTGGCGGACGGAACTGCAGCTTGTTGCTTCTCGAAGGCGGCCGTTTCGCCCATGTGGGTGCGCAGGTACAGGGCTCCCAGCGCCGCCATGGCGCCGATTACGAAGGGCACCCGCCAGCCCCAGGCACTCATTTCGGGTGGGGTCAGCAACTGCTGCAGGCCCAGTTGCACCAGCAGGGCGAGCAGCTGCCCGCCCATAAGCGTGAGGTACTGAAAGCTGGACCAAAAGCCCCGGTGCCTGGCGCCGGCCATTTCGCTGAGGTAGGTGGCCGAAGTGCCGTATTCGCCCCCCACGCTGAGGCCTTGCACCAGCCGCGCCAGCAGCAGCATCACCGGGGCCACTATCCCAATCCGAGCATAGCCGGGAGTTGCGGCAATCAGCAGCGAGCCTCCCGCCATGAGCTGCACCGAAAGCAACAGCGCCGCGCGCCGACCGTGCTGGTCGGCATAAGCGCCCAGCAGCCATGCCCCAAGTGGGCGCATCAGAAAACCCACCGCAAAAATGGCGGCCGTGTTGAGCAGTTGAGCATTGGGGCTGCCTTTGGGAAAAAACACCGGCGCAAAGTAGAGCGCGAATGCTGAGTAGGCATACCAGTCGTACCATTCCACCAGGTTGCCGATGGAACCGCTGACAATGGAGCGCAGGCGTGAAACGGGTGCAGAGGGGTACGGTATTTTCATAGACGCTGGTTGATTCAAGGCTCTTGCCGAATGCAAGCAATGAGCAATGCAAGTAAGCTGGTAAGCACGCCATCGGCCGGAACCGTAGCTTTGCAAATTCAGAAGTTGGCTTAGGCCCCGTAATCAAAAGGATAGACACCTTTCATATTTTACAAATGTTAAAACAAGAGTTAGAAATTCTACTTGCCCCTGAAGTTGCGTTCAGCGAGCTGGACAGGTACGAAGCCATATTGCGCGAAGTACGGCTGCAACCGGGGGAGGTCGATTTTGTGCATATAAAGCGCCGTTCCATTGATGCGCGCGGCAGGCAGCCACTCATTCGGCTCCGAGCCGATGTGTACCGCTCAACGCCACCAAGTGACTTATTTGGGCCTTGGTTCACTTATTCAAATGTTAAAATAAATGCGCCAAATGTAGCTATCGTTGGCGCCGGTCCCGCGGGGCTCTTTGCAGCTTTGCGTTGCGTTGAGCTAGGCTTGAAGCCCATTGTTCTGGAGCGTGGTTTTGATGTGCGGGCGCGGCGTCGAGACCTGGCGGCTATCAATAAGGACCAGGTAGTACATCCCGATTCCAACTACTGCTTTGGCGAAGGCGGAGCCGGTACGTATTCCGATGGCAAGCTCTACACCCGTGCCACCAAGCGCGGCGACGTGGGCCGGGTACTACGGCGCCTGGTGCAGCACGGCGCCACGCCCGATATTCTGGTCGATGCCCACCCCCACATCGGCACCAACAAATTACCTGCCGTGGTACAAGCCTTGCGCGAGGCCATTATCGCGGCCGGCGGCGAGGTGCGGTTTGGCACCCGCGTGACGGATTTCCTGCTCGATAATAACCGGCTGCGTGGCGTCGTCACGGCCACCGGGGAAACCATCGAGGCCGACGCGACTATTTTAGCTACCGGCCATTCGGCCCGTGACATTTATGAGTTGCTGCACCGGCGTGGGATTCTCATCGAAGCCAAGCCCTTTGCGCTGGGGGTGCGCGTGGAACACCCGCAGTCGCTGATTGACCAGGCCCAGTACCGCCGCACGGAACGGGGCTTGCTGCCGGCCGCCTCCTACTCGCTGGTGCACCAGACGGAGGTGCGCGGGCAGCAGCGCGGCGTGTTTTCGTTTTGCATGTGCCCGGGCGGGTTCATTGTGCCGGCGGCTACCGCACCGGGCGAGGTGGTGGTGAACGGCATGAGCCCCAGCCGCCGCGACTCGCGCTTTGCCAACTCCGGCATCGTGGCAGCCGTGGAGCTGGAAGACATGGACGTAAAGCGTTACGGCCCGCTGGCCGGGCTGCAATTTCAGCAAGCCATTGAGCAGGTGGCCTGCCAGGCCGCCGGCGGCACCCAACGCGCCCCGGCCCAGCTGCTGGGTGATTTTCTGAAGAAAAAAACGTCGTCCAATTTGCTTGAAACCTCCTACCAGCCCGGCCTGGTATCGGTGCCAATGGATGAGGTGTTGGGCCCGGTGCTGGCCGAACGGCTGCGGCAGGGCTTCCGCGACTTTGGCCGCAAAATTCCCGGCTATGCCACCAATGCAGCCCAGATTGTGGGCGTCGAAAGCCGCACCTCGGCCCCGGTGCGCATCCCCCGCGACAAGGAAACGCTGCAACACCCAGTGGTAGCGGGCCTGTTTCCGTGCGGTGAAGGGGCGGGCTACGCGGGTGGCATCGTGTCGGCTGCCATGGACGGTGAGCGGTGCGCGGAGGCCGTTGCGGCCTGGGTGCGCCGTTGAATGATTCGTCACTGCTGGACGTTTTTTCGTACTGCTTAGCTGTTATCCATTGGCCAGTAAAATCACGGCCAATTCCCCCCTAACCGTTGTTAACAAACCAGCTCATTATGAAAAAGACCCTTGTGCTCGGCGCTTCCGATAACCCCGCTCGCTATTCCTTTCGGGCAATGCACATGCTCAAAAACCACGGGCATGAGGTGGTTCCGGTGGGGATTAGGAAAGGCGTAGTTGCGGGCATGGCCATTCATACCGACCGGCCGCAGGAACCAGATATTGATACCGTCACGCTGTATGTAGGGCCGAGAAACCAGCCGGGCTGGTACGACTATATCCTGGACTTGAAGCCCAAGCGCATTCTCTTCAACCCCGGCACTGAAAACCCCGAACTGGAGCGCCTGGCCCAGCAGCGCGGCATTCAGACGGAAGAAGCCTGCACGCTGGTATTGCTCTCGATTGGCCAGTATTAGAACCGCAGGTACGTCGGGGCTAACTGGCGCATACATTCCCTGGAAACGCCGGCAATTACATCGGAATCGGGCCGCGACAAGGTTGTCGCGGCCCGATTCTGTTTTTGAATGTCAACGCGCTGTTTTCAGTAAAAATGGCCGAAAACGAGGCTCAACCGTTTGCGTGATGCTGGCGGAACACGCGAAGCACCCGAAGATAAAAAGCAGGTAAAGGCTTCCCGTCCAAAAGGCGCGCTGCTTGGTGACGGCTTGCAGGCCCGGCCTGGCCCCAAAAGCAACCAGCGCCAGCAGCAGCAAATGCAGCGGCAGCAGAAAACGGGCTTCCATGCTCAGGGGCATCACGGCCAGGCAGGGCAACAGCAGGGCGGCCAGCACGAGGCTTTCACGCCGGGTGGGCAGACGCTGGCAGGCTATCAGGGCGGCCCAAAACCACAGGCTATAATTCAGCAGCTGCAACCAGACGGCGGGTGCCCACCGCCGCAGATACGGCGTGGGGTGGCTGATGTCGAGTCCGGCAAACACGTGCCGAGCGTACACCTTCGCCAGCGCAAACGGGTGCCGGAGCATTGTGCGCAGGTATTGGCCGGGGGTTTCAAAATTCTGCAGCTGCTCGGCGCGCAGCACGGCCGCGCCATCGGGGTCCAGAAACAGGAGCTGGCCAGTGGGCAGCTCCCGGCCGACGGAAGACTCGTATTTTTCGTGCAGCAACCCCCATTTCAGCTTTTGCAGGTAGAGGTTGTGAATATTCAGGGATTTGGATTGGGACAACACCAGCGGCGTATTTGCCCCAAAATGCCGCCGGTTGATGAACCACTGGGGCGCAAGTACCAGCCCCGCTCCTACCGCCAGCAGCGCCAGGCAAGGCAGCCACTGTCGGCGCGGCACGCCAAGCAGCAGCAATGCCCCAACCGGCAGCACCGACGCCACATAAATCGGGCGAATATTCAGGGCCAGCGCCAAGGCTAGCCCCGTTGCAATGGCCGCCGCTGGCCCATGCCGCTGCGCCAGCCACAGGGCAAAACCCAGGGCCAGCAAGGCGGGAAAATCTGAGAGCGAAAAGTTGAAATAGTCGCGCCAAAACACGAAGCACAGCCCGGCCCACAGCAGCCGGCGCGCCAGGGCCGGCGGTTGGGTAGCCCCGGTAGCCGCCTGCCAAAGGCGCGGACCCACCACGCCCATCAGCGCCCCCGCCAATCCCGCGTTCAGCAGTTTTACCACCGTCACGGCATCGCAGCGCAAGGCTTTGCGGACCACCAGGCACCCAAAATTCAGCAGTGGATAGGCATAGCCGCGCAGGGCATCATCGTAAGCCAGGAGTTGGAAATGACCTTGCTGATAAAAGCGGTGGCCGAGCTGCCAGTAGTCTTCGGCGTCGTAATAAAGGTTGTGGTATTCGGAGGTAAGCAGGTAGAATGCAAACAAAACGGCAATGGCGACGGACGCCCCCGCATCGTACCAGCGGCTGCCCCTGGGCTGGGAAACGGGTGAAGGCGACGGCGGCATGCTAGGAGTTCAACAAGAGTAAAGCGGAGGCTGCAAATAACGAACTCACAACGCCACCTCCCAGCCACCGCCGGCCACCACCGACACGGCCACGGCCGAACCTGCGGTCACCTCTGCCGCATCGGCCCGAACGCGAATACTGGTTTCAGCCAGCCTGATTTCCACCTCGTAATAGCCGCCGAAAAATCGAACGGCCTGCACCGTCCCGGCCACGGCATTTCCCTCGACTTTGCCAAGCCGAAATTGCTCGGGCCGCACCAGTAGGACAGTCTTCGGCTTTTTGCGCGGCGTTTTGGGAGCCAGGGCCTGCCGGTCGGCGCCCCGCAGCAGGTTGTAGTCGCCAAACAGAGCGGCGGTGTATTCATTCACCGGTTGCCGGTAAATCACGGCGGGCGGGCCCTGCTGGATGATGTGGCCCCGGTGCAGCACCAGAATTTCATCGGCCCAGGGCAGGGTATCGGCCGCATCGTGCGACACCAGCAGGCAGGTAATCCCCAGACGCGGGCCCAGCTCGTCGATAATGGTTTGGAGGATGCGCTTGTGCACCCGGTCGAGGTTGGAAAAGGGCTCGTCGAGCAGCAGCAAGCGGGGCGCGCCCAGCAGCAGGCGGGCCAGGGCCACGCGCTGCTGCTCGCCGCCGGAAAGCTGGTCGGTGCGGCGCTCGGCCAGGTGGTCGATGCGGCAAAGCTCGTACAGCGCCTGCGCGTCGGCGCTGGATTGCTTGTTGGCGTAGCGCAGCACCTGCTCCACGCGCAGCGAATGCGGCAGGTCGGATTTCTGCGACAAATAAGCCACGCCGGGATGGCCGGGCACCAGCGTTTCGCGCGGGCCGCGCACCCGGTCGCCGCTGATGCGCACCTCGCCGGCGCTGGGCTGAATCAGGCCGGCAATGATTTGTAGAAGCGTGCTTTTGCCGGTGCCCGACTCGCCGGCGAGGGCCAGTTTTCGGTGCGCCGGCTGGCCAAAGCTGATGTGTTCTAGCACCACTTTTCCGTGTTCTACCAGCCCAATACCGGCCACCTTGAGCAATTCCATGGGCCCGAAGGTAGCGGGCAAGCGCGGCATGCGGCCGGTAGCCGGCCCATTCAGGGGAAGAATAAGTGATGACTTGCGCCAGCAAAGCGCGGCGCACCCAACGGCAAATTCTATAGCTTTTCGGCACGATTCCGTACCGGGCGGGGCTAGTTGCTGGTGTTCCTTTGTTACAAGCTGCCAGTCGTTGATTGCAGCACCCCGAATTATGTCCCCTACTCCCGAAACCACGACCCTCGACATCGAAGGGATGAGCTGCGCCGCCTGCGCATCGGCCGTCGAAAAGTCCCTGGCCCGCACGCCCGGCGTGCAAAGCGCCGTGGTCAACTTTGCCACCGAGAAAGCGACCGTGCAGTTTTTGCCCGGCCAAGCCTCGCCCGCAACCCTTAAGCAAGCCGTAGAAAATGCCGGCTATGCCGTGGCCGAGCGCGCCCCCGACATCAGCGCCGCCGAGCGCAGCGCCGCCATCGACCAGCAGAAAGCGGAAGCGTACCAGCAGTTGAAACGGCGGTTCTGGGTGGCCGCCGGCCTGGCCGCCCTCATCATGCCGCTGAGTATGCTCATGCTCTGGCCGGCGCTGATGATGCGCGTGAACATGCCCCTGCTGAACGGAGCGCTGCTGCTGCTCACGCTGCCCGTGCTGCTCTACAGCGGGCGCGACTTTTACCGCTCGGCCTGGAACAGCCTGCTGCACCGGGCGGCAACCATGGACACCCTGATTGCGCTGGGCACCGGCGCGGCATTTCTCTACAGCCTGGCCGCCACGCTGGCACCGGGCTTTTTCACCAGTCGGGGCCTACGGCCCGATGTGTATTACGACACCACGGCCACCATTATTGCGCTTATTCTGCTGGGCAAGGTGCTGGAGCTGCGCGCCAAAACCCAAACCTCGGCCGCCATGCGGGCCCTGCTGGGCCTGCAAGCCAAAACGGCCCGCCTCGTGCGCCCCAACGGGCAGGAGCTGGACGTGCCCATCGAACAGGTGCAGCCGGGTGACATCATTTTGGTGCGGCCGGGCGAGAAAATTGCTACCGACGGCCTCATCGTTGAAGGCCAATCTGCCATCGATGAAGCCATGCTGACCGGCGAAAGTCTGCCGGTAGCCAAAAAAACCGGTGATGCCGTGTTCGGCGCCACCCTCAACAAAACCGGCTCGTTTCGCTTCCGGGTCACGAAAATCGGGGCCGACACCCTGCTCTCTCAGATTGTGAAGCTGGTGGAAGATGCCCAGGGCAGCCGGGCCCCCATACAGCGGCTGGCCGATAAAGTCAGTGCCGTTTTTGTGCCCACGGTGGTTGTCATCGCCCTGGTCACCTTCGGGCTGTGGTTCAGCTTGGCTCCGGTGAGCACGCGCCTGCCGCTGGCGCTGGTCAATTTTGTGGCCGTGCTCATCATTGCCTGTCCCTGTGCGTTGGGGCTGGCCACGCCCACGGCCATCATGGTCAGTACCGGCAAGGGCGCCGAGTACGGGGTTCTCATTCGCAATGCTGAGGCGCTCGAAAAAGCCTACCAAGTGACAACCGTGCTGCTCGACAAAACCGGCACTATCACCCAAGGCGAGCCTTCGGTAACGGATTTCTGGACGATGCCCAGCCAGGCCGCCGGCCCGCTGCTGGCGCTGGTGGCGGCCGTGGAGCGCCAGTCGGAACACCCGCTGGCCGCCGCCGTGGTGCGCTATGCGGAAACCCAGCAAGTCCAAATACCCAGCGCAACCGAGTTTCGGGCCGAGGAAGGCCGGGGCGCGGTCGCAACGGTGGCAGGGCATGCGGTGTTTATTGGCAACCAGCGCCTACTGACGGAAGCGGGCGTTGCCATTTCTCCGGAAATTCAGACGGAGGCCGGCCGACTGCAGGCCCAGGCCAAAACCGTGCTCTACGTGGCCGTAGGCCGCGAGGCCGTGGGCCTCATCGGCGTGGCGGACACGGTGCGCGAGTCCTCAGCGGCGGCTATCGGGCAACTCAGCCGAATGGGCCTGGACGTGGTAATGATGACCGGCGACAACCCGCAAACGGCGGCGGCCGTGGCCGCGCAGGTGGGCATCACGCGGTATTTTGCCGAGGTGCTGCCCCAGGACAAGGCCGCGCAGGTGCAGGCGCTGCAGGCCGAAGGCCGCGTAGTGGCCATGGTGGGCGACGGCATCAACGACGCCCCGGCCCTGGCCCAGGCCGATGTGAGCCTGGCCATGGGCGCGGGCACCGATGTGGCCATGGAAGCCGCCGGCATCACCCTCATGCGCTCCGATTTGCAGGGCGTGGTGACGGCCATTGAGTTGTCCCGACAAACCATCAGGACCATCCGGCAAAACCTGTTTTTTGCTTTTGTTTACAATATCCTGGGCATTCCCATTGCGGCCGGGGCGCTGTATCCGTTGTTTGGGGTGCTGCTCTCGCCCATGCTGGCCGCCGGGGCCATGGCGCTCAGTTCGGTGTCGGTGCTGACCAATTCGCTGCGACTGCGGGGTTTTCGGCCTAATCCGTAAGCATTGCCGATGAGTGGGCAGGGCAAGTTGTTTAAAGTCATGCTGAGCTTGTCGAAGCATCTCTACCGCGAGAGTAACTGAATTACTTGCGCGGTAGAGATGCTTCGACAAGCTCAGCATGACTTTAAACAACTTACCGGAACAAGCCTCTTACCCTAGACTTGTCAAATGAAGCATGCCAGCACGACCCAGCAAAATCTGACCAAGCCCGCGCCTATATTTGCCCTGCTACGGTGATGGATTTCCACCGCGAACCGCCGGCGCCCTCCGCTCCGCGCTGATGATTCCTACGAAACGGACGGCCGGGTGGCCGCTCCGCACCGCTCATCATTTTGTTCGCTTTCGTGGCCCAACGCCTCTTTTTTAGCCGCCTGCTGCCCGTTTGGGTCCGCCGCTTCGAGCCTGCATCTACCCTGCTTTTTGTGCTGCGCTGGCTGCTGCTCAGCGTCCTGATTGGGGCGCTAGCCGGCACGGCATCGGCCGGGTTTTTGGTGGCCCTGGATTGGGTGACGCACTGGCGCGAAAGCCACCCATGGGCCCTGGCACTGCTGCCGGCCGCGGGCCTGCTCATCGGCTTAGCGTACCATTACGTTGGCGACCGGGCGGTGCGGGGCAACAACCTGATACTGGACGAAATCCATCGGCCCAACCAGCGCATTCCCCTGCGTATGTTGCCGCTGGTGCTGGGCGGCACGCTGGCCACGCACCTGTTTGGGGGCTCGGCAGGCCGTGAGGGGACGGCCGTGCAGATGGCCGGGACTCTGGCCGACCAGCTCACCCGCTGGTTTGGGCTGCGGCCGCGCGACCGTCGGCTGCTGCTCATCGCGGGCATGAGCGCCGGGTTTGCCTCGGTATTTGGCACGCCGCTGGCCGGGGCCGTTTTCGGGCTGGAAGTATTCCTGCTGGGTTCCATTCGCTACGAGGCCGTGCTGCCGAGTTTCCTGGCCGCCGTCATTGCCGATGCCGTGACGCGGGCCTGGGGCGTGGGCCACACGCCGTATCCTACGCTGGAAGCACTGCCGCTCAGCCCTTTGCTATTCGGCTGCACGCTTTTGGTGGGGGCCTTATGTGGCCTCACGGCGCGCGGGTTTTCTTCGCTCACTCATGCCATCGGTCAGGTATTTGGCCGAATTTCTTACCCGCCGTTGCGACCGGTCGTGGGCGGGGTGCTGGTAGCAGCGCTGCTGTGGGTGCTGGGGCCCAGCCGCTTCGGCGGGCTGGGCGTGCCGGTAATTGTCGAAGCCTTTCAGCGCCCGCTGGCCCCCACCGACTGGGCCTGGAAACTGGCCCTCACGGCCCTCACGCTGGGCTGCGGTTTCAAGGGCGGCGAGGTGACGCCGCTGTTTTTTATTGGGGCAGCGCTGGGCAGTGCGCTGGCCGTGGTGCTGCCGCTGCCGGTGGCTTTGCTGGCGGCCATGGGCTTTGTGGGTGTTTTTGCGGGGGCAGCCAATACGCCCCTGGCCTGCATCCTGATGGGCCTTGAACTGTTTGGCACCCACGGCGCGGTGTATCTGGCGCTGGTTTGCGTGGTGGCATATTTGTTCTCGGGCCACACCGGCATCTACGGGGCGCAGGTGGTGGGCCAAGCCAAGCACCTACGACTGGGACGGCAACAAGGTAGGCCGCTGCGCGAGCTGCCCTAGCTGGGCCTAAAGTAGAATATCAAACGTGAGGGCAGGCATCACGAGCAGCTTCCGGCGCGCAATGCGCATGTCGTCGGCTTGATAATCAGCCACGAATCCATTGGCAAATAATACATTGATACCGGCCCGAAAGTCATTGCTAAAACGCAGGTTCAAGCCCATTCCACCGCCCACGTTAAAGTCCGTCAGCGTGCCTTTCTTGGCATTGGCGCCCAGGTCCCAGTGGTAAAGCGAATAAACGCCGCCAATGCCAACTACGGGTTCCAGGCGCGGATTTTTCAGGGGGATATAATACGTGAGCAAGCCGATGCCGCCGGCGCTAAATTCGTTCTGCCGATGCGAATCAAACACCTGTGTGGCCACCAGCCGACCCCCAAAATGCTGCCCAAAGCGGCCTTCCGCTTGCACGCCCAGCACCTTGGGATTGCCCAAAATGCCCAAGGCAGCCCGGTATTTTGGGTAACTAACGGGCTTTGAGGGCGCTTCCTGCGCCGCCAGGTGGGAAACCACTGAGGAGCACAGGAGGAAGGGCAGCAGTCGGTGCATCATCGTATTGCGAAACTACTGCCTTAAAGCCAACAACCGGCGTTCGGAAAAACTTTTGACTCCAGGCAACCCTTCGCTCCTTTTCCGCATCTGCCGCGCTACCTCACCATCCTTTCTGCGTTGTGCTCACCACTACTCTTACCGAAGCCGACCTCATTGCCGCCTGCGTGCGGGGCGAGCACCGGGCCCAACGCCAGCTCTACGACCAGCTGGCCGGCCTGATGCTCACCGTATGCCGCCGCTACCTCAAGCGCCGCGAAGATGCCGAAGAAGCCCTCATTCTGGGCTTTGCCAAGATGTTCCGGGCCCTGCCCACCTACCGGTTCGAAGGCAGTTTTGAAGGGTGGGTGCGCCGCATCATGGTGAACGAGGCGCTGATGCAGCTGCGCCAGCGCGAGATGATAACGGTGTCGTTTGAAGATTTTGCCCAGCCCGAAAACCTGGCCACCACCGCCGCTACCGCCGACACCCAGCTTCAGGCCGAAGACCTGATGGGCCTGCTGGCCACCCTGCCCACCGGCTACCGCACCGTCTTCAACCTCTACGCCCTGGAAGGCTATGGCCACCAGGAAATTGCCGAGTTGCTGGGCATCAGCGAAGGCACCAGCAAGTCGCAGCTGAGCAAGGCCCGCGCCATGCTCCAGCGCCGCGTGCAGTTTTCCGCCATTACGAACAATTAGCCCTATGCTTCCCGAAGATATCGACGACTTATTCCGCGACAAGCTCGACGGCCACGAAACCCCGCCGGGCGATGCCCTGTGGGCGCGCCTGCAAGCCACGCCCGCACCGGAAGTACCGGAAACGACCGACCAGCGGCTCGACCAGCTTTTCCGCGCCGGCCTGAGCACCCACGCTACCCCGCCCGCCCGCGAGCTATGGGAGCGCCTCGAAGACGAGCACCTGCGCCCCCGCAAGCGCCGGGCGGCAGCCTGGTGGCCCATGGCGCTGGCGGCAGCCGTGGTGCTGTTTTTGTTGGCGGGTGGCGCGGGACTGTGGCTGGGCTTCCCCGGCCGCTCCACCTCCCATGGCACGCTCGCGACTAAAAACCAGTCTGCCACCCAGGCTAGACGGAAAGAGCGACTGCAAGCCCCGGCCACCAGCACCGGCCCAAAAGCTGAGCAAACAACCGTTGCTCCCACAGTAGCTGAGGGGACTATTGCGGTTGCAGGCGCTGGGCATAAGGACGCTCCAAACCGCACGCAACCGCTGGAAATGGCTTCGAGCCCTTCAGTTCAAAAAAATATTTCCTCGCAGGCAACCCGCTCCGCCACCCTCGCATCTACCGCACCAAAGGCCAGGATGTCCGCCCTCGGGCAGTCGCCTCGCCACCCGCTGAGAACCAGCCGGCAGCCGGACGCGGCCACCGATGCGCCCTCACTCGTGGCCCGCACGACGCCCCGCGCCGCTGCTCACCCCGCCCCGCGTACGCTTCCTACTCCCACTTCTACCGCTGCCGACGAGCAGCAGCCTCCCCTCGCCCCAGTGGTGGCCCAGGCTCCCTCTCCTGTTACGGATACGGCCCTGGAAATCGTCCCGGCCAACGCCAGTGAACTGATTACGGTGGACGTGCGCAACGGCGCGGCCCCCGGCAGCCGGCCCGCTCGCCCCGTGGTTTCGGCCCTGGCCGCGGCCGAGGAATCGGCTGGCCGGCGCAGCCTGGGCGGCCGGCTGCTGCAGCAAGCCGGGCACTTGGTGCGGGGCGAGCGCCTCAGCCTAGCCGAAGCCACCGGCTTGCCCGAGAACGTGACCCTACGCGCCACCGTGGCCGGCCGCACCGTCAGCAAATCCATCCGATTGTAATTCATTCCCTTCTTCTTAGAAATCATGCAACGCGCTTTTCTCCCCTTTTTTCTGTTGATGCTGGTGGGTGGGTCGACTGTGGCCCGCGCTACTGCCCTCACGGTGCCCGCTACTGTGAAAGACACCATTGTGGTGCGCCTCCCCAACCGCGCCACCCTCACCCTGACGGTACGCGACGCAGCCCAGCTGCGCCAGATGAAAAACTACCACCTCGACTCGCTTACCTCGCGCCTAGCCAGCTACATTGCCCAAGCCGAAACGGCCGCCAAAACCGCCTCGACCGAGCAGGTGACCATGGAGTTTTACCCCGATAAGGACCAGCCCGGCAAAAACCTGCCCGAGCAGGTTCGCATCACCACCCACAAGAAGGCGGCCAATACCAACCGCGTCGACGTGATGCTGAACAAGGCATTTGGCGTGGAAGTGAGCACCGATGAAAAGGGCGTAAAATCCTACAACACCGCCAATGCCAAAACCCAGGAGCAGCGCCAGGCCCACCGCGACTCCGTCCGCATGAAAGCCCTCGACCGCAAGAGTGTGAGCACGAGTCTGGTGTTGGACCTGGGCCTGAACGCTTTCGTAAACCAGAAGCAGTACTACACCGCCAGCGGCCAACCCGAAGCCGTGGAGCTGCGGCCCGAAGGCTCGCGCTACGTCAACATTGGCTTCATCACCAACGCCCGCCTGTTTGGCAAGCGCAGCCCGGTGAGCTTCTCTATCGGCCCGGAGTTCGCCTTCAACAACTACATGCTGAACGGCAACGACAAGTGGGTGAGCGCCAACGGCCGCACCGATGTGGTGCGCGAAACCGATAGTCGCCGCCAGTTTCAGAAAACCAAGCTGGCCACCTCCAGCATCAACGTGCCCCTGATGCTCCGCCTCCAGCTGCACGACACGCACTACAAGCCCACCTTCATCCTAAGTGCCGGGGGCTTCGCGGGCTACCGCCTCTCGGCCTGGACCAAGCTCAAGTACACGACCGACGGCACGACCTACAAAGACAAGAACCACGACACCTACAACCTGGAAAACTTCCAGTATGGCCTGCAGGGCACCATCGGCTACCGCGGCCTGGAATTCTTTGGGAAGTATAACATGAACAGCCTTTTCAAAACCGGCGCCGGCCCCGACACGCAGGTACTAAGCTTTGGCCTGCGCGTTTTCGGGATTGATTAAAACGGAGTGGCCTTGATAAAAAAGCCCCGGCTCTGGTTTGAGTCGGGGCTTTTGTTTGGATTGGGGGCTTTACAAAAAGGACGGTCATGCAGCGCGCAGCGAAGCAACGCGCGTGGGGTAGTCACTCACTCAATCGTCTGTCATCCTGAGCAGCGCGAAGGACCTTCTCACGTCTGCGCCCGTTAGGAATAATTGCAGCTTGTTCATCGGTGAGCAGGTCCTTCGCTGCGCTCAGGATGACAGACGATTGAGTGACTACCCTACGCGCGTTGCTTCGCTGCGCGCTGCATGACGTTCAAAAATTGCAGGGAAAAGAATCACTGATTTCGAAAAAAATTATCCAGCAAAATCGCCGCCGAGATGGCCACGTTCAGGCTTTCGGCCTGGCCGCCGGCACCGCGCGGGATGTGCAGCCGGCGCGTGAGGGCCGCCGCCACAGCCGGCGTGAGGCCGTGCGATTCGCTGCCCATTACGAGCACACCGGCAGGCTGCAAGTGCAGGCGATGCACATTATCACCTTCCAAATCGGCGCCAAAAATGCCGACGGCGGACGCCAGCGTTGGCAGCCATTCGGCCAGGTCACGCTCCCATACCCGCACGCGGGCAAAGGCGCCCATGCTGGCAGCCACCGTTTTGGGCGCATACGCATCGGCGCAGCCGGGGCTGAGCACCACGCCCGGCAGGCCGTACCAATCGGCCAAACGCAGCAGGGTACCAAGGTTGCCGGGGTCGCGGACTTCGTCGAGGGCGAGCAACAAAGCCGATTCGGGCAGCGTTAGGTGCAGTGGCTGTTCGGCGGGCAGGCGGACCACGGCCAGGGCGGTGGTGTTGGTGGCCAGGGTCCCGAGTTGGGTCAGCTCCGCTTCGGAGGCGACAGTGGTCGGCACCCGGCCCGGCAGCCGGGCATGGTTTTGGGAAGCGAATTCGGCCGTGACCAGCAGGTGTTCGGTTTCCAGGTCAGAACTTAGCAGTTCCAACACACTTTTTCC
Source organism: Hymenobacter rubidus (assembly GCF_016734815.1). Lineage (GTDB taxonomy): Bacteria > Bacteroidota > Bacteroidia > Cytophagales > Hymenobacteraceae > Hymenobacter > Hymenobacter rubidus. The sequence goes on from NZ_JAERQF010000030.1 coordinate 40,290, forward strand.
CCCTTCCACCAGAAACGCGCCGTGGCGTTGCCGGTACTTCTTTTGGTGCAGCGACTGCACGTATTTGCCAAGTGCTTTTGAAACCATTGTTGTCCTCCTATTCTTCAAAGCTACGGCCCGCGCAGCGCCTGGGGCCCCTGTTGGTGCTGCTGGCGGTGGCAGCCTGTTCCCCGTTTAAGCTGTTGCGGCCCGGTCAGCGCCTACTCAGCCGCGTCGAAATCAAGGGCACCAACCAGGCCGACAAAGAACGGCTCACCGCCCTGGCCCAGCAAAAGCCCAATGCCCGCTTTCCGCTGCCCAAGCTGGCCATTTATCAGCTGGGCACCAAGTTCTACGACTCGGTGCGCATTAAAAACAAGCTGCGCGACATTCAGAACACTTTCGCCACCAAGATGAAAGCGGCCGGCACCGATTCGGCGCAGCTGGGCAAGCTGCTGGCCCGGCGCGAGCGCAAGGTGAACCGCAAGCAGCTGGCCCTCGACAAAGGCAACGCCATCATGCGCCTGGGCGAAGCCCCGGTCATCTACGATTCGGCCCTGACCCACCGCTCGGTGGAGCAAATGACTACCTTTCTACGCTCTCAGGGATTTTTCCGGGCCCGGGTATCGGCCACGGACACGGCGCGCTACGAGCGCGGCATCGTGCTTCGGAGCCTCAAAGCCATCGGCTCGGTGTTTCCGGGCAAGCCGGATTCGCTGGATGCCGCGAAGCAGTACCGGCGCGTCACCGTCACCTACCACATCCAGGAAAACAAGCCGTTTCTGTACCGCCTCCAGCCCCCCAGCATTGCCGATTCGGCGGTGGCGGCCGTGGTACGGGCCGGCCAGTCGGCCACGCTGCTGCACGAAAACGACCGTTACAACGAGGAATTGATTGGCCAGGAACGTACCCGTCTGGAAACGCTGCTGAAAAACGCGGGCTATTACGATTTCCGCCAGCAGTACATCACCCTCGAAGCCGATACGAGCTACGAGAAATTCACCGTCCGGCTACGCACCTTCATCGCCAATCCCGCCCCGAATCAGGGCCACCGCGTGTACACGCTGCGGCAGGTCCGCTTCATTACCGATGCCGGCGTGGGCCGCACCCTGCGCAACGCAGCCGGCGACACCCTGCGGCGGGCCGGCACACCCGGTGCCCTGCGCATTCGCCCCAGCCTGGGCGTGCGCACCGACACCATCGAAACTGATTCGGTGCATTTCGCGGCCTACAAGCAGAAATACAGCACCAGCCTACTGGCCCGCAAAGTGCTGGTCCGCCCCGGCCAACGCTACAGCCTCGACCGCACCATGCAGACCCAACGGCTGCTGGCCAACCTGGACATGTTCCGCTTCAATACCGTGAACTACCGGAAGGTGCCCGACCCGCCCACGGCCGACAGCACCGGCTTAAAGCCCAGCACGGGCGAATTGGTGGCCGTCATCAACGCCTCGCCGGCACCCAAATTTGGCGAAACCAGCGAAGCCGGCGTCACCTACGTGGCTTACAAGCCTGGCCCCTTTCTCAACCTACGCCTTAAAACCCGTAACCCCTTCGGCGGAGCCGAAGTGCTGGAGGTAGGCATTCGGGCGGGCCTGGAAGGCCAGTTGGCGCGGGTGGCCCAGGCCGATGGCACCAACGCCAACCAGCCTGTGTATACCGTGCAGCTAGGGGCGACGGCGGCGCTGGTGCTGCCGCAGTTTTTGGTTCCTTTCCGTGCCAACCACTTTTTGACGCGCTACAATCCCAAAACCCGGTTTTCGCTGTCCGAAACCTACGTGGACCGGCCCGAATACACGCGCTCCAACTTTGAATTCGCCTACGACTACATCTGGCAGCGCTCAGTGTTTCACCAGTACGTTTTCTCACCGGTCGTCATCACCCTGGTAAATACACCTTTTGAAAGTGATTCCTTTAAGGCGCGGCTCCGAAAACTGCAATACACGGAGGGCTCGTCGCTGTACCGCTCTTTCAGCAAACAGATTGAGCCCAGCTTTAGCTTCACGTCGCTCTACAACTCCAACGATTTCAACGAAACGCGCGACGCCCGCTACCTGCGGCTGTTTGCCGAAATCGGCGGCCTCACGCGGGGCCTCTACAAAGATTGGCTGAAGGAAAACACGGGCCTGAATGTGTTCAATTTCGCCCGCATCAGCGCCGACTACCGCCGCTATTACCGCCTCTCGCCCCAAACCTATTTCGTCTGGCGTCTCAACGGCGGGGCCGTGCACGCCCTCTCGCGCACGTTCGATTCGGACTTGCAGCGGGATGTGTATACCGTGCCCTACGACAAGTCATTCTTTGCCGGGGGCTCTACCAGCCTGCGGGCGTGGCAGCCGCGCCGGCTCGGCCCCGGCGGCTACACCTCGTTTTTGAGCAACGGCGCCCGCGACTACATCACCGAGCAGCCCGGCGAACTGCTGCTGGAAGGAAGCGCCGAGTACCGCTTCCCCATCTACAGCTTCATCAAGGGGGCCTTTTTCACGGATTTTGGCAACGTATGGGGCTTGCAGGAGCGCAAGGACGAGGACCCCAAGTCGCCGACCTATGGCGACTACCTGCGGGCTGGTGCCCAGTTTCAGTTCAATCAGTTCTACAAGCAGATTGCAGTAGGCACTGGTTTTGGGGTCCGCTTCGACTTTACTTTTCTTATCCTGCGGCTCGACCTCGCTACCAAAGTATACGACCCAACTGCACCCGCAGCTCAGCGCTGGGCCTTGCGCTACTTCAACACCACGGCCAACCCGATTTCCTTCAATCTGGGCATCGGGTATCCTTTTTAAAGGTACCGAAACCGTCATGCTGAGCGAAGCATAGCGTAGCCGAAGCATCTCTACCGCTTCGTTGCATCAATTGGATTACTACTGCACGCAAGATGCTTCGACAAGCGCAGCAGGACGGTCAACATATTTTTAAATTGTCACTCAGCCACAACCCCGCTAATATTCCAGCAGCTCCTTTAGGGCCGCTGAAACTTTCGCGGCGCTCGGCAGCATCTGGCGCTCCAGCTCCACGTTGAGGGCAATGGCAGGCAAATTAGCGGCACCAAGGGTGAACACCGGCGCATCCAGCGCTTGGAAGCAATGCCGCTGAATGCGCCCGGCCAGGCTTTCGGCGAAGCTGTTGAGCAAGGGTTCTTCTGTTAGAACCAATACCTTGCCGTGGCGGCGGGTGGCGGCCGTCACGGCATCAAAATCGAGCGGATTGAGTGTGCGCAGGTCCAGGATTTCGATTTGGCCGGCAAAGTCGCGGCTAGCAGCTTTGGCCCAGTGCACGCCCATGCCATACGTCACGACAAGGGCCGTTTCGCCTTGGCGCAGCTTATCGGCATCGGCGGCTTGCGCAATGGCGGCCTGGCCCAGCGGGATAACATAACCAGCGGCCGGCTCCACGGTTTTGGCGTCTTCGGTGCCTGACACTTTGCTCCAATACAGGCCTTTGTGTTCGAGCATGACCACCGGGTTGGGGTCCAGAAAGGCGGCGCGCATCAGGCCCTTCATGTCGGCCGCGTTGCTCGGATACACCACTTTAATGCCCCGAATGGTAAGCAGCGTGCTTTCGATGGAGCCCGAATGGTAGGGCCCGCCCCCGCCGTACGCCCCAATCGGCACGCGAATGAGTGCCGGAACCGGAAACTTGCCCATGGTGAGGTAGCAGGATTTCGACAGTTCCTCCACCAGCTGGTTCAGCGCCGGCCAGATGTAGTCGGCAAACTGAATTTCGACAATGGGCCGGGCGCCCACAGCCACCATGCCGGCGGTGCTGCCCACGATGTAGGCCTCCTGAATGGGCGTATTGAACACGCGCGCATCGCCGTACTTTTTGGCCAGCAGCGCGGCCTCGCGGAACACGCCGCCTAACTCACCGCCCACGTCCTGCCCGTAGAACAAGGCCTCCGGGAATTCCCGCAGAATGTCGTCCACGGCATGCAGCGCGGCGTCCACCATCAGGGCTTTTTCCCCGTCGGCGGGGCTGCGCTCCCCGGCTTCGGCCGTCACGGCAGCCGGGGCAAATTCGTGGTCGGCGAAGGTGGCCGGGTCGGGGTTGGGAGCGGCCAGAGCCTCGGCCCAATCGGCACGCACCGTGGCGCTGGCTTCGGCTTGCAGGTCGTTCAATTCGGCTTCGTCGAAACCGTTCGTCAGCAAGGCAGCGTGCAGGCGTGGCAAGGGGTCTTGGGTCTGGTGGGCCGCCAGGTCGTTGCGGTACCATTCGCGCCGCACGCCGCTGGTGTGGTGGCCCAGCAGCGGGCACTTGGCATGAATCAGCACCGGCCCGCGCCGCGCCCGCACGTGGGCCACGGCCTCGCCCACCGTTTGGTAAGAAGCCGCGAAATCGGTGCCATCGACCTGCACGCGGCGCAAGCCGGGGAAGCCGGCCGCAAATTCGTAAGCATTCATGGCCCGCATCTCGCGCCCCGTGGCCGAAATGCCCCAGTCGTTGTCCTGTACCAAATACACGATGGGCAGCTGGTGCAGAATGGCCATTTGCAGCGCCTCGCTCACCTCGCCTTCGGTCATGGCGCCATCGCCAATGGAGCAGAGCACCACCGGGTTGGCCGCTTCCGGATTTTCGCCGTCGGTGGCGCCCCGGCGCAGTTTTTCGCTCTTAATGGTTTCCAAATACTTGATGGCGTGGGCCATGCCCGTGGCCGGAATGGCCTGCATGCCCGTGGCCGAGCTTTGGTGCGGAATAACCGGGCTGCCCGGCCGCCGCAGCGACGGGTGCGAGTAGTACGTCCGGCCGCCGCTGAAAGGGTCGTCGGCCTTGGCCAGCAGCTGCAGCATCAGCTCGTAGGGCCGCAAGCCCATGCCCAGCAGCATGGCATCGTCGCGGTAATACGGGGCGGCGTAATCGGTTTCGGTGAGGTGAAACGCGGCGGCCAGCTGAATAGCCTCGTGGCCCCGGGCGGTGGCGTGCACGTAGCGGGCCGCAATGGCTTTCTCCTCTTCGTAGAGGCCGGCCATGGCAGCCGCGGTGTGCATCAGCCGGTAGGCCCGGCGCAGCAAATCCTTGTCGACCACGGCCGTAGGCACGGCCGCCGGGGCCGTAAAGGCAGCGGCGGCGGCGGCAGCCGCGCTGGCTACGCGGGTATTAAAAAAGTCGGTGGTGTCGGGCGCAGCAGTGGCGGCAAAGTCGGACATTGGAGCAAGGGCGGGTGAGGCTGCAAAAGTACGCCCTGCGCCCTCGTCTGTATCTTTGCCCCACCAACCGGTGGCTGCTGAAGCGCGAGCAACGGGAACCCAATCGCTGCCAGTTACCTGCAAACCGCCCCCTACCCTTCATGCCCTCTCCCACCACCCGCCCCGAAATTGAAACCTGGCTGGCTGATTTTCAGCTCCGCCTCTGCCAGCAGCTCCAAACCGCCGACGCCGGCCCGACCACTTTCCACACCGATGCCTGGCAGCGCGAAGGCGGCGGCGGAGGCCGCTCGAAGGTGCTGGAGCATGGGCGCATTCTGGAAAAAGGAGGCGTGGGCTTCTCGGCGGTCTGGGGCTCGATGAGCGAGGCCGCCGCCCGCCAGCTGCACATGCCCGACCCGCATTTTTACGCCACGGGGGTGAGCGTGGTGCTGCACCCGCGCAGCCCACGGGTGCCCATTATTCACATGAACGTGCGGTATTTTGAGGCCGGCAACGGCGAAGCATGGTTTGGCGGCGGCATCGACCTGACCCCAATTTACGTGGACAAAGCCCAGGCGCGGCGCTTTCACGAGCGCCTGCATGAAGTGTGCACCCGCCATAATCCGGCGTACTACCCCAAATTCACCCGCTGGGCCGACGACTACTTCTACCTACCCCATCGCCAGGAAACGCGCGGGGTGGGCGGCATTTTCTACGACCGGCTGACCGTAGGCCCGGACGGCAGCGCCGAAGAATTATTTGCCTTCATGCGCGACGTAGCCGAGCTGTTCGGCCCCTTCTACACCGAGCTAATGGCCGAAAACCACGCCCTGCCCTTCACCGAGCGCGAAGAAGCCTGGCAGATGCAGCGCCGCGCTCGCTACGCCGAGTTCAACCTCGCATTTGACCGCGGTACCCGCTTCGGCCTGGAAACTGGGGGCCGTACCGAATCCATTCTCATGAGCCTGCCCCCCCGCACCGGTTGGGCCTACAACCCTGCGCCGCCCGCGCCCGGCACCCCGGAAGCGCAAACGCAGGCCTGGCTCCGCAAGGGTATCGACTGGCTGGCCGATGCTTGAGGCCATCCAACACCTTGACCGACGGCTGCTGCTGGCCATCAACCAGGCCTACTCTCCCGGCCTGGATGCCGTGATGGTATTTGCCTCCAACCGCAACGTCTGGTTTCCGGCTTATGCGCTGCTTATCGGCTGGCTGATTTACGTTTTTCGACGGCGGGCCTGGCTGCTGCTGCCTTTGGTAATAGCCGCCGTGGCCCTGGCCGACAGCATTACGAGCCGCTTGTTCAAACCCTTTTTTGGGCGGCTGCGGCCCTGCCACGACGCCCTGCTGGCCCCGCAGCTGCACCTGCCCGATGGCTGCGGCGGGCAGTTCGGCTTCCTTTCCTCGCACGCGGCCAACTCCGTGGCGCTAGCCATTTTTTTGGCCCTGGTGCTACCGGCAGGCCGGTTTCGGGCGCTGAAAATCGGGGCTTTTGCGTGGGCATTGCTGTTATCCTACAGCCGCATGTATCTTGGCGCTCATTACCCGGCCGATGTGCTTGGGGGCGCTTGCATTGGCCTGCTGCTGGGCTGGGGCGCCGCCGCCGCCTACCGGTACCTGGCCCCGCGCTGGTGGCCGGCTTCAGCTTAGAGAACTGCTCCCATGAAACCACAGGCCCGTCGCTTTCTCTTTCTGCTTTCCAGCACCCGGCGCCTAGGCAACAGCGAACAGCTGGCGTACTGCGCGGCCCACGGGCTGCCCCCCACCATCGAGCAGCATTGGGTGCACTTGCAGGACTACCCGCTGCCTCATTTCGTCGACATGCGCCACAACGGGGCCTATCCGGCGCCTACCGGCAACGTTCAGCTGCTGCTGGATGCCACCTTGGCCGCCACAGACATTGTGCTTATTGCTCCGCTCTACATGTTCAGCCTGCCGGTGCACGCCAAGCATTACCTCGACTATTGGAGCGCCTGGCTGCGCATCCCCGCGCTCAATTTCCGGGAGCAAATGCAGGCCAAAACCCTGTGGGCCGTGGTCGTGAGCAGCGGCTCACGCGCCGAAACCCAGCCCCTGGAGGCCACGCTGCTGCTCACCGCGCAGTTCATGCACATGCAATGGGGCGGCTTGCTGCACGGCATCGGCTCCCGCCCCAACGACATTCAACTCGATACGCTCGCTTTGCGGGAGGCCAAAACTTTTTTCCTTGCGCCCAAGGCCACGAGCCTTGCCGCAGCCTTGCCGCTTCCGGGCGAAGCGCAGGCGGCCCGGCTGCCATAGCAACCGGGCCGCCTGCTGGCCGGCGCCTATTTCCTAGCCTTGCGGTTGCCGGTGTGCCCGTCGCCTTTGTCACCCTGGCCCGGCTTGCTGGTCTTTTTGGAATTGTGCTTGTCGTCCTGCGACAGCGACTTGTTCAGGTCGACCGCCTGCTCAATCTGACCGTCGGCATCGCGCCGGATGAAGCGTTTATCACCGGGGTTTGGCGTAATCAATTCGCGCTTTGACATGGTAAAGAGAAGTTGCGTGGAAGGATTTACTTCGTACGCAACCCACGCGCCCAAGTTGTCAGGCTGCCTTTCCCAGCAGCTTAGCCACGTATTTGCCCACAATATCAAATTCCAGATTTACCGTTTCGCCGGCCCGCAGCTGCTGGAAGCTGGTGTGTTCGTAGGTGTACGGGATAATGGCCACCGTGAAGCCTCCGTCGGTGCTGTCGAAACACGTCAGGCTGGTACCATTCACGCAGATGGAGCCTTTCTCGACCGTGAGGCGGCCGGGGCCCGGCGCATGCCCGAACCGAAACAGCCAGGAGCCCTGCTGGTCTTCCACGCTCAGGCAGGTAGCCGTGGCGTCGACGTGGCCCTGCACGATGTGGCCGTCGAAGCGGCCGTTGGCGGCCAGGCAGCGCTCTAGGTTGACGTGGCGGCCGGGCTGCCACTGGTTCAGGTTCGTGACGCGCAAAGTTTCGTCGATGGCTGTCACGACGTGAGTGCCGGCCGCTTCATCCACAGCTACCACCGTCAGGCACACGCCGTCGTGGGCTACGCTTTGGTCTATTTTAAGCTCGGCGGCAAACGGCGATGCCACCGTAAAATGGCGGTTGCTGCCTTCATTGTTGACGGCGATGATGGTACCCAGGGCTTCGATAATTCCAGTAAACATGGACCGCGACTTGTGCAGAGTAAGGGATTTCGTGGATGAAGCATCCACGAGTACAAAGAACGGCACCCCGTAACCAAGGTGCCGTTCCGTATCCAAAACAGTTTGCAAGGCCGAATGATTATTTCTCGGCTTTTTCCAGGGCTTTCCAATCCAGCTCGCCATTATCGCGGCGGCGCAGAAAGTAGCTTTGGTCGTCGTCCTTGTTCTTGCCAAAGGTAAGGTCGGCGCGGCACGACAGACATTTAACCGACGTGTACTTGTATTTACCTTGCGCTACGCGGCTGGTCAGGTCCAGATTATCGGAGCCGCAAAGTCCACATGCAGCCACATCGGGGAAGCTGAGCCGGTCGTATTCGGCCACGGTTTCGTGGAAGTTGTTGCCCTGCACCGTGAAGTGAAACTGGCGGCGCCCGATGCGCTTGGTAATCATCATCTGCAACATTTAATCTGCAATAAAACGGGGTGAATTGATGCTTTAAAATTACAAAATATCCATCTCAAAAACAAGAGGATATGCAGGTAAAATCCACAAAAGAAGGCCACTATCCGGCGGCCTTCTTTTGTGGTAAAAGCAGGGGCTATTGCTGCACAAATTTCACCGTGCGGCGAGTGGTTCCGGCGCTTACTTCACAGGTATAAACCCCTTTGGCCAGCCGTCCCAATTTCAGCGCGGCCTGGGCGCTGCTGGCAGGCAACTGCTGCTGGGCCACCACTGCCCCGCGCGCATCGAGCACCCGCACGCGCAGGGCCTGGCCCCGCAGGCTGGCGGGCAAAGTGAGGGTGAGCGGGCCGTCGCCGGTCGGGTTGGGAAACAAGCCCAGGGACTCGTCGGCCGCCGCGCTGCTCGTGCTCAGCGGCGCGTTGGGATGCAGTGCGTTATAGGCCGTCACGAAATTGGGGATGCCGTAGCCCAGAATGTTGTCGGGCGCATTGGCCTGCGAAGCGGTACTGCGCAGGGCCTGAATCACCTGCTGAGCCGTAAGCGTGGGGTTGGCTTGCCAGAACCCGGCCACCATGCCCGCCAGTATTGGGCAGGCATACGACGTGCCGCTGCCCCGAAACGCGGCCCCGTTGGGCGCCAGCACCGCCGACGCCAGCCCCATTGCCGCAAGCGTGGGCTTGATGCGCCCGTCGGCCGTGGGGCCGTAGGAGCTGAAGTAGGCATGCCCACCCAGCGAATCGACGGCTCCCACCGAAATGATGGAGTCGGCATCGGCCGGGGCAGAAATGTAGTGCCAGGGGTCGTCGCCTTCGTTGCCGGCGGCGCTCACCACCACCATGCCCACCCGGGCTGCTACGGTAGCAGCCCGCGAGCTGATGGCGGTGCGCCCGTTCATATCGGCGTAGGTGTAGGAAACAGAGGGAGCATCGAAGGTGGTGTAGCCCAGCGAAGAACTGATAACGTCGACCCCGGCCGAGTCGGCGTATTCGGCGGCGGCCAGCCAGTTGGCTTCCTCAATGGGATGCTCCGAGGCAATGTCTTCGGTGATGCACAGGTGGAAGCTGGCCTTGGGCGCGGTGCCAATAAAAAAGCCCGCCGTATTGGCCCCAATGGCCGATAAACAGTTGGTACCGTGGCTGTGCCGCGTGTAGACGTTGGTGCCGCCGTCCACAAAATTGCGGGTTCCGAGCATGCGTTGCTCCTGGAAGACGGGCTGCATGGCCGCAATCTGGTTTACTCCCGGAAAGCCGGCATCGAACACCGCAATCTGCATGCCTTCGCCCCGAAAACCAGCGTCGTGCATGGCCGTGGCCCCGATTTGCACGTCCTGGCGGTAGGCCGGCCCGTACTGCGCCCGGGTGGCCAACGTGCCCCGGGCGGCAATGGCAGGCACCTGAACCGGCGCCTTGGTCGCCCCCGCCGCTTTAAAAGCCCGATTGAGCGTGGTGGCGCTACGTATCGGAGACAGCGCCAAAATCCGCCCCAGCGTGGCCGAATCGCAGGAAACCACGGCCGCGTTGAACCAGCGCGACGTGTAAAGCACCTGCGGGCTGCCGCTTACGCCCCGCACCAGGGCCACATACGCCGGATTCACGGGCAGGTCGCGCGGCAATACCGAAATGCCCTGCCGGGTGCGGCGGGCCACCGCCCGCGCCGACAGAAAAGCTTGGGGCTGGGCCACCGAAAACGGGGTACCGGCCTTGTCGCGGAAGTACACCAAATGGCGCCGCACCGTGCCCTGCGCGGCGGCCGGCTTGGCAGCCACCACCGTCAGCACCGAACCAATCAGGGCCAGAAACAGCCATTTTGTTGTAGAAGGCAGCATAGAAAACGGCATCAACGGAATGGTGAACAAGCAGGCAGTTGCTTACTTCACACTGTATTCAATCAGGGATTCGCGCCGGGTAACGGCCTTGAAATACGAGCCTTTCACGTACACGACATTGCCGTTGCCGAGATTAGTATAATAAAAATTCTCAAAGTAATCGCGCCGCCGGTAAACCGGTCCAATGCCTTTGGCAAACACCTGCTGGTAGTTCCGCTGCTTGAGCAAACTGTTTTCCACGGCCGTACCGGTGTTGGCGGTGACGAGCGTAGTTGGGTAATTTTTGGCGGCTATTCCGGCCGTGGCGGCAGTCGTAAAGGGCTGGCCTACGCGGCTGTACTGGCGGGTTTCGGCCGTGATGGTGTCGTTGGTGTTGTTGTTGTAGGCGTTAAAATTCCACGAGCGTCCGTCTTTCACCGGAAATATCAGTTCCACGGTCGGGGTGTTGCTGCGGTTCACCACTACCGCCTGGTCGGAAGTGCGCACCGTGAACACGCTGTCGTCGCGGTAGTCGGTGGCAGGTGCTACCAACTTGGACCGCACCATCTTATACACCGGCTGCCCGGCGGCATCAGCGTACGTGCCGGTAATGGTTTCCTTGACTTTATACGAGGTGGGACTTGGCACGCTGGCCACCCCCTGCGACGCAGAACTCCAAACGGTATCCGTCACGGCATACACCCAGTAGTTGCCCACGCTCACCGGATAATAATTCACACCGGCTTCCGGCACTGCTTCGGTGGTGTCTTTGCAACCGGCCAAGCCCAGGCCAATGGCCAGCAACGTGGCGCCCACCCTCCGGGCCGAAACTTCCTTCTTCAGACGTGATAACAGGTGGTGCATGTGACGAGAGCGGACGGAGAAATAGAGTAGAAGTAAATGCAGCTTTTGAAGCAAAGCGCTGGAGAAGTTAAAAGTCGAGCGTTAAAAGGTAAAAATCAGACGGGCTGCGGATTTAACTTTTAACGCTCCACTTTCAGCTTCCGCAAAAAGTGTGCGGAAATCGGCACTGGCCTAATGAGAAGCTTCGGCAGCAGCCAGCGGCAGGGCCACTTCGCCAATGACGTGGCGCTCAATCCAGCCGCCGCCCAGCACATCGTTGCCGTCGTAGAACACGGCGGCCTGGCCGGGCGTGATGGCGTGCACGGGCTCCTCGAAATAGACGCGGATTTTGCCGTCCACTTCCTCCAGAAAAGCCGGGGCGCCGTCGTGGTTGTAGCGCACTTTCACCACAGCCGGCACCAGACCGCGGCCGGCCAGGCTGGCCTCCTTGCCCATGTTGAGCTTGCCCACCACGGTGGCGGTGCTGGCCAGCTCGTCGTAGTTGCCGAGCACCACCTCGTTGGTATCGGGCCGAATTTCGAGCACGAAGGCCGGGTAGCCCAGCGCCACGCCCAGCCCCTTGCGCTGCCCGATGGTGTAGAACGGGTAGCCCTCGTGCTTGCCGATGACGCGCCCGTTTTTGGTCACGAAGTTGCCGCCGGCCACGCGCGCCTCCAGGCCCGGCACGCGGCGGCGCAGGAAGCCCCGGTAATCGTTGTCGGGGATAAAGCAGATTTCGTAGCTCTCGGGCTTGTTCACCAGCTCGGTGAAGCCGCGCCGGCGGGCCTCGTCATAAATCTCGGTTTTGCGCATGCCGCCCAGCGGGAACAACGTGCGGCTCAGGCTTTCCTGGCTCACGCCCCACAGGGCATAGCTTTGGTCTTTGTTTTCGTCGAGGCCTTTGCTGACCACAAAGCGGCCGGTTTCGGCATCTTTTCGAATGTTGGCGTAGTGGCCGGTGGCAATGTATTGGCAGCCGAGCTGGTCGGCACGGCGCAGCAGGGCGTCCCACTTGATGTGGGTGTTGCAGAGCACACAGGGGTTGGGTGTGCGGCCCGCGAGGTATTCGTCGGTGAAGTTGTCGATGACAAAATCGCCGAATTCGTCGCGAATGTCGATGATGTAGTGCGGGAAGCCGAGCGTCACGGCAATGTCGCGGGCGTCGTTGATGCTGTCGAGCGAGCAGCAGCCGGTTTCTTTTTTCGACCCGCCCGCGCTGGCGTAATCCCAGGTTTTCATGGTCATCCCGACCACTTCGTAGCCTTGCTCGTGCAGCAGCACGGCGGCCACGCTGCTGTCAATTCCGCCGCTCATGGCGACGAGGACTCTCCCTTTTACTTCGGTATTCATAGTGGATTGCAATTCACCCGGAGCTTGAAAGGTTCCGGCCGGCAACTGCAAAGGTAGGGGGTATGGAAAAGGTTTGTCATCCTGAGCGCAGCGAAGGACCTCATCACGCATAAACGATGAGTCCTGACGGGAGAAGGTCCTTCGCTGCGCTCAGGATGACAAACGATTCCTAAATTTACTTCCCCCGCCCTTCCACAATGATTTTCAGCGTATAGAGCAGCACCCGAAAATCCATGGCCAGGCTCATGTTTTCGATGTAGAGGATGTCGAATTTGAGCCGTTCGACCATTTGGGCTACCGTTTCGGCGTAGCCGTATTTTACCTGGCCCAGCGAGGTGAGGCCGGGCCGCACGCGGTGCAGGTGGCGGTAGTGGGGCGCAATTTTTATTATTTGGTCGATAAAAAACTGACGCTCTGGGCGGGGCCCCACAATGCTCATGTCGCCTTTCAAAACGTTCCAGAACTGGGGCAGCTCGTCGAGGCGCACTTTGCGCATGAAGCGGCCCCACTTCGTGATGCGCGGGTCGTGGTCGGAGCTCAGGGCCGGGCCCATTTTTTCGGCGTCAATAAACATCGACCGGAACTTAATGATGCGGAACGGCAGGCCGTGGCGGCCAATTCGCTCCTGCTGGTAGAACACCGGACCGGGCGAGGACAGCTTCACCATGACGGCCGTGAACGCATACACCCAGCTGGCCAGCACCAAAAACAAGGCCGAGCCCACCACGTCAATCACCCGCTTGAGCACCACTTGCCAAATGGGCAGCAGGTCCTGCTTGATTTCGATGAGCGGCGTGCCAAACAGGTGGTTCACCTTCACGGAGCCCAGCAGCATCTGGTACAAGTCGGGCAGGATGCTGACGCGGGCCGGGGTGCCCTCCAGCAGGGTGAGAATGTCCTGAATGAGCAGGTGCTCGCTCGGCTCGATGGCAATGACAATCTGCTCGATTTTGAGGGCCCGTACCAGGGCCGGCAGGCGCTTGTAGGAGCCGCGCGCGGGGAGCTCGGCGGCCAGGTCGGGGTCAACGGTATCGCCCACGGGGGCGAACCCAACCAGGCGCAAACCCAGGTGGCGCCCGGTGCGCGCCAGTTCATGAAACGTGCTTAAGGCCAATGCATTGGAGCCCACCAGCAAGGTCGGGAAAAAGATATTCCCCCGGTACACCTGGCGCTGCACGCTGCTCACGGCAATGGTGCGCAGCACGGCCGTAATGAGAAAATGGAGCAGGTAGTACGCGGCGAAGGTTTTGTAGTAGGCCCGGTAGTTCACCACGCCTTCGTCGTCGAGCAGCAGCGTGAAGAAGATAACAACCGCGCCCAGCACCGAAATCTGGGCCAGGCGGAGGATTTCGCCCAGGCGCGACTTGCGGTAAATGTCCCGGTATTCACCAATCAGGGCGTAGAGCACCGTCCAGAACGAGGCAATCATCACGGCCGAGCCGGACAGGTAGAAAAGCTGGCCTTCGATGAATTTATAGCCCGTCAGCTCATTCAGCAAGTATTTGCGGACCAGAAAGAAGCACATCCAGGCCACAAGCGCCGCGCCAAAGTCGGCGGCCACGAGCTTAATGTACTGAAAGCGGCGAATGAGCGGCAAAACGTGGGGTTCGGTAGTATTTTAGCGGCTGGTCGGCAAAAACCGCGCCGGGCAAAGGTAGGCGCTGAAGCCCGTTGTCGGGCTTATCGGGAACTACTGCGCCAAGTGTTGCCTGCCACTACGCGACTTTTGTTTTCTGATTTTAACGCTCCCTTCGTTATCACACCTTTCTCACCGCTTCAGGACACGTATCGCCACCAGGGGCAGCGGCGCGCGTTGGCGCGCGAGCTGCGCCGCCGCGGCATCCACGACGAGCGGGTGCTAACGGCCCTGGCGTCCGTGCCGCGCCACCTGTTTTTTGAGCCGGCTTTTGAGGCCCACGCCTACCAGGACAAGGCGTTTCCCATTGGCGAAGGCCAGACCATTTCGCAGCCCTACACGGTGGCTTTTCAGACCCAGCTGCTGAACGTGCAGCCCACCGACCGCGTGCTGGAGGTGGGCACTGGCTCCGGCTACCAGTGCGCGGTGCTGCTGCAGCTCACCCCGCACGTCGACAGCATCGAGTTCAACGCAGTGCTGTTTGCCCGCACGCGCCAGTTCCTGGCGGCGCTGGGCGCGGGGGGTGCGGCGCTGCATTGCGGCGATGGCTCGGTGGGCCTGCCGGCCAAGGCGCCGTTCGATGGCATTTTGGTGACGGCCGGGGCGCCCGGCCTGCCGCCGGCCCTGTTGCGGCAGCTGCGGGTGGGTGGCCGGCTGGTGATTCCGGTGGGCGATAACCTAACCCAGCGCATGGTGCGCGTGACGCGCGAAGGGCCGGAATCTTTCATCCGCGAAGAGTTTGAGGAGTTTCGCTTCGTGCCGCTGCTGGGGGCCAGCGGCTGGCGGCAATAGCGGCGGGTTACCGAGTAGTTTAGGGGTGCCGGAACTGTGAGCGGTGCCGCTGCCTTTCCCAATAAAGTCATTGTTTTTCTGCGTTCTTTCGCCGCTGTGCTATGCTAAAAAAACTACTTCCGCTTGCCTTTGCGGCCCTATCCCTTGTTAGTGGAAGCGCCTGGGCGCAGGCCCCGGTTCCGGAACCGGGGCCTGATTGGTGTGGCACCACGGCGGCACAGGAGCGCTACTTTGCCCAGCACCCGGGGGCCCGCGAGGCGCAGCGGGCGTATTACCAACAGCTCGAGGTTTTGGCGCAGGCCCAGCAGCGCGGCCCGGCTTACGTGACCGATATCACCATTCCGGTGGTGGTGCACATCATTCACGCGGGCGGCACCGACAACATCAGCGACGCGCAGGTGGCCACGGCCATCGACCAATTGAATCTGGATTATCAGAAGCTGAACCCGGACACGGCCGAAATTATTCCGCTCTTCCGGCCCATCGCGGCTTCGATTGGGTTCCGGTTTCGGCTGGCCAAAAAGGACCCGAACGGCAACTGCACCACGGGCATCACCCGGCACTACCTGCCCAGCCTCGTCAACGACGACCAGAGCGGCGCGGTGCAGGGCGTGGGCGTGTGGGACCAGGCCAAGTACCTCAACATCTGGGTGGTAAATACCATTGGCACCCCAACCAGCGGCGGCACCACCGTGGGCTACGTGACGCCGCCCAACTCCCCCAACAACCCCTACGACGGCTTTGTGGTGCGCCAGGATTATTTTGGCAACATCGGGACCAGCTCCATCAGCCGGGGCTTATTTCGGGGCGCCACGCACGAAATTGGCCACTACTTCGGCCTGTCGCACACCTGGGGCAACACCAACAGCCCTGGCTCGGGCAACTGCAACGGCACCGATTACGTGGCCGACACGCCCGTAACGGACGGCACCTTTAGCTGCAATCTGGGGTACAGTACCTGCGGCCCGGTAGCCAACGTGCAGAATTACATGGATTATTCCAGCTGCAAGCGCATGTTCACGCAAGGCCAGCGGGCGCTGATGCGCACCGTGCTGACCTCGGCGCGCAGCGTGCTGACGTCGCAGGCCAACCTGATTGCGACCGGCACGAACGACGGCTACGTGAGCGGTACCTGTGCGCCAATAGTGGCTTTTCAGCCCTCGGCCACCGTTGTTTGCGAGGGCTCGGCCGTGACGTTCAACGACTTTTCCTATAACGCCGACCTCACGGCTCCCGGCACTGCCTACGCCTGGCAGTTTCCGGGCGGGGTGCCCAGCACCTCCAGCCAGCGCACCCCCACGGTGACGTACCCAACCGGCGGCTTGTACAATGTGACGCTCACCATCACCACAGCCGGTGGCGTCGGCACGGCCACCCGCACGGCGCTCATGCAGGTGGTGGGCGGCAACGCCGGCCTGGCAGCGCCGGTGGCCGAGTCGTTTGAAAACGCTGGCTTCCCCAACAACTACCCGGCCCCGGACCTGCGCAACTGGTCGCAGTCGTCCACCTCCTCATCGGGGGCCGCACGCTGGATGCGGGTGACCAGCGCGGCGGGAGGCTTGCAGGCCAGCGACGGCTCGGCCTGCCTGGTGGTGCGCAGCTCGTTTCTGCCTGCCGGTACCCAAACCAACCTGATTTCGCCCAACATTAACCTGAGTGCCTACACGGCTGCCAATCCACCGGCCCTGGTTTTTGACCGCGCCTACGCCCAGCGCCCGGTGGCTGTCAATGAATACCTGAGCATTCAGTACAGCAACGACTGCGGCCTGACGTGGACCAACCAGCGCAATATCTTTTCATCGGTGCTCAACACGCGCGACACGCTGCGCGTGTACGGCTACACGCCTACTTCCGCCGCTGACTGGCAGCCGCTTCAGGTGGACATCCCGGCCAGCTACATCAGCAGCCATTTTCAGGTCCGGTTTCGGATGGTGAGCGCCGTCGGCAACAACATTTATCTGGACAAGGTGCGCATCGTGGCGGCCACGACGCTGGCCACGCAAAGCACGCAAACTGGTTCGGCGCCACTTCATGTATTTCCTAACCCGCTGACGGCCGAAACAGTGGTACAATTTGCGCTGGACACGGCTGGTCCGGTGGAGGTGCGCCTCACCGACCTGGTTGGGCGTTTGGTTGGCCCCGCCACGCGGGCCATGGGTCGGCAAGGCGAACAAACGCTGCCGCTGTTGGCGGGCAACGGCCCCCGCCCGGCGGCGGGCATCTACCTGGTCGAGCTTCGCACAGCCAAAGCCCGCTGGACCAGCAAAGTCGTCATTCCTTAACCATAGCGACAAGTCCGGGCCGGTTCAGGTGGCGCACCACTGCCCTTTTCTTTCTCGAAAGCCTCGTTCTGTTTTGAACAGGGCCTTTTAATGCTGGGAGGCGCTCCGGGGCCGGCGTACCTTTGCCGCACGCTTTTACCCCTATTTTCACCGATGCGCAAGCAAAAACCCGTCGCAGACTCTTTCGTCATCATGACCGAGCTGGTGTTGCCCAACGATACCAACACCCTGAACAACCTGATGGGGGGCCGCATGATGCACCTGATGGACATTGCCGCCGCCATTTCGGCCCAGAAGCACTCCAACCGCATTGTCGTCACGGCTTCGGTCGACAACGTGTCGTTTCGCGACAGCATTCGGCTGGGCAACGTGGTCACCCTTCAGGCGCAGGTAACCCGGGCGTTTAGCTCCAGCATGGAAGTGCACATCGACGTGTGGGCCGAGGACATTCCGAGCGGGACCAAGCTCAAAACCAACGAGGCTTTTTTCACCTTCGTGGCCGTCGACCAGTCCGGCCGGCCCATCGACGTGCCCGAGGCGGTGCCGGAAACCGAGGAAGAAATTCAGCTGTACGAAGGGGCGCTGCGGCGGCGCCAGCTGCGCCTGGTCCTCGCCGGCCGCATGAAGCCCGCCGAAGCGCAGGAGCTAAAGGCGTTGTTTGCCCTGTAAACCGCTGTTACCCGCAGCCTCAAACAAGCGAACAAGCTATAAAAAACCACCCGCCATGTCCACCGAAAAGCTCGCATTCCTGCAAAACTTCTACACCGACGTGACGCTCTACATGCCCGCGGAGCCGGCGGAAGCGCCTGCCGAACCGGCAAGGGCCACCGCAGCGGCGCCAGTGGCCAAACCGCTGCCCACGCCCCCCGAAAAGCCCCAGCCGCCAGTAGCTGAGAAACCCACGCCGCTCAGGCCCATTGAAGAGTTCAGCCGCCCGTCAATGGCTTTCAGCAAGCCTTCGGCGGGCCTGGAGCGGCTGGCTACGGCCGCCCACCACCCGGTGCCGGCGGCGAGTCCGGCGCCGGCAGCAGCCACGCCGCCGGTCAGCCCGGTGGTGCAGCCGTTGGCCGCGCCGGCAGTTCCGCCCGTGCTGCTCACGCCGTTTACGGTGATGGGCGACAACGCGCAAGGGGTTGTGCTGCTATTCCGTTTGCCCACCGAGGAGTTCCGGAAGCTGCACCGCAACGTGTTTCTCAACAAGATGCTGCAGGCCCTGAACCTGGTCATGGCCGACGTGGTGTTGGTGAACGTAGACTCGGAGCTACCGGTGGCGCTGGTGAACCTGCGCAAAGCACTGGCCGCCACACACATCATTGCATTCGGAAAAAACCTGCTCGACACCACCATTCGCAATACCCAGATATACGAGCCGGTGCAGTTCCCCAGCCTGGGCCTCTCCTACCTGTCTTCGGCCACGGTCGACTTAGTGGAGTATGATGTCAGCCTCAAAAAACGCCTCTGGCCCGGTTTGCAGCGCATGTTTAGGAGTTAGACCAAACACAAAACGCCTGGCTTATCGGCCAGGCGTTTTGTGTTTTTAGTTGTTGGTTGCCAGTTGTCAGTTGTTAGCCAAGATTTGTGCTGGAGCTGACAACCGACAACTAGCAACCAACAACTAGATAACCTATTTCAACACCTGCGCGAGCTTTGCAGCCAGCGCTTCCCCACGAAGGTTTTTGGCGATGATTTTACCCTGGGGGTCAATCAGAAACGACTGCGGAATGGCCTTCACACCGTAGGCGGCGCCAGCCACGCTGTTCCAGCCGGCCAGGTCCGACACGTGGTTCCAGGTGAGGCCGTCGGCGGCAATGGCCTTTTCCCACTTGGCTTTGTCCTGGTCCAACGACACGGAGTAGATGGTGAACCCTTTGCCCTTGTCTTTGAACTGGTTGTAAGCGCGTACGACGTTGGGGTTTTCCTGACGGCAGGGGCCGCACCAGCTCGCCCAAAAATCAATCAGCACGTATTTGCCGCGCAGGCTGCTCAATGCCAGCGTCTTGCCTTCAGGAGTTGGCAGGTTGATTTCCGGGGCCTGGGTGCCAGGGGCGGTGGCGCGCAGGGGCTCCAGGCGGGCGGTCAGCTCCTTGGTGAAGGGAGAATTGGGGTTGGCTTTGCGCTGGATGGTGGCCACCGAATCGGCAAAGGTGAACTCTTCTTCGGGGTTGATGAAGGCGCCCACCGCAAAGCCGCCCACCACGGCCGAGGCGTTGCGCCGAATCACGCTTTTAACCTTGGCCGTGTTGCGGCCCTGAATGGTGAAGTACTCCTTCTCAATCGCCTTCATCTCATCGGTCTTCCCAGCCTGGCCAGCCTCGTTGTACCGCTTGCCCAGGTCCTCGAGCTGGCCTTTGCTGCTGGTCATCACCATCGTTAGCTGGCGCAGCACTTCCGCGTCCTTGCTGCCTTTAACGCTGTAGGTGGCGGGGAGGCTGTTGGCGTCGCCGTTCACCTGCACATGCGTTTTGTTGTCGAGCAGCAGCAACACCTGGTTGGCTTCGTCCAGCTTCAGCTGAAAAATGCCGGGGGTCAGGGCCGCCCCCTTTAGCGTAAAATTGCCCGCAGCGTCGGTTTTGGCCTGCGCTTTTTCCACGAACTGGTTTGATGTCAGTTCCGAAAGGTGCAGCACGGTGCCCGCCGGGGCGTTTTTCAACTGGCCCGTCACTTCGTAGCCGTCGGCAGCAACGGCATTTTGGCAGGCATTGGCCATGCCCAAAACAGTAGCGGCCAGGAAAACAGACTTTATCATAGGATGGGGCATCAATTCAATGAGTAATTAGCAGTGAGCAGTTACCAATGAGCAAAAAAAGTACCGTTGTTCGCAAAACGGAGACATACTGCTTAACGCCAAACAACTGTCGGACATTGTTAATTGCTCATTGTTCATTATTAATTGTTATCCAGCGCAGTGCGCAGCAGCTGGTTGGCCAATTTGGGGTCGGCTTTGCCACCGGTCAGCTTCATCAGCTCGCCCATGAACATGCCGGTGAGCGACTTTTTGCCGGCGCGGTACTCGGCTACTTTGGCGGGGTTGCCGGCCAGTACCTGGGCTACCAGCCCGGCCAGCTCGCCTTTGTCGGCTTGCGTGAGCAGGCCCAGGGTTTCGGCGGCACCGGTGGCATTCGCCGTTGGGTGTTCCAGCAGGTGCGGAAACAGCTGCTTGCTGGCCACCGAATAATTGATTTTTCCGGCGTCAATCAGCTCGATGATGCCGGCCAGCTGGGCGGCGTCGAGCGGGAAGTCGGCCATGGTGAGGGCCCGCTCGTTGAGGTAGCTTTTCACCGGTCCCATCACCCAGTTGGCAGCAGCTTTGGCGCTCCCGGGCGTGAGGCGGGCCAGGTCGTCGAAAAACAGGGCTACCTCCTTTTGGTCGATAAGCACGGAGGCGTCGTAATCGTTCAGGCCCAATTCGCCCACAAAACGGGCGTAGAGCTGCTGCGGCAGGGCCGGTAGCTCGGCGGCCACGCGGTGCAGCCACTCGTCCGAAATCACCAGCGGCGGCAAGTCGGGCTCGGGGAAGTAGCGGTAGTCGTTGAGGGTTTCCTTGCTGCGCTGGCCGTTGGTGGTGCCGCTGGCCGCGTCGAAGCCGCGGGTTTCGCTGTCTACTTCGCCGCCGGCTTCGATGATGTTGATTTGGCGCTCGATTTCGTAGGCAATGGCCCGCTGCACGTTGCGAAAGGAGTTCATGTTTTTCACTTCCACCTTCATGCCGAACTTGTCGGCGCCCTTCAGCATCACCGAAATGTTGGCGTCGCAGCGCAGCGAGCCTTCTTCCATGTTGCCGTCGCAGATGCCGAGGTACTCCACCAGCTTCTTGATTTCGGTGAGGTAGGCGTAGGCTTCCTCGCCGGTGCGGATGTCGGGCTCGCTCACAATCTCAATCAGCGGCACGCCGGCGCGGTTCAGGTCCACGAGGGTTTCGGTTTCGCCGGCCAGGTGCATGCTCTTGCCCGCGTCTTCCTCCATGTGAATGCGGGTGACGCCAATTTTCTTGGTTGTGCCGTCGCTCAGGCGCACTTCCACGTGGCCGTCGTGGCAAATCGGGGTTTTGTCCTGCGTAATCTGGTAGCCTTTGGGCAGGTCGGGGTAAAAGTAATTTTTGCGGGCAAACAGGTTGTCGCGCCGAATCTGGCAGTTGGTGGCCAGGCCCATTTTCATGGCAAATTCTACGGCCGTCCGGTTCACCTTGGGCAAGGTGCCAGGGTGGCCCAGGGTGATGACCGAGAGGTTGGTGTTGGGCGCAACGCCGTATTCGTTTTCATCCGACGAATACATCTTGCTGTGCGTGAGCAGCTGGGCGTGAACTTCGAGCCCGATGACGGGCTGGTATTTGGCAAGGGTGGCTTCGTCCATATCAAAAAAACGCGGGGTACTACGGGCAATTTGTCCTTAAAGGTAACGGGTACGGGCAAGCCAAGCCGCATAAATGCGCGGCTGCACTTGGCAAACCCCGAGCACCGGCGCTTTGGCAGCCCCCGTCCGCTACCAGCGGCGCGGCGACTGATAGGTCCGGTACGCTCCTTGGTTGGGCGCCTCCACCGTGTAGTAGACGGGCACGGTGAGGTAGCTGACCATCACCTGCCCGTCGCGGCTGCCGGGCACAAACGGACGCTTGAGCTTGGCCACGGCACGGAGCACGGCCTCGTTGAGAAACCGCGCGGTGGAATGCACCACGCGGGCGTCGGCAATGTGGCCGTCGGGCGCCACGGCCAACTGCACATCCACTTCCCGCTGCGTGCCCGAAAAGTATAAGGATTGCCGGTACGATTCGCGGCGCATGGCTTGCACTTCCTGCGGGTTGAGGCGCACGGCTTTGCTCAGCTCTTTTATCAGCACGAGGCCGCCACCGGGGTAAAGCGGCAGCTGCTCGTACACGAAATAGGGCACGGGCTGGCCATCGGGCCCGTAGCAGCTGCCGATGCCACAATGCCCGTTTTCATAGGTTTCGCGCCTTTTTAGGGTGCCGTCGGGGTAGTAGGTGAGCAGTTCGCCCTGCCGCACCCCGCGCAGGTAGTCCTCCTTGGTGCACATTTGCCCGTCTTTGTACCACGTGGTGACGGTGCCGTGGCGCACCCCCCGGTACACATTGGCATACGGCACGTACTGGCGCAGCTGGCCCGTTGGATAATACACCCGCGTCACGCCATTGCCCAGGCTATCGCGAAACATCGTCTCGGCACAGTAAGCCGTTGTGTCAAACTGCGTTGCAGGCAGAAAATCGGGCGTGTAAAACTGAGCCGGCTGCGTGGGCAATACCCGCCCGGGCACCTGCGCCGGGCTAACCAGCGGCAGGGCCATCAGAAGTACCAGCGGCAGTAGCTGTGTTTTCACCAAATGCGCTTTCGACAAGCAAAAAACGGAACGGCTCCGCGTTTGTTTTCTCCTGAATTATATACAACAAACTCCATCGTTGGGTTCTGCCAACAATAGCCAAAGCATCACGATGCTTCGGCTTACTCAGCATCTAAATAGGTGACCTTGGGCGTAACTTCGGTGTAGGCATGGGCCATGTTCCAGCCGTTGGCTGGCCGGCCAACTTTGATGGACAGCGTATACAACACCGAAACTGGTACTTGGTCGACCATTCCGGGCGTTTCAAAAGGTGGTAGCTGTTTCACGGCATCAACCACCGCCTGCCCCATACGGGCAGTGGGTGCGTTTACTACCTTGGCTCCCAGAATATTGGCTTGGGCATCGACCACAAGAGAAACAAGCACGATTCCAAATCCACTCTTTGCTATTTCTTCTGTGGGCAACACCACCGCCTCTTCAATGGTCTTGATGAGCTTGGCCTTTCCTCCGGGGTATAGGGGCGGCTGTTTCTCTTCCTGGCACTGCTCAGGCTGCCCGGTTGGCGTGAAGCACTGTTGGCTTATCCGTTTGCCTTTGTCATACACCATGGTTCGGCTCAATTGGCCGGTGGCATCGAAAAGCTGGACTTCGCCCTGCCGTTGGCCGGCCAGGAAATCTTCCCGCTTGCGGAGTTTGCCAGCCTCGTCGTAGCTCATGGCCACGCCGTGGCGAATGCCTAAGCCGACGTGCGCAAAAGGCACGATGCGCCACAGCTTGCCCGATGGATAATACTCCCGCATCATCCCACTCACGCTGTCGCGCATCGTGATTTCGGCCCGATGGTGGGCCCCATCGGGTGTGGGGAGTTGCTGCCCACCCGCCGTCATGTACACGGTTACTTTGCGGGGCCCGTTTGCTGGCGCAGACTGGGCCGTGGCAATAAGCGGGATGGCGAAACAAAGGCCCGCGAAAAAAACGACGGCGCTATTCATATCCTTGTTTTTGCTCGAATTATCCGTTCGTTAACCGCTACTTCACCGGGCGCTGGAGCTGCTGCATGGCCATCATCTGCTCCAGGTTTTTGCTCATGCCCTCGTTGGAGCCATCCAGGAAAATAACGTTGCCCTTGCCCTGCTCGGCAAAGTGCTTGATGGCCTCCGTCCACATGGAGAAGTACACCAGCGAGGGGTCGAGGTTGTTTTTGGTTACGGCTTCCACGGCGTGGGCCAGGCCTTTGGTCACTTCTTCGCGAAACAGGGCCACGCCCTGGCCCCGCAGCTGGGCCGCAATTTTCTCGGCTTCGGCGGCAATTTTGATGGCGTTGCCTTCGGCTTCGGCCGCTTTGGTTTTGGTGATGAGCAGGGCCTGGCCTTCGTTTTCGGCGGCCGCTTTCAGGTTGTTCGAGGCCACTACTTTGGCCATCGAGCGCATGATTTCCTCATCAAACGCAATGTCGTTGAGCTGCAAATCGATGAGGTGGTAGCCCCAACTTTCCAGCGTGGCATCGAGCTGGTCCTTCACGTGGAGCACGATTTCGCCGCGCAAGCTCAGCACGGCGGCCTGCCGCTGCGTGGCCACAAAGGCCCGAATGCTGCCCTCCACGGTGCGCACCAGCGCCTGCATCAGGCTCATTTCATCCACAAACTTGAAGGCCACGTTCTTGATGGCCTCCTCGCTCTGGTCGAAGGCCGCGTAGACCAGCATGGCCTTGAAGTTGACGTTGGCCTGGTCGATGGTGATGGCCTGGAAATTCAGCTCCAGCGAGCGGTTCTGAATGGAAATCCGCTTGTAGACCGTTTCAATAAACGGCAGCTTAAAGTTCAGGCCCGGCAGCATGATGCGCCGGTACTTGCCAAAGGCCGTGATAACGGCCACGGTGCCCTGGGGCACAATAACATAGCACAGGAACAGCACGAGGGCAATGAGCCCAAGCAGAATGAGGGCAAAAGTGGACATGGGAAGTGAAATGAGGCAAGCTGGAAAATCACCCCAATGTACGCGGCAACGGCTTGTCCGAAACCACAACGGCAGCAGCGATAACGCATAAGCCCGAAGTTTTCGAATAGATGGGACAAATGCCCGTTAAGCAGAACCGTTGCTTCCGAATTTGAAAACTTCAGGGTTACTACTCGCCCATCAATAATGACTCAGCTAAGGTCTATTGCTTACTGCTTCTTGGGCTTGGCGGATTTGAAGCGGGGTGCGCTGTAGTCACGTACCCACTCTACTTGCGTCGTCCGTCCATTTTTGGGGTTTGAGTTACTGGTGAGACGATAATACCCCGGCCGCCCCAGACTGTCAAACGATTCTGAGTGTGGCCCATCAAGCGCTTTAAAAATATGGCTACGCACCTGACCGTTCGGATAATGAAGCTGTTTAGAAAGTCAAAATCGTTGTCATCCTGAGCGCAGCGAAGGACCTTATCCCGTCAGAACAACGC
>NZ_JAERQF010000031.1 GCF_016734815.1 Hymenobacter rubidus
TAGGCGGTCATGCAGAGCGCAGCGAAGCATCTTGCCCGCTTCGTTCTGACGTAGCGCCTCACCCCCGGCCCCTCTCCTAAGGAGAGGGGAGCCTGACAAAATCATAGAGAAAGTTTGGCGCACGGACGCCAAATGAGCAGGACGTTCAAGCGTGACGTTTAAAGGGACGCAGACACCCTCTAAATACCTGAACTGCTACCAGGCACTGATGCCCGTTTCCGGGGCGTTGTCGTCGCTAAAGAACTGGCCGGTGGGGCCATCCGGCGCCAATACGGCGGCTTTCACCACGCGCGCCGCCGCATCGGGCACGGTGCCGGGGCCGCTGTGGTGGTTGAAATCGGTGGCGGTGTAGCCGGGGTCCACGGCGTTCACTTTGAACGGGGTGTCGCGCAGCTCATAGGCCAGCACGATGGTGTACATGTTGAGCGCGGCTTTGGACGAGCCGTAGGCCGCCGTCTTCACAGGGTAGTACTTCCAGCTGGGGTCGGTGTGCAAGGTGAGCGAGCCCAGGCCCGAGGTCACGTTCACGATGCGGGGCTCGGCCGAGGCCCGCAGCAAGTCGAGGAAGGCCTGGGTGGTCTGCACCACGCCAAATACGTTGGTGTCGTACACTTCCTTGAACGTGGCTACGTCGGTAGCCGCCGCCGTTTGGGGCAAAGCCCCGCTGACGCCGGCGTTGTTGATGAGCACGTCGAGCCCGGTTCCTTTCTGGCCGATGGCCTGCCGGGCGGCGGCCACCGAGGCGGCATCGGTTACGTCGAGCTGCACGGGCTCTACCTGGGTGAGGCCTTCGGCGTGGAGCTGGGCCACGGCTTGCCGGCCGTTTTCAAGGCTGCGGCTGCCGAGGTACACGTAGTAGCCCTGCTGGAGCAACTGGCGGGCGGTTTCGAAGCCAATGCTTTTGTTGGCGCCGGTGATGAAGGCGTATTTCATGGGGGAGTTGTGACTGCGTTGATTGAACAGCACAAAAGTCCCCTACCCCGCCGCGCGGCCCTAACGAGATTCAAACGAAAAAGTAAGAAATTCAAACCGCCGACTAGGCCGCTGTTAGTCTGCCCACCAGCGCGCGGTGGGCCGAGGGCGTGGTGCCGGTTTGCTTCTTGAAGAAGTTGTTGAAGTAGGTGGGGTACTCGAAGCCGAGGCTGTAGGCAATTTCGGCGGTGGTCCAGTCGGTGTGCTGCAGCAGGGCCCGGGCCTCGCGCACGATGCGCTCGGCAATGTGCACGGAGGTGGTTTTGCCGGTGAGGTCGCGCACGGCCCGGTTGAGGTGGTTGACGTGCACCGAAAGCTGGCGGGCGAAGTCGCCGGGCGTGCGCAGCTGCAGGCCGTGGGTGGGCGAGTCGATGGGAAACTGCCGCTCCAGCAGCCCCTGAAACAGGGTTGCAATGCGCGTGGCGGCGTTGGGGTGCTGGTAGTAGCTGGCCTGCGGCTGCAGCTTCAGGGCCTCGTGAATGAGCAGGTTGAGGTAGTTGCGGATGACTTCCTGCTGGTACACGTAGCCCGAATTCATCTCCTGCAGCATCTTGCGAAAGAAGTAGCTCAGGTCGGCGTATTGCGCGTCATCCACGAGGTACACTGGGTCGGACCCGAGCCGGAACAGCGGCGACTCCTGCAGGCTGGCGGCCCGGTCATTCACGATGAGAAACTCCTCGGTGAACATGCACAGGTAGCCGCCCTGCTCCTCCGACACCCGCTCCCAGGAATACGGAATCAGCGGGTTGGAAAACACCAGCGCGGGCTGGTCGATGAGCACGCCGCGGGTGGCGTAGTTGTAGCGGCTGCTGCCGGTGAGCAGCGAAATCTTGTAGTAATCGCGCCGCCCAAACGCCACCTTGTCGCTGATGAACTGCTCGCGGGCATACACGTTGAAGCTGCCCGAGGCGATGGGTGTGTTGGCGGGCGTGAGGGAATGGGGCGACATACTTCAAAAGTAAGCATATCAAACCGAGCGAAGGTTTATGCTTCGGAAGCAAGGTTTACGCTTCGGCACGAAGGTTTATGGTTCGGCAAGAAGGTTTGTGCTTCGGAAGCGGTTGGCGGGCGTTCGGAACCGATTGGCGAGCCTTCGGAGGCAAAGTTTGTGCTTCGGAAGCGGCTGGCGATGCTTCGGAGGCCAAGGTTTGTGGTTCGGAACCCGTTGGCGGGCGTTCGGAAGCCAGGGTTTGTGGTTCGGAAACCGTTGGCGAGGCTTCGGAAGTAGATAGCGGGTGTTCGGAAGGGAAGGTTTGTGGTTCGGAAGCGGTTGGCGGGCATTCGGAAGCCGTTGGTGGGGCTTGGGAAACAGCCCCCCGCTTCCATGCCGAAAGCGGCAGAAGCGCCCGTAGCTGCCGCCGCTTGCGTTTCAACAGTTACTTCCCTACTCGCAATACCCTTCCACGCTCATAGCTGTATGCTCCCGCGGGTAACGAGCTAAGCTCAGCGGTGACCGCACCGCCGGCTACACCCATTACCGGCCCAACAATAATTTTCTTCTGCCGCAGGCTAATCAATTGTTGGCAGCAAACTCGTTCAGGACTTTGTTCTTCGGCGGCGGCGTCCTGGCTATTCTCGCAATTGTAGCTCTCGGCTTTAAGCAGCATCTGCGGCTCCTCAGACACATCAATGATGTTGACGCAGTTGGTAATGCCGTCCCAATTGCGCATCCGCTGCAGCTCTCCCACGGTTATCATGACAACCGACGCCATTTGCGGTCCCAAATGGGCCGTATCGGCTTTCTGAAACTGGCAATTGGCTTCCCAATTTTGCAGGCGCCCTCCTACTAATTCCAATGGCGTTTGAATCCAATCGGTTTTCGCGGGGTCGGGCCGGTAGAGCAATTGCATGGAATAGTAAGCCGGCCCAAGAGGATTGGGAAGAATATTGATGAGTAGGAATTTCCCAAACAGGGTGTCGACGTGCAAATCATTGTTCGCAATCATTTGCCGTAAGGCAGCGTCGCTGATGTGCTGAAAGCGCATTTTTCGCGGCCCAACGGCGGCTTGTAAAGAATCCGCCAAGGTTGAGACGTTCACTTGTACTGGACGTTGCGGCACCGCCCGTTCTCCCTGATTCACGCTCGAATCTTTTGGCGGCGGTGTAGAATCAGTGGTGCTAACAGTTGTCGTATTTCGGGCTGAGGTTTCAGCTTCTGTTGTTTTCGGTTGGGCGCCGCAAGCCATTAGCAGCGCGAATAGGGGTAGCAGAAAAAGACAATTGCGCATACCTTTAATAAAATAAAAAGTGCCTAAAGCTATGGAAGCCTTAGGCACTTTTTCATGACGTGATACTCGTCGGTTGTTACATGTGAATGGCCCGGCTCTCCGTCGCCGCCAAACACGCTTCTTTCATGGCCTCGGCGTAGGTGGGGTGCGAGTGGCTCATGCGGGCCACGTCCTCGGCGGAGGCGCGGAACTCCATGGCGGTCACGGCTTCGGCGATGAGGTCGGCGATGCGCGGGCCAATCATGTGGACGCCCAGGATTTCGTCGGTGGTTATGTCGGCCAGCACCTTCACAAAGCCGTCGGTGTCGCCGCTGGCGCGGGCGCGGCCGCTGGCTTTGAAGGGGAAGGAGCCCACCTTGTAGGCCTTGCCCTGCTCCTTGAGCTGCTCCTCGGTGTAGCCCACGCCGGCCACTTCGGGCCAGGTGTACACCACGCCGGGGATGAGCAGGTAGTTGATGTGCGGCTTCTGGCCCACGATGGTTTCGGCCACGAACACGCCTTCTTCCTCGGCCTTGTGGGCCAGCATGGCGCCCCGAATCACGTCGCCGATGGCGTAGATGCCGGGCACGTTGGTTTGCAGGTGCTCGTCGACCTTGATGCGGCCGCGCTCTTCCATCTGCACGCCGGCGGCTTCGAGGTTGAGGCCGGCGGTGTAGGGCACGCGGCCCACGGCCACGAGGCAGTAGTCGCCCTCAAACTTCACTTCCTCGCCCTTGGCGTTGGTGGCCGTCACGGTCACGGTGTCGCCGTCGCGGGTGGCGCCGGTCACTTTGTGCGAGAAGAAGAATTCGATGCCGATTTTGCCCAGCACGCGCTTCAGCTCTTTGCCCAGGCCGCGGTCCATGGTCGGGATGATGCTGTCCATGAACTCCACCACCGACACTTTGGCGCCGAGGCGGGCGTACACGGAAGCCATTTCGAGGCCAATCACGCCGCCGCCAATCACAATCATGTGCTTGGGCACTTCACGGATGTTCAGGGCCTCGGTGCTGGTGATGATGCGCTCCTTGTCCTGGGCGATGAACGGCAGCACCGTGGGCTTGGAGCCAGTGGCGATGATGACGTTTTTGGTTTCAATCTGCTGGGCTTCGCCGCCTTCGCGGGGCGCGATGCTGATGTGGTTTTTGTCAACAAAAGAACCCACGCCGGTGAGGACGTCGATTTTGTTCTTCTTCATCAGGTAGGCAATGCCGTCCACGTTGGCCTTCACCACCCCGGCCTTGCGGTCAATCATGCGGTTCATGTCGACGGTCAGGTTGTCGAGGCCGATGCCGTGCTCGGCAAACACCGAATGGGCGTTGTGGTAGTGCTCAGAGGAGTCGAGCAGGGCCTTGCTGGGGATGCAGCCCACGTTGAGGCAGGTGCCGCCCAGGGTGGGGTATTTCTCGATGAGGGCCGTTTTGAGGCCGAGCTGGGCGCAGCGGATGGCCGCTACATAGCCGCCGGGGCCGGAGCCGATGACGGTGACGTCGTATTGATTCATGAGGAGGTTTTCAATGATTGTACGCTCGGGCGAAGGTACGGCACAGCGGCGGCGGGTGGGGCGATTTTTGGGGAGGAGACGAATTAAAAGAACGTCATGCTGAGCGTAGTCGAAGCATCTCGCATGCAGTAGTAACTCAATCGAATGGGTTTACTATTGCACGCGAGATGCTTCGGCCGCGCTCAGCATGACCGTTCTTTTTGTCGGTTCTGCCTAATCAACCAGCACGCCGATGTAATAGTTGAACGTGTCGACCTCCAGCGTTTCCTTGGTGGCGCCGGCCAACTCCTTTATTTCGGTAAAGCGGGCAGCGGGCTTGATGAACTGGTACTCGCCGCCTTTCAGCCGCACGCGCACCGGCAGGTCGAACTTGTCGACGTCGGCCACCCAGCGGGCCAGGGTCTTGCCGTCTTCGAAGCGGATTTCCAGGGTGGGAATGTTGCGGTGGCGCAGGTACTGGTCGAAAACCTTGGTGAAGTCGCGGCCGCTTTCGCGGTTGATGTAGTCGATAACCTGCTGGCCCGTCACGGTCTGGTGGTAGAAGGTGGCCGAGAGGCCGCGCAGCAACTGGCGCCATTTCGCGTCGTCGTTCAGCACGGTGCGCAGGGTGTTGAGCAGGGCGCTGCCCTTGTCGTACATGTCGCCCGAGCCTTCCTTGTTCACGCCGTAGGGGCCGATGATGGGGGCGTCGTTCTGGATGTTGCGGCGCTGGCCGTGGATGTACTCATGGCCCGCCTGCTTGCCAAACTGGGTTTCCACAAACAGCGCTTCGGAGTAGGTGGTGAAGCTTTCGTGCACCCACATGTCGGCAATGTCCTTCGTGGTAATGTTGTTGCCGAACCACTCGTGGCCGCTTTCGTGGACGATGATGAAGTCCCACTTCGTGCCCCAGCCGGTGTTGCTGCGGTCGCGGCCAAGGTAGCCGTTCTGGTACTTGTTGCCGTAGGCCACGGCGCTCTGGTGCTCCATGCCGAGGTGGGGCGCATCCACCAGCTTGTAGCCGTCCGGGTACCACGGGTAGGGGCCAAACCAGCTTTCCATGCTTTTGAGCATGGGCTTCACGTTGGCGGCAAACTGGGTTTTGGCTTTGGCTACGTTTTCGGGCAGCACCCAATAATCGAGCGTGAGCAAGCCTTTTTCGCCCTGGTACGAGTCGGAAAAATGCTGATAGTCGCCCACGTTCAGGGCCACGTCGTAGTTGTTGATGGGGTTGCGCACGGCCCAGTCAAAGCGCGTGTAGCCGCCTTTCAGCTTGGTGGTGCGCCGCAAACGGCCGTTGGAAACGTCCTTCAGGCCATTGGGCACGCTGATGCTGATGAGCATGCTGTCCACTTCATCGGCCTGCTGGTCTTTGCACGGCCACCAGATGCTGGCCCCGATGCCCTGGCAGGCCGACGCTACCCAGGGCTTGCCGGCGGCATCGGTGCTGAAAACCAGGCCACCGTCCCAAGGCGCTTTTTTGGCCACCGTGGGGCTGCCGGAATACTGCACGGTGAATTCGTCGCGGCTGCCTTGCTGAATGAGTTTGGGGAAGGTGACAAATACCGCATTTGCTTCGCGGGTGAAAGGCACATCCTTGCCCTGATAGAGCACCTTCTCCACCTGCAGGTTGGCAAAAAGGTCGAATTGCAGGCGGGTGAAATCCTGTGTGGCGGTGAAACGGAAGAGGGTGGAGCCGCTGAGGAAGCGCTGGGCCGGGTCCAGCTTCACGTCGAGGTGGTAGTAGTGGAGGTCGTAGCAGGCGCGGAGCGGGCCGTTGCCGCCGCGCAGCGAGTCGGCGCGGGTGTAGGCGGCCGGTTTGGGCTGGAGCAGCTGGGCCGTGGCGGGGGGCAGCAGCCACAGAAACGCCAGCAGCGCGAGGAGAAGCTTCTTTTCATTCATCATGCAAAGCAACAACCGCCGCCGGCATAACGGCCGTTTCAGGGGTGCGAACTTTGTAGTTCGCGTCCCCACGTCATTGCTACGACTCGTTCCGGGACGCGGACTACAAAGCTCGCGCTACAGCGGGGCGTAGTTTTGCGGCCATCATTCGTGTTGCTATGCCCGCTGCTGCTTCCACTCCTGCCCCTTCGCGGGCCGCTTTATTCATTGCTTTTGCGCTGGTCTACCTCATCTGGGGCTCTACCTATCTGGTCATGAAATTTGCGGTGGCCAGCATGCCGCCGCTGCTCATGGCGGGCACGCGCTACGGCTTGGCGGGCGGGCTGCTGTATGGCTACATGCGCTGGCGCGGCGAGCCGGCGCCCACGTGGCGGGGCTGGGGTTTTGCGGCCATTATCGGGCTGTGTTTGCTGGGCTTTGGCAACGGGGGCGTCACGCTGGGGGTGCAGTATTTGCCCAGCGGCATCACGGCGCTGCTGGTGGCCACGGTGCCCATGTTTCTGGCGGTGCTGGGGTGGCTGAGCGGCGTGTCGCCCCGGCCCAACAAGTGGGTGACGCTGGGCTTGGGCGCGGGCATGGTGGGCATGTACCTGCTGGCCGCGCACACCTCCGCTACGGCCGTAAAGGTGCCGGGCCATGCCTTGCTGGGCCTGGGCTGCGTGCTGGTGGCTTCGCTGGTGTGGGCCGTGGGCTCGCTTTATGCCAAGAACCACCAGCCCGCGCCGTCGCCCTTTGCCTCGGGCGGCATGCAGATGCTGTGCGGCGGCGCGGCCATGCTGGTGGTTGGCTTGGTGCGGGGCGAGGCCTCGGGATTTGAGCTGGCGCAGGTCACGGCCAAGTCGTGGATGGCGTATGCGTATCTGGTCACCTTTGGGTCCATTGTGGCTTTCACGGCCTACATCTGGCTGTTGCGGGCAGTGGAGCCGGCCCTGGCGGGCACCTACGCGTTTGTCAATCCGGTGGTGGCCGTGCTGCTGGGCTGGGCCTTTGCGGGCGAAAGTTTGAGCCTGGAAATGCTGGGCGGCGCGGCCCTGATTGTGCTGGCCGTGGTGCTGGTAGTACTAGGCGGCCGCCGGAAAACCTAGCCGTGCAGTCGGAACCAACGGCCTCGAACCTCGCTTCTTTTAGCCATGAACGTCTTGCCCCTCCCCGACCTCGAAACCGAAGCCGACATTGTGCGGCTGGTAGACACGTTCTACGCCCGCGTAAATGAGGACGAGCTGCTGCGGCCGGTGTTCAACGACGTGGCGCAGGTGGATTGGGCGCAGCACCTGCCCACCATGTACGATTTCTGGAGCAGCGTGCTGCTGGGCACCAGCCGCTACAAAGGCCGGCCGATGGCCAAGCATTTCCCGCTGCCCATCACGCCGGCCCATTTTCAGCGGTGGCTGGTGTTGTTCCGAGCCAGTGTCGACGAGCTATTTTCGGGGCCAAAAGCCGACGACGCCAAAGCCCGCGCCCACAGCATTGGGGCCATGTTTGAGCACCGCATGATGCCCAACCGGCTGTCATTGCCCAGCCGCCAGAGCTAGAGCGCCCGGCCGCTGGGTGCTGGCTTTTGCATCCGCAGCAATGCTGCGCCACTGCCTACCACCAACGCGTCTTCGCCCACTCCCACGAGGGCAATGGGCACATTTGCTTGCCGGCTAATGCCCGTGCGCAGCGCATAGCTCGCGAATGTGGCCGCCACGGCCGCCAGGCCACCCAGCACCCCGCCGCCCAGGGCGCTGCCATGACGCGACTTGTACCAGGCCGCCCCCACCAACGCCCCCGATAGCAGGCGGCCCAGCAGCACCGGCGGGGCCGTGCGGTTGGGCGTGCCGGGCAGCTTGTCCATCACCATTTCGCCGGCTGCCAGCACCTTCAGCAGCTTCGCGGCAATGGGCTTTTGCAAAAGCCGCAACGGCGATTTCGCCAGGCCGGAATGCGGCTGCCGCGACAAATAATGGCTCAAGAAGGCCGGGGCGCTTACGCTGCGCATGCCCGCCAGCGTCGCAAAACCCATTACGGGCCAAAATTTGGCCGGGCGAAAGAAATAGTTAGTCTTATTCATACTGAAATGCAGGTGAATTCGGTTTAACGGCCGTCGCCCCGAAAGGATGACGCGCAACGCCTAAAAAGTAGCGGCGGCCTGACGCTTTCTTTCGTGTCCATCGCCGCTGCCCGTGGCGCGGGCCAGCCAGCTACAATCGGCCGCCGTATGCTCCTGTTTGGCTACGTGGCTGTGGCACTGCACGTTGGCAAAGCGCCTTTTACCGGCCTCTCGCCCGCGTCGGCACTGCTGGCCAGGCCGCGTCGCCCCCTAGAGGCCGGTCTGCTCTACCCGGCATTGCTGGCGCTTTCGCTGCTGCTCATGCTCGAAATCGTAGCCGTGCTCAGCGCCAGTCTCTTGCTGCGGCGGCAGGACCTGCGCTACCTGTTGCTGGCGGAAATGCTGACCTGCTTGGTGCGGTTGGTGTTCTTCGACCTCAGCCGCAGCGGCACCATCACCCGGGCAGTGGTTTTCATCCTCATGGGCCTGCTGCTGCTGGGCATGAATGCGCTCTACGCCCGCTTTAAAACCCGTTTTACACCAAGCCCAGCGGACATCCTTTCAGACACCGCAGAATAAGTTGCCGGTCTGCCTTATAAGCAAAAAGCCCGTCCAACTCCTTGGACGGGCTTTTTGCAGGCCTTAACTATGGGCTAACGAAGCCGGCTTAGTTGATTTCGTCAACGTGGGCCCGCAGCACCTCGCGTGCAATGGCCAGGTTGGTGTCGCGCGAGTTGACCACGAGGTAGATGAACTTGGTGCCGTTGTTGACCAGCTTGATGATGTGCAGCTGGTTGGTGAGGGTGATGAGGATGTCCTCGATGTTCTCGCCGCTGAGCTTGAGGGCCGACATGGCCTTTTGCTTCTGCTTCACCACTTCCGTGTTGTAGGCCGCCGCCGTTTCCGGGT
This sequence comes from Hymenobacter rubidus, assembly GCF_016734815.1. Taxonomy (GTDB): domain Bacteria; phylum Bacteroidota; class Bacteroidia; order Cytophagales; family Hymenobacteraceae; genus Hymenobacter; species Hymenobacter rubidus. The sequence continues at coordinate 9,506 of NZ_JAERQF010000031.1, forward strand.
TGATGCTCGGCGAGTTCGAGTGCGACGCCAGCGCCATGCCGGAGCTGATATCGACTACCGCCACGGCCACCAGGCCCGGCAAATCGTTGATGATGGCCTCGATGGCTTTGCCGGCAGCAGTATTTTTAGAATAGGCCATAGTGGCTGATGGAGAAAGAGAAATGGATAAAGAAGATTCTTTAAGCTTGTTCGCAACGTGCTTACGGTAGGTCCTCGCTTTCACTTAGGATAACACGAATAGGCAACTAAAGACAGTTGATTAGAAGAAAAGCCAGTGCTTGCGCTTGGCCACTTGGGGCTGCAGGCTCACGCCCTCAGCGGTAACGTCGGCCGCTTTCAGCTCCTGGTCGGCATAGCCGGCGTAGCCATACTGCAGCGTCGCAGAAGTGGCTTCGGCGGCGGGTACGCGCAGGGCGTAGTTCCCGGCCGCGTCGGTGCTGGCGCCAAAGTGCGTGCCCTTACGCAGCACGGTGGCGCCTACCAGCGGCTGGCCTTTTTCGTTCAGGATGCGGCCGTGCACCGTCACCATGCGCGTGGCGCTGGCTTCGGCGGCGGCACCGGCGGCAGTTTCCAAAGCGGCCAGTTCTACGGGGGCCGTGGTTATCACTGGCGAGTTGTGCGAGGGCAGGCGGGTGCCGGCCATCGATGCGCCGGCCACCAGCGCGGCGCCGGCCACCATGGTCAGGGCCCGGCGACGGAAGCGCTGCGGCTGCTCCCGAATAAAGAGCAGCTGCTTCTGCACCCACGTGGTGGAGGCAGCGGCTTCGGCTCCTTCCGTGGTGGTCATTTCGTGCCAGCGCGTCACGGTGGAGTGGGCCTGCGTAGCATCTTTGCGCAGGTACTCTTCCACGGCGCGGGCCGAGGAGCGGACCAGGTCGCCGCGCAGGTAGGCGTCCCGGTACACCGGCAACAGGTCGCCGGTTTGCGGGTCGAAGGGGGTAGCGGTAAGCTTCATGGGATGATGGAGAAAAAAGGTGAGAAAATGAACATTGTGGCTTCATCAGCCAGCCACGAGCCTTTTTAGGCTTCCGCCACCGTTCCCAGCAGCGCCAAACTGCTGTGCATCACCGCACGGGCAATGCCCAGATTGGTATCCCGGCTATCCACTGCCAGGTACACAAACTGCTGCCTGCTCGGCACCAGCCGCACCAATTGCAGCTGCGTGGGTAGCGTCAGGAGCAGTTCTTCCAGGTCATCAGGTTCCGTGCCTTGCGTGAGCAGCAGCGCCCGCACCTGCCGCACCGCCTCAACGTCGAAGCCAACAACCGCCGCAGGACGCAGCGTGCGCTCAGCGGTGTAGGTGGCCAGCGGCCGGCCGGTGCTCAGGTCCACCACGGCAGCCATTAGCAAATCAGGCAGTTCGGCCAGCAAATGCTGCATAGCCTGCTCGATGCCAGCGCTGCCCGGGCCGGTAGTGGCCAGTTCAATCTGGTTGGGAGCCGGCCCGGTCAGGCGCTGCAGTTGCTTGAGAAAGGGGATTTTCATAATGCGCGGGTCCTCCGTCCCCGGCTGGTGCCCGGCCCGCTGCCCCGCCGCGGTTCCCGGCAATCGTGTTGCAACCCGACGGCGGGGCCGTCGCCGAAATTAATTGAGCTGGTTCGCGGTAGCCCGCAGCACCTCGCGTGCAATGGCCAGGTTGGTGTCGCGCGAGTTGACCACGAGGTAGATGAACTTGGTGCCGTTGTTGACCAGCTTGATGATGTGCAGCTGGTTGGTGAGGGTGATGAGGATGTCCTCGATGTTCTCGCCGCTGAGCTTGAGGGCCGACATGGCCTTTTGCTTCTGCTTCACCACTTCCGTGTTGTAGGCCGCCGCCGTTTCCGGGTTGATGCTCGGCGAGTTCGAGTGCGACGCCAGCGCCATGCCCGAGGTGGTGTCGACTACGGCAATAGCCACGAGGCCCGGCAGGTCGTTGAGAACCTCCTGTACTACTTTGCCAGCGGGAGAATTAGTTGAATAAGCCATGTTGGGGAATGAAAAAGGGTGGGTAAAATGAGTTAAAACAAACGGTTATGGAATAATCGATTTCAATATTTCACGGGCCAGGGCCAGGCTTGTATCCTGCGTTTTCACGGCCAGATGCACAAACCACTCGCCGCTTTTCGCCATCCGAATGAGGTGAAGCTGCTTGCGAAACGGCACGAGAATATCTTCTAGCCGCTCGCCGCGCATGCCCAACCGGACCATAGTTAGCTGCTGCTGGCGCACAAGTTGCGCGTGGCACTCTGCCACACCTGCGGTGTCTAAGCCGCGTGCCCGGCCTATGTGTGCCAGGCAGGTTCCAGTAGCCGTTTCCACCACCATAATGGTTGAGGGTCCGGAAATCTGAACTAAAACATGATTTATTATTTTTTTAATAGCAGCGCCTGTCACCACTGCGCTTTCCTTTACCTCCAGCGAAGTATTCGCTTGTTTTCTATTAGCACGTCTGAGCAGTAATTTATCAGGAACGACAACAGAAATCATTGGATAAAAACCTAATCTAATTCGTTATAATTTTCACATTATATGATATTTACCTCTCTCCAATAGCAACTTTTTTCTAATACAAAGCTCAACAACAATGGTACCCAATAAAAATAACATTCGTCACTTTTCAATATGATTTACATTACTTAAGAAATTAAAAAATCATATTCATTAATGTAATTAAACCCATTTCATGTAATAAACAAGCTCAACACTACCAATCCCGTTTCGATTTCGCTGCTTTGACGTCAAATGCGTTATCCCACGCTCCACCTGGCGAAGTCAATCGATGGCCAAATCCCGATTCTCAGTTGTTGCCAGCGCAATCGCTTTGATTCGTTCAAGAACTGCCCGAGCAGGCTTGTCGGGGCAGTTTGCTCCACTCTCTACCGCCGGGCGCAGCACCAGCTTTAATCGTAGAGCGAAGCAATCTGGCTAAGGCCATTCAAGTCAAGAATCGTCACCTGGCTGCCGCGGGTGCTGATAATGCCTGCTTCTTTAAACTCCGAAAGCAAGCGGGTTGCCGTTTCCTTGGCCGTGCCCACCAGCGCCGCCAGGTCTTCCCGCGAGACAGCCACGCTGAACGGCAACAGCGCCTCCTTCTCCCGAAACGTATGGTACAGCAGCAGCAGCGCCTCGGCCAGACGCTCGCGCACGGGCTTGTAGGCCAAGTGCAGCAGTTGCACTTCGGCCTCGCCCAAGGCCTTGGCCATCATCTGCATCAGGGAAGTTGAGAATTGCTGATTCGATTGCCACACCCGGAAGAAATCGGCGCGCGGAATAAAGCACACCACGCAGTCTTCCAATGCCACGGCCGAGGTTGAATATTGGGGCTCGGTGAGCACCGAATGAAAGCCCAACATGTCGCCGCCTTTTGCCAGGCGGGTGATTTGCTCTTTGCCTTCGCCGCTGGCTTTGGTAATCTTGATTTTGCCTTGGCTCACGCAATGCAGCCCCAGCGCCGGGCTGCCCTCGTGAAAGATGCGCTGTCCCTTCTGATAGCTCTGCGATACCTTACTACGAGCGATAAAATCCAATTCCTCTAATTGACAGCAGCCCATCAGCGGCCCTTTGCGGTGAGGGCATTCCTGACACGTCGGAGTGATAAACTTTGCCATAAAATATAATTATGCTACCTTCAACCGGCCCTCAAAGATACTAAAGCCGATAAATCACAAGCAAGCATTATATTTTTTCAACCGGCAAATTCTATTGTTCAACGAGCAAAAAACGGTCTTAATCGTCCAAAAATGAAAAGGCCAATTCCCGGCATGGGAACTGGCCTTCATAAAATCCAAAATCTGGAATTTACACCCCTAACAACAGACGAGTCGGGTCTTCGAGCAATTCTTTTACCCGCACCAGGAAGCTCACCGACTCACGCCCGTCGATGATGCGGTGGTCATAGCTCAGGGCAAGGTACATCATGGGGCGCACCACCACTTGGCCATTCTCGGCCACCGGGCGCTGAATGATGTTGTGCATGCCCAGAATGGCCGACTGTGGCGCGTTGATAATGGGCGTGCTGAGCATGGAGCCAAACACGCCGCCGTTGGTGATGGTGAACGTGCCGCCGCTCATTTGCTCAATGGTGAGCTTGTTGTCGCGGGCCAAGGTGGCAAGGCGCACCACTTCCTTTTCGATGCCATCGAAGGACAGTTGCTCGGCGTTGCGAATGACGGGCACCACCAGTCCTTTCGGCGCCGATACGGCAATGCTGATGTCGCAGAAATCGGAATACACGATTTCGCCGTTGTCAATTTGGGCATTCACCGCAGGCCACTCTTTCAGGGCCACGCACACGGCTTTGGTAAAGAAGGACATGAAGCCCAGACCCACGCCGTTTTTCTCCTTGAACTTGTCTTTGAACTTGTTGCGCAGGTCCATGATGGGCTGCATGTTCACCTCGTTGAAAGTAGTGAGCATGGCCGTCTCATTCTTCACCGAAACCAGGCGACGAGCTACCGTCTTGCGCAGGTTGCTCATGCGCTCGCGGCGCACTTCGCGGCTGCCCCCGGCGGGCGCAGTTGGTGCGGGGGCTGCGGCGGGAGTTGGTGCAGCCTGAGGCGCGGGGGCTGCCGGCTTAGCCTGGGCATTCTGCGCGTCCTCTTTGGTGATGCGGCCGTCGCGGCCGGTGCCGGCTACGTCGGCTGCTGCAATACCTTTCTCGCCGAGAATCTTGCCGGCAGCCGGCGAGGGCACCCCCGTGGCGTAGGTAGCCGCGCCGCTCGCGGCGGGTTGCGAAGCCAGCGCTGCGACAGGTGCAGCCGGAGCAGCGGCCGGCGCAGCAGGTGCCGAAGCACCGTTGCCCACTTTACCACCGCCTTCAATCCGGGCAATGGTGGCGCCGATGCTGATGGTTTCACCTTCTTTCACGGCGTGGCGCAGGGTGCCAGCGGCTTCTGCCGGCAGCTCAAACGTGGCTTTGTCCGATTCCAACTCGGCAATCACCTCGTCGCGCTCTACTTGGGCACCGTCGGGCTTCAGCCACTTGGCCACCGTCACTTCCGTGATGGACTCGCCCACGGCGGGGATTTTCATTTCTACTGAGCCACCGCCAGCGGCGGGAGCCGCCGGGGCCGCGCCGCCTTCCGGCGTGCCTCCGTAGCCGGCTTGGTCGCTGGCTTTGGGATTTTCTTCGCCTTTGCTGATGGGGTCAGCAACCGGAGCGCTGGCGGCCGGGGCCGCAACAGGTGCTGATGCTGCGGGTGCGCTGCCAGCGGCAGCGCCATCCAAATCGGCGATTACGGTACCGATACCGATGGTTTCGCCTTCGGCAACGCGGATTTTTAGCACGCCGTCGGCTTCGGCGGGCAGCTCAAACGTGGCTTTGTCGGACTCCAATTCCGCAATGACTTCGTCGCGTTTCACGGCTTCGCCGTCCTTTTTGAGCCACTTCGCAATGGTGACTTCGGTGATGGATTCGCCAACGGCGGGAATTTTGATTTCGAGGGCCATAAACTAGGGTGGCGGAAAATGGGAATTTTGCTAAGATTGAATTTGCAGACACACCGCACAACGCGGAAACGCTAAGCCTAAAGCACCGGAATTACTCCTCCTTTTTGGCTACTTCGACAGTGGCTTGGATGTTGGCATCGGCCACGGCCTCTTTGGGTTTGTCGAAAGCGCGGGCCACGAGGTCCTTCTGCTCCTTCACGTGGATTTTGTTGTAGCCCGTAGCCGGTGAGGCCGATGCCTTACGGGCCACCACGTCCTCCAGCTCGCGGCGCATGTAGCGCAGCATGAAGTTCCAGTAACCCATGTTCTCGGGCTCTTCCTGCACCCAATACAGCTTGGCTTTGCCGTACTTGGCCAGCTCGGCATCGAGCTGCTTTTTGGGGAATGGGTGTAGCTGCTCCAGGCGCACGATGGCCACATCCTTGCGGTCAGAAGCACGCTGCTCCTCCAGCAGGTCGTAATACACCTTGCCCGAGCACAGCAACACACGCTTCACCTTCTTGGCCTCAGCAAACGTGTCGCCGAGTACCTCGCGGAAACCACCGCCGGTGAACTCCTCTACCGGCGATACGCACAGCGGGTGGCGCAACATCGATTTCGGCGACATCACCACCAGCGGCTTGCGGAAGCTCCACGTCAGCTGCCGGCGCAGGGCGTGGAAGAAGTTAGCCGGCGTGGTAATGTTGGCCACCACGATGTTGTTCTCGGCCGCGAGCTGCAGGAACCGCTCGGGGCGGGCGTTGGAGTGCTCCGGGCCCTGCCCTTCGTAGCCGTGGGGCAGCTGCATCACGAGGCCGTTCATGCGCTGCCACTTGCTTTCGGAGCTCACCACAAACTGGTCAATCATGGTCTGGGCACCGTTGGCGAAGTCGCCGAACTGCGCCTCCCAAATCACCAGGGCCGTGGGGTTGGCCATGCCGTAGCCAAATTCAAAGCCCAGCACCGCATACTCGCTCAGCAGCGAGTTGTAGATGCTCAGCTTCTCATTCTCGCCCTCCATGAAGTTGAGCGAGTTGTACGGCGCCGACGTTTCGGCATCGTGCAGCACCGCGTGGCGGTGCGAGAACGTGCCGCGCTGCACGTCCTGGCCGCTCACGCGCACAATGTGCTTCTCGCTCAGCAGTGAGCCATAAGCCAGCAATTCGCCGGCGGCCCAGTTCAGCATGCGGGTTTCGTAGAACATCTTGCGGCGCTCCTTCAGCAGGTTATCAATCTGCTTAATCGGCTTGAAGCCTTCGGGAATAGTGGTCAGGGCTTTGGCCACTTTCTGCACCGTTTCTTCCAAAATACCGGTTTCGGGCGACTGCTCGAAATCTTCCACCGTGCTGCGGCGCAGGCTGCGCCACTCGTTTTCGAGGGCCTGATACTTATAAGGAAGCGGCTTCTGCTTCACCATGTCGAGGCGGGCCTGCAGGGTGTCGCGGAATTCGCGGTCCATCTGGTTAGCCAGCTCGGCATCCACGTCGCCACGCTGCACCAGCATGGCGTTGTACACCTCGCGCGGGTTCTGGTGCTTCGAGATGATGTTGTAGAGCGTAGGCTGGGTGAATTTAGGCTCGTCCGACTCGTTGTGGCCGTGGCGGCGGTAGCACACCATATCAATAAAGATATCGGCATGAAACTGCTGGCGGTACTCGGTGGCCAGTTGCACGGCAAACACCACGGCCTCAGGGTCGTCGCCGTTCACGTGCACCACCGGCGCATCAATGATTTTGGCGAGGTCCGTCGAGTAAATTGATGAGCGGGCGTCCTCAAAATCGGTGGTAAAACCGACCTGGTTGTTAATCACGAAGTGAATGGTACCGCCCGTCTTGTAGCCTTCCAGCTGCGACATCTGCGTCACTTCGTAGCCGATACCCTGGCCGGCCAGCGCCGCATCGCCGTGGATGAGGATGGGCAGAATCTGGTGGTAGTCGCCGCCGTACTGGTGTTCGATTTTGGCGCGCACGAAGCCTTCTACCACTGGGTTCACCGCCTCCAGGTGGGAGGGGTTGGGGGCCAGTTTCAGGTTGACTTTCTGGCCGCCGCTGGCTTCTACTTCCGACGAGTAGCCCATGTGGTACTTCACGTCGCCGTCGCCCATCGTGAGGTCGGGCACGGCCGTGCCTTCGAACTCGCTGAAAATCTGCTCGTAGGTCTTGCCCATGATGTTGGCCAGCACGTTCAAGCGGCCGCGGTGGGCCATGCCAATCATCACCTCTTTCACGCCCAGCTCCGCGCCTTTGCCGATGATGGCATCCAGGGCCGGAATGGTCGTTTCGCCGCCTTCGAGCGAGAAGCGCTTTTGCCCCAGAAACTTGGTGTGCAGGAAGTTCTCGAAGACAACAGCTTCGTTCAGCTTCTTCAAAATGCGCTTCTTGTACTCCACGCCGGGGTTGAAGGCCAATGAATCCTTCTCCACTTTGGCGCGGAACCAGTCGAGCACCTGCGGGTCGCGGATGTACATGTACTCGAAGCCGATGGCGCCGGTGTAGATTTTCTCTAGCGCGGCCACGATGTCGCGCAGCTTGGCCTGGCCGCCGAGGCCCAGCACTTCGCCGTTCTTGAAGGTGGCATCCAGGTCCGCTTCGCCCAGGCCGAAGTCGGCGAGGTCGAGGCGGGCCTGGCGGTCTTTGCGCTCGCGCACCGGGTTGGTTTTGGCGCGGAGGTGGCCGCGGCTGCGGTAGGCGTGGATGAGGTTGCGCACGGCCGTTTCCTTATCGGAAGCGGGTTCGCCGCCAGCCAGCCCCGGCGCGTTATTCGTCGACGCGGCCGTGTTGAGCACGCCGTAATCGTTGGGCTGCGGCACGGGGCCGGGCGACGGCGCGGCTTTGGTGGTGCCGTTGGTTGCTGCGTTGCCGTTGGCACCGGGCACTACGGGTGCCCCCTCAGGAAATTGTTGGGAGAAGTCAAACCCTTCAAAGAATTTCCGCCAGCCAAAATCTACCGATTCCGGATTTTGCTGGTAGGCCTGATAAAGGGTTTCAATGGCCGCCGCGTCAGCGTTGGCGATATACGAATACGTGTCCATGGGAATTCAGCTTGGGTAAGACCGTGCAAATGTAATGTACTTCAAACACAGGCTAAAACCTGAATTCGGTTACACAAATAAATCTAAAAATCAATTAATTGATTCCCCATCATTGCCCTGACTGTTTCAGGTTAAGAGGCCAATTTATCGAAATTCGGGAGGAAAGCAGCATGTTTTACTCCAGGCCGCGCTTCTTCCGGGGGACGAGATACCCAGCATAAGCATCGGAATTGCCCCGGTGCCGAACGAACTGCAGCGGCTTTTTATATAAACTTTCGGCTATATGTACCCGTTTTTTAGCAATTCTACCCACATTGGGATTGGATAATTTATTTTTAGCAAACTTATCTATCTCGCTCATCGTTAAACATTTCCACTCTTTATAAAATGGTGGATTTTGCCTACGCTGCCAGGCTAAAATGGCAGTAGAACTAAACTGCTATTGATGCATTCAACACGGCTATTCATTGATGTGCTAATTGCCGCTGCGGCCCTGGCTACACCACTTTTTCACGCGGGACCCACCGCCGAAGCCTTGGGACTGACAAGGTTTCTTTCACCAGCCGCCGTGGGGCGCACGGCCAGTCCGCGCTTATCCAAACGGAAATTATTGGTACCTCACAGTCCGCAATACACCGTGACGGCAACTGTGTACGAGGCCGTGCCGAGCCAAACCGATGATGAGCCGTTTGTGACGGCCGACAACTCCCGCATCAAGTCCAGCTACGGCACCAAAAAGCGGTGGATGGCGCTGTCCAGGGATTTGCTAAAGCAGTGGGGCGGTGAGTTTGAATACGGTGACAAGGTTCGCGTGCGCGGCTTGTCGGCCGAATTGGACGGCGTGTATACGGTGCACGACACCATGAACCGCCGCCATCGCCACTGCATGGATGTGTTGGCACATCCGAGCGAAAACCTGGATATTTTTACGCCCGGCGTTAAAATTCAGAAGGTGGCTTTTGAGTGACATAAGCCGCCGCCGTTCAGCAAAAAAGCCGCCTTGAACTATTCAGGGCGGCTTTTTCAATGCGCTGTAGAGGGGGGGTTTATTCCACCGTTGTGGTGTTGAGCGCACGAAGGGCGGGCGCAGGCCCCGCCCCTACAGCGTTCTGCTATTGCTTATTTGGGCAGAGCCATTTTGAAAATGCGGAACGGTGGGCGGGGCTGGCCCACGCCTTTGTTCCAATTGGGCGTCTTGTGAATGGACGAATTGGTGACGTATAGGGTGCCATCGGGCGTGAGGCTGTAGGTGTCGGGCCACTGCAGGCGGTCGTCCTGCACCAGGGTTTCGATTTTGCCGGCGGGAGTGCGCCGCAGCAGGGCGCTTTGCTCGAAGGACGTGAGGTAGACGTTGTTGGCCGCGTCAATTTCGAGTCCATCGGTAGCGGGGATTTCACCCACGGTTTCGACTTGCTGGCCCAAAGTGGCCTCGCTCAGCGCGGGGTCGCGCAGGGCCGCGGTTTTGATGCGGTAGAGGGTATGCCCGGTGAGCGGACAGTAGTACAGGTAGGCATTGTCGGTGCTTAGGGCAATGCCGTCGGCGTTGAACTGGGCGGGCTTGCCCTGAATGTCTATCATGGGATGGCCGGCGGCTTTGATGACCAGCCCTTTCACGGCCTTGGTAGAGGGGTGCTTGTCGAGCAAGCGGCGGGCTTTCAGGGTTTTCAAATCAACCACAACGAGGGCGCCTAGGCCCGATTCGGTGATGTAGGCGTAGTTATTCTGGAGGTCGATGCGCACATCGTTGAGGTAAGACTTGCGCGGCGCTACGCTTTCGGGGAAGGGAATGGTAAGCAGGACCTGGCCGGTTTTGGGGTCGGTTTTGACCAGTTTGGGGCCGCCGGGCACGGTGAATTTCAAGCCAGGGGCAGCGGGGTCGAGCACCCAGACCATGCCGGCTTTATCGGCAAAGACGCTCTGCGGGCAAATCCAGTGCTTGAGCGGCTCGGATTTGACGGAGTCGTTCCAGGTGCACCAGCTGGCGTTGGGGTAGGGCGTAAGCGTGCTGTTAGGGCCAACTTTGGCAATGGGAAACGACGGGTTCCAGTCCCAGCGCGGAAAACAGGCAAATACCTGGCCACCGGGTGCCACGGCCACACCCACCATCTGCGGGTCATTGAATTCGGCCACTACCTGCAAGGGAGAATTGGCTGGAGCAGTAGCGGTGTGGGTGGCTGCGGAATCGACGGGGGCGGTGCCAACGGCTTTTTCGGCGGGGGTAGTGGGAGACGAGCAACCACCCAGCACCAAGCCAGTGGCAGCTACCAAGGCGGCGTAATCTGTTGAGGAGAAACGAGGAAAGGCCATGAAAACAAAAAGAATAGAAGGAATGAGGAGAAACAGAAAACCCCAGCCGGCGAAGGCTGGGGTTTAGCATACGACCTTATGGCCAAGGTGTTGTAATGAACCTGAATAACCTGGACGGTTGCGAACAAGCCGCTATTGGCCAGCAGCCGAATCCGGTGATGCTGCTGGCACCGGGGCTTTGGCCGAGTCGGTAGCCGGCGGCGCGGGGCGGGCCGGCAACGGAGCGGCCGGATGCGCGGGGGCCAGGCGAATGGTTTCGGGCGCGGCCGCTGGCGGGGGCAGCATTTCGGCCGGCGGGCCCGTGTCGATGGTGGTGGCCACCGAGTCGGCAGCGGTTTGGCTGGTGCTGGAAATGTGCTCCGACGGCCGCCGGTTGAGCGAGAGGTAGAGCACAAGGCCCAACAAGGCTAACAGGCCGCCGATGGAAAGAATGAGCGACAAGGGGTTGCGGGCGGGCGGCGCATCGGTGGCCGGAAACTCATCGGTGACCCAGCTTTGGGCCGAGGGCTCGGGCAACGCTTCCGGCTCGGCGGCTTCGACGAAGGGCGACCCGGCCGAGTCAGCGACTGGCGGGGCGGGGCGCAGGGTCATGGGCGGCGGGGCCAGCGCTTCCGGCACGGCGTCTTCAAACATGGGTGAGTGCTGCTCCGGTGAGGAAGGCGGGAATGGCACCGTAGCGGGCTGAGCGGGAGCAGCAACGGGCGGCAATGGGCTGGTGGGAGGCGCGGCCGGCGCCGACGTAAACACCAGGCGCTGCTTGAGCGCCTCAAATTCGGCCGGCGTGAGGGCCCCGGCGTCCAGCATTTCCTTGAGCTGGCGGAGGGTATCGAGGGGCGAAGCGGAATTATCCATCAACGGAATACGGCCGGGAGCAGCGCTAGTTTTTGCGGTCGAGGGCGGAAAGGCGGTCGCGGCGGCGCTGGAGGCGCAGGCGGCTTTCGTCCAGCAGCTTGGCGTTTTTCAGCTGAGAAGCCGAATCGGTGCGGGACTGGAGTAGGTTGTCGGCGTTTTTCCGCTTCAGCTCTTCGATGCGCGCCAGGTTGGATTCGGTGTTGGTTTTCAGGTAGGCCTGCTCTTTTTCCAGCCGCTCCTTTTCCTTTTCGGTGGCTTTGAGCTTCTTCTCGGCTTCGGCAATCATGTCGCGGTAGGCTTTGAGGCGGGCGGCGCCGGCGTAGTTTTGCGTCATGGCCCGCAGGGCGTCGTACTCGGCTTTGGTGGCCGTGGGGTCGAAGAACGTGTTGTCGTCAAAGCCTCCAAAAATGGCCACTTCCGCCACCGAATCGGAGGGGGCGACGATGGTGGCGTAGAGGTCGACGAGCTTGCCCGACACGGTGCTGGCGGGCGTTTGGCGGGCCATCAGCACGTCGTTTTTGCCCACGCCCAGCACGCCGCCGTTTTTGAAGCGCACGTTGTAGCTGCTTTTCATCCATTCCTGGAGGTAGTCGCGCACGTCGGTGGCTTTGCCTTCCACCTGCACTTTGAGGGCCGCGCGGGGCTTTTTATTGTAATTCACCTCGCCGGGACGCACGTCGTAGAGCTGAGCGGCGGCGGGCGTGGCAACGAACAGCCCAACCAGGGCCAGCAGAAACAAGTAGATTTTTTGCATGAACGTAAAGGTGTTTAGGCAGCGGCTCAGCGCAGCTCGTGACGGTCGAAGGCGGCCTGCAAATCGTCGCGCATGGCTTGGAAGCGGGCAATGGCGGCGGCCAGAAATTCGTCATCCAGCAGCTCGCGGACTTCGGCATCGGTGCCGGTGAGCAGGTCCAGCTCGGCCACTTTGTAGGTTTGCTCCAGGTTGCCCTGCTCCAGCTTCAGCAGGAACTTGCCGTTCCAGGCCAGGAGCGTGATTTTGACGGCGGGATGAGGGATGTCGGCGACGTGGCGCATAACAGGATTAAATGGCCAGAACCAGGACGAAGATAGTAAGCTCGGCCTAACTCCTCCCCTGCCCGGCGCGTAAAATAACGCCGTGGCCCGGCAACGCGGGCCGTATCCTTTCCACTTTTTATTTCACTACTGCCATGCCTCAGGGAGATAAATCGAAGTACACCGACAAACAGAAGCGCCAGGCCGAGCACATTGAAGAAGGCTACGAGAAACGCGGCGTTTCGGAGAAGGAAGCCGAAGCCCGCGCCTGGGCCACGGTGAATAAAAATGATGGCGGCGGAAAACAAGCCGGCGGCTCGGGCCGTAAGAAGGACAGTAAGTAAATCTTGATTGCGCTTATGCGCTCGCAGGTGGCTGTCGTTCCCCCACAAAAAGCCCCACCAACTGATGTTGGCGGGGCTTTTTGTTTGTGCTGAAGCGTAGCTGTTCCGTCGTGCAGAGCGGAGCGAAGCATCTTGCGTGCGCCGCTTGTCATCCTAAGCGCAGCGAAGGACCTTATTACGTTCGAACAGCTTGACGTAATTCTAACGGCGCAACGGTGATAAGGTCCTTCGCTGCGCTCAGGATGACAGGCGATGGGATTAATACCCTACGCGAGATGCTTCGGCTCCGCCTCTGCATGACGGTCAGAATGGCATTGCAGGCCTGTGGATTTATGGTTTTTGCGCTACCATCTTCACCAGGCGCAACTGCTCCTTGGTGAAATCGGCGGTGCCGATGGGCTCTTCGTAGCGCAGGATTTTCAGGCCGGCGGCGGTGTATAATTTTGGCAATTCGTTGGTGTTGAAAAACACGCGGTAGTCGCCGCCCACCACTTGCAGGCGGTTGGTGGCGTCCATGTGGAAGGCTTCGAGCACCACGATGCCGCCGGGCTTCAGGGCCCGCATCACGCGGTCGGCGTAGTCGCGGCCACCGGCGTAGCTCAGCACAATGAGGTCCCATTTGTTGTTGCCCCAGTCGTATTTGGCCATGTCGGCTATTTCGGTTTTTAACTTTACGCCGGTGGCTTGGGCGCGTTTTTGGGCGTAGGCCAGGGCTTTTTCGGCGATGTCGACACCCGTGACCTGCCAGCCTTGCTGGGCCAGGTAGATGGCGTTGCGGCCCTCGCCCATGTCGGCGTCGAGGGCGGTGCCGGGCTTGCGGCCCGCCGCGGTTTCGACCAGCAGGGCGTTGGGTTTCTCGTTCAGCACGCGGGCGCGGGCCACCGAATCGGTGAGGATGTAGTTCCAGCGCTGGCGGGTGCGCTCGGCCATCAGAGCTTTGTATTCGGCTTGTTGGGCGGGCGTGGGGTTGGCGGGCAGCACCGGGTCGGGGCCCAGGCCAGGAATGGGCGGCAGGTTGCGCTTGCCGGTGGGCGCGGGCTGTTGGGCCTGCACAGAAATTGCAAAAACGCCCAACAGTACCAGCACGGCGAGGCTCATCAGAATTTTCATAGCGAAGGAGGCAAGGTAAGTTCGACTAGCTCAGCAGGACGTTCTGATAACTTCTGGTGAATTTCTAAACAGTCTCATAATAAATATATGCTATATGAAACGAAACACGGTTAAAAGTTACCTCGCCCTTTCATGCCGCTCGGGGCTGTAATTTTCGGGCATGAAAAAGCTCTTCTCTGCGGCGCTGGCGCTGTTGCCGCTGGCCGCCGCCGCTCAAAACCCGCCCACCAATGTTCTCACCCCAGAAAAGCTCTGGCAATTGGGCCGCCTGGGCGAAATGCAGGTGTCGCCCGATGGCAAAACCGTGGCCTATACCGTGACCAAGTACAGCCTGGCCGACAACAAGGGCAACGCCGACATTTACCTCGTGCCCGTGGCCGGCGGAACGCCGAAAAGGCTCACTGACACGCCCGGCTCGGAAAACACCCTGAACTGGCGGCCCGATGGCAAGCTCACCTTCGTTTCGGGCGAAGGCGGCACCGACCAGCTGTATGTGCTGAATGCCGACGGCTCGGGCAAAACCAAGCTGAGCGACTTCCCCGACCAGGGCCTGAGCAATTTGAAATACGCCCCGAAGGCCAATTTCATTCTGTACACGCAGGACGTGAAATCGAGCCCGAGCACGCTGGATATGTTTCCGGACCTGCCCAAGGCCGACGCCAAAATCATCGACGACCTGAACTACCGCCACTGGAACGTGTGGGACGACCATCTCGCCAGCCACGTTTTCTTCCAGCCGCTTGCAGCCGATGGCCGGCCCGAAGGCTACGGAAAAGACGTGATGGCCGGCGAGAAATTCGACTCGCCCCTGATGCCCGATGGCGGCTCCGAGCAGCTGGCCTTTTCGCCCGATGGCTACCGCATTGCCTACACCAGCCGCAAGCTGACGGGCCGGGCCGAGGCCGAAAGCACCAACTCCGACATCTACCTCTACGACATTCACAACCAGCAAACGGTGGACCTGAGCGAGGGCCTGCCCGGCTACGACACCGAGCCCGCCTTCAGCCCCGATGGCAAGCAGGTGGCCTGGCTGAGCATGGCCACGCCCGGCTTCGAGAGCGACCGCAACGGCATCGTGGTGTACGATTTCGCCAGCAAAAAGCGCGAGGACATCACCACGGGCTCGGAGCTGAGCGCGGCGAATGTGCGCTGGAGCGCCGATGGCAAAACCATCTATTTCATGGCCGTGGTGGCGGGCACGGAGCAGCTGTTTGCGTTGCCGAGCAAAGGCGGCAAAATCCGGCAGATTACGACCGGGCCGCAGAATTACAACTCGTTTGAGCTGGCGGGCAACAACCAGGCCGTGGCCAACCGCACCACGCTCAGCAGCTTTGCCGATATCGTGCGGCTGGACTTGAAAACCGGCAAGGAAACGCCCCTCACTGCCATCAACCAGCAGGAATTGGCGGGCCTCAAAATGGGCAAGGTGGAAGACCGCCGCGTGACCACCACCGACGGCAAGCAGATGCAGGTGTACGTGATTTACCCACCCGATTTTGACCCCGCCAAAAAGTACCCCACCCTGCTCTACTGCCAGGGCGGCCCGCAAAGCGCCATCACCCAGAGCCAGAGCTACCGCTGGAATTTTCAGCTGATGGCGGCCAACGGCTACATCGTGGTGGCACCCAACCGGCGCGGCCTGCCCGGCTTCGGCCGCCAGTGGAACGACCAGATTTCGGGCGACTGGGGCGGCCAGCCCATCAGGGATTACCTCTCGGCCATCGATAAAATTTCAGAAGAGCCCTACGTCGACAAAGCCCGGCGCGGCTGCGTGGGCGCCAGCTACGGCGGCTACTCGGTGTATTTGCTGGCCGGCAAGCACGAGGGCCGCTTCAAAACCTTCATTGCCCATTGCGGCCTCTACAACCTCACCAGCTGGTACCCCAGCACCGAAGAAATGTTCTTCGCCAAGCACGACATGGGCGGCACGCCTTGGGATGCTACCCTCAACAAATCGTACCAGGAATTTAACCCCCAGATGTTTGCCAAAAACTGGGACACGCCCATCTTGGTCATCCACGGCGGCAAGGATTTCCGGGTGCCCGAGGGCCAGGGCATGGAGGCCTTTGGCACGGCCCAGTTACGCGGCATCCCCAGCCGCTTTCTCTATTTCCCCAACGAAGGCCACTGGATTATGAAGCCGCAAAACGCCGTACTCTGGCAGCGGGTATTTTTTGAGTGGCTGGGCCGCACCCTCAAGCCCGACGGCACGGCGGCGAAGTAGCGCTGTCCATCGTCAAGCCGTTTACTGTGATGTTGTTTGAGATGGTCGGTTCCGCTCGGTGCGACGGCGTAGGCGTCCGACCGGTTGCCGCCCGAACGTGGCGCCAACGGCCGGTGACCGACGACCGGTCGGACGCCTACGCCGTCGCACCGGCAAGCGAGACCCTTCCCAAACAGCTTCTATGAAAAAAGGCTGCCCCATAACGGAGCAGCCTTTTTTGTTGAAAGAAAGAATAGAAAGGGATTGGTAAGGGGCAATATTATACCCAAGCAGGGCTACTGGCGCACAATGCGGCACATCTCAACGCCACCCGCCGTGCGCACGCGCAGCACGTACACGCCGGCTGGCAGCTGGCTCAGGTTGAGGGGGTAGGTGGTGCCCTGCGCATCGGGCGCGGCAAGGGTGGCGGCGAGCACCTGACTGCCCAACACGTCAAACAAGGCAAGCGTGGTAGCCTGCCGGTAGCCGGTCAGCTGCACGTTCACCCGGCCGTCGGGCGTGGGGTTGGGCGCCACAACTACGCTCGTGCCCGCCAGGGCCGTGCGCGAAGCCGTCACGACGGCCGCCGCGGACATGGGCGAGGAGCACGTGGCCGGGCCCGTGCCGATGCTCGTCGTCACGGCGTAGTTGCCGGCGCTGGTCGGCACCAGGGTTTGGCTCGTAGCGCCGACAATGATGGCATTGTTGCGGTACCATTGGTTACCCGTGGTGGCGCTGCTCACCAGCGAAGACCCCACGCGGGACACGGTGGGCGCGGCCGGGCGCGGCACCACCCGCACCAACACCGAAGTAGTGTCGGTACAAATTCCTTGAGCAAAGCCTACAGTAGGCGACACGGTCAACCGGTAGCGGGTCGTCTGGGTGGGAAACACCGTGATGCTGCGGGTGTTCGTGACGGGAGGCAGCGCCACGCCGGCCGCCGCGCTCCACTGGTAAGTATATACTTGCAGCTGCGTGGAGTTGGTGGCCAAGCGCCGCACGGAGTCGGGCCGGAGCACCGTACCGGTCAACGTCAGGCCATCGCCGGTGCAGATGGTGGCTTGTGTAAACAAGGGGCCCGTCACAGTGGCCTGCACCCCGAGTCGGTTGCCTCGCAGAATGCGTATTTCAATAATGCGGTTCTGCACACCTTTTATGGGGCAGCCGTTGTCTTCGATGCGGAAGGGAATGCGAATAGTCTGCCCCGCATAAGATGCGTCCGGCTGGAAATAAAAACGCGCTTCCGGACTAGGGGTACCATCGCCCGATAGCTGATACGTACCAATGTCGCCGTTCTGCAGCTGGTTGAAGTTAATCGTGCCGTTGCCCGTGTACGACACCGTCAGGTTTTGGAGGGGGCTTACGGCCTGGTGCGTGGCCGTGGTGATGTTATCCGGGTCGGTGAAGGTCACCCGAGCCTGTGTATAGCTACAAGCATAAATGGTTATGCGAGTGGTATCAACGCTATTGACCGGCGTTGCCCCAGACGATGGGTCAGTGACGGTAATTACGGGGGGACCGGGCACGGTATTGCCGGCACCATCAACAACAATAACGAGGAAATCGCGGCGCACCGAGCCCACGCGGTAGCGGCGGTTGCTGCCCGGCAGGCGGCGGTATTCCGTGATTTTACCTACTACCACGTATTTATTCAAGCCGAGGGCCACATTACCGGGGCGGTATAGGTTTGGCGTAAGTGTCACCAAGCCAGTAGCTGGGTCAAGCTGAAAGCGTGGCCGCACCGTTCGCAAGTAAACGGTGCCAGCTACCGTACCACACGTCCCAACGGTATCACTCGAAACCGGCATTGGAAGCTCTGCCGTGTAATTAGGCGATTGTGGCGTGCAATTCAAGAAGCAAAGCGTGCCGGGAGGAGCAGGCAAGGGCGAGCTTCCAGCGCAGGTAGCGGAGCGGGGGGAATAAGGGTTGTTTACCCCACAAGCCGATAACGGCTGTTCTAGTGAATAGACGAGGGAATCGCCGTCAGCCTCTAAAGCACTCGCGAAACTAATAGTGCCTTTCTGATTTACGGGCATGACAGGTACTGGCAAGTCACGCGCGGAAAACAAGGGGGAGGAATTGTTCATTCGAGTAGGCACTCCGTTCACGGTCACCAAATTATTGAGCGTAGCTTCAAAACGGAAGTTATCCTGCGTCGGGATGTTAGCTGTGCTGGGGCGGCAGCAATCGTCGTAGGATATAATCCAGTTGGCCGCTGGCGGCAGCACGATGGTGCCGCGGTAGTCCTGTCTCTCAAAACCGGAATAGGTGGTCTGGCCAGGAGTGCAGATAGCCGCCTGAATGGCCGGACAGTAGGCTGACGGGGTCTGCCCTGTGCTAGCGACGGGGGTAAGGGTGGCACTCACTGCGGTGCTGGTACACGACTGCTGAGCGGTAATGGTGATACCGCTGGTGGGCAAAGCAGCACCGCTGCAGTCACGATAGAAGCTGACGGTGACTTCATACGTATCGCCGCTCAAGTAGCGGTAGGTCAGTTGCCCGCCCATGATGTGGGAGGCCTGCGCCTGCGGGATGCCCGCCAGGGCCAATACCCCGGTCAGGAGCAAGCAGGTTAAAAAGCGTAAGTTTCGTTGCATGGCTGTAGAAAAGGTTGGTGAGCGTATAGACAGTTTGGGACTGCGACGAATCACCAATCAGCCTTCCCCATAATGGAAAAAGCTGGTTGGCAGCTCGAATTTTTATAAGTATGCTGTGAACTATTCGCGCACGATACGGCACACATCAACCCCGCCCGCGGTGCGCACGCGCAGCACGTACACCCCGGTCGGCAGTTGGCTCAGGTTGAGGGGGTAGGTGGTGCCCTGGGCATCGGGCGCAGCAATGGTCGTGGTGAATACCGGCCTGCCCAACACGTCGAACAAAGCAAGCGTGGTAGCCTGCCGGTAGCCGGTCAGTTGCACATTCACCCGGCCGTCGGGCGTGGGGTTGGGCGATACAAACACGCTGGTGCCGGCTAAGGCCGCACGGGCTGCCGTGGCTACCAGCGTGGGAGATGACATCGCAGAAGTGCACTGCGTTGGGCCGGGCCCGATGCTCGTCGTCACGGCGTAGTTGCCGGCACTGGTGGGCACGAGGGTTTGGCTTGTGGCGCCGGTGATGATGGTACTGTTGCGATACCACTGGTTGCCCGTGGCCGCGCTGCTCACCAGCGAGGTGCCCACGCGGGCCACGGTGGGCGCCGCCGGGCGCGGCACCACCCGCACCAGCACGGAGCTTGTGTCGTTGCAGGTGCCTTGGGCGAAGCCCAGCGTGGGCGTTGCCGTCAGGTAGTAGCGGGTAGTTTGCGTGGGGCTCACGGTGATGGTGGAATTGCCGATGAGCAACGGCAGGTTGCCGCCCGCGAGCGTGCGCCACTGGTAAGCATAGACCTGCGCTACGGTCGTGCCGCTGGCCTGCTGGCGCACCGAGTCGGGCCGGAGTACTTGTCCGGTCAGTGTCAGGCTTTCGCCCGCGCATATCGTGGTCTGAGACGCCGACGTTGCCAGCGAGCCAACCTGAATAACTGCGAAGGGGCCATACCGGATGTTTATAACGATAACATGGTCCCGTACGCCTTTGAGGGGGCAGCCATCGTCTTCGATGTGCAGCGGAATGTAGATGGTTCGGCCGACGTAAGTGGAACCAGGCTGGAGGTAGAAACGCATTTCGGGATTCGAAGTGCCATTGCCCAGCAATTGGTAGGTCCCGATGTCGCCGTTTTGCAATTGGTTGGCTTGAATGGTACCTGGACCGGTGTAGGTCAGCAACAGGTTCTGCAATGGGCTGACCGCCGGGTGCGTGGGGGTCGTAATGTTATCCGCATCGGTGAAGCTCAGGCGAATCCGGTTATAGCTACAGGCAGGCACGGATATGCGGATGGTATCCGGAGAATTAATGGCGGTGCACCCAGGGGGGAAGGGCAAAACGACTACTGGCTGGTTGGGCGTTGTGTTTCCAGGTCCGTCGAAAACGATAACCATAAAATCGCGGCGTACCGAGCCCACCCGGTAGCGGCGGTTGCTACCGGGCAAGCGGCGGTATTCCGTCACCTTGCCCACCACCACGTACTTGTTCAGGCCCAGCGCCGGGTTGCCGGCCCTGTACAAGCTCGGCGTGAAGGTTATCCGGCCATTGGTATTATCGAGCTGAAAGCGTGGGCGCACATTGCGTACGTATACCGTGCCAGCCACTGTGCCGCAGAAGCCCACTGTATCTACCGCGACAGGCAACGGAAGCTCAGCCGAATAATTCGGCCCTGAGAATAAGGTGCAACCGGTAAAACAACTTGTACCAGGGGCAGCAGGCAAGGGACTGACCGCACAACTGACAGCGGTTGGGCGCGGTGAGTACGGATTGTAGACACCGCAAGACGACAGCGGCGCGTCCAGCGAATACACCAGCGAGTCCCCATCTGCTTCGGCCGCTGCCGTGAGTCTAATCGTGCTTTGCTGATTGACGGTTACGAAAGGCACCAGCACGTCGCGGGCAGCAAATGTGGGGGAAGAATTATTCATGCGGGTCGGCACGCCGTTCACCGTCACCAGGTTGTTGAGCGTGGCCTCGAAGTGGTAGGCATCTTGGGTCGGGATGTTGCCCGTGCTGGGGCGGCAGCAGTCGTCGTAGGAGATAATCCAAGTGGCCGCCGGTGGCAGCACGATGGTGCCCCGGTAGTCCATCTTCTCGTAGTTGGGATAAGCCGTCTGGCTATTGGTGCAGGTAGCCAGCGCCTGAATGGCCGGGCAGTAAGCCGTCCCAATGGTAGCCGAGCCGGGCACGGCCGTTAGCATACCCCCTACCGGAATACCGTTGCAACCCTGCTGGGCCGTTATAAAAATAGCACTAGCAGGCAGAGAAATCCCGGTACAGTCACGGTATAGGCTGACGGTGACTTCGTAGGTATCGCCGCTCACGTAGCGGTAGGTTATCTGCCCGCCCAAGAGATGGGTAGCCTGCG
Organism: Hymenobacter rubidus; assembly: GCF_016734815.1. Lineage (GTDB taxonomy): Bacteria > Bacteroidota > Bacteroidia > Cytophagales > Hymenobacteraceae > Hymenobacter > Hymenobacter rubidus. Next base: position 30,727 of record NZ_JAERQF010000031.1, read on the forward strand.
CCCGCGAAATGCCGGCCAGGGCCAATACACCACTCAGAAGCACGTAGGTTAGAAAGCGTAGAGTTTGTCGCATGGCAGTAGAAAATTTTTGGTAAGCTCATGGCTTTCTCAATTTCAGCAACGCGTTACTAACCAGCCTTCCCCATGATAGGAAAAGCTGGTTAGTAATCGAATCTTGGTAAGCGCGCTGTGGGCTACTGGCGCACAATGCGGCAAACGTCGACGCCACCGGCGGTGCGCACGCGCAGCACATACACACCGGCCGGGAGCGAACTCAGGTTGAGCGGGTAGCTGGTGCCCTGCGCATCGGGGGCGGCAATAGTGGCGGCGAGTACCTGGCGGCCCAGCAGGTCGAACAGACCCAAAGTAGTGGCCTGCCGATAGCCGGTCAGCTGCACACTCACCCGGCCGTCGGGCGTGGGGTTGGGCGCCACAACTACGCTCGTGCCCGCCAGGGCCGTGCGCGAAGCCGTCACGACGGCCGCCGCGGACATGGGCGAGGAGCACGTGGCCGGGCCCGTGCCGATGCTCGTCGTCACGGCGTAGTTGCCGGCGCTGGTCGGCACCAGGATTTGGCTCGTAGCGCCGACAATGATGGCATTGTTGCGGTACCATTGGTTACCCGTGGTGGCGCTGCTCACCAGCGAAGACCCCACGCGGGAAATAGTGGGCGCCGCCGGGCGGGGCACCACCCGCACCAGCACGGAGGTGGTATCGCCGCAAGTGCCTTGGGCAAAGCCCAGCGTGGGCGAAACGGCAAGGAAGTAACGCGTGGTTGGAGTCGGATTCACGGTGATGCTGGGCGTATTCGTCACGGAGGGCAAGCCGCTTCCTCCGGCTGCCACACTCCACTGGTAAGCATACACCTGCTGCTGGGTGGAGTTGGTGGCTAAGCGGCGCACGGAGTCGGGCCGCAGCACCGCACCGGAGAGGGTCAGGCCATCGCCGGCGCAAATGGTGGCCTGCGTGAACAAGGGACCCGAAGCCGTGGCCTGCACGCCAATTCGGTTGCCGCGCACAATTCGGATTTCGATAATGCGGGTCTGAATGCCTTTTACCGGGCAGGCATTGTCTTCGATGCGCAGCGGAATGCGAATCACCTGCCCTGCATAGGATGAGCCCGGCTGCAAGTAGAAAATGGCTCGTGGATTGGGAGTTCCGTCACCAGTCAACTGATAGGTACCGATGTCTCCATTGAGCAGTTGCGTACCGTTGATGGTGCCCGCGCCGGTGTACGTCACCGTTAAGTTCTGGAGCGGAGTTACGGCGGGGTGCGTGGCCGTGGTGATGTTGTCCGGGTCGGTAAAGGCCACCCGGGCCTGGGTATAGCTGCAGGTAAATACGGTAATGCGCGTCGTGTCGGCCCCGTTCACGGTGGTAGCACCGGACAGAGGGTCGGTGGCGGTGATGACGGGCGTGCCCGGCACGGTATTGCCGCCCCCATCAATTACAATCACTAAGAAATCGCGGCGTACCGAGCCCACGCGGTAGCGGCGGTTGCTGCCGGGCAGGCGGCGGTATTCCGTAATCTTGCCTATTACCACGTACTTATTCAGGCCGAGGGCCGCACTGCCAGGCCGGTACAGGTTTGGGGTGAAGGTAATCTGGCCATTAGTTGCGTTCAATTGGAAGCGCGGCCTCAAATCCCGCAGGTATACAGTGCCCGCAACGGTGCCGCAGACCCCTACGGTGTCGTAAGATACCGGCATGGGCAAGGTTGCGGTGTAGTTGGGAGTAAGTTGGGGACAGTTCAGGATGCAGGCAGTATTGGGAGGGCTGGGCAATACAGGGTTACAGGACGATGTAATGCGGGGGGAATAGGGATTGTAGACCCCGCAGGACGCCAGCGGCTGGTCAAGAGAATACACCAGCGAGTCGCCATCGGCTTCCGCCACCCCGGTGAAGCTGATAGCGCTCTGCTGATTCACGGGCACGAAAGGCACGGGAATATCCCGCGAAGAGAACTCCGGCGAGGAGTTGTTCACGCGGGTGGGCACGCCGTTCACCGTCACCAGGTTGTTGAGCGTGGCCTCGAAGCGGAAGTTGTCCTGCGTGGGAATATTGCCCGTGCTGGGGCGGCAGCAGTCGTCGTAGGAGATAATCCAGGTGGCGGCAGGCGGCAGCACAATGGTGCCGCGGAAATCTACCTTTTCGTAGTTGGGATAGGTGGTCTGGCCCGTGCTGCAGGTGGCCAGCACCTGAATGGCCGGGCAATAGCCGGTGCCCGTGGCAAATGAGCCAGCTACCAGTGATAGCGAGCCCGTTACTGCCGTGCCGTTGCAAGTCTGCCTAGCTGTGATGCTGATGTTGCCGGTCGGCAGCGGCGCCCCGGTACAGTCACGGTAGAAACTAACCGTGACCTCGTAGGTGTCGCCGCTCACGTAGCGGTAGGTCATTTGCCCGCCCAGAATGTGCGAGGCCTGCGCCTGGGGAATGCCCATTAGGGCCAACACCCCGGTCAGGAGCAAGTAGGTTAGAAAGCGTAAGGACTGCCGCATACGTAGAGTGATTGTGTGAAAGGATTACGTGAAAAAAGTTCCATTCACACCCTACAATTTTAACGCCAGAAGTTCAGCGGCTTACCTACACTGTGTCTCAAATTGCGGGTGCGAGAGAACATTGCAGTGAACCGCAACCAGCAAAAAGCAGTATTATCAATAATTCAAATACCCTGTAATTAAACATCTTAACTATAGTGCCTCCTGGCGCAAGCAGAGGAAGCAAAACAATCGACTTTGGAATAAAATAATTTTTAAGTGAAATAATTGTTATTTGCTAACTCACGGGGAATTCACCATTGGCCTATGCGATTTCGCCTTCTTGTGCTGTTGTTGCTGGGCTGGCGGGCTAATGCAGCTGCGCAAACCGCTGACAAACTCCACGTAGTGCGTGATACCCTGCTGCTAAAAGACCCCAAAGGCCCGCACATTTCGGAGGCCTACCTCTACTACACCGAGCCTATCACCCTGCCGCCCGACCCCGAACGCGCCGAAGCGGCCTGGCGAGCCGGCAGGTTCCGGCCCGGTCCCTGGCACAAGCCCCTGAACCTGGGCCTGCTCCATGAACGGGTGTGGATGCGCCTGACGGTGCGCAACACCGACCCCGAACGCCTGCGCTTCCTGTGGAGCATTTTCAACTTCACCGACAGCGCCGCGCTGTACTGCCGACGGCCCGGCGACTCGACCTTTGCCCGCCTGGGCGCAGCCAGCTCCTGGGTGCCGGCTGCTGAGCGGCCCTTTCCGGCCCGCTCGCTGAGCTTCCCTTTCACCCTGGCAGCGGGCGAAACAGCCGTGCTGCTCCTGCGCATCGACCAGCACAGCGGCGCCCTCTACCTGCCCACCTACATCGAAACGGCCGAGCATTTTCTGGCCTGGGAAATGGGGTTTCCCTTTGAGCGCTACTGGGTGTGGCTGCTGGGCCTGTACCTGGGCAGCGCCTTGTTCAACCTGGTGCTGTACGTGTTTCTGCGCGACCGGATTCACCTGTGGTATATTGTGTACGTGCTGTGCGTCAGCCTGTTCCTCATGATGGAGGACGGCCTCGACGCTATGCTGTTTCCCGCCTGGTTCTACCGACTGGAGTGGCTGGTGGGGCAGTTCAATTTTATGCTGCTGGCGGCAGCGGCGGGCATTCGCATCATGCAGCTGTTTTTGCGGCTGCGCGCCAACTGGCCCCGACTGCACCGGGCGGGCAACTGGCTGGCGGGGGCGGCCGTGGGGTTTGTGGTGGTGTATGCGGGGCTGTTTCCGTGGGCCGTGCGGCACAACCTGGCGCTGCTGCACGCCCTCAACATCACCCGCGAAGTGCTGCTGCTGGCGGTGTTCGGCTTCGGGTGGGTCACGCTGCTTTCCACGCTGCTCAGCCGCCGCTCGCAGCAGTTGGGCGCGTACTACAGCCTCACGTATTTTTTCTTTTTTGGCGGCTACGTTGTTTTCTGGCTGAACCACTTGGGACTTAGCAGCTTCAACCCCATCTACCCCAACCCGCTGGCCTGGGGCCTGTTTCTGGAGCTGCTGGTGCTGAGCGCGCTACTCACCGGCCGCTTCCGTTTCACGCTGCGCCAGAACGCGCTGTTGCGCATTCAGGAGCTGCAGCAGCGCAACGAGGTGGGCAGCCGGCTGATTGCGGCGCAGGACGCCGAACGTGAGCACCTGGCCCGCGAGCTGCACGATGCCCTGGGCCCCAACCTGGCCGCCCTGCACATGGCCTGGCAAAGCCGCGCCGTGCGCGATGCCCTGGCCGCGGCCCCGGCTGCTGCCGCCATCGGCCACCTCACCGAAGAAATTCTGGGCCAGCTTTACGAGCAGGTGCGGCAACTCAGCCACGCCCTGCTGCCCACCGAGCCCGGCGCCGGACGCCTCGCCGCTTCCATCACCACCCTCTGCACCACGCTCAACCTGCCCGGCACCATTCAGGTAGTGCCCAACCTGGACACCGACCTTGACCAATTGCCGCCCGCCGTGCAGTCGGCGGCTTACCGCATTGTGGCCGAGCTGGTGAACAATGCCGTGCGCCACGCCCAGGCCCACCGCGTGCAGGTGCAGCTGCGACGCCGGCTTACTGTCCTCGAAATCTGCGTAGAGGACGACGGCCGCGGCTTTGCCAAAGGCGAGGACACGCCCGCTACCGGCATTGGCCTGCGGGGCGTGCAAACCCGCGCTGCCTATCTCGGGGGCAGCGTCCGCATCGAGGTGCCGGCGCAAGGCACCCGCGTGCTGGTGCAGCTGCCGTGCTGAGTAGTGCTTCGAAAACGGAATATAAAAGGCCGTCCTGCTTCGACTACGCTCAGCAGGACGGCCTTTTCATACGGGCAGTGGCGCATAGCTACTTCAGTGTCCCCTACCCTACCAACACCTCGGTCACCTTGCCAATGTCGCCGCTTACTTTTTGCAGGAACGTGAGTTGGTCGAGCAGGGATTTATCCTCGGTCGTGACGGGAACGGTGGGCTCGATGGGGCCCAGCTCGGCCGTGGGGGCAGTGCTGGCGGGCGCAATGCGGCCCAGGCTTTTGTGCAGCGCGGCCAGGGCGCTGGTGAGGGCCCGGCGGCTTTCGGGCACGAAGGGCGGCACGGCGGGCGCGGCCTCGCGCAGGGTGCCGGTGATGGCCGCGATGTTGGACGAAAGAATGTGGTTCAGCACCACAAACTCGTGGGTTTCGATGGGGCGATGCTGCTTGCTCTTGGGCTCGGTGAGCATGCGCTGGAACGCGGCCGCAAGGTTGGCCCCGCTCACGTACACCTCCTTGCGCAGGAGGCGGTACTGGTTGGGCGGCAGGGGCCGGCCGGCCAGGCGGTCGGCCAGCTGGCGCAGGTAGGCCAGGTTGGCGCGCAGGGCCGCGGCCATGAAATCGGTGAGCTGGTCGGACTCCCAATTGGGAAAGAGAAAATAGCCCGCCGAAAACGCAATGGCACAGCCAATAAGCGTGTCCGTGATGCGTTCCTCGGCCACACCCAGATAACTCAGCCCCAGGAAGCTGAAGAGGATAAGCAGGTAGGCCGTGAGAAACACTACTGTGACCAGGTACTGGGTGCGCTGGAAGCTGTAGGCCACCACCATGAACACCACCAGCACCCCAAACCGCACCTCCGACCACGGCAGCAGCCACAGCAGCAGGCCCCCCAGCGCCCCACCCGCCAGCGTGCCGATGATGCGCTCGGTGTTGCGCTGCCGCGTGAGGCTGAAGCCGGGCTTGAGCATAATGGTTACCGTCATCACAATCCAGTAGTTGTGCTGGCCGTGCCACAGCAGTTCGGCCACGGCAAAGGCGGTGAGGCAGGCCAGCGTCATGCGCACGGAGTGGCGGAACACGCTGGAATTCAGCGTCAGGTTCTGGCCCAGGGCCCGCAGCTCGATTTCCTGATGGGCTACGAACTGGTTGTGCTCATGGGCGCGGCTGGGCGTGGGCGCGGCAGCCAGGCTCTCATCGAAATACCGCCGGATATTACCAACCCGCCGCGTGATGTCGCGCAGATTAACCAGAATTTTCTTCAGCACCAGCGTGCTGCCGCCGGGCGTGTCGGCCGGCTCCAGGGCGTTGATGCGGGCTTGCAGGCGGGTGAGGTCGGGCAGCAGGTTGGGGCCGGGACCGGCGGGCTGGTTGGCCTGGATGGCCACGCCGAGGTGGTCGAGCTCGGTGGCCACGCGGCGGATGTAGGCGTACACATCGAGCAGCACGCCGCTATCGGCGAAGGCGGCGCGCACGGCCGTGTAGTCGTAGTAACCCACGGTGATGCGCTCGTACAAGTCCACGGTTTCGACGAAGGTGAGCACCAGGCGGCGGCCCACGCTGGTGGTTTCGTTCACAATCTGGCGGGTGCGAAACAGAAAATCCCGGGCGGCTTCCTGCTTTTCATTCACCACTACTTGCTGGGCCACCAGCTGCCGGTAGTCGTCGTTGAGGTCGGTTTCGGGGTTATAAAAACGCGCTTTCAGGTCCAGAAACCGGGCCAGGGCGTGAATGCACTCGCCCAGCGCCTGCTGGGCCGGGCGGTAGGGCCGCACCTCGTAGGCCACCATGGCCAGGCCCGCGTACCAAAGCCCGCCCAGCAGCAGCAGCCCCGCGTGGGGCAGCGCCTGGCCCAGCGTGGGCGGGTGGGCCAGCAGCAGCACCACGTTCAGCAGCCCGGCCGAGCCCACCAACCCCGCCCGCGCCCCCCACACCAGAAACATGGTCAGCAGAAAGCTGAGCACCCCGATTTCCAGGCCCAGCAGCCAGGGACTCACGGCCGCCACGCTGGTGAGCAGCGCCGTGAGGAGCACCACGGCCAGGGCCGCCAGCATGCCGTTGCGGCGGTGCGCCGCCGGGCCGGGCGTATCAGTCGCACTCACGCACACGGCCCCGGTCGAGACGGTGAGGCCCTCGGCAAAGTGCCCCCACTGCGCAAACAGCAGCGCCGGCAGCAAAATGGACACCGTCATGCGTACCCCATCGGAGAAATGCTGTCCGGAAAAGAAGTAGCGCAGGCGGCGCGTGTGGTGGTTCATTGGCAAGCGGGAATGGGCTGGCGAATAAACGCGAAAATGAGCCGAATAGATAATGGAGCGGTTTGGGAAGCGGGGCTATTCGAACGATTGTAGGCCGTCATGCAGAGCGTAGCGAAGCATCTCGCTCGCGCCGGTTGTCATCCTGAGCGCAGCGAAGGACCTTCTCTTGACTGAACGTAAGTAGTATCCCTTTGCTATGGCAAACTGTTCGAACGTGACAAGGTCCTTCGCTGCGCTCAAGATGACAGCCGATTATGCTTACTACCCCACGCGAGATGCTTCGCTGCGCTCTGCATGACGTTCTAATACCTACTCGACTGCCTCTAAGCAGCTCTTACAGCTGCATGGGCGGCGGCCGGTCATCGTCCTCATACGCGGTCGAATCTTCGTCGTACACCGCGCTTTCCAGGTCGTCGACGCACTGTTCCAGCTCGGCCACTTCTTCTTCCTTCTGGGCCAGCTGCTGGCGTAGCGCGGCCAGCTCGTGGGCCTGCTGGCGCTGCACGGCTTCGAGGCGATTGAGGCGCTGCTGCTGGCAGGCGGGCAAGCCCGCGAGCAAGACTGCAGCAAGCACCACGTAGCGCCCGGCGGTCGGGACGAAGCCAAAAAGTGAGCGTTTCATTGCCCCAAAAATACAGTACCCGGACAGGTATTCGCCGCCCCGAAAGCCACCGCCCGGCCCAATGGAGCGATTAATAGAGAATATCATCAACGGCCTCGATGCGGGGCGGCAGGTCCGTTTCGCCGAGCAGCTCGCGCAGGTCGATTTCAATGCTGCGGCAAATGGCCGTCATGGGCACGTCGTAGAGGTCGTTTTCGAAGGGATTTTCGCTGGTGTGTCCCACCACTTCAATCACGTTGAACACCCACGACACCAGCACCGAAAACGGCACCATCAGCCACACGTGGTACTGGCCCAGCGCCTGGCGGCTGTCGAACTCCTCGACCAGGCCCAGCGGCAGCAGCGCCGCAAACAACCACACGAACACGAAGCTAAAAAAGGCAAACTGCCGCGGAAAAGGCGTGTTTTTGATGCGTTCGCAGCCGCCCTGGGCATTCAGCAGGTCCTGAATGGTCTGCATGAGGGCTACCTGGCGGAACTCGGTGAGCAGGCCGCGCTCAAACAGCTCGCGCATTTCCACGCTCTGGCGGCGCAGCAGGTGGGTGGGCGGGTTGCTCAGAAACTTGGCCGAAACGGCTTCGTCGGCGGGCAGGAAAGGCGCCACTTCGGTATCCCAGAGGGCGGTGGTTTGGCGACGCAGGTGCAGGCGCAGGGCGTTGCACCAAGCAATCTGGCGGTAGAGCAGGCGGCGGTGCAGGGTGGTGATGTCGTGCGAGTCGGAAGTGATTTCGGGAGAAGTACTCTGCACAAATTCGAAGGCCCGGATGGCCCAGATGCGGCTGGTGTTCACGATGCTGCCCCACAGCTGGCGGCCCTCCCAGAACCGGTCGTAGGAGCCGTTGCTCTTAAAGCCGATGTAGAACGCCACGGCCGTGCCCAGCATGGCCACCGGCTGCCACGGAATGTCGAGCACGTGCACATTGAGCGGGCCATACAAAAAGCATATCAGCGTGTTGTAGACAATGAACAGGAGCAGGCTGCGGCGGGTAAGGCGCCACACCACGGAGAAGCGAAGATTTTTACGGACGTACATGCAAGAAAATATTATATCAACCCAACAAGGTCAGACAACCAACAAAAGCGGATTGTTGGACACCGTATAGCACACTGGGCCCTTTTTAATGGAAATTTAATTCCGGTCGTGCGCGGCCGAGCGCATCAACCAAGGCAGAGGCCCGCTAGGGAATGTCGCGATTGGACCATTTCTTGCAGGGCCATTCACCCAATTGGCACCTCTTTTTCCTGCCTCCCCCACATTTTTTCACCCCCTCGCCACCCAATGAGAACAAAAATTACTCGCTTGGCTTGCCTGCTGACGGTGCTCGCCGCCTGGGCCATGCGGCCCATACTGGCTCAGACGGTATACGTGCCCGCGGCCGTGACCGGCTACACGGCCGACGTTATTGCCAACGGCGCCGGCACGGTGGCCAGCTCCACCACCAACACCGTGGACCGGGGCAATGCCACCGTGAAGTGGTGCTTTGCCAACCACACCTTCACCAATCCTGCGGGCATCAGCCTGCTCAACCAGCCGGCTTTGCCCGACAACGGCCTCATCACGAGTATTTCTACGCCCGGCCTCACCTTTCAGATGGCGGCGGCCAACGTCAACAACTCGCTCCGCATCGACGGGGCTGCCTCGGGCACCCTCACGCTGGTAACGCCGCAGCCCTGCAGCGAGGTGATGGTGCTGGCCACCGAAGGCAACGGCAGCACCGCGCCCAAAACTTTTACTGTTACCTTTACGGACGGCACCACCCAGGTGTTCACCAATATCGTGGTACCCGACTGGTTCAACGGCACCATCACGCCGGCCATTCTGGTGGGCAGCCGTGTGGGCTACGTCGACAACAGCGTGGACGTGCAAACCACCAACCCCCGCCTCTACGAAGTGCGGCTCACGCTGAACGTGGCCAACTACAGCAAGCTGGTGCAAAGCGTGAACGTGTCGAAAACCTCGACCGACCCGGTGCTGAACGTAATGGGCATCAGCCTGGGCTCGAACTGCCTGGGCGTGCCCACGCCGGGCACGGCCAATGCTGCCCCCACCACGGTGTGTTCCGGCAGCCCCACGCTGCTCACGCTCACCGGCAATACCGTTTCGGGCGGCATCACCTTCCAGTGGCAGTCGTCTACCAACGGCGGCACCACCTGGACCGATATCGCAGGGGCTACCGCCAATTTCTATTCTGCCCGCCCCACCGTCACGACCCAGTACCGGGCCCGCGTGACGTGCAGCCTGCAATCGGCTATTTCTACGCCCGTGACGGTCACGGTGCCGCCTTCCGTGGCTACAGTGGCCTACAACTCCACGCCCGGTACGCCCGCCAGCTTCTGCCTGGGCGGCACCGCCCCCGTGGTAACGGCCACCCCCGCCGGCGGCCGCTTCACCAGCAGCAACGCCGGCCTCGTGCTTGATGCCACCACCGGCACCCTGAACCTGGGCGCTTCCACGGCCGGCACCTACACCGTCACCTACACCGTGACCACGCCCTGCCCGGCCACCGGCACCACCACCGTCACGGTGAACCAGACCATTGCGGCCGTGGCTTACAGCGCGGCCTCGTTTTGCCGCAACAGCACCACTACCGTGGTTCCGGCCGTGACTCCGGCGGGCGGCACGTTCACCGCTACCACGGGCCTTTCCATCAACGCTACTACCGGTGCCATCAACCTGCCCAACTCGCTGCCGGGCACCTACACCGTCACGTATGTGAGCGGCGGCACCTGCCCCGGCACCGCCACCACCACCGTTACCGTAAGCGAAACCATCGCCACGCTGGCCTACAGCGCCTCTTCGTATTGCCGCACGGGACAAACCACTTCGCCCACGCCAACGGTAACGCCGGCGGGCGGCGCGTTTACCAGCACTGCGGGCCTGTCGCTTAACGCGACCACAGGCGCCATCAACCTGACGGTTTCGCAGCCGGGCACCTACACCGTCACCTACGTGAGCGGCGGTGCCTGCCCCGGCGTGGCCACCGCGAATGTTACCGTGACCGAAACGGTGCCCCGCCTGGCCTATTCTGGGGTCAGCACGCCGCCTACGTTTTGCGCGTCGGGTACGGCTTCGGTGGTGACGGCTACGCCGGCCGGAGGCACGTTCAGCAGCACGACGGGCCTGGCCATTAACGCCACTACGGGAGTGGTGAACCTGGCCTCGTCCACGCCCGGCACTTATACCGTGACCTACACAGTCGCAACGCCCTGCCCGGCTTCTACCACGGCCACTTTCACCATCTCGCCGCCGGTGGCCGCGTTCAGCTATGCCTGCCCGCCCTTCTACCAGAACGGCCCGGCAGCGGTGCCCAACGTGCCGGCCGGAGGCGGTACTTTTTCGGCTCCGGCCGGGCTCACCATCAACCCGACCACGGGCGTGGTGGACCTCACCAACTCGACCATGGGCAACTACACCATTTCCTACACCACGGCCAATGGCTGCGTGGGCACCGCCCCCTTCCAGGTGGTTGACAGGTTGATATTCCCGAACGTCATCACGCCCAACGGCGACGGCAAAAACGACGCGCTGAAGCCCAACCTGCCCAACGTGACCGGCTACCACATGCAGATTTACAGCCGCTGGGGCATCAAGGTGTTCGATGGCCGTGACCCCGCCCAGGCCTGGAGCGCCGCCGACAACAGCGGCGGCATGTACTACTACCAACTCGACTACACCGACTGCACCGGCAAAGCGCAGTCCCTCAAAAGCTGGGTTGACGTCATCAAATGACCCTTATTGATTGGTAAAAAGCCCCGCAGCCGAAACTTGGCTGCGGGGCTTTTTTGTGGGTGTAGAATGAAATTCGTCTGTCATCCTGAGCGCCGCGAAGGCCCTTCTCACGGTCGAACGGTGAGCAGCAATTCAATCCGTACAGGCGTGACAAGGTCCTTCGCGCTGCTCAGGATGACAGACGAATTCAATTACTCAGCGTGCTTACCCTTGCAGCGCCGCAATGCACTTCAGTTCGATGGCAATGGGGGTGGGCAGGCAGTTGATTTCGAGGGTGGTGCGGCAGGGCTGGGCCGTGGCAAAATATTCGGCGTAGAGGCGGTTGTAGGTGGGGAAGTCGTCCTGCATATTGGTCAGGAAGACGGTGACGTCCACCAAATCGTCCCATCTCGCGCCGGCTTCCTCCAGAATGTAGCGCACGTTCTGGAACACGGCGTGGCACTGGCTTTCGAAGTCGTATTTGAGGATGTTGCCGTCCTCGTCGAGTTCAACGCCGGGCACGGCCATGTGGCCGCGCTGGCGGGGGCCCACGCCCGAGAGAAACAGCAGGTTGCCCACGCGGCGGGTGTAGGGATAGGCGCCCACGGGCTCGGGGGCGCGGGAGGGTTGTTCGGTCATGGCGCTTCGCTTAATGAGCAATGAAGAATGAGGAATGAAGAATTACCCTGACGGGTTAAGGATTTAAGTATTTGCTGCAAAAGAACGTTATTCCCTGCGGGAAGGCCGTATCTGGCAGCCGACGTGCCTTTCTTTGCAACGGCACGGCACCGTTGGCCGGGCTCCTTCTTCATTCCTCATTCTTCATTGCTCATTAAGCGAAGCGTCCTATGAAATCTCCGCTGCTCCTGCTCCTCGGTTGCCTCAGTTTCTTCGGCTTCAACGCCCACGCCCAGAAGCGCAAGATGCCGCCCAAGCCCTCGGCCGATGCCGTGTACGACTCGGTGGCCCAGCCGGCCGTGCCGCTGGGCGGCACCGAGAAGTACGCCCGCTTCCTGGCCGACCACCAGAAATACCCCGCCACGGCCATGCAGAAGGGCATTCAGGGCACGGTGAAGGTGAGCTTTATTGTGGAAAAAACCGGCACCGTGAACGAAGTTAAAGTCCTCACGCCGCTGTCGCCGGAGCTCGATGCCGAGGCCATCCGCCTCATCAAGAGCGGCCCGAAGTGGACGCCGGCCAAGCACCTGCGCAACCAGGTGGTGCGCCAGCGCGTGGTGGTGCCCATCTCGTTTGTACTGTCGCCGGGCAGCACCGTCACCATCGGCGGCCCGGCCAAAGAACGGCCCATCACCACCTCTGCGGCTGACATTGCCGCCTCGGCTCACCCCGACCGGCCCGCCGTGGTGGCCCCCGACCGCGCCACCCAGCCCGTGGGCGGCAACGAGGCTTTTTTCGAATGGATTGAAAAAAACCAGAAGTACCCCACACTGGCCCGTCAGCGCAAGATTCAGGGTAAAGTAATGGTCGAGTTTATAGTGCAAACCGATGGCAGTCTGACCGATGCGCGTGTGATTAAACGACTCGGTTCTGGCCTCGACGAAGAGGCCATGCGCCTGATTAAGACGGCACCGAAGTGGGAGCCGGCCATGTTTCAGGGCAAGCCAATAAAGCAAAAGATGGTGTTGCCGGTTCTATTTCAGCTGTAGAGCGGTTTGAACGTTAAACGCCCTTCCTGAGCAAGCAGGAGCCTGCTGGCGCGCAACGGCAGCGGGGGTGTTTTCGGGCGTCGAACAACGCCTCCGCGATGCCCGCTTTGCTCACGCAACCGCTTGTGCAGCACCGTCCCCATCCGTGTCGGTGGCTCGAACAGGCTCTTCTGCTACGTCGCCCTCTACTCGTAAAAAGGGCGTTTTTTGGCTACCCTTCTTCTCGCTCCACCCATGCTTTTTTCCTGCGCTTTGCCCATCCTTCCCATGCCGTCCGTCGTTGTTTCGTCAGCTACCCAGCTTTGGCCCCATCAGGTGCGTTACCGCCAGGGCGCTCAAACCTTGGCGCAGGAACTGTTCGATGGGCTCGACGACGACCTGAAGCCCTACGTGCTGCTGCTGGGCCTGCCCACCGACGACACGCTGCCCGCCCGCTGCCTGGAACCGGAAGACTGCAACCTGCCCGCCGAGGCGTTTTCCGACGCCATGGCCCGGGGCCGGGTCATTCAGCACACCACCTCCTGGCCCTATCCGGAGCGCGATGATGTGACGCCCGAAACCGTGCGCCGCAAACACCAGGGCCTGGGCATCCGCGCGGCCGTGCAGGAAACCCTCGACCTGCTGGACGAGCACAGCGGGCAGTACCAGCACTTTGCCGGCTGGCCGGTTGAAATCAACGGCTACTTTGTGGTGACAGTGCTGCGCCTCCAGCGCAAGCCGCTGCGGGCTTTCCCTTCCCTGCGGCCAGCTCGCTACTACACCGATGGCAAGCCCTTGGCGCCCTCGCTGGTACTGGCGGCCATGTATCGCTTCAGCGAAGAAGGCGTGAAGGCGCTGAGCGAGCCGGAGCCCGGCGCCAGCTTTATTGTGCGGCCCCGTGAGAGCGAGGAACTGTTACGCTCGGCCGGCAAAACATTCCTGGATACGCCCGCCCAGGCCCTGGGCCTCGACCCCGCCACCACCAAGCTTTTTGCCACCTGCAACACCATCAGCAGCCTGCGCTACGAGGGCGCCGAAGGCGTGGGCAAGATGCTGCTGGCCCGCCGCGGCCACCCCAACGTGGAGGAAATTTTTGCCCTCACCTGCCCCACCGAGCTGACGGACTACCGCGCCGTGCGCAAGCTATTGGAGATGACCACGCCCGACGTGCACCTGCTCTCCGACGGCGAAAACGTGTACGCCCTGGGCCGCCAGGTGGGCCACTACGATGCCGTGCGCGAGGACTTGTTCGTCATCAACTTCGTGACGCACTACGCCTGGGAGCTGCAGCACGCCAGCCATGTGCTCATGCGCTCGCACTACGGCCTGCCCGGCCTGCCGCGCACGCGCCTCAGCCGCCCCGAATTCCGGCGCTCGCTCAAGCGCACGTTTGGCCTCACCGACGGCGCCAAAATTGAGCGCCTCTGGGACGTGGTGCTCGAAGCCAGCCGCCAGAAGCACGGCACCCTGCTGGTCATCACCACCGAGGCCCTGGCCGAAGCCGACCGCCTCAAGCTGCAATGCACGCTCATCGAGCCCGTGCCACTCACGCCGCTCATCACCCGCCTCGTCACCAGCATCGACGGGGCCGTGCTGCTCGACCCCGAAGGCTACTGCTACTCCATCGGCGTCATCCTCGACGGCCGGGCCTCGGGCCGGGGCGATGGCACCCGCGGCGCCCGCTACAACTCGGCCCTGCGCTATGTAGAAAGCTCGGCTTATCCCTGCCTGGCCGTGGTGGTGAGCGAAGACGGCATGGTGGATGTGATAACGCCGGTTCAGGAATAAAGCAATATGTGCGGGGACTGTTACCACCGCGGTTTCTTTGTTTTTCCCACTTATTGGAAGTTCGATACCTTTGCGGAGGAGCTACAGCAGAAAGTAACGTACGGTCCGTTGCAGGCGGTGGCATGCGCTGCCAACTTTCCGGACAGTATTGGCAAGCCAGAAGCTTTTTACCGATGTCCGTCGTGCCGGGAAACCTGGGCGCTTTCCAGCCCGGACAATGCATGGCGCGGCTATTTTCTACCCATGCACATGGCGAAAACATATCTTCGAGACACCCAAAGAAAAGCCTTCATTCGGGGGATTATTCGCAAAATCCTGCTGCTGGCAATTGCTGCTTACCTCTTCTGGAAATGGCTGCATTAGCCCCGCCCTGCCGTCCTATTTTTTCGCCCGAAACGACCAGGTGAGGCGGAACACGGCCACTACGTCGCCGGCTTCGTCCACGCCGGTGCTGGTGCACTCCACGGTGCGGCCTTCGCCAGTGGCTCGGCTTTCGGCTACGGCTTGGGCAATGCGCGCCCCATCGGGGCAAGTGAAGGAAATCAGGCCCACGGCTTTCTTGGTGAAGTCGCCCTGAATGCCCGTCACCAGCATCGAAACCGGGCTGCCTGCCTGCACCTGCATCATGGCCTGAATGCCGCTGGCCAGCTCCGCCGCCATGGCCAGGCAGGCAAAATAGAGGCTACGAAACGGGTTTTGGGTGAGGTACTTGTAGCGAATGGTAACAGTCGCAGCATCCGGCGAAAGCACCGTGAGGCGCAGGCCCGCCAGCCACGCCATGGGCAGCTTGCGCAGCATAAACAGCCGCAGCTTCAGTGGGTTGAGCACCTGGCGGCGGAAGGCGGCGGCCTGCGGAGTGTCGGCGGTGGGGGTCATATTATGCTGCTAGGATTACGCTTATGGTCACGGTTTAGTCGGCTTGGGCGCGGCCGGATGTACGACCAACTCTTTGTAGCCAAAAGTGGCATCGGTTTCGCGCCGAAACTCCAGCTGCGACAATTCGCCCAGTACAATTTCAGCCGTGGTATACACCCGGCAGCCGTCCAGCAAATGCCCGCCGATGGTGCGCCCCGTGCTGTCCGACACCGCCAGGTGCAGGTGCGAGCCGTTGGTGGAAAGCGTGCCGACCAGCGACACGATTTCAAAATGGCCCCGGTACACCGTGGGGCCTTCCTGGTTGGCCAGCCGCAGCGTGGCCACCGTCAGGCTGCCCACGCAGGTCAGCATCGTGCCCGCCACAATATGGTTGGCCTGCACAAAAGCCGTGAGCTGCTGGCGCAAATCATCGCCGGGCTTCAGGCGCAGGGCGTAGGTTTTAAGCGCGGAGGACTGGGCAATGGGCACGGCGGCGGGCGAAATAGGTGTTGGCCGCTGGGCCAGGGCCGGACCGGCTAGCAGCCCAAGCAGCGGCAAAAGCAAGCGTTTCATGGCCGAAGGTAAACCACGACCGTGCTCTTGCGCCCCTATTTGCTGAACCGCACCGTGCCGTAGCGCACCTTGATGTTGACGTTGCCGGCCCGCCGCGCGGGCACCACGCCGCCAAATACGCCCAGCACGTCGCTGGTTTGTGGGCCGTTTTCCTGCGACAGCACCCGTACCAGGTTCTTGTCCACCAACAGCTGCCCTTGCTCGGTGCTCACATCGAAGCGGAAGCCGGGCGCATCGGCAAAGCCCAGCCGAATGGTGCTGAAGCCC
Organism: Hymenobacter rubidus; assembly: GCF_016734815.1. Taxonomy (GTDB): domain Bacteria; phylum Bacteroidota; class Bacteroidia; order Cytophagales; family Hymenobacteraceae; genus Hymenobacter; species Hymenobacter rubidus. The sequence goes on from NZ_JAERQF010000031.1 coordinate 47,171, forward strand.
CCGTCCAGATTTACCTGCCGGAAATTGGCGCCCATGTCGCGGACCACGAAGTCGGGGCAATAGCGCAGGGCCATGTCCAGGGCTTCATCGAGTTTGGCGATGGTGAAGCGCGAGTAGCCCGACGAGCCCCGCAGGTTGCGCACGGTGCCCAGGGCCACGTCGCCGTACTTGCTGTGCACGGTCAGGTCATGCACGGTACCAATGTCCACGTCGGAATAGTTGTTGCGCAAGTCCACGGTAGTGCCTTCGTCGAGGCGCAGGCGGGCGTAGCTGGCATCGATGCTGGCGCGGCCAGCGAAGGGAATATTGCAGTCGCCGTTGCCAATACGCACCAGGTTGCGCGGGCCGTTGAGGCGGCCGGTGCGCAGGGCTCCGTACTCCACGGCCAACTCGGTGGGGCCACTCAGGTCACCGGTAATGGCTACCTCGCCGAAGCTGTTGTACACGCGCAGGGCGGTGGTGCGGGGCAGCCACACGGTGTAGTTCACCTCGTAGCGGCAGCCGCCCGCGCGCCCGCGCAGGGCCGGGCCAAATTGCGTGCTCACGGCCACACCGCCGGTTTTGCAGTCGTAGTCCAGCCACTGTACGCCCAGCGCATCCAGCACCTGCCGCACTCCGGCTTCGGTTTCGGAGCGGGCCACCAGCTCAGCCTCTACTTTGATTTCGTGCTTATTCCACGGGTTGATTTGCACCCGGCCGTAGCGCGTGTCCAACGAAAACGGCCGGCCGGCTTTGGGCACCGAATAGCTGCGGCTGATGTGGCGGCGCTGCTCTACCTGCAGGCTGGCCATGTCCGGGGTGTCGGTTTGGTCCGGCTGGGGGTTCTGCGTCTGAGTCAACGTTTGCGGCGGGTTCTGCGGCTGGGTTGGGTCGGGGCCAAACAGGGCTTCTTCGGCCCGGCGTGCCTCGGGCGACAGCACTCGCACGGCCACTTCGGAGCCCACCACTACCCACTGGCCCGACTGAGCCACGGCCACCGGTGCCAGCAGCACGCTCATGGCGGCCAGCACGGCACGGCCCCACCGAAGTCCGTTGCGCAAACTCATTCGGCCTGGCGCCGGCTGTCGGCCAGCACGTAAGAGCCCGTGTTGCGGTCCGGTTCAGTGGTGGTGCCCAAGTGCAGCTGCTGGTCCAGAATGTCGAGGCGAATTTGCAGGTTGCGGTTCATGGCTGTGAGCACGGCATCGGGCTGCGGATGGTGCAGCAGCTCCTGCTTCAGCTGCCGGTAGCTAGAGTCGAGCGACACCAGTTCGCTTTGCCAGTCCGCCGTCATGCCCGCCGCACCGGGGCCGTTCAGCTGGCGCAGCTCGCTCTGGCGGCGGGCCAGTTGGTTGGTGTAGTAGGTTTCCATGCCCCGCACCGCCCGCACCAGTTGGCTGTCGGCGCCGGTGCTGCGCTCGGTGGCGGTCAGGGCCAGCGGGTTGCCGCCCTGGTACAGCGCGGCATCAGCACCAGCAGTAGCTTCTTGGCTGGGCTGCACGGTGGCAACAGTTGGTTCGGCTTCCTGTTGGTTGGCCTTCCAGGCCTCGCTGGCGCCCGCGGCAAAAACCAGCAAAGCCAGGGCGGCGGCCACACCGTAGCGCTGCAGCCAATTGGCCCGCTCCACTGCCGCTGGCTGAGCAGCTGGCAGGGAGGGCCTTTCCTCGGCCAGCCGCATGGCGGGCGTGGCCGTAGCCGTGGCCGCGGGGGCAGCCAACTGCTGCTCAAGCGCGGCCCATAGGTCGGGGCGCGGCTCGTGGGTGTCGAAATCGGCCCGGTGCCGCTCGACGAAGTTTTCCAAAGAATCAGGCTTAGTAGTATCCATGAGAGAGAAGCAGACGCACGATTCGTCCAGGTTCAGATTGGGCAGCGGGGCTATATGAAAACCGCCATCGGGCGAAAAAGGATGAAGGGTAGTGAAAACGATAAGTAATGAATGCCGGAAAAGAATACGTTAACCAAGGCCGCGCTGGGCGGCCAATTCGCGCAGCCGAACCCGCGCCCGGCTGTATTGGGATTTGGAAGTAGACTCGGAAATGCCCAGAATGCCGGCAATTTCGAGGTGGTCGTAGCCTTCCAGCAGGTACAGGCTGAGCACCACGCGGTAGCCATCGGGCAGTTCCTGAATGCAACGGCGCAGCACATCGGCCCGGTAATGGGCATCGGCTTCGTCCTCGGGCGAAAGGCTGGGGGCCTCCGCGGGCTCTTCGTGGTGCTGCTCGCCCAGCGGCACCAGCGCCAGCCGGCGCTGCCGCAGGCAATTGATGCTTTTGTTGACGACGATGCGCTTCAGCCACGCCCCAAAAGAGGAATCGCCCTTGTAGCCGCTCAACTCCCGGAAAGCACTCAGAAAAGATTCCTGGAGCACGTCCTCGGCCTCGGCATAGTCGCCGGTGATGCGCAGCGCCGCGTTGAACATAGCCTTGGAGTAGCGCCGGTAGATTTCGGCCTGGGCCTGGCGGTCGTTCAAGCGGCAGCGCTCCACCAGCGGGGCGTTGATGTCGACGTAAGCGGAGATGGAGAGGGCTTCCATGTGCAGAAAAAGCGGAGTATTAAAGAGCTTAAGCGCCGAAGAGACTACGTGGCTGCCTCAAGGGTTGCACCGGTTATGTGGCTACGCTTAGCAGTAAATTTAGGCGCTTCTTACCTTTTTGCAATCAACCCTTCTTTCCTTTCCATGCTGCGTCATCTACGTCCTTTTCTGCTGCCCGCGCTACTGGCTTGTAGCAAGTCCGACTCTAATTCCATTATTGATTTCGGTGAAGGACAAGCATCACCTACCGAAACGGTTAAAGCCTACGCCGGCCCGCAAGGCCCTGTTCCCGGACGGGGGCTCTGGTCTCAACGCCCCAAAGACCTTCCCTGGCTGCGTACACTGCCGACTATCCCAACCCATCGGCGAGCCAATCCAATTTGACTATCCCGGTACCTTCCTTGGCCCTAACGGGCTGTGCCGGCTTTGTTATGCACTATTCTGAGCCAATATTTTGGCCTACAAAGGCCACAGAGGTGTGCGCCACCAGTAAGCCAAGCGCCTAAAAAGGAAAGCCCCGCCAACGTATGGGTAGGGCTTTCCTTTTTTATCTGAATCCAAGGATTACACGTCGAACTTAATGCCCTGCGCCAGCGGCAGTTCAGTAGAATAGTTGATGGTGTTGGTCTGGCGGCGCATGTACACTTTCCAAGCGTCGGAGCCGGATTCGCGGCCGCCGCCGGTTTCCTTCTCGCCCCCGAAAGCTCCGCCGATTTCGGCCCCGCTCGTGCCGATGTTCACGTTGGCAATGCCGCAGTCGGAGCCGCTGGCGGCCAGGAAGGCTTCGGCCTCGCGCAGGTTCAGGGTAAAGATGCTGCTGGACAAGCCTTGGCGCACGTCGTTCTGCAGGTCGATGGCGTTCTGCACCCCGCCGCTGTACTTGATGAGGTACAGAATGGGCGCAAAGGTTTCTTCCTGCACCGTGTGGTAATGGTTTTCGGCCTCTACCAAGGCGGGCTGCACGTAGTGGCCGCCGTGCAGTTCGGCGCCGCTCAGCACCTGGCCGCCGGTGAGCAGCGTACCGCCTTCGGCCTGCACCTTCGCCAAAGCATCTTCGAACAGTTTCACCGCGTCGGCATCAATCAGCGGGCCCACCAGCGTGCCTTCCTGCAACGGATGGCCAATGGGCAGCTTGGGGTAGATGCTGAGCAGGCGGCTCTTCACCTCCTCAAAAACGCCGTCTTCGATGATGACGCGGCGGGTGCTCGTGCAGCGCTGCCCGGCCGTGCCCACGGCGCCAAACACGATGGCGCGAATGGCGATGTCGAGGTCGGCATTTTTGGTAACGATAATGGCGTTGTTGCCGCCCAGCTCCAGCAGGGCGCGGCCCAGGCGGGCGCCTACCACCTCCCCTACTTTGCGGCCCATGCGGGTGCTGCCCGTGGCCGATACCAGCGGCACGCGCTTGTCGGCGGCCAGGGCTGCTCCAATCTGCGCATCGCCGATAATCAAGTTGAACACGCCTTCGGGAATGTCGTTTTCAGCCAGCACGTCGCGGATGATGTGTTGCACGGCCACGGCCGTGAGCGGTGTTTTTTCGGAGGGTTTCCAGATGCACACATCGCCGCACACGGCCGCGAGCATGGCATTCCAGCTCCACACGGCCACCGGAAAGTTAAAGGCCGAAATGATGCCCACAATGCCCAGGGGCTGGTACTGGTCGTACATGCGGTGCGCCGGGCGTTCCGAGTGCATGGTGAAGCCGTGCAGCTGCCGCGAAAGGCCCACGGCAAAGTCGCAGATATCAATCATTTCCTGCACTTCGCCCAGGCCTTCCTGCAGAATCTTGCCCATTTCGGCGCTCACCAGCTTGCCCAGCGGCTCCTTGAACTTGCGCAGCTTGTTGCCAATCTGGCGCACAATTTCGCCGCGCTTGGGGGCCGGCACCAGCCGCCAGGTTTTGAAGGCTTCGGCGGCGGCCTGCACCACGGTTTCGTAGTCGGCCGGGGTGGCAAACGCCACGCTGGCCATGCGGCGGCCATCGGCGGGCGCGTTCACGGTGCGGCGCTCCGTGTTGGCGTGGCCGCCCCAGGTGCGGCCGGTGCTGAAAGCAGCATTGTCCGACTCGACGCCGAGCTGGCGCAACACGTCCTGAATGCCGTGCGGGTCGTGGTGCGGATGGGCTACGGTAACGTCGGGAGCGGTGGCTTCTTCGAGGGCTTGCTTCATGGAGTTTGCGCAGGAAATGGGGTGGGATGATGCACCGGCAAATCTACGGCTGCTTAGGGAGATGAGCGGGAGGGCCGCTAAGGCAAACGCCTAGCTGCGCGCACCCGAAGGCCCGCCTCTGCTAGCGCGTTCCAGGTGAATGGACTACGCTTGGCGTAGCGTGCATTGGCCGCGCCCGGCAGGACGTGCTATTTCTCCCTTTAGTGCTCTACGTTTACATCACCTTGCGAACCACGGGCTCCTGGGCCAGGTGGTGCAGGTTGTTGAACACATCGTGGCTGTCGCGGCGCAGGCTGCGCACTTCCTCGTCAGATAATTGCCGCAGCTTGGTTTGGAAATCTTTGTAATAGGCCACAAATACCGCGAGCTCGGGCACGCGGTTTTCGTAGGGCACCATGTTCTCGAGCACGTCGCCGAAAAGCTGCGGGCTGTGCGTGGTCACAAAAAACTGATTTTCCTGCTGCGTGGCAATACGCTCGGCCAGTTGCGCTACATAAATCGGATACGAATGCGCTTCCGGCTCTTCCAGCAGAATCACCGCTTGGTGGTTCGATTCCATGGCCGCCAAGTGAAACCCATAACGCTGCAAGGTATCGCCGCTGCTGGAATACGGATAAGCGAAACTCAGGCCGTCCAGCTCTTTCATCACCTCAAAGCGACCAGCGTCGGGGCGCACGCGCATGCGCAGGTTGTGGTCGGCAAAAAGCGTGGCAAATTCCTGGCGTAAGTCGGCGTTGTTTTCCAATACCTGCACCAGGTTGTTGCCGTGGGGCGGGCGCAGCGATGCTTCGGCGTAGCGGCGGTTGAGCGGGCCTTTGCGCTTGAAGCTGTAGGGCTTCACCGCGCGGGGTTGCCAGGCTGGAGTAGAAGTAAGGTAGTGGCCGCCTTCGCCGGGCTGGTCCATTTTGCCTTCCCGGTCTATTTCGGTATACAGAAACCCCGGCTCCGGCAAGGGGCCCGCGGCGACCAGGTGGTCGTGGAGGCGGTGCAGCAGTTGGGCATCGTCGCCGTTGCGGGTTTTGCTGCGCCCTTCCAGCAGCGGCAGTCCCAGTTGGGCCCGCAACAGCCGGTAAGCGGCCTGGCTGAACACACCGTATTGGAAACGCTTGTCGTGGCCAGTTCCTGCCCGCCCCAGCAAACACACGTCGCGGTCGGTTTCGATGCGAATCGGGTTGGTCATCAGGCTGTCGTGAAAAAGCTGCGACGGCTTCTCGTAGCGGATGAAGCTGCGCATAAACTTTTTCTTGTGCTCGTACGGCAAGCTGCCCAACAAGCACATGGCTTCCAGCACAGTCGATTTTCCCACATTGGGCTGGCCAATGATGAGATTAACCCGCCGCGGGTGCAGCACGGCGCTTCTAATCGACTTAAAATTCTGAATATATAAAGTGTTGATTACGTTTTCCATGCACGGGTGGAAGCAGAACAAAACCGGAGCGGCCGCCGGCCAAACCGTAAGATACAACCTCCCGGCTTGGGATACTCACTTACGAGAAAAACCGCGAACTGGCCTTAAAGATGGGGCCGATTTCACCGCATTTCAAACTTTTTTTGCCTGACTCTCAATCCCCTATTTGCACTTTACCGGTGTCGCGGACTTCCATTCGCAAGGTATCAAAATGCCCCGTGCATTAGTCCCAAATTGAGAGAAAAAAAGCCCCTTGGTATCAGGCAAAAAAAAAGCCCCAGCCGAAGCGGCAAGGGCTTCTTTTCAACTAAAAATCTTATTACTCCTGGCCAATGGGATAATAGGCTTTGCGGCCATCGGGGTAAACCCCTTCCACCAAAGCGCCCGAACTTTCACGCGCCTGGTCCAAATAGTTTTTCACGTCGGCGGGCTTGGTCACCTGATGCTTGTCGATGCGGGTGATGATGAAGCCATCGGCCATGCCCGTTTCGCGGAAATTGCTTTCCTTGATGCCGCTGATTTTGGCGCCGCCTTCCAAGCCCAATTTGGCCAGGTCGCGTGCCGGTACAGCCGCAACGGTCGCGCCCTCGTACTTGATGGACGCCGCGGCCGCATCCTCCCGCACCACGCCCGTGGTGCCGGTGGCGTTGCGCAAGGTAGCCTCCGTCGTGCTGGCCGAACCGCCCCGCAGGTAGCTTACTTTAATCTTATCGCCGGGGCGGAAGCGGGCCACCTGCTCCTGAAGTTGCGAGGAGGTGTTTACGGCCACGCCGTTGATTTGGGTGATGATGTCGCCCATTTTCAGGCCGGCCTGGGCAGCGGCGCTGCCTTCGGTGAGGCCCTGCACATACACGCCGTTCAGGGTGTTGAGCTTCTTCTCGGAGGCCAGCTTGGCGTCGACTTCCTGAATCTGCACACCGAGCAGCGCCCGCTGTACCACTTTGTATTTCAGCAGGTCATCCACCACTTTGCTGGCCAGCGAGCTGGGAATGGCGAAAGCGTAGCCCTCGAACGAGCCGGTGTGCGAGGCAATGGCCGAATTGATGCCAATCAGGTCGCCGTTGAGGTTGACGAGGGCGCCGCCCGAGTTGCCGGGGTTCACCACGGCATCGGTCTGAATGAACGACTCGATGCCCATGTTGTCCTTGCGACGTAGGATGTCAATGTTCCGGCCCTTGGCCGAGATAATGCCGGCCGTCACGGTCGAGTTCAGGTTGAAGGGGTTGCCCACGGCGAGCACCCACTGGCCCACTTTCACGTCGTCGGAGTTGCCGTACTTCACGAAGGGCAGGTTGTCGGCCTTCACTTTCAGCACGGCCAGGTCGGTATTGGGGTCGGCGCCCACCAGCTCGGCCTCGAACTTGCGCTTGTCGTCGAGCACCACTTCAATTTTGGAGGCTTTGTCGATGACGTGGTTGTTGGTGACGATGTAGCCGTTGGCGGCAATGATGACGCCGGAGCCGGAGCCCTGGCCGCCGCCCTGCGGCTGCTGGCCCTTAAACTGGTCGAACTGGTCGCCAAAAAACTGGCGCAGGAAGGGGTCCATCTGCATCTGGCGCTGGTCCACGGCCGGCGCGGCGTATTCGGTCATGACGTGCACCACGGCCGGGGTTACGGCGGCGGCGGCGGCCACGAAGTTCAGGCCTTCGGGCACGGTGTAGGGGCTGCTCCGCATCTCGGAAGTGTAACGCACCTGGGGGTCGGCGGCTACCGCCTGCTGCACTGAGGGAGCAGGTTCCAGCAGCTTGTACCCCCCCACGGCCACGCCGCCGCCCAAAATGGCGGAACCGAGCAGGCCGAGCATCATTTGTTTTGCTTGCATGGGTAAGGGAAAATGAAAAAAGTGGAGTGGGTGATTGAAGAGCCTAATTTACGATTTCGAGCATGAAAACCGGATGAGTCGGGGCCGGTTTTTACGCTAACGCTCGAAAGATTCGCTTTCGCATCTAAAGGTTGCTTTTAGCAGAAAATGGGCCAAGGGAAGCGGTGCGTACAGGCAACAACCGATTCTGCAAAAAAGGCACCCGTCAGGGTGCCTTTTTTGCAGAATCGTCCGGTATTAGCGGACTTCGATGTGTTGTTTCGTCACTTTTTCCGTGTCGAAGGGCAGCGTCACGCGCAGGATGCCGTCGGTCAGCTCGGCGCCGATGGCTTTCACGTTCACCGTTTCGGGCAGGCGGAAGCTGCGGGTGAAGGCGCCGTAATTGGTTTCGAGGCGGCGGAACTTGGGCGCAGCCGGCGCTTCGGGGGCTACCACGGCCGGCTTGTTTTCATCGGTCGGGTTGGCTTCGGTGGCCGTAGCAGCGGCTTCTTTGGCGGCAGCGGCCGGGTTGGGGCGCTCGCCGGATATCACTAGCTGGCCATCGAGGAATTCGATGTTGACGGCTTCTTTTTTCACGCCGGGCAGCGCCAGGTGCAACTCAAAGCCACTGGCCGTTTCGAGAATGTCGGCAGCGGGCGTGAAAGCGGGGGTGGGTTGGGTGGTAGCGGTTTGCGGCTCGTGCAGCATGTCGGCGAGCATGGCGCTCAACGCACGGCTGGGACGCAGGGAAGGACGGGTGTTATACAGCAGAGTTGCCATTGGTATTAAATAATTAAGAGTTTGTGTGAAAGGGGTGCTGCCGAGTGGCGCACACTGGCTTTCCTTAAATTCTATACCAATCCATTACGAGGGCTTTTTACAAGACAAATTGTCTTATTTTACTGAATTTAGCAAACATGCGTCGACAAGCACAACTATAAATATGTCATTCAAGAGCCATAGAAGCACTATTCAGATATCCGCGCAAACTGAAAATTTGTCAGCAAGCGTGGACGGGGCTACTAGTGGCGGCCCCTGTTAGTGTTGCGTGGGCAATGGCTGGCGGTCGTTGGCAGTGTGCCATTGCAGTAGCGTGAAGCGGATATCAAGCCCCAGCACTGGAGTTACCAGATTCACGCGGGCGGCGGGAATGATGCCGTTGGAACCGCTCTGCTCCAGGGCGAAGTAGTAGGCAGTTTGGTAGGCAAACCACGGCGTTATATCGAATTCGGGCGCTAGCCGAAGGCCCAGTTCACCGCGCAGACTGGTGAATTGGATGGTGCGCTCTTTGGTGTCGGTATCCGATTTGAGCAGGCGCACGTGCGAGTCGGCCTGGTAGCTGAGGCGCGGACGCAGGCCGAAATCGCCGAGAGCAATTAGCTTTTCTAGGTCTACGCGCAAGCGGGCATTGGTCTGGGCCAGCGCGTACTTATCGCCCGGAAGTGTGCGTTCCAAGCTCAGGCGCTGCCCAAACGTGAGCGGCCCAATGGCACTGCGGTGGCGGACCAGCACCTCAGGCAGCACCACGTAGCTGCCGTAGCCCGAGTAGTAGCCCAACGTGCCGCCCAGGCTCCAGTGCTCGTTCCAGAAATGCTCGTAACCGGCAGTCACACGCCGCTCATCGAAGCCCAGGAAGCGGTTGGGGTTGGAGTAGCGACTGTCGTTATAATCGGTGTTGTTTTGGCCGCGCACCGCCAGCAGCAGGTAGTCGTGGCCGGGCAGGGCCAGCTCAGCCTGCGCTTCGGGCCACAGCTGCAAGCCGTAGACTGCGCGACGGGTTTGGGCAGCGGCCGGGTTTGCCAGCAGGAAGGACAGGAATAAAAAGCAGGGCAGGCTTCGTTTCATGGCAGGTAAAAAAGGACAGATTCCGTGGTATTGGGACAGCCCTATTGTGGAATCGCAGTGGCTAGTAGCCCAACTTTTTGCCGTTTGTCATCTGAGCCTGCGAAGAACCTGCTCACGCTTGCGGCGACTGATTTACTGCAAACTGTTTGTTCTTCGGGGAGAAGGCCCTTCGCAGGCTCAGGATGACAGCTTTGAGGAATTGCGAACGACTTCATCAGCTACTGTGAGGACTTACAATGAAGCTGTTTGGGAAGGGTGCCGTTTGCCGGTCCGACGCCTACGGCGTCGGACCGGGCGGAACCGTCTTTCTAAACAGCTTCATTGTCTGCGCTACGGGCTTATTGCCCCAACTCCTTGATGGCCAGCCACGCCATCAGGCCCGGCCCGGTGGCTAGGGCTTGCTCGTCGATGTCAAACGTGGGCGTGTGCACGGACGAGGCAAACCGGCCATCCTCGTGCCGGGTGCCGAGGCGGTAGAAGCAGGCCGGCGCGGCTTGCGAGAAGTAGGCGAAATCCTCGGCGGCCATCCACTGGTCGAGCTCCACCACGTTTTCGGGGCCGAGGTATTCTTCGGCGGCGGCGCGCACGCGGGCCGTGAGGGTGGGCTCGTTTTCGAGGTAGGGGTAGCCGTGGCGAATTTCCAGCTCGCACACCGCGCCCATGCTTTCGGCCAGGCCCTCGCACAGGCGGCGCAGGTGCTGGTGGGCCTCGGCGCGCCACTCCTCGTTGAGGGTGCGGAAGGTACCTTCGATGTACACTTCGTTGGGGATGACGTTGGTGGCGCCGTTGGCGATGACCTTGCCAAAGCTGAGTACAGAGGGAATTTTGGGACTGGCGCGGCGGCTCACAATCTGCTGGGCCGCCACGATGATGTGGGCGGCCACCAATACGGGGTCGAGGTTCATTTCGGGCATGGCGCCGTGGCCGCCTTTGCCCCGAATGGTGAGATAAAGCTCGTCGGTGCTGGCCATGTAGCGGCCGGGGCGCAGGCCGATTTTGCCGGCCGGCAGGTGCGGAAAAACGTGCTGGCCGAGCACGTTGCTCACGGCCGGGTTTTCCAGCACGCCTTCCTTAATCATAAGCGACGCGCCACCGGGCAGGCGCTCCTCGCCGGGCTGAAACATGAGCTTGACGGTGCCTTTGAACTCGCTTTTCAGCCCGGCCAGGATGCGGGCCGCGCCCAGCAGCGAAGCCGTGTGCACGTCGTGCCCGCAGGCGTGCATCACGCCGGGGTTGGTCGATTTATAAGGGATGTCGCTGGTTTCCGTGATGGGCAGCGCGTCCATGTCGGCCCGCAGGGCAATGGTGGGGCCGCCGGGCTGGCCTTCGATGAGGGCCACCACGCCGGTGTTGGCAAGGGGCTGCGGCGCGAGTCCCAGCTTTTCCAATTCCTTCGTCACAAAGGCAGCCGTGTTCACTTCCTCAAACGACAGCTCGGGGTGGGCGTGCAGGTGGCGGCGAATGGCCACGGTATCGGCCGCATGCTGGGCAGCGAGGCGCTGGATACGGGGAATGAGTTCAGTCATAGGATAGTCAGAACGTCCTGCTGAGCAAAGTCGAAACATCTCTACTGCGAAACTAAAGTTGATTAGTGCTGCGGTAGAGATGCTTCGACTTCGCTCAGCAGGACTGCCTTTCGGTTTTCTTGCGTTACGGGTTCTTGTTCAGCAGTACCTGGGTGGGTTCCAGTTCCAGTTTGGGCGTGAGGCCGCGCAGCCGGGCCATGCCACGGGCGGCTTCGAGCTTGGTGAGGTAGTCGCCGATGTAGAGGCGGTACACGGGCGACTTGAACGTGAGGTAATCGGTTTCGTCGGGGTAGCGGCCAATGATGGAGCGGCGAATGGCCATCACCTTGTCGCGCTCCAGGCCCAGGTACACCAGCACGCGGTAGCCCTGGGCGTACTTCACGTTTTGGTTGGTGTAGGCCTGGTCGCGCAGGCGCTGCTCCATCTGGGCATTCACCTGATTGGTGGGCGGCACCACGGCCCGCGCGCTGCTTGCCCCCGCCGTGGCCCCCGCCGGTTTGGGCGCCGAAAACACGGGGCGGTATTTGGCCACGTCTTCGGCGGGCAAGGGCGCGGGAGCCGCGGCGGTGGGCTTGCGCAAGGTGGTATCGGAAGCCGGGGCGCTGGCTTGCGGGGCCTGCGGGGCCGTGCCGGCGCAGGCCGCCAGAAAAAACAGCGGAGAGGCCAGCAGCATCAACTTACGCTTGGGCAGCAGTGGGTTCATTGGTTTCAGCAATCAGGGCCAGACTATTGGACGAGCCGATGCGGTCGGCGCCGGCGGCTACCAGCGCCAGCGCGGCTTCGCGGGTGCGAATGCCGCCGGCGGCCTTAATACGCACCGTTTTCGGGAGCGAACGGCGCAGCAGCTCCACGTCGGCCACCGAGGCGCCCCGGCTGGCAAACCCGGTGGAGGTTTTCACGAAGTCGGCCTCGCCGCCTACGCACAGCTGGCAGGCCAGCACTATTTCTTCTTCGCTGAGCAGGGCCGTTTCGATAATGACCTTCAGCACCGCCTGATGCACGTGGCACAGGTCGGCCAAATCCAGAATTTCGGCCTGCACGGCTTCTGCTTTGCCCGATTTCAGGGCCGAAATATTGATGACCATGTCCAGCTCCGTGGCACCGTCGTACAGAGCCACTTCGGCTTCCTTGAACTTGGCGCTGGAGGCCGCGTAGCCCAGCGGAAAGCCAATGACGGTGCAAATGCCCACGGCCGTGTTTTCCAGCCTGGTGGCGGCCAGCGCCACGTAGCACGGCGGCACGCACACGGCGGCAAAACCGTGCGCGGCGGCCTCCTCACAAAGCTGAATAATCTGGGCTTCGGTGCAGTCGGGACGCAGCAGGGTGTGGTCGATTTGGGCGGCGAGGTTCATGGAGCAAAGGTAACGTGGGATGCTACCATTACGTTGAGCCCCGCGGCCGGGGCCACCGCCGTTACCGAACCACCTCCAACCAACCCCGGTAGCGGGCACCGCTGGCTGGGTTGCGAAGCAGGTAATAGAACAGGCCGGCCGGTTGGCCCGCGGCATCCCAGGTGTTGCGGTAAGCCGCCTGCTGGTACACCAGCCGGCCCCAGCGGTTATACACAGTCAGCTCCCAATCACCGGCCGGCAGGCCGTGGCACACAAACCGGTCGTTGGGCCCGTCGCCGTTAGGCGTGATGATGTTGGGGATTTGTATTGGGCAAGCATCCGCGCCTCCGGGCTGGGTGCAGTCGCCGGGGCCAACGCCAGCATCAGGGCCAGAGCCGGGGTCAGGATTGCCGCCAGGGTCTGCGGGCGTAGGCACATCGGCGAGGGAGGCCAGGTAGGCAATGCGCGCCCCAACCGGGCCGGCAAGGGGGTGGGTCCCGAACGAAAGCGCGGGCGTGGCCCCGCCGGCCACGTACACCACCGGGCCCACCACGGCTACTCCCGTCCCGAAATCATAATTGGTTCCGCCAGCGCGCTGCGCCCAGGCAAAGGCCGGGCCGGTGCTGGCGTCCGTGAGCTTGGCCACGAACAGGTCGCAGTATCGCTCGTCAATGTCGGTGGTGGCATTGGCCAGTGTGGCGGTTCCAAAGCGGGTAGTAGCGCCGAAGAAATCGCCGGTGAGGTAGAGTGCGCTGCCGCTCAAGGCCAGGCCATACAGGTCTTCCTGCCCGGTGCCGCCGGCCCGCGTGGCCCAATCGAAACGGCTGCTGGCGCCGGTGTCGGTCAGGCGGGCCACGTACACATCGGAGCCGCCCGCGCTGGTCAGCGCGGTGCTCCCGACGGTGGCAGTTTGGCTGAACTGGCCGGCGATGTAGAGCGTCGAGCCATCGAGCAACGGCCCGGCTATATTGTCGTTACCGGGGCCCCCAAAGCTCTGGGCCCACACCGCACTCGCGCCCGGCCCGGTATCCACAAATTTGGTCACAAAGGCGTCGGTGCTGTAGATGTCCGAGCCGGCGGCTTTGCTGAGTGTGGTGCTGCCGAACGTAAGCGTGGGACCGGTGAAGGTGCCGCTGAGGTAGAGGCTGGTGCCGCTGACGGCAATGGTTCCGGCTCCCTCGTGCCTGGGCCCACCCACGCGCTGCGCCCAGTCGAAAGCAGCGAGCGGGCCGTAGTCGGTGATGCGGGCCAGAAACATATCCGTGAAGTCGTTGCTGGAATTGGCATTTACCAGCACCGTGCTGCCAAAGTCGGCCGTGCGGCTGGCAAACGCGCCCGACACATACACGCTGCTCCCACGCACCGCGAGGCCCCCAATGAAATCCTCGGCCTCGCCACCGGCGCGCACGGCCCAAACAAAATCGGCAGTGGCTCCGGCATCGGTTAGTTTGGCCACATAGATGTCGGCCGGATAGCCGCTGTTGCTAACTGCCGCATTGAGTTTGATAGCGCCAAACGTAGCCGCACTGCCCAGAAAGCTGCCGGCTATGTAAACGCTGCTGCCCTTGACAACTACCTGGCCAGCGCCATCACTTCGTGAGCCCCCGGCCCGCCGCGCCCACACAAATGCCTGCGTGGCAATGTTCCACTTGGCGACGAAGGCGTCGGCATCGCCGGCACTGGTCAGCGTGCTGGCCCCAAAGCCAACCGTGCCGAAAAAATAGCCCACCAGGTAGAGGTTGTGGCCGCTGCTGTCGGCCACCGTGGCTTGCACCACCGAGGTGCTTCCGGCGGCTTGGCTGGGAGCAATGGCCATCTGCCAGGCTGGAGCTTGTCCCCGCGCGTCAAGCCCAGGCAGTGTTAACAGCGCCCCGACAACCAGTAGAAAAGCAGCGCAGAACTTCATCGGGCCAAGATAGACAAGCGGCCGAAAACGCTTGTCTACTCCACCACCAGCCGGCGCGTAGCCGTGCTACCGCCCACAGCCACACGCACGGCGTAGAGGCCAGGGGCCAGGCCGGTCAGGTCCAGCTCGGCGCGGGTGTTGGAAGCGGCGCTTTGGCTGCGCACGGGCCGGCCCAGGGCATCGAAGACGGTGAGCGTGGCCGGGCCGGACACGGCAGGCAGTTGGACCGTGACCGCACTGCGAGCGGGGTTGGGGTAGAGGCAGAAATCTGTCAGCGCAAGGGGGGCAGTAGTGGCCAGAGGGGTGGTGGCCAGCGTGGCCAGAAAGCCCACGCTCACGGCGGCGGCCGTTGTAATAACCTGGCTGCCAAACGCGGCCGGCGGCGTGAGGCCGCCGCCCACAAACACGGTACTGCCCAGCACCGACACGCTGGCGGCCTGGTCGGCGCCCGTGCCTCCCGCCTTCTGCGCCCACACGAACGTGCCGGCCGGCCCCGAGTCATTCAACTTCGTCACAAATACATCGGCGGTGCGCGCGGTAGCCATCGACGTATTGGCCAGGCTAATGGTCCCGAAGCCGGCGGTGGCGCTGGTGAACCCACCGGCCACGTACACGTCCGCACCGCTCGCGGCCAGGGCGGTGGCCTGGTCGATGGCGGTGCCGCCGGCCTGCTGCACCCAGGTAAAGGCACTGGTTGTGCCGGCATCGGTCAGCTTGGCGACAAAGACGTTGGCCGTACCGGCGCTCACCACCCCGTTGGCATCGAAAACCGCGAGGCCACTGAAAACGCCGGCTACGTACACGCTGGTGCCGTTCAGGGCCAGGGCCGTGGCAAAGTCGGCGCTGGCGCCCCCTGCGCTTTTGGCCCAGGCCACGCCCACGTTACTGCCCGTGTCCAGAAATCGAATCACGTACGCATCGCGCCCGCCGCTGCTGCTTAGGGTAGTGTTGCCGAGGTTCAGGTTGCCGGTGTAGTCGCCGGCCAGGTAAATGCTGGCCCCATTGGCCACCAGGGCCGCCGCTGCGTCGTCGGCCGCCGCGCCGCCAAAGGCCCGCGCCCACACAAAGCTGGCGGTGGTGCCCGCATCGGTGAGCTTGGTGAGGTAAATGTGGGCCAGGCCGGCGGTGGTGGCCCCGGCGGTGGCGTTGGTGAGCGTGAGGCTGCCGAGCGTGGCCGTTTGGCTGCGGAAGGTGCCGGTGAGGTACACGCTGGTGTTGCTTACATCCAGCGCCGTGGCCCGGTCCTCGTTGAGGCCGCCTACCGGCTGCCCCCAGACAAAACTCGTGCTGGTGCCGGCATCGGTCAGCTTCACCACGAAGCCATCCGTCGCGCCGGCCGCCGTCAGGTTGACACTGCCGAAACTAGCCGCCACGCCAAAGGTACCCGCCACGTACACGCTGGAACCCCGCACAGCCACGGCCAGGGCCTGGTCGTTGTTGGCGCCGCCGGCCCGCTGCACCCAGGCAAAGCGCTGGTTGGCCACGTTCCACTTGCCCACAAATACATCGTTGGCCCCGGCGCTGGTGAGCAGCGCGCTTCCCATGGCCACCGTGCCCGCAAAGTAACCTGTGATGTATAAATTGGTACCAGTGGCATCGGGCACGGTAGCCGTCACGGTGTAGGCGCCGTTGCTGGCCGAGGCCAGGGCCGTGGCCGTTTGCCAAGCAGGCGCCTGGGCACGGGCCGCCACGGTACCAAACAGGCCGAAAAGCAGGCCGGTAACCAGCCGGCTGCGCACGAGGGTAAACAGGTGTTTCATAAAAAACCGGGGTAATGGGTGACGGAACTGCGCCAACTGGCTACAGCAGCGCCTAACGCTACGATGACCATTTGGTGCGGAATTCTGCATTGACACCTCAACCTTTTACCGGTTTAATACCAGGGCGATAAAAATCAGAAATGTCCCGCAAGGCGCTGAAAAGGCATCTTCACCGACCTGCCCCTCTCCTATCAATTATCCAGTTTCAAATCGGCCCCGGCATTTTGTCACCATTCATAAAATGCTTACCCGCTTCTATTCCACGTCCAACCGGTGTGTAGCGGTGCTGCTGCCGACGGCCACCCGCACGGCGTAGAGGCCGGGGGCCAGGCCGGTCAGGTCCAGCTCAGTGGTTGAGTTAGGGGTGGCCGTTTGGGTGCGCAGGGTGCGGCCCAGGGCATCGAGGATAGTGAGCGTGGCCGTGGCGGTGCCGGCCGGCAGCTGCACGGTGGCGCGGCCGTGGGCGGGATTGGGGAAGAGGCGGATGCCTTCGGGGTGCAGGGCCGCAGCGGTGGCGGTGAGGGTGGGGTCGGCGAGGGAAGCTAAAAAGCCCGTTGAAGCACCAATAGGCGCGTTAATTGCAAAAGCACCAAATGTAGCGACGGGAATAATGCTGCCCCCTACATACACCGCGCCATTGCCCAATGCAATAGAAGAAGCACCATCCATTCTTGTACCACCGGCACGCTGAGCCCAACTAAAACTGCCTGTCGTGCCTGCATCTATAAGTTTCGCTACAAACGCATCAGAGCCGCCAGCAGTCGTTAATGTTGTGGTCCCGAAACTGCCCGCGGTGCTTCCAAAAGCACCGCTGACATACACGCTGGTTCCATTCAGGGCTAATGTATTCACTTGTTCACCACTACTGGTGCCTCCGGCCCGTTGCGCCCACACGAAATTGCCGCTGCTGCCGGCATCCACCAATTTGGCTACAAATGCATCAAGTGCCCCCGCACTGGTTAGCGTGATGTTGCCAAAATTCGCAGTCGCCCCATAAAAGCTTCCCCCTACATATACGCTTGTGCCACTCACTGCCAACGCATAGGCAATGTCTGAATTTACACCGCCAGCTTTTTGAGCCCAAGTAAAGCTGGCGGTTGTGCCGGCATCGACGAGCTTGGCGATAAATATGTCTTCGCCAAGACCGGTATTGTTAAGGGAAATAGCGTCAAAGCTGGCTCCTGAACTGAAGAAACTTCCTGCTACATACACAAAGGGGTCATTCACCGCCAAGGCATAGGCAGACTCATATTCTATACCGCCGATTTTTTTTGCCCACACGAAGCTGGCGCTAGTGGCATTGTCGGTGAGTTTGGCCACAAAGGCATCGGTGAAGCTACTATTGGAATTTGCCAGAGTTGCGTTGCCAAAGCGTGCTGAACCACTAAAGAAATCACCGGCAACATAAACTGAGCCTCCACTCACTGCCAGTGCCCGCGCGTAGTCCGTATTAGTTCCGCCCGCTTGCACAGCCCAAGCGAAGCCAGCCGAAGCACCTAAGTCGTTAATTCTGGCTATGAATACATCACTCGTTGAGAAACCGCTGCTGTTGCTCGCACTGGATAGCACGATGTTGCCAAAGCCTACGAATTGTCCGTTGAATGAGCCTGTCACATACACAGCCGTACCGGCTACGGCCAAGGCCGCCGCTTCGTCATCTTCGGCGCCGCCGGCTCGCTGCACCCATGCGAATGAATTGGTGACGGCATTCCACTTGGCCACAAACGCATCAGTATTGCCGTTACTTGTCACACTGATGGCACCGAAAACTGCGGTTCCAGTGAATGAACCGGCTAGGTAAATGTGAGGTGGTCGGGTAAATCTGGACAGAATAGGGTCTTATCTTTCGAATGTCATGAAAGACAGCCCTTCACCCAACAA
>NZ_JAERQF010000032.1 GCF_016734815.1 Hymenobacter rubidus
TTCATCCTGAGCCAAGATCAAACTCTCCATTGTAAAATTCTTCTACACCCATCCGAAGATGGGCTGATGTCGAGTGCGAATCCGACTCGTATTGACGAGTTCTATGTATTCGTGTTACGCTTGTAATTTCTACTACTTTCATTGCTGAAAGCAGCCCTTACCATTTGTCTTTTCCAAACATTCAAAGAACGTGTGTCGCTTCCATTTGAAGTGACGCTGTGGCCAAGCGGGCCATCGTTTCGAGTTGTTGTGCACCGCCTCTTTCGATTTGGGAGTGCAAAGGTAACTCGCCTTTTTCAATTAGCAAGTAAAAATGAAACTTTATTTTTCTTTTCTTTTTATCCTACTTCGTAGTGCTCTCGATTAAAACAAAACGGGGTGCAAAGGTAAGAAGCTTTTTCGATTTTCAAACTATTTAGGAAAATTTATTTTTCGATTCATCTTCCTGATTTATTAGTTACTGTTCCGGTTGAACTGTAACGGGGTGCAAAGGTAAGTGCCTTTTTTGATTAACCAAGCGGTTTAATAAATTTCTTTTTTCAGTGCTTGGTTAGTGTCCGCGTCCTTTCGATTTGGGAGTGCAAAAGTAGGAGGAAGAATTGGAGTGTACAAGTGCTCTCGCAATATTTTTATAGGCGAAGTGAGTCTACAATCATCTTTATAAGCTAACGCAACTACTCTTCAATGATTTACGGCGAGCTCAAAATTAGCTTTTTTTCACCGGATTGGCTCGAGGGAGAAGAATTCGGTGAGGTTGGGGAGGTATTGGCGGGGGCGTTGAGATTCGTATTGCTGGATTTGGCGGCCTAGTTGGGCTAGGAATGGGAGGCCGATGGTGTCGTATTCGTAGGCGCCGTCGTTGATGATGCCGTCTTGGTTGACGTAGAGGACGGCGCTGAGGAGGAATTCGGACTGGTGGAGGGAGTCGGCGAAATAGGCGACATCGGCGAGGTAGCCGTGCGACATGCCGACGATGTTGTAGATGCGGAGGGTGGATTGGTGGGGAATTTCGGGGTTGCGGCCGTAATAGAGGTATTTTTTGTAGGCGTCGAAGTAGCGGGCGGGGGCGTAGGGATGGAAGCCGGACTCGTGGGGAGTGGCGTGGAGGTAGCGGCGGAGGAAGGCGTAATCGGTTGGGGTGAGGCGGAGGCGCTGGGCGGCGGGGACGGATTCGGGGAAGAGAATGCTTTGTAGGAGGGCGGTGATGGCGGGGAGCGGGAGATGGTTGGCGGTGGTGAAATCGTAGGGTTCGGGGATGATGCGACGGCCGGCCTGGTAGGCACGGCCTTTGAGGACGCGGCCGAGGGGGCTGGTGTAGGGCGTAGGGTTGAACTTGGCGGGCTCCTTATATAAGGTATCGCCACTGGGAGTGTGGAAGCTGATGGGGTTGGTGTGGCGGTTGGCGGCGGTGTCGCAGGGGGCGAAGCGGCGGGTGATGCGGACATTGGGATGACCGAGTTCCTGGAGGCGTTGGTTGAGGAGTTGTTGACCTAGGAATTCGTAGAGGCGATTGTAGGCGACGTTGTCGCTTACCAGGAGCATGCGCTTGATGTAGTTGCCGACGGTGGCGGTACGGTCGGAATCGGCTGGGGCGGCGAAGGGGACGGGGGTTTGGCAGCGGTAGGCGGTGCCGGTGGCCATGATGGTGCGGCGGGTTACTCCCGGTTTGTTGAGGTCATTGAGCTTTTCGAGGGAGAGGGCAACAACAGGAAGTTTGACTAAGCTCGCGGGGTTGAAGTATTGCTGGGGGTTGAGGTGGTAGGTGTGGGGGATGAAAGTGGGGCGATTTTGGGCGTCACGGTTGATTTGGGTATAAATGATTTGCAGCTCGTATTTGGGATTGGTGGCGACGCGGGCCAGTTGAGGGTTGGCTTTTAGGAGAGAGTCTAGGAGTGGGGAGTCTGCGGACGGGGGCCTCCCCTCCCGGCCCCCGCTCCAATGGAGAGGAGGGGCCAAGCGACTTGTAGCGGCTAGAGTTAATAAGGTTGTTATGGTTAATAGGAAGGCTAGTCCTATTATATAGTAAAGAGTGGAACGGGATTGAGAGGGCGTTTTCATAGGATATGGAAATAGAAAGGGCCGTGATGTTGCCACCACGGCCCTGTGGGGCTGGTTTTATACGGACGTTAGTCGGCTAGGGGAACCAGACGCTTGGCAAGGAGGAGGTTGGAATCGGTTTGGCGCCAATTGTAGCCAGTGCCGAAGGGGAGCGGTTTGGGTTTGTGCAGGGTGTCGCGGTAGGCGGCGGTGAGTTCGGGCTGGTATTGCTTGGCGAAAAGGTTGATGGGCCGGCGGTAGGTACCGTAGTAGTTGAACTGCCAGGCGCCTTTTTGAAAGTACTTCATGGCGATGCCGGAATCGTCTTGCAGGATATAGCGGCTACGGCGCAGGACGGTGCGGCGGACTTTATTGAAATACGACTTGTGCATGAGGTAGGTGGCCGACTTCACGTAGGTGGTGAGGGGGCCGAGGTGGCGAACAAACTCCAGCGGGGCGCTTTTGGAGGTGAGCTTCCAATCGCTGAGGTCGGCGGAGAAGTAGTAGACGGTTTTGGATTGGCCGTTGGGGGCGCGAAGTTTCATTTCGACGCCGGGGATGGACTTGGGGTCGGGGGTTTGAGTGGTGTCGGTTGGAGCGTTGAGGAGTTTGCCGGCAGCATCGAGCTGCACGGGGCGGATGCCGGTGATTTGGTTGCCGGTGCGAGCAGCGAAGAGCATCATGAGCGGTAGAGCTCCATCAAGTTCAACTGATTTCAGGTCCACGGCCATGTCGTTGGTGCGGAAGAAGCTAAAATTGAGCACCGACCAGAGGGAGGCTTTGACGGCGGGCAGCAGCTTGGGGTTTTCGAGGGAGGTGCGGGCGGGGATACTACCGACGGGTTCGAGGCCCATCAGGACGTAGGTTTGGCTGGTGGGGAACATCGTGACGACGTTCAGGAAATCGGGGCCGCTGAAGGGGTAGAAAATGGTGGGGCTGTTGGCGTGAACCGAATCGAGCTCGGTATTGGCCCACTGGGTCATGCGCGTGGTATGGGTGGCGCGGTATTTATCCCAGCTTTTGTCCTGGTCTTTGGCGAAAGCCTGCCAGACGGGTGTAGCGGCCAACTTGGTGAGGTTGCTGTGCTGGCTGGGCTGGAGGCCACCGAGAAACAGGGCTACATCCTGGGCGTAGGCGGTATCGGGGGCGGTGAGGCGGTTGGGGCGCGATTGGGTGGCTTGGGTGCCGGAAGCGACTGGCGATGCTGACTTCGTGGAATCAATGGCATCGGCCGTGGTGGCCATTGTTTCTTCTTTAGCGGAGGATGCCGTTTCGGTTTGTTTGTTCGACTCGGAGCAAGCGGAAAGCAAGAGCAAGGCGGCGGGCAGGAGCCGAAGCGCGGCGGTGCGGAAAGACATTATACTATATAAGGTGTGACGGCAGGCAGCTGAAGCGCCCAATGAAGCTGCAAGTTACGGAAGTGCTTTAGCCGCGGGATGTGGCAGAGGAAACGGCTAGGCGCGTGGTCAGGAAGTAGACCAACGCCCCGATTGCCAAAGTAACCAAGCCGTAGAGCGACTCCATCGGTTTGTCGCGCAGGATGAAGGCCAGTGTCCAACCGCTTAGACCCAGGAAAATGAGGGGCGTAACGGGGTAGCCCCAGGCGCGGTAGGGGCGCGGCAAATCGGGCTGACGGAAGCGCAGGACGAACAGGCCTAGCACGGTGAGGAAGGTGAACAGGTTCAGGACAAAGCCGGCATAGACCAGTACCGATTGAAAACCTGGCTTTACAATAAATAGCAGCGTGATAACCGTCTGGAGCAACAGGGCACGAACGGGAATACCAGCACGGCTTTTCGGGGCTAAGAAGCGCAAGGCCGGAATGTCCTCTCCCATCGTTTGCACGATACGCGGTCCGGCAAAAATCATCGAACTGATGGTAGAAACCAGTAGAACAGCGATAACGCCTCCCATCAACCGGCCCACGGCCTCCCCAAACAGCGATGTGGCGGCCACGAAACCAACCTCTAACGGCTGAGGAAAAACGGCTTTGGCGCCGCTCACCAATTCCGCCATTGGCGTGGAGCGGAGGAACACATAGTTCAACCCTACATATAATAGGAGTACAACGGCGGTGCCGGCCAGCAGGATGCGCGAGAGGTTGCGTTTCGGATTTTCGATTTCGCCGGTGACGTACACGGCGGCATTCCAGCCGGAGTAGGCATAACTCACATACACCAGGCTCACGGCGAAGGCGGGGCTGAGCAGGGCGCGCCAGCTAGCGGTATCGGGCAGAAAGCTGATGGGTTGCCCCTTCCCTACCACCATGCCCGCGCCGATGAACACAACCAGCACACCTACCTTCAGGGCCGTAATAACGATTTGGAGGCGACTGCCGACGCGGGTGCTACTGCCGTGCACGAGCGTCAGGACCAACACCACGGCTACGGAAAGCCACTGCGGATGTAGGCCAGGCCATACGCTTTTTGCATACTCCCCCAACGCCAGTGCGGCCAAGGCCGTGGGGGCAGCAAAGCCTACCGTAGCCGATACCCAGCCCGAGAGAAACCCCAGCGCTGGATGGTAAATCTGGCTTAGGTAGTGGTATTCGCCTCCGGAACGGGGCATGGCCGCTGCCAGCTCGGCGTAGCTCACGGCCCCGCAAAGGGCAATGAGGCCACCCACCAGCCACAGCATCAGCAGCGCAAAGCCGCTTTGGATGCCCATCACCTGAAAACCGAGGCTGGTAAAAACGCCCGTGCCCACCATGTTGGCAATGACAATGGCCGTGCCGGTGAGGAAAGTGATTTTATAAGGAGTTCGGGTAAGCTCGGGCATGGTACAAAGATGCGAAGCATTATTGCGGCCATCTGTCATGCTGAACGCAGTGAAGCACCTTACCGCGTTCGAACAAGTCCTTCTAACGTGATAAGGTGCTTCACTGCGTTCAGCATGACAGGCGAAATTATTCGCCCCAACCAACTACTCCGCTGGAACAGGGGCTTTTGGTTTTTTGTAGAGCGGCACGGTGCTGCAGGGCTCGCCATACATCACGCTGCTGGTCACGGGGAGCAGTTTATGCATGATGGCCACGTAGGCGAAGGTGGGCACGGGCACATTGCCACAGCCTTTTACCACCACTTTGGCGTCGCGGTATTCTTCGGTATCAATCGCGGCAATGGCTTCTTCAAACAGCGACTGCTCCAAGGCGTCGAGGTTGCCAAAGACGTAGCGGTGAGCGTGCCCCTGGAGCTTGGTGGCGAGCAGCATGTAGGCCCAGGTGGGCACAATGGCATCGGCCGAGCAGATGATGGCGACGTTTTTGCCGTCATACTGCGTCCAGTCGTTGGTTTTCACGAACTCGCGGAAGTCCTTTTCGCGCAGTATGAGGCCGTGGAAAAGGTTGTCTTTGATGTCGTACACCACTCTTTCGCCGGGGTGCAGCAGTTCTTCCAGATTGAGGGTGACGAGGCCGGAGTTGGCAACGCGGTTGACGAAGAGGGGTTCCATGGGATTCTATTTTGAGTTACCAGAACGTCATGCAGAGCGCAGCGAAGCATCTTTACCACGCAACGCAATTCATCTACTATTGCAGTAAAGATGCTTCGCTGCGCTCTGCATGACGTTCTGCTACTTCGCTTTCGGCGTGGTCGTGTACACTTCTTTCAGATAAAACGGCTCGTAATACGCCACGTCCTGAAATTCCTGCCGGTGATAAGCGGCGACGGCCAACGCCCCCACCGCCACCGCCGACGGCTCGATGCCCGCCAGGAAACCGGCCTGCGCCGACTCCCCCAGCAACGCCTGAAACTTCGTGGCGCCATTGCCGAAGAATAACACGGAATGGTGGACCAATTGTTCGGCCAGCGTATCGGCGTCGAGGATGAGGGGCGTGGGCGCGAGCACCTCCCGGCCGTCGTGGGTGTACAGCGCGGCGTATACTTCCTGCCGCCGGGCATCCAGCATGGGGCAGTACAGGTAATTCTCCGGCCGGGCGGTACCGGCGGCCACCTGCACAGCCAACGCCCGCAGTGTGCTCACCGCCACCAGCGGAATATCGAGCGCGAAGCACAGGCCCTTGGCGGCGGCCCCGCCAATGCGCAGGCCGGTATAGGAACCGGGCCCGTCGCTCACGGCTACGGCGGCGAGGTCGTCCAACTGGTAGCCGGTGTTTTCGAGCAGTTGCTCGATGAGCACGGTCAGATGGGTGGAATGCGACTTATCGAGTCTGAGCTCGGACTGGCCGACCAGGGAGCCGTCGGCCACGCGGTGCAGGGCAACCGAACAGACGGGCGAAGAAGTTTCGAGGGAGAGGAGGAGGGATTGGCTCAATGTAGATTTGAAATTTCCGGCGCAAAATTATTGACGATGTATAATCTGGAGCTACTCAAGCAGCACTTAGAAACGAATTGGGGCAAGAGTACTGATAAGAAAGACCATATTCCGGACCCGCTTAAGAAGATATCGGAGGACTTTTCTGTACTGGAATTTCCTCCATCGGAAAAGCACGACTTCTGGATTTACTCTACACTTGGAATGTCAACTGATAGTCCAGATAACTTGAT
The DNA here is from genome assembly GCF_016734815.1 of Hymenobacter rubidus. Taxonomy (GTDB): domain Bacteria; phylum Bacteroidota; class Bacteroidia; order Cytophagales; family Hymenobacteraceae; genus Hymenobacter; species Hymenobacter rubidus. The sequence goes on from NZ_JAERQF010000032.1 coordinate 6,543, forward strand.
TGAACTGCATGTCTTTTCTAACAAGCAAGATTTGATGCTGATTGAGTTGCTTACTATCACTGCTTCCTTTCATCGGAATGACGCTCCGCTTGGCTTACATCATACTGTCAATTTCGGACGGCCTTGGCAAGATGATTCTACTTGCAGCTTCGGCTTCATTTCGCTTCCTTATATGGATGGCGAGGCTTTAGAGATTTTCAATTTCGAGGGTGGACACCTGCATAATCTCTGGCTGATGCCAATTACAGAAAGTGAAAGAGACTACAAGATTGAAAACGGATGGGATGCATTAGAGCAGCGCTTTGAAGATTGTGGGCTGGATTACCTGAATCCAGAGCGCACCTCATGCTTCTAGCGGGATTCTTATCATTCCATCAACCAAGCTATAACTCACAAGCTCTGCTTCAAGCAGCGTAATTAGTTGCTCCGAGTGATTCCATCGTTTCGGTGCGACTAACCGGCCAATGTGCTCCATCACGACAGGGTTGATTTCAACCCAATCAATTTCTCTGAAGGGCCAGGGTCCAATTATCTCAATGTACGTCCTCACAGGAAATCCTATACCGCTTCCCCAAGCTTCTGGCAAATCATTATGCTTGAGCTTTAGTCTTGCCTGACAATGCAGCTTATTGGATAAAGCAGCAATTTTTTCAATGAGAGCCATAATTGATTTCAACAAAAAAGCAGGCACCTTTCAGCGCCTGCTTTTCTACTTAACGCCCTTCAAAATTACTTCGTCCCGGCCGACTTGCGGGCGCTGGCGGCCTGGCCCGTGGGCTTCAGCAGCGCGGCGTAGCGGTTCGGGTCGTTCAGGACGGCGACGGCGGCGATGATGTTGGGGTCGTCGTCGAAGCCGGCTTCGGTGCGGCCCTTCTCGAAGTAGTAGCGCGACACGATTTCCTGCTCCAACAGCTCCTTGATTTCGGGCTTGAAGCGTTGCAGGTCGTTGGCCTTGTTAACGGTCACCTTCTTGCGGATGGCTTCGAGCTCCAGCTTCACGTCGTCGTAGTGCTTTTCCTCTTTCACTTTCTTGCTGAGGTCGGTGAGGGCCTTTTCGGCGTCGGTGCTGTAGCTGATGTTCTTGCCCTGCAGGTAGGCCACGAACTTCTGGTAGTCGACGTCCGAGAGCTTGAACTGGCGGGCGGGTACGATGGTGGGGTGCTCGGCGCGGTAGCGGGTGGCGTAGTCGAAGAGGTAGCTTTTCTGGAGCAGGATGCGGGTGATATCAGCGATTTCGCGGTCCTGCACCTCAATGTCGGGAGCCACGCCGCCGCCGTCGTACACGGTGCGGCCGGCGGTGGTTTTGAAGGCCGTGCGCAGCGAATCGGGGAATTTGCCCAGCGTGCCGTCTTCCGCGCGGTGCGCGTAGTCGATTTCCTGGATGCAACGGCCGCTCGGGATGTAGTACTTGGCGGTCGTCACCTTCAGCTGCGAGTTGTAGCTGAGCGGGCGCGTGGCCTGCACGAGGCCCTTGCCGAAGGTGCGCTCGCCCACCAGCACGGCGCGGTCGTAGTCCTGCAACACGCCCGACACGATTTCCGACGCCGACGCCGAGCGGTTGCTCGTAATGATGGCAATCGGAATCTGGGTATCAAGCGGCACGTCGAGGGCCTTGTAGGTTTTGTTCCACTCCGTCACCTTGCCCTTGGTGCTCACCACATCGAGGCCTTTGTCGATGAAGAGGTTGGAGATGTTCACGGCCTCGTTCAGCAGGCCGCCGGGATTGTCGCGGATATCGAACACGATTTTCTTCGCGCCCTGCTCCTTGAGCTTGGTTACGGCGGCGCGCACTTCCTTGCCCGCATCCACCGTGAAACCGCCGAGCTGGAAGTAGCCCACGTCGCCGGAAATCATGCCGGTATAGGGCACGTTGTCGACCTGAATTTTATCGCGGGTGATGTCGATTTCGATGGGTTTGTCCTGGCCGTAGCGCGTCACCATCAGCTTCACCATCGAATTGGCCTGGCCCTTGAGCAGCTTGCTGATGTCGGCGTTCGACTTTTTATCGACCACCACGCCGTTGATGTCGAGGATTTCGTCGCCGGGGAGCAGGCCGGCTTTTTGAGCCGGGTAGCCTTCGTAGGCGCTTTGCACCACGGTTTTACCGTTGCGCTTCACCACCGACGCCCCGATGCCGCCGTACTGCCCGGTGGTCATGGTGCGGAAGTCCTCGATGTCGTCTTCCGGAATATAATTGGTGTACGGGTCGAGCGAGCGCAGCATAGCATCAATGCCCGTTTTCACCAGTTTGGCGGGCGTGACCTCGTCGACGTAATAAGTGTTGACCTCCTTGAAGAGCGTGGCGAAAATGTCCAGGTTCTTGGCAATCTCGAAGTACCGCTCGTTGTCGGAAGCGGCGCGGAACGATACCAAACCCAGCGTGCTCAGGGCCAGCGTGGCGAGTAGCTTTTTGCGGATAGTCATACAGAACGAATAGCGGCTAGGCGAATCTACGGGGCCGACGGTGAGGCGGATGCCTCAACAGTCGTGCCTATCAAACGAAGAATACCGGAAATTAATTTTTTTTCCACCAACGCAAGTGGACTTTTTTCCTTCCCCGTGAAGATAATACCTAGCAGAGCGATTTCGTGCCCGTTGGGTTGCTCCGTAAGCCGATATTTATTGAGCCGATACGCCTCGCGAATGAGCCGCTTGAGCCGGTTGCGGTCGACGGCCCGCTTAAACGTGCGCTTGCTCACGCTGATGAGTACCTGCGGCGGGGCCGTGGTGGGCGCGGCCGCTTTTGTCCAGACGATGCGCAATGGGTAAACGCCGAAAGAGGAACTCTGCTTGCTGAAAAGCTCCTCAATGAGCTTCTTGCGGCACAGGTGTTCCTCTTTCGGAAAGGTATATTTTCGGGCTGCCAGCGGGGCGCCGGTAGCAGTGGGCTCGTTCACGTTGCTTGCCTATTGGACCATTGCATCGACAGCAAAGCCCCTATGTTGGAAACGCCTAAAATAGCGAAGCCGCATTGCAGCGACAGAAATAACGCTGTCTCAGCAATGCGGCAATCGGCTAGCTTACAGCCCAAAGCTGTGCGCTAACGGCTAAGAAGACTAGCGCTTGTGCTTGCCTTCGTCGGATACGGTGAGGCGCTTGCGGCCTTTGGCACGACGGCGGGCCAGCACGTTGCGGCCGTTGGCGGTTTCCATGCGCAGACGGAAGCCGTGCTTGTTTACACGCTTGCGCTTCGAGGGCTGATAGGTACGTTTCATATCAAGGAATCTTAAAAAGACGAGTTTCGAGTTGGGCCGGCAAAGGTACGGGCTTTGTCTGGAAAAGGCAAGGCCCTCAGCCACTTTTACGTGGACACCGTTAGCGGGCAGTAGCTTTAGCCCCGTTTAACCCCGTTTTGGCGATGATTCACTACCACGTTTCCTTCGAAAATCCCCTCACGTTTTACCTGCAAATCCAGCTTACGCTGGACGTAGCTGCTGATGCCACTGCCCCGCTGGAACTCCAGCTACCCGCCTGGCGCCCCGGCCGCTACGAGCTGCAAAACTTCGCCCAGAAGATTCAACGTGTGATAGTTGAGGATGCTGCTTCCGGCCAGCCCCTCCCCTACCGCAAGCTCACAAAGGACCGGTGGGAAGTGCTTGAGGCGGCCGGCCGCTCTATTCGGGTGCGATACAACTTCTACGCCCACCAGATGGATGCCGGCGGCTCCTGGCTCGATGAGTCGCAGCTGTACCTGAACCCCGTGCAGGCGCTGATGTATGCCGAGGGCCGGCAGCTGGAGGAATGCGAGTTAACCTTGGCACTGCCCGAGGGTTGGCAAGTGGCGTGTGGCCTGAAGCAAACCGCGCCGCATGTGCTTTCCGCGAAGGATTTCGACCAGCTGGCCGACTCGCCGCTGATTGCTAGCCCCACGCTCACGCACCAAGAGTACGAGGCAGGCGGGCTGCCCTTCCACGTTTGGGCGCAGGGCGAGGCGCTGGTGAACTGGCCGAAGCTACTGGCTGATTTCAAGGCATTCTCGGAGGAGCAGTTGACGATGTTCGGCGGCTTTCCGGTGGTGGACTACCACTTCCTGAACCAGTTTCTGCCCTACAAGCACTACCACGGCGTGGAGCACAACAACTCGACCGTGATTACGCTGGGGCCGGCGGAGCTGATTATGAGCGAGGGCCTGTACAAGGAACTGTTGGGCGTGAGCTGCCACGAGTTGTTCCACACCTGGAATATCAAGAGCATTCGGCCCGCCGAAATGCAGCCTTACGACTACAGCCGCGAGAACTACTTCCGCACCTGTTTCATTGCTGAGGGCATCACGACTTATTACGGCGAGTACCTGCTGGCCCGTAGCCACGTCCGCACGCCCGCGCAGTATTTCGAGGAGTTAAACATCGTGTTGCGCAAGCACTACGACGATGCCGGCGGCGAAAACCTTTCGCTGGCCGACGCCAGTATGGACCTCTGGCTGGATGGCTACAAAAACGGGGTACCCGACCGCAAAGTGTCCGTTTACCACAAAGGCGCCTTGGCTGCTTTGATTCTGGACCTCACCTTGCGGCAGCTTTCAGGCCACTCCCACAGCCTCGATGACGTGATGCGGCGGCTGTATGAGGAATTCGGCAAAACCGGCATCGGCTACACCGAGGCCGACTACGTGCGCATCGTGAACGAAGTGACGGGGCGCGACATGCACGCCTATTTTGACAAGTTCATTTACGGCACCGCGCCGCTGCAGGAGCCTTTGGACCGGGTGTTGCACACCGTGGGCTGCCAGCTGCTGGTGGGCGAAAATGCCTCAGCCTCGGAAGGCCACTTCGGTTTCCGCACGGTGGTGAAGAACGAGCGGACCGAGGTAACCGCCATCTGGCCCAACTCCCCCGCCGCTGCGGCCCTGACGGTAGACGATGAAATCGTAGCTGTGAACGGCCGCCGGGTGGATATGAACCTACAAAGCCTGCTCAGCACCGGCATGCCGGCTTATGAGGTGAGCGTGTTCCGCCAAAACCGGCTGCTGACGGTGACGCTGGCCCCCACGACAGGCGCCAGCTTCGGGCAGCGCTATGCCATCGATAAGCTGGAGACGGCCGATGCGGCGCAGCAGCGTGGGTTTCAGCAGTGGCTGGGGTGGGAGTTTTGAATAGCGCTGGAAATCAAAAAGCCCCGCTGGATTCACCCAGCGGAGCTTTTTGATTGAACTTGCGGCGTTTAGTTTCCCTGTTTACCGGGACCTTTGCCGCCGCTTACCGACATCGGGCGGTTGCCCTGCGGATTATTGCGGATGTTATTAACGCCGTGGCCGGCCGAGTTGCCGTCGGTGGTATTGCCGTGCGCCGATACATCCATTGTGTTCGGGCTTTGCACCTGGGTACTTTTCTTTTTGGTGTTAGCGGCCGGGTTCACGGACGTTTTTTCGTTTTGCAGGTCGGTGTCTTTTTTGGCGTGTCCCATGGCGGAAGGTGGTTGAGTGGAAGATATGAGGTTGTACCCCTCCGCCGCCAAAAAGTTGCCTTCCGAAGCCTAGGCTGGCACGTTGGCGGTGGCCGAAGCCGGCACCACCTTCACCAGCTCGGCAAACTGGGCTTCGCGGGCTTCCACTTCCTCGGGCGTGAGGTTGAGCAGGCGCTCGGTACCAAACTTCTCGACGCAGAACGAGGCCATGGCCGAGCCGTGAATCACGGCGCGCTTCATGTTTTCGAAGCTGATGTCGTCCGTGGCCGCCAAGTGGCCGATGAAGCCCCCCGCGAACGTGTCGCCGGCACCGGTCGGGTCGAATACTTCTTCCAGCGGCAGGGCCGGCGCGTAGAACACCTTGTTTTTGTGGAAGAGCAACGCGCCGTGCTCACCTTTCTTGATGATGAGGAATTTCGGGCCCATGGCCATGATTTTCTTGGCGGCCTTCACCAGCGAATACTCGCCGGAAAGCTGGCGGGCTTCTTCGTCGTTGATGCTCAGCACGTCCACCATTTCGATGGTGGCAATGAGCTCGTCGAGGGCAATGTCCATCCAGAAGTTCATCGTGTCCATCACAATCAGCTTGGGGCGGTTCACGAGGCGCTGAATGACGAGGCGCTGCACCTGCGGAGCCAGGTTGCCGAGCATCAGGTACTTGCAGTCCTGGTAAGCGTCGGGGATGATGGGGTCGAAGCTCCCCAACACGTTCAGCTCGGTGGTGATGGTTTCGCGGGAGTTGAGGTCCGTCGAATACTTGCCCGACCAGAAGAACGACTTCTCGCCTTCTTTGATTTGCAGGCCCTCTACGTCTACGCCGTGCTCTTCGAGCAGCAGGATGTCGGACTGCGGGAAGTCGTCGCCTACCACGGCCACCAGTTTCACAGGCTTCAGCGAATAAGAAGCCGAGAGGCTGATGTAAGTGGCGGCACCACCGATAATTTTATCGGTTTTGCCGAAAGGCGTTTCCAAGGCGTCGAATGCGACGCTGCCGATGACGAGCAAGCTCATGTAGGTAAATTGTGGTGAATAAAACGTTCGAAATTAAAGCCGTATTAAAACGGATTCATTGCAAGCAACAAAAAAGTCCCCGGAAAATTCTCCGGGGACTTCTTTTTGATGGGTAAATAATGGGGCTCGAACCCACGACCTTCGGAATCACAATCCGACGCTCTAACCAGCTGAGCTATATCTACCGTGTTTGTTTTGGTGGGGCAAAGATAGAAAAAGAAGCGGGAAATGGCAAAAAAAGTTCTTTGCCCTTCTGTCATCCTGAGCGCAGCGAAGGAACTTATCGCCGCTGAACGGATTGCAGTAACCCAATTATCAGTGGCAAATCGCTCTGGCTTGATAAGCTCCTTCGCTGCGCTCAGGATGACAGATGTATTCAATATGTCGACCTTTGCGGAATGGAACCCAACACCACCCCATCGTTCAACGATTTCAAACTCAACAAGCAACTACTTTCTGCCGTGGCGGCGGCTGGCTTCACCGACCCCACGCCGGTACAGATTCAGACCATCCCCCTGCTGCTGGCCGGGCACGACGTGCTGGGCATTGCCCAAACAGGCACCGGCAAAACAGCCGCCTTCGGCCTGCCGCTCTTGATGAAGGTAAAATACGCTCAAGGCACCAACCCACGCGCCTTGGTGCTGGCTCCCACCCGCGAGCTGGCCATGCAAATTGAAACGCACCTGAAAGCGCTGGCGGTGAACACCGACCTGCGCATTTTCGCCATTTATGGTGGCCTGGGCCCGAAAACCCAGATTGAAACCATCGCCGAAGGCATCGACGTGCTGGTGGCCACGCCGGGCCGGCTGATGGAAATTTACCTGAAAGGAGCGCTGCGCCTCACCGACATCAAGACCCTGGTGCTGGACGAGGCCGACAAGATGATGGACATGGGCTTCATGCCCCAGATTCGGCGCATTCTGGAAATTATTCCGCGCAAGCGGCAGAACGCCCTTTTCTCGGCCACCATGCCGGAGCGAGTGACCACGCTGAGCGAGGAATTTCTGGAATTCCCGGTGCGGGTGGAGGTGAGCCCGCCGGCCAAAACGGCCTCTACGGTGAGCCAGGTGCTGTACGAGGCGCCCAACCTGCTCACCAAAATCAACCTGCTACACTTCCTGCTCTATCGCGATATCGACACCATGACGCGGGTGCTGCTCTTCTGCCGCACCAAGCAGCACGCCGACCAAGTGGCGCACTTTCTGGAGCGCAAGGCTCCGGCCGGCGAGGTACGCGTGATTCACGGCAACAAGGGCCAGAACGCGCGCATGAACAGCATGGAATCGTTCAAGGCCGGCGAGGTGCGCTACATGGTGGCCACGGATGTGGCCGCGCGCGGCATCGACGTGCCGCAGGTGACGCACGTTATCAACTTCGACGTGCCGATTGTGCACGACGACTACGTGCACCGCATCGGGCGCACGGGGCGGGCTCAGCACATTGGCGCCGCCATCACCTTTGCCAACGAGGCCGAAATGGTGCACATTGGCGAAATCGAGCAGCTCATCAACCAAAAAATTGAGCTGCTCCCGCTGCCTGAGGAAGTGGTGGTGGAAGAAACGCCGTTTGAAGAGCAGCAGAAGATGGGCCGCGAGCTCGACGACCGCCGCAAGAAGCTGGACCCGACCTTTAAAGGTGCTTTCCACGACCGCAAAGAGTGGATTAAGCCCGGCGTGACCATCGACAAGCGCACCGGCAAGCCCTTTAAAGAAGGACAGAAAAAGAGCACAAAGGGAGCAAAAGCCTTCGTGGGCAAGAAAGGCGGCTCGAACCCCGGCGTGAAGGCGCTGAAGCGGCGCGGACGTTAAAAACGGGACGTAAAAAACGAAACGCCATGCTGCGACTTTGCGCAGCATGGCGTTTCGTTTTTATTGTCAATCCGGCTCTACTTGCCGTGATGTATCAGGTGCCCGAAGTGGATGCTGGCAAAGGTGAGGGCCGTGCCCCAGAATAGCGCACTCACAAACATGTGCAGCAAGATGCGCTGCCGCGGCACGCCCAGCAGCGTGGCAATGACGGTGCCGCCGATGGGCGACAGCAGAATGGGCGTGAGAAAGGCAATGCCGCCCATTCCAAATTTGCGGAACACCTTGATGATGTTGCGCGAGCGTTTCGTAAAGATGGGCTCGCGGCGCAGGCGTCGCTGCTTCTGGCGGTGCTGCATCCAGGCGCGGCCCACTCCGGAAAAGATGAACACACTGGTCATCATGCCGGCCACCGTCAGGGCCAGGGTTTGCCAGAAGTGCAGGCCCATGGACGCCCCGGCCAGTGGGCCGCCCAAAAACTTGACCGTGCTCAACAGGAACACAGACGCGCATTTAATGGCGGGATGAAGCACGGGATAACGAAAAGCAGGCGGTGGAAGGGGGCAACTGACGCGGGGTGGGCGCGTGGCAAAGATACCCATTTCGGGAGGCCAGGGTTCAATCTGGCGCACAATTTCCTGCGCCACGGGCCCGCGGCCCTACAGCTTGCTGCCGTAGGAGAGGTCGCCGGCATCGCCCAGACCGGGCACGATGTAGGCGTGCTCGTTGAGCTTTTCATCGATGGCGGCCACCCACAGGTTGGCCTCCGGGATTTCGCGGGCTACATAGGCCAGGCCCTCGGGCGAGGCGATGACGGCCGCGATGTGCACCTGGCGCGGCGTGCCGAAGCGCAGCATGGCCCGGTAGGTTTGCACGAGGCTTTTGCCGGTGGCCAGCATGGGGTCGGCCAGGATGAGCACCCGCTCGTCGAGGCTGGGTGCCGATAGGTAGTCGACCTGCACCTGCACCTGGGCCGTGCCCTCGATGCGGTAGGCAGCCACAAAGGCGCTGGGCGACTGGTCGAAATAATTCAGAAAGCCCTGGTGAAACGGCAGGCCGGCGCGCAGCACGGTGGCCAGAATCGGGAAATCGTGCAGGAGCTTGCCCCGGGTTTCGGCCAGCGGCGTCTGAATGGTTTGCTCGGTGTAGCTGAGGTGGGCGCTGATGCGGTAGGCAATGATTTCGCCCAGGCGCTGCAGGTTGCGGCGGAAACGCAGGCTGTCTTTCTGCACGTCTTTGTCGCGCAGCTCGGCCAGAAAATGGTTGGCAATGCTGGGCTCGGCGCACACCACGTGGATGTGGGCCGTGGCTTCGGCGGCCTCGTTGGAAACCGGGGCGGCCGCGGCAGGGGGAAAAGAAGTGGTGGCCATAAGAAAAACAGGTTGAAAGTGATAACGGAAAGAAAACCCGGCCGGCACCCCGAAGTTGGCACAAAAACCGGTGGCGGCCAAGCCTCACCGGGAATTCGCTGGAAATAGCCGCGGCCTGCCGCCGCGCCGAATGCAGGCGCTGGCACAGCCGGGGCCGCCTAGCCAATACCTGCCAACGGCTTGCTGCGTAGGTTTGTTAAGAAATTGACTTATCCGTCTTTCCATCGGCTAGCCGGTCGCGCCGTCCCGGCTTTACGTGGCGTTTATCGATTCTTATGAAGATTTCTTTGTTTCTGCCCTTTCTGCTGGTTCCGCTGGCCGGCCCGCTTGCGGCCCAGACCGCACCCGAAGCACCGGCCCCGACGCCGGCCCCCGCTCCGGCAAAGGCCGCCCCTTCGCCCTGGATAATCTACGACCAGCCGCTGGATAGCCTGCCGGCGAAGCGTAGCCGCCGGGCTACCCGCCCGAAGGCGGTACGCGACACGCCGACGCGGGCCACGCCAGCGCGCGCCACCGCTCCGCGCGAGGCAGTGGGCAGCACCGAATTCGAAGCCACGCAGGGCACTACGTATGTGCCGCTCGACCAAGACGTTTACCGCCTGATTGACCGGTACGCCATCAAATTTGGCTCCGATTCGCTGCACGACCCCCACACCAGCTCGCGCCCTTACAGCCGCGCGGGCGTGGCCCATCTGGGCGAGCGGATGCTGAGCGGCGACAGCGCCCAGGCCTACCGCACCGGCAGCCTCTCCCGCGCCGACCGCTTCAACGCGCAATACCTGCTGAAGGACAACTGGGCCAACTCGCCGCTGGGGAACGACCTGAACCAGAGCAACCGGCCGTTTCTCAACTATTTTTACCGCGACCAAACCGATTTCTACCACGTCGAGAGCAAAGACTTTACCCTGCGCGCTAACCCCGTGGCGCTACTGGCGGCCGGCCGCGACAACCGGAACACCGACGGCCTGCGCTACGTGAACACCCGCGGCGTGCAGGTAGAAGGCACCATTGACCAGCGCCTGGGTTTTTATGCTTTCCTGACCGATAACCAGGAGGGGGTGCCGCAATACGTGAAGACTCGCGTGGACCGCGACGACATTGTGCCGCACGAGGGCTACGTGAAGCCGTTTAAGGCGGCCGTGCTGGACCAGGGCAGCCAGTACGACTTTTTCACGGCGCGGGGCTACGTGACCTACGCGGCTACGAAGCACATCAACGTGCAGCTGGGACACGACCGCAACTTCATCGGCAATGGCTACCGCTCGCTGATTCTGTCGGACTACAGCGCGCCGTATTTCTTTCTGAAACTGAACACGCGCGTCTGGAAGCTCAACTACCAGAACCTGTTCACGGAAATGGTGGCCCAGAAGGAGAATGCCGACCAGGTGTACCCGAAGAAGTACATGGCCCTGCACCACCTGAGCCTGGACGTGACGAAGAACTTCAACATTGGCTTGTTTGAGTCCGAAGTATTTGGCAGCGCCAGCAACCGCTTCGAACTGCAATACCTGAACCCCATCATTTTCTACCGCGCCATTGAGCAAAACGTGGGCTCGGCCGACAATGCCTTGCTGGGGCTGGATTTCAAGTGGAACGTCCTGCACACGGCCCAGCTCTACGGGCAGGTGGTACTCGATGAGTTTAAGCTGAGCGAAATCCGGGCCCGCAACGGCTGGTGGTCCAACAAGCAGGCCGTGCAGGTGGGCGCCAAGTACATCGACGTGGCCGGCATCCGCAACCTCGATTTGCAGGTGGAACTGAACTACATCCGCCCCTACACCTATCAGCACGGCAGCATTTACACCGCTTATACCAACTACCAGCAGCCCCTGGCCCACCCCATGGGCGCCAACCTGACCGAGGTGCTGGGCGTGCTCAGCTACCAGCCTCTGCCCCGCCTGAACCTGGTGGCCAAAGCCATTTACACCGAGCAGGGCCTGGATTATGGATACGACGCAGGAGGCCAGCTCATCACGAAGGGTCCCATTGTGAGCGGCGATGCGATGGGCAACCCCATCACCATCGGCCGGATTGCGAACTACGGCGGCAACCCACTCACGCCCTACACCTACTTCCCCATGGAATATGGCAACCGCACCGGCCAGGGCAACAAAAGCAGCCTGTTGCACACCGATTTCACGGCCACCTATCAGCCCCGCCTCAACCTGTTCCTGGACGCCAAGCTCGTCGCCCGGCACCAAACCTACTCACTCACGCCCAGCGCTAACGTGAACGAAGTTTATGCCTCCCTGGCGGTGCGCTGGAACATTGCGCAGCGGCTCCACGAGTTTTAAGTCATTTAACAATTATCATTTAACATTTAACAGCTGTTCTGATGATTGGCGGCAAGGCAAATGTGCTTTATGAGAAGGCTTATGCATTTGCCGTGCGAGTGGTGAAGGCTTATCAATTCCTTTCAGCGGAGAAGCGTGAATATGTTTTGTCGAAACAACTGTTACGTTGCGGCACCAGCATTGGGGCCAATGTGACGGAAGCAAATGGTGCCATTTCGGACGCTGACTTTTCTGCCAAAATATCCATCGCCTACAAGGAGTATCTGGAAACCAAGTATTGGTTGAATCTACTGCACGACACTGATTTTATTACTTCCAAGATGTTTGAAAGCATGTTTGCCGATGCCGACGAGTTGGGTAAAATGCTCTTTACCAAACTACGCTCTACCCGCCAGCTACGCAATGCCATTTAATCATTTACATCGCCGAAACGACTGTTAAATGTTAAATGATAATTGTTAAATGAAAGCATGAAGACTTATTTAAGAATCCTACAGTACGCTAGGCCGCTGCTGGCATTTTTGCCGCAGTATCTACTTTACACGGTGCTGACCATTTTCTTCAGCATCGGCAACTTTACGCTGATTATCCCGCTGCTGAGCGTGCTGTTTGACAAAACGGACAAAGTGCCGGCCCATGCGCCCGACCACCTGCCCGGCTTCAAGCCCACCATTCAGTGGGTGACGGACACGTTCAACTACTTCTTCGCCGATGTGCTCACGGCTCATGGCAAGATGGGTGCGCTGGCCTTCGTATGCGGTGTGGTGGTGGTGTCGGTGTTGCTGAGCAACGTGTTTCGCTACCTGAGCCTGCGGCTGCTGGCCAAGGTGCGCGCCCGCGTCATTCGCAACCTGCGGCGCGACTTGTACCACCGCATCATCGGCTTGCAGCTGAACTTTTTTGTGGGCGAGCGAAAGGGCGATTTGATGTCCCGCTTCACGGCCGACGTGCAAGAGGTGGAAACCTCGGTGGTGAACACCTTCACGGCCGTTATCAAAGAGCCGCTCACCATCATTGCCTATTTTCTGGTGTTATTTCATATGTCGGTGCCGCTCACGCTGTTTACGCTGGTGCTGCTGCCGATTTCCGGGGGCATCATCGCCACCATTGCCAAGCGCCTGCGCACCCAGGCCAAGCAGAGCCAGAAAACGCTCGGCTCGATGCTGTCGGTAATTGACGAGACGCTGGGTGGCATCCGCGTTATCAAGGCGTTTAATGCGCAGGAATACATCAAGGGCAAGTTTGAGGAGCAGAACGACCAGTACGCCCGCACCTCGCGCAACATTGACAACACCCGGGATTTGGCCTCGCCGTTTTCGGAGTTTGCGGGGGTTTCGGTAGTGGCCGGCTTGCTGTATTTCGGCGGCACGCTGATTCTAGGCGGGCAGTCGGCCCTCGATGGGGAGACGTTTATCGGCTATGTGATTCTGTTTTCGCAGGTACTGACTCCGGCCAAGGCTTTGTCCAGTTCTTTCGGCAACATCCAGCGCGGTCTGGTGGCCGGCGAGCGGGTGCTCAGCATCATCGACACCGAGCCCGCCATCCGCGACCGGCCCGATGCCACGGTGCTGCCGCCCTTCGAGCGCGAAATCGAGTTCCACGACCTCAGCTTCAGCTACGGCGAAACGCCCGTGCTCTACGACATCAACCTGACCATCAAAAAGGGCCAGACGGTGGCGCTGGTGGGCGGCAGCGGCGGCGGCAAAAGCACCCTGGCTGACCTGCTTCCTCGCTTCTACGACCCCAGCGCCGGCCAGATTCTCATCGACGGCCACGACCTGCGCGCCTGCTCCCTGCACTCGGTGCGCGACCAGATGGGCATCGTGACCCAGGAAAGCATTCTGTTCAACGACACGATATTTAACAACATCCGTTTCAACACCGCCGCCACCGAGGCCGAGGTGATGGAAGCCGCCCGCATCGCCAACGCCCACGATTTCATCATCGCCAGCCCCGACGGCTACCAAACGGTCATTGGCGACCGGGGCAGCCGCCTGTCGGGCGGGCAGCGGCAGCGCCTGAGCATTGCGCGGGCTATTCTGCGCAACCCGCCCATTCTCATCCTGGACGAAGCCACCTCGGCCCTCGACACCGAGAGCGAAAAACTCGTACAAGAAGCCTTGCAGCGCCTGATGCAAAACCGCACCTCGCTCGTCATTGCCCACCGCCTCAGCACCGTGCAGCACGCCGATGAAATTGTGGTGTTGCAGCACGGCCGCATCGTGGAGCGTGGCACCCACGACGAGCTGCTGCGGCGCGAAGGCGGCGTGTACCAACGCTTGAGCTCGATGCAAACCAATGCTGCGCTGGTATAGGCTGAGTACCCCGAAATTTCATTTCGGCCCGTAAGAAAAGTGCTGACCCAATGGCGTACGCGGCCCGAAATGAAATTTCGGGGTACTCCGCCTCACGGCTTGCACCTCTCGAAAACTCCTATCTTTCGCCTTAAACCAACTTCTTCCGCCATGCTTGCCCTCAAACGCATTGTCACCGTCGCCGTCATGATTTACCTGCTGCTGGCGCTGCTGTTCATTCTCGTTCCCGCCGTGCGCACCTCGGTGGCGGATATGGGCGCGGGCCTGTCGGCACCGGAAAAGGAGCGGCAGTTTTTCTACGTCATGTTCGTAATTGGGGCTGTAATTATGACCCTGCACCTGCTTACCGAAAACCTCGATAGCGTGATGCTGCGCCGCACCGTGACGCAGCATGAAGGCAAAATCAACGAGCTAAAAGCCAAGCTCTACGACCAGCAGCAGCGCACCAGCATCGCGCCGCCGGCTGCCGGCCCGCGCACCATCGACGGCCGCAACCTGGATGCGCCTGTGGTGCGCGAGCAGCCTGCCTACCCCACTGAAGTGCGCCCTGCCGACCCGCTGCCCCAGCCCACTTTCCCCCAAAACGACCCCAGCCTGAGCAACACCCCGCCGGCCGACCGGCCGCCGCTGGCCTGATTCATCTGACTACCGAATACCTGATACCGACCACCAACCTCAAGTGCCCGACACCCTCCTATCCGACCTCATCCACGCCGAGCTGACCGAAGCCCGCAACGTGCTCGACCGGTTTCTGGCCGACCCGGCCCACGTGGCCAGCATCGCGGCGGCGGCCGAGCTCATTGCCAGCAGCCTGCAAGCCGGCGGCAAAGTCCTGACCTGCGGCAACGGCGGCAGCCTCTGCGACGCCCAGCACTTTGCCGAAGAACTCAGCGGGAGGTACCGCCAAAACCGCCGGGCCCTGGCCGCCATTGCCCTCACCGAAGCCTCGCACATGACCTGCGTGGCCAATGATTTCGGTTTCGAGTTCGTCTTCAGCCGCTTTGTGGAATCCCTGGGCCAGCCCGGCGATGTGCTCCTGGCCATCAGCACGAGCGGCAACTCGCCCAACATCCTGCGCGCGGCCGAAGCGGCCCGGGAATTGGGTATGCAAGTGGTTTCTCTCACCGGCAAGGATGGCGGCCAGTTGGCCGGCCTCAGTGATGTCGAAATTCGGGTGCCGCACGCCGGCTATGCCGACCGGATTCAGGAAATCCACATCAAGGTGATTCATATTATGATTTTGCTGATTGAAAAGCTGGTGATATGAGAGGCGAGACTCCAAGACATGAGATATCAGAAGGATGCTTAGTAGGTTTGTGAGGATGCTCAGTTACCACTGCGCGCAACTACCTCTCGACTAACTTCTCATCTCCCATTATCTCACTTCTCACGCTCTTCTACCATGCTCACCAAAACTTTCGGCTCGGCCGTGCAGGGCGTCAACGCCTACACCATCATTATTGAAGTGGTGGTTTCGGCGGGTACGGGTTTCAACGTGGTGGGCCTGCCCGATAACGCCATCAAGGAGAGCCAGCAGCGCATTGAGGCGGCGCTGAAGTTTCGGGGCTACCGCATGCCGCGCACCAAAACGGTGGTAAACATGGCCCCGGCCGACATCCGTAAGGAAGGCGCAGCCTATGATTTGCCCATTGCGCTGGGCATTTTGCACGCCTCGCAGCAACTGCAAACAGAACGGCTGCCGGAATACCTCATTATGGGTGAAATGGCCCTCGATGGGGAGCTGCGGACCATTCGCGGGGTGTTGCCCATTGCCATTCAGGCCCGTAAGGAAGGATTCAAGGGCATCATTCTGCCTAAAGAGAATGCTGAAGAAGCCGCCATCGTGAACAACCTCGATGTGATTGCCGTGAGCAGCATGCAGGAAGCCATCGACTTCTTCGAGGGCCGCTTGGAAATTGCGCCCACGGTGGTCGATACCCGCGACCTGTTTCAGCACGCGGTGAACAAGTACACGGCTGATTTTGCCGACGTGCAGGGCCAGGAAAACATCAAGCGGGCGCTGGAAATCGCGGCAGCCGGCGGCCACAACGTCATCATGATTGGCCCGCCCGGCGCAGGCAAAACCATGCTGGCCAAGCGACTGCCCAGCATCTTGCCGCCCCTGAGCATGCAGGAAGCGCTGGAAACCACCAAAATCCACTCGGTAGCCGGCAAGCTGGCCGGCGGCGGGCTGCTAAGTACCCGGCCCTTCCGCGCGCCGCACCACACCATTTCGGACGTGGCGCTGGTGGGCGGCGGTGGCAACCCGCAGCCCGGCGAAATCTCGCTCTCGCACAACGGCGTGCTGTTTCTGGATGAGCTGCCCGAATTCAAGCGCACCGTGCTGGAGGTGATGCGCCAGCCGCTAGAAGAGCGCCGCGTGACCATTGCGCGGGCCAAGCTCAGCATTGAGTTTCCGGCCAATTTTATGCTCATTGCCAGCATGAACCCGTGCCCGTGTGGCTATTATAACCACCCGGAGAAAGAATGCGTGTGCGGCCCCGGCGTGGTGCAAAAATACCTGAATAAGGTTTCCGGCCCCTTGCTCGACCGGATTGATTTGCATGTGGAGGTAACGCCGGTGACCTTTGACCAAATGACGGAAACGCGCAAGTCGGAAACCAGCGCCGACATCCAGGCCCGCGTGGACAAGGCCCGCCAGGTGCAGGCCAACCGCTTCACCGACTACACCGATATCCACTCTAATGCCATGATGCCGCCGCAGATGGTGAAGGACATTTGCGTCATCAGCGAAGAAGGCCGGACGTTGCTCAAGACAGCCATGGAACGCCTTGGCCTGAGCGCCCGCGCCTACGACCGGATTCTGAAAGTGGCCCGCACCATTGCCGATTTGGCCGGCACCGAAGAAATTCAAATTCAGCACTTGGCCGAAGCCATTCAATACCGCAGCCTGGACCGCGAAGGCTGGGCGGGTTAAATAAACCATGTATAAAGCCCTCGTCAAACCCCTGCTTTTCAAACTTGACGCTGAGCGCGCCCACCACCTGGTGTTCGACAATTTGCGTCGGGCGGCGCGGGTTCCCGGTACGCCGGCCCTGCTGCGGGCGCTGTATGATTTCCAGAACGCCAGCCTGGAACGCGACGTTTTCGGGCTGAAATTCCCGAACCCGGTGGGCCTGGCGGCGGGCTTCGACAAGAACGCGGCCCTGACCGATGAGCTGGCCACGCTGGGCTTTGGCTTTGTGGAGATTGGCACGGTGACGCCCCGGCCGCAGCCCGGCAACCCGCAGCCGCGCCTGTTCCGCCTGCCGCAGGACGAGGCACTGCTCAACCGCATGGGCTTCAACAACGACGGGGCGGCCG
The DNA here is from genome assembly GCF_016734815.1 of Hymenobacter rubidus. GTDB lineage: Bacteria > Bacteroidota > Bacteroidia > Cytophagales > Hymenobacteraceae > Hymenobacter > Hymenobacter rubidus. Next base: position 24,065 of record NZ_JAERQF010000032.1, read on the forward strand.
TGGTGGCGGCCCGGCTGGCCCAGCGGCGCAACCGCCAGCTCATCATCGGCGGCAACATTGGCAAGAACAAGGACACGCCCAACGAGCGCGCTGCGGAAGACTACGTGGCGTGCTTCGACGCATTGGCCGAAGTGGTCGATTATTTTGTGGTGAACGTGAGCTCGCCCAACACGCCGGGCCTGCGCCAGCTGCAAGAGAAAAAGCCGCTGATTGAACTGCTCCAGCAGGTGCAGGCCCGCAACCTCGGCCGTGCCAGGCCCCGGCCCCTGCTGCTGAAAATAGCGCCCGACCTCACCGATTCGCAGCTCAACGACATTCTGGAAATAGCCCGTGAAACCAAGTTGAGCGGCTTGGTAGCCACCAACACCACCATCAGCCGCGACGGCCTGGCCACCGATGCGGGCTATGTAGCCAGCCTCGGCGCCGGCGGGCTCAGTGGCAGGCCGCTGCGGGCGCGGGCTACCGAAGTTATTCGCTACTTGCACCACAAGTCGGATGGCGGACTGCCAATTATTGGCGCTGGCGGCATTCATTCGGCAGCCGATGCGCGCGAGAAACTCGCCGCGGGCGCGTCGCTTATTCAGCTTTACACCGGCTTTATTTACGAAGGGCCGGCGTTGGTGAGCCGGATAAACCGGAGCCTGGTGCCAGCGTAATGCGTTGCCCGCGCACCCGCCGGTGCCACCACATGATGAGCGGCGCACCCAGGACGGTAGGCCAAAGGAACCCGACAGTGCGCGGAATAAAATGCAGGCTGGTGACCGAAAACGCCGACACCGCCGCGATGTACGAAGCTAGAAAACCCGAAATGTGGTTGAGTAGCCATTGGTTTTTGGCCCAGCGGCCGGCGTTGGCGTAGCCGCGCAACTGCCGGACTGCCGTGGCTGCCCCCAACCCACCAAACACGCCCACTGGGATGTTGCCGGCCATAAAAGCATAGGCCACCGTGCCCAGAAAGACGGCCAGCCCCACTCCGGCCACGGCCCAGTCGAAGGCGGCAACCTGAGCATCCCAGGCCAGACGCTTCAGGAAAAGCGAGCGGTAGCCAAACCCGGCCATGTAGAGGCTAAACACCGCCGTAAGCAGCAAGAACAGGCTGTGAATGTGCTGCGAGCCCAACAAGGCCGTAGTGCCGGCCACCACCATTGCCCAGAAAAACACCAGCCCCCAACGCCGGTGCGCCGCGCCCCCTTTGCGAACGGCCAGCGCCACCGGCGCCACAAAAAAACCCGTGAATCCGGCCAGGATATGCACGTAGCGGTTGAGGGCGAAAAATGTTTCCATAATTCCAGCAGCGGCCTGAGTTGAACCGCGGCCGAAAGATGCAAGCGCGCTCGGACTACCCGGCCCAAAATAGCTCCGAAACGTTGGCTTTCAGGGCTGAAACGACGCGCTGGCCGGATGGAGGCACCACCAGCAGCGCTAAAGTTTAGCGCCTATTTTGAACTCAATCACATCGGCCGCGCCCCGATGGATTTTCAAATCGATGGCGCCAAAGAGCAGGTCGGTGAAGTGGTATTTCAGGCCCAGGCGCTCGTAATAAGGGGTGCTCGATTTATAGGGCGCGTACACGTAAAAGCCCAGGTGCGAGTCGAAAGCCAGCCGGCCAAACAGCAATTCGTGGCCCAGAAACACGCCCACTTTTTTCACATCGGGCTGCTTGAGGCCGGCGCGGGTGGTGTCTTCCAGCTGAGCCTTTAGGCTGCGGTCGTAGAAGCCTTCCGCGCCCAGGAGCAGGTTCGACTTGCGGTTCATGCGGCGGCCCACAGCGGCCGTCACCGAGTTCACAAGGTACTTGTTGTGGTCGCCTTCGGTGCGCTGCTTGAAGCCCAGGCTGGTACTCAGGTTGACGAAGCAGTGGCCAACGTCAGCCGGTGCGGGCGCGTGGGCATTGAATTGCGGGGCCGGGCGCTGCTCGTGGTAGTTCAGGCCCAGCACCACCGAGGGCAGGTTGACGCCAAAGTTGGGCTTGGTGGTGGCCCCGTTGGAAAAGTGGTTCAGGCCGGCCCCCACCAGCAGGCCCAGGTGCGGCGTGAGGGCATAATCGTACTCGAACCGAAATTGCAGCGTGGCGTTCAGGGCCGAGCTGGCGATGGTGTTCTTGTGGTTGGTTTCCTGATTGTACGGATTGGTGAGGTAGGCCAGGCCGGCCCCCAGCCGGAAACTAAAGTCGTGTTTTGGGCCCCTCGAAAACGTCTTGCTGAGGTACGGGCTGGCCGCAAAGGCATAGCCCAGAATGGGGTTGTGAAAATCGTAGTAGGTCAGCGCCACACCAATTTTCGGAAATTTGTACCAGCCGTGCCAGGGCGCCGCGCCGGTGGTCTGGCGCTGCAGGTTAATTTCAAAGCCCGTAGGATGCGAATCGACCAGGTGCCGAATGGCGTAGGTGTGCGCCATGATAATGCTGCCCTGCGCGTACGCCCCCACGATGAACGGGGCGGGCGGCACGGCTGCCGAATCTAAGCCTTGAGCTTGAGCAGGCAACACCACCGCACCCCATACCAGCACCGACAAACCGGCTTTAAGTGCTTCATAAGCATTCATATATACTACCTAATCCATAAAAAGCCGGAACCGGCTTCAAAAATACGCCCCCAGCCGGTGTCCAAATCGTGAAGCCAAAATGAAATAAAAAATACTTCGCGATTTCGGCAACTCGCACCTCCTCCCAGCCGATATAAGCCCTGAATTTGGAAATCAAAACACAGATTGTCTTCAGAATTCGGCTTATCACTTTTATCAATCATGAAAAAAACAATTTTATCACTCGGACTGCTGGTGGTTCTAGGGAGCACTGCACAAGCGCAGTCAGGCATTAAAATCGGTCTTAAAGGCGGGGCGAACTTGGCCAGCTATACCGGCACCGATAAAAATGACACCAAGGCGAAGTACGGCTTCAGCGCCGGTGCCACGTTCAACTTTCCCTTGTCGGACATGATTGCCATCCAGCCAGAACTGCTCTATTCGCAGAAAGGCATCAAGCTGGACTACAGCGGCGCAAATAACAGCGATGCTTCGCTTTTTAAGAGTAGCGGCACTGTTTCCGGCACTTTTGGCCAAACCTTGAGCTATATCGATGTTCCGGTGCTGCTGCGGGTAAACACGGGCGGCGGCGACGGCTCGGGCCTGTTTTTTGAATTCGGCCCCCAAGGAAGCTTTCTGATTGCCCAACGCGGGTTTATTGATAGCGGCGACAAAGCCTCTGTGATACTCATGGGTCCCGACCGCAACAACTCGAAGAGTTCGGGTGCCTCGTCTCCGGCAACGGCCGTGGGCAATAGCACCGACGATTTCAACAAAGTTGTGATTGGCTACGCGGCCGGTATCGGCTACCAGCTCACCAGCGGCCTGAGCATTGGGATTCGCTACACCGGTGATATTTCCCAAGTGTATAAGGACGGCACGGGTACGGCCGATGCCTTTAAGCCCTACCAAGCGCTGGGTGCGAAATTTACAAATCCTAACGTGCACAACTCGGTCTTCCAGTTTCAGGCAGGCTACGCATTTGGGGGTAAATAACGCTCAACTGGCCGATAAAAAAGCCTGGTTCGACAATCGAGCCGGGCTTTTTTGTGCAGTAGCAACAAGGCTATCTGAAAAAAGCTTGCCTGCTTGGTTACTTACCATGTCAAATGCAAAAAAGCCCCATGCAAGCTATGCATGGGGCTTTTTTTTGCATTTGACCAGTCTCCAATCAGGCGTTGGCAATTTCCAGCAGCACTTCGTAGTAAGGACGGCCCAGGGTGCGGGCCCGCAGCCAGGAGTAGAAGCTAATAACCTGGATGTCTTCGCGTTCCTCGGAAATGAACGCGGGCACGTGCGCTACCCGGTTGCCGAAGTCCCGGTCGTGGGCGGCGTCGGGGGCTTCAATCAGCTCACGCACCAGGTTCAGGTACACCAGCACCGGCTGGTAGGGGCCGCCGGCTGGCACGGCTTCGGCGGCTTCGGTGGCCGGCACCGCGGGGAATTGCTCGCGGAGGGTGCGCTCCATCATGCGCAGGCGGCTCAGGGCCAGCTCGGGGTTGCCCAACTCTACCTGAATAATCATTTCGCCGATGTTGCGGTTCAGCATCCATTCCAGCCCCAGGTGTTGCTCCAGCCAGTGGTCGGTACGGGCCAGGCTAAGCAGGGCCTGATTGGCTTTGGCCACCTTGCCTTCGGCAAAGTAGTGAAAGGTAAGCTGAAAGCGGGCCGTGAGGTCATCGGCCGGGGTCAGTGCTTTGGCATTGCGTAGCACGCCTTCCAGTAGGGCAATGCTTTCGGCGTTGCGACGCAGAAAGGCATAGTTGGCCGCCAGCAAAAACGTGAAGCGCGGCCCAAACTCGCTGAACTGCCGGCCCGGTCCGGCCGCCATAATGGCCTGTCCTTGCTCCAGATACTGCACCGAAGCGGCGAAGCGGCGCGAGCGGTAGAGCGCGTGGGCCAGCATATAAAGCAGCTTGAGCTGGTGCCCGCGCTGGGCCGGCGCAAAACCGTGGCGCCGCTCCATGAGCTTGTAGCAGCGCTCGATGAAGGGCGCAAAAGACGCGAAATCGCGCCGCACCAGCATGGCGTTGCGGGCAATGGACATGAGCCGGCTCAGCAGCGAGGGCGAACGGGCGAAGGCTTCCTGCAAGTCGTACTCGGTCAGAATATTCTGCAGAATGTCATCGATGGGCACGGCGGCCCGGCCGCGCACGCGGGCCTGGCGCAGGCGCTGGCGCAGCAGGCTGTCGGCAATGTTGGCCCGCTCTTCTTCGCCGGCCGCCTTTTTGTTGAGGCGGTAGCGGGCAATGATGTCCTCCAGCGGCGCGGCGTGGGGCGAGTCGGCGTGCTGAATCTGGAGGTTGTACACGGCATTCAGCGGCTCGTACTGCTCATTTTCATGGGCCAGTTTTTCGGCTTTGCGCAGCGTGCTCCAGGCCAGGCGCGGAATGCCGGCTTCGAACAGGTATTGGGCCAGGGTAAGCTGGCCGCGCACGGTGGCTGCGGCCGTGGTATCGAGCTGGCGCTGGCGCAGCAGCAGGTAGTCGGTGAGGTGGCGCATGAGGCGCTTGCGCAGGGCGTAGTACGCCACCGGATTGGGCTCGTCGGGGTAGAGCTTGGCAATGAGCTGTGCCGATTTCAACTCTTTTGCCTGCACCAGCAACTCGTAGAGGCGCGAATCCTGCCGCCCGCCGGCTTTGCGGCGCTGGCGCTGAATGAACACGCCAAAGTCGCGGCGCTCGTCGGGACTGAGGGTGAGTAAGGTTGTACGCAGGTCGTCCATGCGGGCAAATTACATACAGACAAGGCCTGCAACCGCAGCGCAGGAGGCGCCAGCGTAGCTTTTAGGCAATGAAGCCGGTTTGTTTTACGGGTGCACCAAGGCTGTGCCGATAACCTCAACCGTACAAAAAAGTGGGTTACCTTTTTGGAACGGCCCTATTAATGAGCAAAACCAACCGTTTCACCTTTCCATAATCCTGATGAAAATGTCCTTCAAAACCCTGCTGGCTGTTGCAGCCTTCGGTGCTTTCACCGCCACTTCCTGCTCCGAGAAAAAAGCTGACGAAGCAGCCAACACCACGGAAAACGCCGTTGATGCAGCAGCTGACAAAACCGGCGACGTTATCGACAGCGCCAAAGCTGACATGGCCCGCGAACCCGGCGATACCGCCGTGGTGCGCAACACGCCCGCCGACAAAGTAGTGGAACAAGTGCCCGCTACCCAGAAATAAGCGACCTGCTTTTCCTATTACAGCAAAACGCCCTGCTACCTCCGTAGCAGGGCGTTTTGCTGTAATAGGCCGAACGAATCAGGGATTCGTCCCAAAGTCAGATACGAAAGCCCTAATCATGTGAATAACATATACATTATAAATATAATATTTGATTTCAAAAGTCAGTAAAACCCAAAAGTTGACTGGTGCACGGTGCACAGGTTTTCCACCTTTGTACATCGCCTCACCTCATTTCAACTTTGTTATGCGTACTTTTTTACTGCTCTTACTACTTGTGCTGCTGGGCAGCGCCGCCCACGCCCAGGACCTGCTCACGAAGCGCAACGGCGAAGAGATTGCCGTGAAGGTGGTCGAAATAACCCCGGCCGAAGTGCGGTACCGCCGCGCCGACAACCCCGACGGCCCCCTCATCAGCGTGTGGAAGTCGGACGTGTTCATGATTCGCTACGCCAACGGCAGCAAAGAAGTGCTCAATGCCGCGCCGGCCGTAGCCCCGGGCACCTCGGCAGCTGCCCCGGCTGGGCCCCCAGCCACCGTCGGCGGCGTTCCGGTAGTCAACAACCAGTCGCCGGACGACGCCATTCTGGAAGAAACCATTCACCTCGACGGGCCCCGCGTTGGCTTTACCATCCTCACGCCCGGCGTGCTGAGCAAGGCCCAGGAAAGCATTCCCGACCTCAACCCCTTCCTGACGCAGTTTGGCTGGCAGTTTGAAACCCGCCTGTTTCGGCTGCCCAACGGCTTGAGTGGCCTGGTAGAGTTTGTGCCGCTGGTGGGCGGCCTGGAGCAGGGCAAGTTCCTGCCGAGCCTGAGCGGACTGCTGGGCATTCGCGGGGCCAAGGGCTTTGAGGTGGGCATGGGACCCAACGTGACGCCACTGGGCGCCAACCTGGTGCTGGCCGTGGGCTCGTCGTTCCACTCCGGCGGCATCAATTTTCCGGTGAACCTGGCAGTGGTGCCCGGCAATGGTGGCGCCCGAGTGAGCCTGATGATAGGCTTCAACGCCCGCCACCGCTAGCCGGCGGGGCTTTGCCAAACACTAGTTCCCGCTCGCTATGAACCGATTCTTACTCCTGCTCTTGCTGCTGGCATGGGCTAGCCAAAGCTGGGCGCAAGCCCCCGCTACCGACGTGATGCTGCGCACCGATGGCAACGAAGTGGTGGGCCGGGTGGTCGCCATCACGCCGCTGCAAGTGCGCTACCTGCCGCCCGCCGGGGCCGATACCCTGCACCTGGCAGCCACCGATGTCTTCCTGATTCGCTACGCCAACGGCACCCGCGAAGTGCTGCATTCAGCGGCACCGGCCAAGACGAGCCTGAGCGATGCCCAATGGCGGGCGCTGGCGCGCCGCGATGCGGGCCGCAACTACACCGACCACGGCGCCTTCTGGGGTTCGTTGGGGGCCACGCTCTACGGCGGGCCACTGCTGGGCTTGGTGGCCCCCGCCGTGATTGCCCCGCATGCCATAGCAACGCACAACCTGCGCACGCCCCACCCCGAGCTATTGGCTGAGCCGGCCTACAACCAAGCTTACCGAAAGGAAGCGCAGCACCACAAGCGCGGACGGGCCTGGGCCGGCTACGGAGTGGGCACGCTGGCGTGGGTGGTGCTCATGGGAGCCCTGGCGTCGAGTGGGCCGTAGCAAGGCCGGCAGGTTGAAGTACAACATTCTGGCATTCGGCCACCAGGCCTCAACGCTTGAGCTCCGAGCCGCGTACAAACCGCACAATTACTTCTTCCCTGCCCACCCTTACTTCCCAATCCTTTCACTCATGGACGTTAACAACAATAACATCGGCGATAGCACTGAACTGCGTGCTCGCGGCAACTGGAACGACATCAAGGGCCAGGCCAAGCAAAAATGGGCCAACCTCACCGACGACGACCTGACGTACCGCGAAGGCCAGCAGGACGAGTGGTTTGGCAACCTTCAGCAGAAGACGGGCGAAACCATTGACAGCATCAAGAACTGGTTCAACGACAAAACCGACAATGCCACGGCCTCGACTACCGGCACCGAGTGGCGCGCCCGCGGCAACTGGGACCAGGTGAAAGGCCAGGCCAAGCAAAAGTGGGGCAACCTCACCGACGATGACCTGACCTACGAAGAAGGCAAACAAGACGAGTGGCTGGGCCGCCTGCAAGAGAAAACCGGCCACGCCGTCGACGACATCAAGGCCTGGTTCAACCGAACTTTCTAATTCCACATTTCCCGATGAAGTAACAGCGCCTTCCAATCCACACGCGGCTATTTCATCATCAAAAGCCCCTTCTGGTTTCAGGAGGGGCTTTTCTTTTGGTGGGTTGGCTGGTAGAATCAGTGGTTGCGGAGCTATTGCGGCTTCATTATTGCTCGATGAGTTTTGTACTTGAGCCTGTTTAGGAAGTAGCGAGCCGAGCGCAAAACACGAAAGACTCCCACAAAAGCGGGAAATTTGAGGTGCGACCCATCTCCTTTCCCTCCCTCATGGAAGTCCTGAGCAAAGATATGATTACCCGCTGGATACTGCCCTACCTGCCTACCCGTGCTGGTGGCCGCCGCTCGGCCGTTGACCCGGCCGAGGTGGTGGGGGCTATCTGCTACAAGCTCAAAACCGGCTGCCAGTGGCGCTGGCTGCCCGTGCGGGCCTTGTTCACGGGCGAGCCGCTGAGTTGGCAGGGCGTGTACTACCATTTCAACGCGTGGGGTAAGCAAGGGGCTTGGAAGAAGCGGTGGCTCAGCAGCCTGCACCTGCATCGGCGTACCCTGGACCTGTCCAGCGTCCAACTCGACGGCAGCCATACGCTGGCCAAAAACGGGGGGGCGGCCGTCGGCTACCAGGGCCGCAAAGCGGGCCGCACCACCAACGCCCTGTTCCTGGCCGACAACCAGGGCCTGCCGCTGGCCGTGGCTACGCCCCAGGCCGGAAACCAGCACGACACATTCGAGTTGGAGCGCGTCTTTGCCGAACTCTGCGACGTGCTCGAAGCCGCCAACCTGCGCCTGGAAGGCTTATTTCTTAACGCCGACAAAGCCTTTGACGTCAACAGCTTGCGCCAGGCATGTGCGCGACGCGGCATCGAGGCCAACATCCCGCGAAACCGGCGCTCGGCCGACTGGCAGACCGACGATGAGACGTCGCTGGACCCCGAACTCTACCGCTACCGCTTGGCCATTGAGCGCTTGAATGCCTGGCTCGATGGCTTCAAGGCCCTGCTCGTGCGCTACGAAACCAGCCTGCAAAACTGGCTCGCCCTGCACTGGCTGGCCTTTATGGTACTGCTATTGCGTAAAATTACCCCGCCTCCCACTTCCTAAACAGCTTCCTTAGCTCTACTCTATGAAGCCAAACGCCTTACTCCACCACTTTTGTGGGTTGTTGCTACTTGCCCTAACGATAGGGAGCCGGACTGCACAAGCCCAAGGGCCCACTGTTGACCCCAGCTTTCTGGCTTTTGGGGTCGCGACGACGGGTTACGCCCGTCAAGCAGTACAGCTACCTAGCGGAAAGCGGGTGGTGCTAGGCGACTTTACACAGGCAGCAGGCATCAGCACGCCCAACGGTTTGATTCGCCTGCTGGCGGGCAGCAACCAGCCTGACGCGGTGTTTCAAACCAACACAGCCGCTCTGAACACTGGCGAGGTTGACCAGATTTTCAGCTTGCCCAACGACCAAATGCTCCTGTTTTCGCGCAACAGCAACGCTTTGCTAACGCTGGGAGGAGTAAACCAACGTGCCCTATTGCGTCTAAATGCCGATGGCACTCCCGATGCTTCTTTTAATATGGGCACCGGTCCCAGTCCAGGTTTAAACGCCGTGGCGGTACAGCCCGATGGGAAGATGCTGCTAGCGGGTGCTTTTTCGCAATTTAATGGGCAGGCCGTCAACCGCATTATTCGCCTCAATGCGAATGGCTCGCTTGACACATCGTTTCAGTCCAGCATCACCGGCCAGAATGTTTACATCAGTAAAATACTGTTGCAGGCCGATGGTAGCATAGTAGTAGCTGGCAACTTGCCGGCTTCACAAGGTCCTGCAACGGGCGCCATAGTGCGGCTGCTCTCAACAGGTGCACCGGATATAAGCTTTAATGCTCCAGCGCTGGTAAGTGGCCTGTATGTGGCCGGACTGGCCGTGCAGCCAGATGCTAAAACCCTGGTTGCCTTTGGCTTGGATGCTGGCACCGGAGCCGGTGCCCAACCTTTGATGCGCCTGCTACCCAACGGCAGCGCCGATGCTTCTTTTCAGACAGGGACGAACTTTAACGCTTGGTTTTATGGGCCAACCCTGGCCACTCAGCCCGTGGTAGTAGAGCCGGGTGGGAATATATTGGTGGGCACAAATGCTACAGCTTACAACGGACAAGCCGTTGGCCGGGTGGTGCGGCTGCTGCCCAGCGGCAGTTTGGATACCGGCTTTCAAAATATGGGGTTGAACGGCGTCTTGTTTCCCTATGCCCCAACCTCTATACAACTGCTGACCAGCGGGCAGCTATTGACTAGTTTCGCGCTTCTTAATTCCGATGGCACGATAAATTCCAGCTACGACCCGCGTCTAAGAAATATTGGGTATGTATCGACCTTGCTCCGGCAGGCTGATGGGAAGCTACTGGTCGGTGGAAATTTTAGCGAAATCAGCGGGCAGGCGGCAGGCGGACTAGCACGGCTCAATGCCGATGGCACGCCAGACGTCGCCTTCACCACGGCCGCCGTCACCGACGGCATTGTATACGATTTAGGCATACAATCTGATGGCAAAATCCTCGTGGGCGGCGAATTCACACGACTAGGAGGCAGTGCCCGGCAGTCACTGGGCCGGCTGCTACCCTCGGGCCAGGCCGATGCGGCGTTTTCTCCCACTATTCAACCGTACCGGGCACCGGGCTTTCGTCCCATTGTGCGGGCGCTGGCCTTGCAAGCCGATGGCAATGTGCTGCTATCAGGCCGGTTTTTCTTTCAACCGGTGTCTGGCACGCCCCTCATGCCTTCTTCGGCGCGGGTGCTGGGCAGCACCGGCCAACTCGATAGTGCCTTTCCCAACCTGGCCAATTTCAACATCAACCGGTTTCTGGTGCAGCCCGATGGCAAAATTGTAGTGGCCGGCCAAGGCTCAGTAGGAACGCAGCCCTTCACGCTGGTGCAACGCGTTTTGCCCGATGGCACCCCCGACCCGGCCTTCACCACCACCCTGTCCACGGTAGCGCTCGAATCGGTGCGCGACCTGCAACTGGATGCAGCGGGCCGGATTTACGCCGCCGGCAACTTTGCGCAGTTCGGCAACGTGCCTACCCACACCGTGGTGCGCCTGCTGCCCAACGGCCCCCCCGACCCGTCCTTTATCACCGCGCTTGGCAGCCAAAGCAACGTGTACGCGCTGGCCCTGCAACCCAACGGCCGCCTGCTGGTGGGCGGGGCGGTGCTCACTACTACTACCCAATCGTACGGCAGCGCCCGCCTGCTGGCCGATGGCAGCACCGACGCCAGCTACAACTCACCGGCCGGCCCCGACCGGTCGGTGTTCCGGCTGCTGGTGCAGCCCAACGGGGCCATTGTGGCGGGCGGCGTCTTCACGACGGTCAACGGCCTGCCCATCGTGGCCCTCACCCGTCTGCTTGATGGCAACGTGCTCCGTGTTTCGAGCCAGCATGTGGCAGCTAGCGCCGAGGCCTGGCCCATCCCCGCCCACGACCAGCTCCATCTGCGCTTGGATGCAGCCAACCGCCCGCAGCGCGTGGAGTTGCTGGATGCGCTGGGCCGCGTGGTGCTGACTCAGGCGGTGTCGCAAGCCGAAATGACGCTCAATACTTCACCGCTTACGGCAGGGGCCTACGTGCTGCGCGTGCAGTATACCACCGGCCCAGTGTCGCGGCGATTAGTTATTGAGTAAGTTTATACAATAGCACAAAAAGGCCCGCCAGCAATCCTGGCGGACCTTTGTATTTAAGCATATTCTACGCCGTCACGTCCGCCACGTAGTCGCTCAGGTACCGGTAGCGCTCCGTGAGCTTACCGTTCTTGGCAATAGTGGCCCGCGCAATCACGCCTTCCGCATCGGGCCCTACCAGGTGGGGCAGCACGTTGTCGATGAGCTGGCGGCCGAAGTCGCGGCTGGCGTTGCGGGGCAGCTCGCAGGGCAGGTTATCCACAGCCATCACCGTGATGTTGCTGGTGCGCGAGTAGGGCGGCTCCAGTTCGCCGGTGGCGGGGTTGTAGTCGAAAGCCGGTTCGGCGATGGTGCTGGCGCGCTTCGTGACGGGCACCGAGCCGTTCACATCACAGGTCACGTCGGCAATGGTGTTGATGCGGAAATCCGGCCGTTGCGTGTCGGCTTCGGTGAAGAGCAGCGGGGCGGACGGGTGCCAGTAGGCGCAGGCAATGAGCAGGTCGGTGACGGGCAGGAAATTGCCGAACGTAGACTCGTACGCCTCGGGGTGCTGATGAAAATCCGGGGTATCCCACACGCGGCCGTCGCGGCGACGGTTGTAGTCGGAGCTGCGCAATTGCGTGTACACCGGCTCGTTGAAATCGAGGTAGAGGTAGTCGTACACGCTCACGCGCCGGATGCCCATGCGGGTGAGCACCTCCAGCGCGCCCTGCGCCACGCGGCCCGAGCCGGTCACGGCCATCTTGATGGGCGGCAACTTCTTCACCTTGAAAAACTCCTCCTGCATGTCGTCCATGTCCACGCACTGGTAGGCCGGCTTCAGGTCGTAGAGGCCGTACTTGCGGCCGTAGGTGAGCAGGCCATTATAGGCCCCCACAATGCCGGCATAGCGCCCAAACGCCACGATGCGCTCGCCGCGCTCGTTGGTCAGCAGCTCGTAGTCGATGAGGGTGATGTGTTGCTTGAGCACAGCTTGCAGCAGCTTGCGGTTGGCGGGCTGCTGCTTCACGGTGTGCGAGAAGAAGAGGTAGGTTTTATTTGGAATGAGTTGGTCGACGGGGACCTCCTTCACGCCCATGAGCACGTCGCAATCCGAAATGTCGTCGCGCACCTCCATGCCGAGGTCGCGGTATTCCTGGTCTTTGTAGCTGCGGATGGCGCTGCTTTGCACCACCATGTGCAGGCCGGGAAAAGTCGCCTGGGCTTCGACGCACTTTTTGGGTGTGAGGGGCACGCGCTTGTCGGGCGGGGTTTTGCCTTCGCGAATGAGGCCGATGGTAAAGGACATGAGCGGGGGTGGGGCGGGGATGGGAAAGCAAAGCTATAGTTTTTGGCAACGACTGACTGCCAACGGCGGTGGGGCGGCCCGGCTCAACAGGCCTTGGGCTAACCCTGTAAACCCATGAGAGTACAGGACACGTGGCGGCACAACGCACTTGTAATTGGCGCCGTCACCATCCCACTCAACCCATTCACTTCCTTTCTCTTCTCTATGAAGCAGATTACCCAACCCGTTCACCGCCCCGGCACCCGCTACTACGGGAACTGGCGCACGTTTCTGGCTTTGTGCACAGCCCTGCTCCTCTTCGCCCCGCTGGCCCAGGCCCAGCGACGCCTGGAAAAACTCAACCGCAGTGTCGTCGCTATTCGCACCAGCACCAGCGCGGTATTTGTGAGCTGGCGGCTGTTCGGCACCGACCCCGCTGGCATCGCGTTCAACGTTTACCGGGGCCCTACCCTGGTCAATACCACGCCCATCACCGGTGCTACGAACCTTACCGACAACACCACCGTCGATGCGGCTTACACCGTGCGCCCGGTGCTGAACGGCGTGGAGCAACCCGCCTCGGCCGCCGCTACGGTGTGGACCGATAAGTTTTTGCGCATTCCGATTCAGCAGCCGGCCGGCGGCACCACACCCGATGGCGTGGCCTACACCTATTCGGCCAACGATGCCAGCGTGGGTGACGTGGACGGCGACGGCGAGTACGAAATCATCCTGAAGTGGGACCCGTCGAACTCCAAGGATAACTCTCAGGCCGGCTACACCGGCAACGTGTACCTCGACTGCTACCGCCTGAACGGCACCCGGCTCTGGCGCATTGATTTAGGCCGCAACATCCGGGCCGGGGCCCACTACACGCAGTTCATGGTGTACGATTTCGACAGCGACGGCAAGGCCGAAGTAGCCTGCAAAACCGCCGACGGGACCATCGACGGCCGGGGCACGGTCATCGGCAGCGCCACGGCCGACTACCGCGTGACCACGGCTGGCTCCTCGCTGGGCTACGTGCTGAGCGGGCCCGAATTCCTGACCATGTTCAACGGACGCACCGGCGCGGCCATGGCCAGCACGGCCTACCTGCCGGCTCGCGGCACCGTGAGCAGCTGGGGCGACAGCTACGGCAACCGCGTCGACCGCTTCATTTCTACGGTGGCTTACCTCGACGGCGTGCGGCCCAGCCTGATTATGGGGCGTGGCTACTACACCCGCCTCGTGCGCGTGGCCTGGGACTGGCGCAACGGCCAGCTCACCAACCGCTGGATTTTCGACAGCAACAATACCGGCTACAGCGGCTACATGAACCAGGGCAACCACCAGCTCACGGTGGGCGACGTGGACGGCGACGGCAAAGACGAGGTGTGCAACGGCGCCAGCGCCATCGACGACAACGGCGCGGGGCTCTACAACACCACCCTGGGCCACGGCGACGCCCTGCACATGAGCGACCTGGACCCCAGCCGCCCCGGCCAGGAAGTGTGGCAGTGCCATGAAGAGCCGGCCCGCTACGGCAACTACGGCCTCGAATTCCGCGACGGCCGCACCGGCCAGGTAATTTGGGGCGTGCCGGGTGGTGGCGCCGACATCGGCCGCTGCCTGGCCGCCGACATCGACCCCAACTACCCCGGCTACGAGGTGTGGGGCTCGGTGGGCGGCCTCTACTCCTGCACCGGCACCCAGATTAGCCCCGGCCGGCCCAGCATCGTCAACTTCGCTGTGTGGTGGGACGGCGACCTGAGCCGCGAACTGTTCGACGCCAGCTACAACGCCACCACCGACGCTTCCACCGTGCGCCTCGACAAGTGGGTGCCTCCCACCACCGCTGGCGCCAACGGCACCGCCACCCGCATCCTCACCTTCAGCGACGTTGCCACCGGCGACGCCCAAACCAACAACACCACCAAAGCCAACCCCTGCCTGACCGCCGACATCCTGGGCGACTGGCGCGAGGAAATCCTGCTTCGTGCCCGTGACAACCAGAGTCTGCTGCTGTATTCGACTTCGACGCCCACCACCGAGCGCATCTACACGCTCATGCACGACTCGCAGTACCGGCTGGCCGTGGCGCACGAAAACTCGGCCTATAACCAACCGCCCCATCCCAGCTTTTTCCTCGGTACCGGCATGGCGGCCCCGCCTCGCCCCAACATTGTACTGGCCGACAGCGCCAACAACGTGGCCACGGCCGCCCGCGCCACCAACAGCCGCTTGGCCGCGGCCATCTACCCCAATCCTACCACCAGCACCATCCACCTGAGTACGCCCGGCACCTTCACCTATCAGGTATATGACTTCGCCGGCAAGCTGGTGGAGCAAGGCAGCGGCCACAACGACTTCCAGGCTGGCCAGCACCTGCGCGCCGGCCTCTACCTGGTGCGCGTGCAAACCGCCGACGGCCAGCAGACGACGGCCAAGGTTAGGAAGGAGTAGCATCAAGAAGCGCTTGCGCTAAGTAAGAAACGTCATGCAGAGCGCAGCGAAGCATCTTGCGTGCTGAAGTAATCAACGTTCCATCGATTGATTTACTTCGGCACGCAAGATGCTTCGCTGCGCTCTGCATGACGTTCTATTTTCGTCTGGTTCAAACCATAATTTCACCCCCAAACCCGACAATCTCAAAATTCTGCCAAGCCACGGGAAGTCATTCCAGGGTTACCTTTGTTATCCCGGAACCTAGCTCCCTCCCCCATCTTTTTTTCGTGTTTATGTCGTTGAAATTCTCGCCAGTCGACGTTTTTGAGGCCCGCCACAATGCGCCTGGCGCCGACGCCCAGGCCGCCATGCTCCGCACCATCGGGGTCGAAAGCATCGAGCAGCTCATTGATGAGACGGTACCGCCCGCCATCCGCCTGAAAAAACCCCTCGACCTGCCCGCCGCCCTCAGCGAACGGGCTTTTTTGGCGAAATTCAAGCAGATTGCCAGCCAGAACCAGGTCTTCAAGTCCTACATCGGCCTCGGCTACCACGACACCACCCTGCCCCCGGTTATCCAGCGCAACATCCTGGAAAACCCCGGCTGGTACACCGCCTACACCCCCTACCAGGCCGAAATTGCCCAGGGCCGCCTCGAAGCCCTCATCAACTACCAAACGGTAGTTATTGACCTCACCGGCCTCGAAATCGCCAACGCCAGCCTGCTCGACGAAGGCACCGCCGCCGCCGAGGCCATGCACATGCTGCACAGCCAGACCAAGAAAAAAGGCGCCAACCAGTACTTCGTATCGGAGCAGGTATTGCCCCAAACCATCGACCTGCTGCGCACCCGCGCCACCCCGATAGGCATCGAGTTGGTAGTGGGCGACCACCGCCAGGTGGACCTCAGCAACGAAGGCTTCTTCGGCGCCATGGTGCAGTACCCCGCCGCCGACGGTGAGGTATTTGACTACACCGACTTCATCGGGGCTGCCAAAACCAACAATGTATTCGTGGTGATGGCCGCCGACCTGCTGGCCCTCACGCTGCTCACCTCGCCCGGCGAGCTGGGTGCCGATGTGTGCGTGGGCAACTCCCAGCGCTTCGGTGTGCCGATGGGCTACGGCGGCCCACACGCCGGGTTCTTCTCCTGCAAAGAGGCGTTCAAGCGCGTGATTCCCGGCCGCCTCATCGGCCAGAGCGTGGACGCGGCCGGCAACAAGGCCTACCGCATGGCCCTGCAAACCCGTGAGCAGCACATCCGCCGCGAAAAAGCCACCTCCAACATTTGCACCGCGCAGGTGCTGCTGAGCGTGCTGGCCGGCATGTACGCCGTGTACCACGGCCCGCAACGCCTCCGGCAGTTTGCCACCAACACCCATCTGCTGGCCCAAACCCTCGAAGCTGGCCTCAAAAAGCTGGGCGTAGAGCAAACCAATGAGCACTACTTCGACACGCTGAGTATTCGGCTCGAAAGTGCCGAGTTGCAGCAAGCCCTCCGGAAAGAGGCCGAAGCCGCCCGCTTCAACTTCCGCTACTTTGAGGACGTGCGCGTGGGCATTTCGCTAAACCAGAACACCGAGCTGCACGACGTGGCCGACATTCTGGACGTCTTCGCCAAAGTGCTGGGTAAGGAAGCCGACCAGCTGGCCGAAACCGTGGAAGCCGCCGAGTTGCGCGTGCCCGCCAGCTTGGTGCGCAGTAGCGAGTACCTCACGCACCCCGTGTTCAACACGCACCACGCCGAGCACGAGATGCTGCGCTACATGAAGCAGCTCGAAAACAAGGACCTCAGCCTCGCGCACAGCATGATTCCGCTGGGCTCCTGCACCATGAAGCTGAACGCTACCGCCGAAATGATTCCGGTGACCTGGCCCGAAATTGGCGGCCTGCACCCCTTCGCTCCCATCGAGCAGGCCAAAGGCTACGAGCAGATTTTCAGCGACCTGCAAGCCTGGCTCTGTGAGGTAACCGGCTTTGCCGCCGTCAGCCTGCAGCCGAATTCCGGCGCGCAGGGCGAGTACGCCGGCCTGCTGGCCATCAAGGGCTACCACGATGCGCGCGGCGACCACCACCGCAACGTGGCCCTGATTCCGGCTTCGGCCCACGGCACCAACCCCGCCTCGGCCGTAATGGCCGGCATGCAGGTAGTGGTAGTGAAAAGCACCGAGGACGGCAACATCGACGTGGCCGACCTCAAAGCCAAAGCCGAGCAGCACGCTGCCAACCTGAGCTGCCTGATGGTGACCTACCCCAGCACGCACGGCGTGTACGAGGAAACCATCATCGACATCTGCGCCACCATTCACCAGCACGGCGGCCGCGTGTACATGGACGGTGCCAACATGAACGCGCAGGTGGGACTCACCTCGCCCGCCAACATCGGGGCCGACGTGTGCCACCTCAACCTGCACAAAACTTTTTGCATCCCGCACGGCGGCGGCGGCCCCGGCGTGGGCCCCATCGGCGTGGTGGAGGACCTGGTTCCCTACCTGCCCGGCCACGCCGTTATTCCGGTGGAAGGTCGCTCAACGGGTTCCGTTTCGGCCGCGCCGTGGGGTTCGGCCAGCATCCTGCCCATCAGCTACGCCTACATCTCGATGATGGGCGGCGACGGCCTGCAGCGCGCTACGGAGACGGCCATTCTGAACGCCAACTACATCAAGGCCCGCCTCGAAGCGCACTACCCGGTGCTCTACACCGGCAGCCACGGCCGCTGCGCCCACGAGATGATTCTGGAATGCCGCCACTTCAAAAAGGCCGGCATTGAAGTCGAAGACATTGCCAAACGCCTGATGGACTACGGCTTCCATGCCCCCACGGTGAGCTTCCCCGTGGCCGGCACGCTCATGATTGAGCCCACCGAAAGCGAAAGCAAAGCCGAACTTGACCGCTTCTGCGACGCCATGATTTCCATCCGCAAGGAAATTGCCGACGTGGAATCGGGCAAGGCCGATGCCAAGGACAACGTCTTGAAGCACGCCCCGCACACCGCCGCTGCCGTGCTGGTGCACGAGTGGACGCGCCCCTACACCCGCGAGCAGGCCGTGTACCCCATGGAGTACGTGCGCGCCGCCAAGTTCTGGCCCAGCGTGGCCCGCATCGATTCGGCCTACGGCGACCGCAACCTGATTTGCAGCTGCACCCCCATCGAGGAGTTCGCCGACCAAGAAGAACATCTGGTGCAGGCTGATAAAGGCCCGTCGTATTAGCGATAAGTGAGTAAATGCGTAAAATGAAAAGCCCGTCTGAATCATTAGACGGGCTTTTCATTTTACGCATTTACTCACTTGCTCATTTACTTATCGCCCCGCTCGCCGAAGCAGCGGCGGTCCATGTAGCCAGTTACGGTCTTCCCATCCTTTTCGAGGCGCACGCGCACGAAATAGGCGTTGATGGTGTCGGTTACCTGGACTTGGTTGCCGGCCGTGGTTTGCGAAAGCACGGTGGAAGTTTTGGTCATGCCATCGTACACGGGGCAGTCTACGATGGTGCTGTAGGCAACGGGGGCACGGGTGCCAACGGATTTGGTCAGCTCGTCGTGAGCAGAGGTGCAGGCAGTTAGCAGGCCAGCGGCTGTCAAAACCAACAGGACGGTACTTTTCATTGACGAAGCAAGGGGCGATAATGGAAATTCGGGGGTAAGATAGGATAAAATCTGGTTATCTCAACCCCTGACTGCCGGAATGCAATCGCCCAAACCGCGTCTCTGTCCGACGAAAAAGTGAACGACGGCCCCTGGTTTTTCGTTAGCATCATAGCCTTCGAAACCTTGCTGCTTGCTTTGCCAAGCCGGTGTTTCAGGCCTGTAAATTAACCCGTATTCTAACCGTGTTTATGAACCGCATCACCCGTTTCCTGGCTCATCCGGCAGCTATTATTGCCGCAAGTCTGGTGCTGTTGCTGGGCCCCAGCGGCTGCACCACCGCTTCCCGCGTAGGGGTAACCAACGACTTTGACCATGCCGTAAACTTCCGGGCCTACAAAACCTGGGCTTGGTATCCGCAGCAGCCCAAGGATGCCGAAAATGGCCCGGCCAAAGGCTACGAGTCTTTTCTTGACAAGCGTATGCGCGCCGCCGTAGCGGCCGAAATGGCTGCCAAGGGCCTGACCGAAGTGACCTCGGCTCCCGACATTTACGTGGCCTACAGCGCCCGCGTGGAAGACAAGCAACAGGTTTCGCCTTACTACAATGGCCTCGGCTACCCGTACGGCTACGGCTATGGCTACTACGGACGTGGCTATCAGCCCGTGACCCAATACAAAGCCGGCACCGTGGTGATTGACATCATTGACGCTCGCCGCAAGGAGTTGGCGTGGCGCGGCACTGGCCAGGCGCAGGTCAACCAGAACACCATCGACGAGGTGGAAACCCACCGCATCGTGAACGGCATTCTGAGCACCTATCCGCCGCAGGATAACAACGCCCGCCGCTAGGCTAGTACTGGCTCCTTGCCACCTATTCCGGTCAAAAAGCCTCTTCTGCTTAGAAGAGGCTTTTTTTGTGCGCTCAATCTAATTTTGACAATGCGTTTTATCTCCCTTTTTGCCTTACTGCTACTGAGTAGCTGCCAAGCTGTTTTCACGGGTATCTATGGCATCCGGGAGCCGGCTCAGTTGGCAGCAGGGGAGCTACCCAAACTGGCGGTGATGTATGGCATCCCGCCGAACAGCCGGAGCGCCGTGCTCGACACCAGCTTCTGGCGCTTCATCCGTCGCATGCAGCAGCAAGCTCCCAACGTCGCCAAAAACCACTACCAGCTTCTGCAAGCCGTGTACTACGATGCAGCGGGCCGGCAGCAGTCGTTCCACATCAACTGCTACGCGGGCGGCTTTCCTAATTTACATTGGAACGCCAATGGCATCCTGGCGCACTTCCCGCCCGCCCAACAAGCCCCGCGCGATACTGCCCTTACGCTGGCCGAGCACCTGCGCTACCTGCGCCCACTGGCCTTGCCCACGCTTCCACCTGACTATACGGTGGTAGTGCACTGGAGCCGCTTCACGACGCGGCAGAGCCGCCGCCTGATTCGGGCCGTGCGGCAGAACGTGGCCCTGGCCCCTGCTGGCACCAGGGTGACGACGGTGTTCGTTAATACCGATGATTTTTACTACCTCGCCTACAAGCGTGAAGCCGAACGAATGGCGACCACCCAACAAGAAAACCCGGCTAAGTAGCCCGGCTTTTTGTTAATAGATTACTAGACCAACAACTCACTTTCGGGCTGTAACAGGGGCGGTGGCAGCAAGCCCGGCCGCTTGGTATCGGGGCCGAAGCGGTTGGGGCCGATGGTGCCCTGCACCAATTGCAGGCCGCCGCTCAGCACATAGCCCACAATGGGCAGCAATAGCACCAACGCCCACCAGCTGCTCAAGTTTAAATCGTGGAGCCGTAGCAGGCATTGCACCACCACCAAGTAGCCAATCAGCAGAAACCCCACCAGCGCACCCAGGGCGAGGGCAACCGGGATTTCGGCCGTATAAAGCAAGCCGGGAACGGCATAAATACCAGCGCCCAAAGCATATAGCCCCAGCACCCGCAGAAAATAATCCCGCCGGCGCAGACGGCCAGTCGCAGTAAAAAAGGCCATAGCAAATTTTTGGGCCTACGTTACACGGGCACGTTCACGTGGCGCTCGGCGTGATAGGAGCTGCGCACCAGCGGGCCGCTTTCTACGTATTTCAGGCCGCGCTTCAGGCCTTCTTCCTTGTAGTGGGCAAATTGGTCGGGGGTGATGAACTCGGCCACGTCGAGGTGGCGCTTGGTGGGCTGCAGGTACTGGCCGAGGGTGAGAATGTCGAGGCCGTTGGCCACGAGGTCGTCCATGGCCTGATACAGCTCATCGGCTTTTTCGCCCAGGCCCAGCATAATGCCGGATTTGGTGCGGTGGCCGGCCAGTTTCGTGCGGCGAATTTGCTCCAGGCTGCGGTCGTAACGGGCCTGCGGGCGCACGAGGCGGTAGAGGCTGCCCACGGTTTCGATGTTGTGCGAAATCACTTCCTGGCCGCCCGAAATCATCACATCGAGCGCGTCCCAGTTGGCTTTCACGTCCGGAATCAGGGTTTCGATGGTGGTGCCGGGCGAGAGCTGCTTGGTGAGCACCACGGTGTCGCGCCACACGCTGGCGCCGCGGTCCTTCAGCTCGTCGCGGTTCACGCTGGTGATGACGGCGTGCTTCACTTTCATGAGGGCAATGGCTTCGGCCACGCGGCGGGGCTCGTCGAGGTCGTACTCGGTGGGGCGGCCAGTGGCCACAGCGCAAAACGAGCACGAACGGGTGCAGATGTTGCCCAGAATCATGAACGTGGCCGTGCCCGCGCCCCAGCACTCGCCCATGTTGGGGCAGTTGCCGCTTTCGCAGATGGTGTGCAGCTTGTGCTCGTCGACGAGGCGGCGCACGGCGGCGTATTCTTCGCCCACGGGCAGCTTCACGCGCAGCCAGTCGGGCTTGCGGGGGCGGGCGGGGGCAGCCGTTTCGGGCTGGATAACCGGCAAATCAATCATTTTTTCAATGAGGAATGAAGAATGAGGAATGAAGAATTACCTCTGGCCCATTCTGAACAGTACACTAACAAATTTACGTCACAAAAGGCTTACGGCGAATTGTGGCTATGCCTCGTACCGTCCTCAATTCTTCATTCCTCATTCTTCATTAAGCGTAGCGTCAGCTGCGGTGGCCGAAGTAGAGCGTCAGGTACACCGAAGGAAAGAACTGGCGGTTCAGGGCGTCCGATTTGTCGAGCACGCTGGGGCTGAGGATGAGCATGCGCTTGGTGAAGGCTTCGACCAGGAAGCCCACTTCCATGCCGGTTACGGCGTCGCGGTAGCGGCCGTACTCGAAGCTGAGACCGCCGCGCAGGTGGATGCCCGGCACCACCTTGGTCTGGCCAATGCCGCTGAACAGCGGGCCGTGGTCGAGGATGGCGTCGCTGTTGATGTGCTTGGTGGGGTCGTACTGCTCGTCCACAATGTCGTCGGTCGACAGATTGTATGTCAGCGTTTTCGGATAGGTGCGGTCGTAGGTGATGTAGTAGGGCATCAGCAGGCCGATGGAGGGGCCCACGCTTACCAGGCCGTTTACCTGCACACCGGCATCGGCCGCCTTGCGGAACAGGATGCGCTGCAAGCCTATCGAGGGCCGCAATACAAAGCCGTAGTTGGTTTTGCGGTCGATGTAGCTGCCGCCCAGCGAAGTGGTCCGGCGCAGTTCTTTGTCGTTGTTTTTCAGCATCACGCCCTCAAGGCTCCAGAAGCGGAGCAAACGGTCGTCGAGCACTTTGGAAGACCGCACCGAGGCACCGCCCAACAGGCCGCCCTGGGTGTTGAAGTTGACGCCAAAGACAAATTCTTTGCTGTAGGACTGTTCGTCGGAAGGCATATCGGGCACGGGGGCGGCCGGTGCCAATGGCGCCTGGGCCCGCGCCGCGCCGACGGCCAGCACGCCAGCCACCAGCAAGCCCCAAAAACGAGAAGTAGGCAAAATCATAATCGACCGAAAATGGACCCAACCACGCGCCGCATGTGCGACGCGCTAAGTAATACGTAAATTAGCTACGCAAAGAACAACTCTGTAAAGGTAACTCTCTGACTTGATGAACACCGCCTCCGCCCGCTACGTCGGCAACCTCCGTACCGAAGCTACTCACGTAGCTTCCGGCACCATTATTCAAACCGACGCGCCCGTTGATAATCACGGCCGCGGCGAAGCTTTTTCGCCCACCGACCTGGTGAGCACGGCCCTGGGGGCGTGCATGATGACCATCATCGGCATTGTGGCCGAGCGCCACGCCTGGGACCTGGCCGGCAGCACCTACGATGTGGTGAAGCACATGAGCAAGGAAGCGCCGCGCCGCATTGCGCAGATTGACATCACCTTCACCCTGCCCGCCTCGCTAACCCCCGCCGACCGGACCCTGCTGGAACGCGCCGCGCATACCTGCCCGGTTACGCTGAGCCTGCACCCGGACATTGTGCAGAACGTGGTATTTGAGTACAAGTAAGCAGTTCATCTGTCATCCTGAGCGCCGCGAAGGACCTTATCACGAAGAAACGATTTGCAGTAACTTTTCAATCGACTCATCGGTAATAAGGTCCTTCGCGGCGCTCAGGATGACAGATGGGTTTGCATAAATCAAGCTACTTCACGGCCGTTTTTACGTCGCTGAGGCGGATGCCCATGTGCGAGGCGTCGTAGGTGCACTCGCCGTCCTGGATGAGCAGCAGCTGGGGCGACTCGTGGCGGATGCTGAACTGGTCGGCTATCTGGGCCGATAGCGGGCGAAAGCGGAGCAAGTCGAGGTAGTAGATGGGCAGGTCGAGGCCGCTGTCGGCCCATTGCCGCTCAATTTTGCTTTTGGCCGCGGCGCTGATGGAGCAGGTGGTGCTGTGCTTAAAAATGAGCACCGGCTGCTCGTGCGAGGCCTGGGCCAGGTCGGTCAGCTGCTCGGGTTGGGTGAGGGGAAGCCAGGGAGTGGACATTAACGAAAACAGATAAGTTAGAGAGAATAAGGTGTTCGCGCCACTGCCAAGCAGGGCCGGCAAAGGCGTGGAGCTACTACAACAGTTTTGGGGCTACTTGATTCCCGCAACGCTGGTCATTTTTTTTCAGCGCCCTTCTCGGCACTCTTGGGCTTCTGGCGCTGCTCTTTGCGCACGAGGGTGCTGGTCTTGTCGCGGCGCAGGCCCAGCAGGCCTTTTTTCACGTTGGGCGCGGTGCCGTTTTTGTAGCGGAGGTCTTCGCTGCCTTCGGGCCGGCTGGGCGTGCTTTGGCCGCGCTTAAGCTGTTCGCGGGTGACGTCGAGGTGGCTGTCTTTGTAGGGCGAATCGGTTTTTTTCGACTCGCGCAGGGCGCGGCGGTTGGCCGCTTTTATCTTGCCGGGCTTCTCGTGCACAATCTGGCCGTGCGCCAGCGGGCCGCTCAGCAGGCCCACCACTGCCAGCACCAGCAGCAGGAACCCGCTACGGCTTGCCATCCGGCGTTGGCTCGGGCGCGGCATCGGGTTCGGCGCTGGGCTGCTTGGGCGCGGGCCGGTGGTCGGGGCTGTAGTTGGGTTTTGCATGGAGGCCGTATTTGAAGAAGTCCCGGATGGACTGGATGGGACGGAAGGGTTTGGACACCTTGTGGCGCTTGCGACGGTTGAGCTTGGGCTTTTTCATCAGCCCGTGCTTGTCGTATCGCACCGTCGATTTTTCGGGGAGCGAACGAGTGGCCGGGGCGTCGATTGCCCCCCCATCGCCGGCGGGAGCCAAGGGCATGGAAATATCGGTGGCCGCTTCTTCGGAACCCGGCCCCGATTGTTTCCGGGTCGACGCGCTGGCTTTGGCCAAGTCGTTGCGCAGTTTTTCCTGTTCCTTCTTTTTTTTCTGCTCGGCCAGGTACTCCGGCGAGGGCTTGGGCGTGGGCAGGCGGTAGGGATGGAAAACCTTACGGTAGAGGCTACAGCTGCCCAATGCCGCCAGCAGCCACAGGCCCAGCAAGGAATGAAAAACAACGAAGGGCAGACGATATTTCACCGGCAGGGTTTAATTGGGGGTTGCTCGTTGTCAGTTGTTGGTTGACGGTTGTCGAAGGTTAATCTGCTCAATTTACGAAGCGAATACAACCGGCCTGACAACCGACAACGAGCAACCAACAATTATTCTAGTAATTGCGCAGGGCCTGCACCTGCTCGCGCAGGCGCTGCTGGGGCAGAAAAGCCGCCTCCAGCGGCGGCGCAAACGGAATGGCGGTATCGAGCGAGGCCACGCGGCGCACGGGCGCGTCGAGGTGCTCGAAACAATTCTCGCCAATCCAGGCCGCGATTTCGCCGCCGATGCCGCCGGTCATCGTGTCTTCGTGCAGGACGAGGACGCGGCCGTTTTTCTCCACCGTGCGGCGCACCGCCGCCTGGTCCCAGGGCAGCAGGGTGCGCAGGTCGAGCACGTCGGCCGACACGCCCAAATCCTGGCAGGTTTGCAGGGCCCAGCGCACGCCCATGCCGTAGGTGATGATGCTCAGCTCGTCGCCTTCGGCCGCCAGCGCGGCCTGGCCGATGGGCGTGGTGTAGTAGGCTTCCGGCACGGGGCCGGTGAGGCTGCGGTAGAGCATCTTGTGCTCGAAGTACAGCACCGGGTTGGGGTCTTCGAAAGCGGCGCAGAGCAGGCCCTTAGCGTCGTGCGGGTTGCTGGGGTACACCACCTTCAGGCCGGGCGTGTGCACAAACCACGCCTCGTTGCTCTGGGAGTGAAACGGCCCGGCCGCCGAGCCCGCGCCGGTGGGCATGCGAATGACGACGTCGGCGTTCTGGCCCCAGCGGTAGTGGCTTTTGGCCAGGTTGTTCACAATCTGGTTGAAGCCGCAGGTCACGAAATCGGCAAACTGCATCTCGACCATGCTTTTTTTGTGCTTGATGCTCAGGCCCAGACCAATGCCCACGATGGCCGACTCGCACAGCGGCGTATTGCGCACCCGCGCCTTGCCAAATTCAGCCACGAAGCCTTCGGTGATTTTGAACACGCCGCCGTAGTCGGCTATGTCCTGGCCCATAAGCACGAGTTCGGGGTAGCGCTCCATGCTCTGCTTCAGGCCTTCGGAAATGGCGTCGATGAAGCGGATTTCGCGCTTCGCTTCGCTTAATGAGGAATGAGGAATGAGGAATGAGGAATTACCAGACGCCCCCAATTCTTCATTCTTCATTCTTAATTCTTCATTCGGCGAAGCCGCCGCGTACATATCCGCAATTTCCTCGGCGATGTCGGCCGTAGGCATGGGCTCGGCGTCGGCTTCCTCTAGGCCGGCTTCGATGGCGGCTTTGATTTTCTCGCGGATGCCGTGCTTGGCGGTTTCGGTGAGAATGCCTTCGGCGAGGAGCCATTTTTCGTAGTTTTCGACGGGGTCTTTGGCCGCCCACTCTTCCATTAAAGACTGCGGGACATACTTGGTGCCGCTGGCTTCCTCGTGCCCGCGCATGCGGAACGTGAGGGCCTCCACCAGCACGGGGCGCGGGTTTTCGCGCAGGTCTTCGGCCAGTCGTTTCACGGTGGT
Source organism: Hymenobacter rubidus (assembly GCF_016734815.1). GTDB lineage: Bacteria > Bacteroidota > Bacteroidia > Cytophagales > Hymenobacteraceae > Hymenobacter > Hymenobacter rubidus. The sequence continues at coordinate 50,350 of NZ_JAERQF010000032.1, forward strand.
GTACACTTCCAGCACGTTGTTGCCGTCCACCTGCACGGCTTCCATGCCGTAGGCGGGGCCTTTGTCCACAAAGGACTTGAAGCGGAACTGCTCGTTGCTGGGCGTGCTGAGGCCGTAGCCGTTGTTTTCAATCATAAAAATGACCGGCAACTGCCACACCGCGGCCACGTTCAGGGCTTCGTGGAAGTCGCCTTCGGAAGCACCGCCGTCGCCGCTGTACGTGAGCGTGACTTTAGGCTTTTTATCGAGCAAATCGGCCAGGGCGATGCCGCCGGCCACGGCCAGCTGCGGCCCGAGGTGCGAAATCATGCCTACGATGTGGTGCTCGTTGGTGCCGAAGTGGAAGCTGCGGTCGCGGCCCTTGGTGAAGCCCGTGCGCTTGCCCTGCCACTGCGCAAACAGGCGGCCCAGCGGCACCTCGCGGCCCGTGAACACGCCCAGGTTGCGGTGCAGCGGCAGAATATACTCGTCGGCTTCCAGGGCCAGGGTGCTGCCCACCGAGATGGCCTCCTGGCCGATGCCCGAAAACCACTTGCTCACCTTGCCCTGGCGCAGCAGAATCAGCATTTTTTCCTCAATCAGCCGGGGGCGGAGCAGGTGCTGGTAGAGGTGCAGCAGGGTTTCGTTGGAGAGGTCGAGGCGGTCGAACTGGAGGGCCGTAGCAGCTGGGGTCATGGGGCAAAACAGGTGGGTTGGGAAGGGCAAAGGTAACGGGCGCAGCCGCGGCTATATTTGACACCTGCTCTACTTCTTCGCCAGCGCTTGTGCGCCTTCTTTCGCTACTCATTCCATTCATGGGCGCAGCCGGGCTTCTGGTGGCGCGCCCGGCCCTGGTCAGATTGAGCAGCTACGGGCATTTGCCTACGCCTGACGGCAAAATCCACTGGCTGGTAAATACCTTTCCGCCCCCTTGCCTCTTCCAACGTCTTCGGCAAGTGACGACGTCTTTCCATCCTTTCCACAACCTTGATGAAAAAACCTTTCTACTCCGTTCCCTGCCCGTTTGCGGCAGGTATTCGCCAGCGCGCCCAGTTGCTTGTGGCCCTGATGGGGCTGGCTCCCGCCGCCTTCGCCCAAAGCAGCTTCAGCTTCCCCAGCGTGTACCCCACCGGCGGGGGCTCGCCCCTGGGAGTAGCGCTGGGCGACGTGAACGGCGACACCCGGTTGGACGTGGTGACCGCCAACCAAAGCAGCGACAACGTGAGCGTATTTCTGGGCGCGGGCGGCACCATGGGCAGCCTCGCGCCGGCCCTCACCTACTCGCCCGGCGGCCTACGCCCCACGGGTGTGGCCCTGGGCGACGTAAACGGCGACGGGCGGCCCGACATCATTACGGGCAACCAGAGCAGCAACACGGTAGGCGTGATGCTGAATTCAGCCACCAGCCCTGGCAGCTTTCTGCCAGCCACGAGCTATCCAAGCGGCGGCACCGCCCCTAATATTGTGGCCCTCGGCGACCTCAACGGCGACGGCCGAACGGACATTGCCGTAGGCAATACCGGCAGCAGCGCCGTAGGCGTCCTGCTGGGTTCGGCCGCCACGCCCGGCACGTTCCTCCCGGCCGCTACCTATCCGAGCGGCAGCAGCAGCCCTGTCGGCATTGCCATTGGCGACGTGAATGCCGACGGAAAGCCCGACTTGGTGCTGGGCCACAACTCTGGCAATACCGTGAGCGTGTTGCTGAATTCGGCCGCCGTTCCCGGCACCTTTGGTTCGCCGGCCGTTTATAACAGCGGCGGCACCGGCACCGTCGGTATTTCGCTGGGTGACGTGAATGGCGACGGACGGGTCGACATTGTAGCAGCCAACGCCACTAGTTCCTCCGTGGCCGTGCTGCTGGGGCAGAGCGGCACGCTGGGCACTTTTGGTCCGGCTACTGTTTATAATTCTGGCGGCATCGGCCCCAATTTTGCCCTGCTGAGTGATGTAAACGGCGACGGCCGGCCGGATATCGTCACGGCCAACAACTCCAGCAACGGCGCGGGCAGCGTAGGCGTGCTCACCGGCCTGGCCGCGCCAGCGGGCACCTTTGCCCCGGCAACGGTTTTCTCCAGCGGGGGCAACGGTCCCATCGGCATTGCCCTGGGCGACATAAATGGCGACGGCCGCCGCGACGTGGTCACCACCAACTATATCAGCGGAACCGTGGCGGTGCTGCTGAACACCTACACGCCACTGGCCACTGCGCTGGCTCAGTCAACCGCCGAAGTTTTCGTGTACCCCAACCCGGCCCACGGCACCTTTGAGGTGCAGGTGCCGGGCGTGGCCGATGCGCAAGCCGTGCAGGCCGAACTGCTCAACACCCTGGGCCAGGTGGTGTACCGCCAGCCGGCCTTCCTGCCCCCGAGCGGCACTCATGTTATCATCGACGCGGCGGGGTTGGCGCCGGGTGTTTACACGCTGCGGCTGCAGGCTGGCAGCACGGCTATGTCCCGGCGCGTGGTGCTGCACTAAATCTACTTTGTCCAAACCGCCGCACGCGGTTGCGTATTTGGCACTGCTGCCTTGCCGTTATGTTCCGGCGAGGCACGCCAGTCCTGATAATGGAGGCTGGCCGGATAACGGGCTGGTGGAAGGAGGTATGCAGTTGGCCCAACCCGTGCATCTACCTTCGCAGTACCTTTCCCCATCGTCGTTGCTTTCCCCTATGACCAGAACGCTACCCGTTGCCCTGTTGCTGGCAGCGGCTTTTGGTGCCCAGGCCCAGCAGCCAGTTGATTCCCTGCAGGCGCCTCTGGTGGCCGTGGCGACGCCGCCGCCGCCTGACAGCCTACTGCCCCGGTTCAGTATCTATTGCGATTTGGTTTCCATTCGCAGCCTCACGCCGTGGCAGGCGCCGCCCTTCCTTACCATTCAGCCGGTACTGACGCAGGCGGCCGGTGTGCAGGTGACGCCCACTTCGGGTGCGCCCGGCGACTGGGCCGCGGTGCGCATCCGGGGCGGCAGCAGCCTGGCCAGCCCCGACCAGCCTTTGTATGTGGTAGACGGCGTGCCGGCCCTGAATGCTGATTTCCAGCCCGGCGTGCTGCTGCGCGCCGCCTTTGGACTTGGCGAAGGCCCGCAGGCAACCTTGACCGGGGCCAACCCGCTGCTGGCTCTTTCGCCGGAAGACATTTCCAGCATCACGGTGATTTCCGGGGGCGTGGCCGCGGCCCAATACGGAGCCCAGGGCAGCAACGGCGTCATTGAAATCAATACCAAGCGCGGCGGGCAACTCAACCAAAAGCAGCCGCTCCAGGTGCATTACGCCGCCATGGCCGGGCTGCAAGAGGTGCGCCAGCGCTACGACCTGCTAAATGCGCGCCAGTACGCCGACCTTGCCAGAGAAGCCTTCCAGGGAAATGTGAACTACCCGGCCAGCGGCCCGGTGACGCCGGACACCGACTGGCAAGCGGAGTTGTTTCGGACCGCTACCGTCTTCAAACACCACCTCACCTTCGATGGCAGCGGAGCGAAGACTCGGTACGTTGTCGGGGCCGACTACCTGAGCCAAGAGGGCGTGGTGATAAACTCCAGCCTCAAGCGCTACGCCCTGCGCCTGGGCCTCGACCAGAAAATAGGCCAGCGGTTACGGCTGTTCTTCAATGCTGCAGCCTCATCGGCCAGCCAGGCCCTTCCCGTAGCAGAGACAGTGGCTCGGGCCCTGTTGGCCCCGCCAACCTTCGCCGTGCGCACTTCCCAAGGCTCCTTTCAAAATTACGGCCCCTTCAGCACGCGCAACGCCGTGGACCTGGCCACCACCGATGGCACCGGCCTCACCACCCGCCGGCTGCTGTTGCAGCTCGGTGCCGACTACCGCGTGCTGCCCGACCTTACGCTTAACGCTACAGCCAGCCGCGAAGAAGGACGCGTGGCTGCCAGCACCCACTTTCTGGTGAATACGGCCCGGACGCCTCCAACGGCCACCGCCACCAGCACCAGCGACTTATCTACCACAGCCACGGTGGCCCAGCTGCGCCTGACCTACGACCACACCTTTGGCGAGGGCCACCGCCTGGGCCTGGGGGCCAGCGCTGGCTACCAGCAATACCGGCGCGGCACCAGCAGCGGCTATCGGGACTACGGCTCTCAGTCGAGCTACGATACCGATGCCACCACGACATTCTCCAACATCGGCCTGACGGCCAGCTACGCCTTCCGTAGCCGCTACGAAGCGCTGGCCAGCCTGCGGCGCGATGCCAACCACGGCGGCGGCCTTTTCTTCAGGCCCGAGGTGCCCCCGGTGTGGCTGCCGGGAACCGAAGTGCGCTGGCACCTGCACCAGGAGCCTTTTTTGGCGGATAAACCCTTCCTCAGCACCGCCACCCTGTGGGCCAGCCTGGGCCAAACCAGCAGCACCAGCCTGCCGGCTACCGGCCTGGGCAGCGGCATCGGGTCTGATTACATTATGGTGGGACCCGGCCAAACCGTGACCTCCTTCCTTTCTACCGTCCCGGTGCCGCCGCCACCCCGCACCACGCAACTGGAAGCGGGCCTGCGCCTGGGTTTCTGGCAAGACCGGCTGCGGCTTGACATCACGGCTTTTCGCCGCAGCACGGCCCACCTCACCGTGCCGCAGTACATCGTATTTCCTACGGGCTCGGGGTTCGGCACCTTGCTGCTGCCGCGCGAAGCCACGCTGCGCAACCAGGGCCTGCTGCTGGCAGCGAGTAGCAGTTGGCAACTCGGCCGTTTGAAGGGCAATACCCGACTGGCGGCTAGCTGGCAGCAACAGCGTGTGACGGCCGTAACCGAAGTAGCCGGAGTGGGCGCCGTGCCCGGCCTGGTCGAGGGCGAGGCCCCGCACCCGTACTTCCTGTACCACCGCCTGCCCGTGCCAATGGTGGGCGAACGGGACGCCCGCGGCCAGTCCATTGCGGGCACGCTCCGCTACGAAGACCGGGACAACACCAACGGTTTTATTAACGATGCCGATGCGCGCTACCAAGGCACGGCCCTGCCCACGCAGCTCTACACCCTCAGCCAGTCGCTGGCGCTAGGCCGGTTCACCCTGGATGCGCAACTGGATGCCCTAGCCGGCCACCAACTGCTGAATACGACCCTGGCTACCCTCGACCTGCCCACCGGCTACAACAACGGCACCACCCGCCTGCTCGACCGCTGGACGCCGACGCACTACAGCGTCGACATCCCGCAGGCCAGCCAAAACCTGGGCGGCAACCTGTTTGGCACCCGGCGCTACGACGACGCCCAGTTGCAGTCGGCCGCCAACCTGCGCCTCAGCCAACTCACCCTCAGCTTCATCACCGGCAAAGTTGACTCCCCGCACCCCAATTCCATCTGGGTAGGCGCCCAAAACCTCTTCGTTCTCACCAACTACCGCGGCTTCGACCCCAACGTGAGCAGCGGGGGCGCTACCCTGCTCGCCGCCGGCTACGACACCAATGCCTACCCGGTACCGCGCACCTGGCTGGTGGGCGCGCGCATTGGGTTTTAACGCTTCGCTTAACCAGGAATGGAGAATGAAGCGGGAGGAATAGCCGTGTTGGTTGTTGTTCATTTGCATAAACCTTCATCCTTCATCCCCGTTCCCATTGATTCACTTTCAGGAATTCACCCTCGACAACGGCCTGCGCTGCATCGTCCACGAAGATTTTACCACGCCCATGGCCGTGCTCAACGTGATGTACGACGTGGGCTCGCGCGATGAGGACCCGGACCATACCGGTTTTGCGCACTTGTTCGAGCACCTCATGTTTTCGGGCTCGGTCAACATTCCCAGCTACGACGAGCCCTTGCAGCGCGTGGGCGGCGAAAACAACGCCTTTACCTCCGCCGACATCACCAACTACTACCTCTCGCTGCCGGCTGCCAACCTCGAAACCGGGTTCTGGCTCGAAAGCGACCGGATGCTGAACCTGGCTTTTTCCGAAAATGGCCTCGAAGTGCAGCGCAAAGTGGTGGTGGAAGAGTTCAAGCAGAGCTACCTCAACCAGCCCTACGGCGACGTGTGGCTGCAGCTCAAGCCCCTGGCCTACCACACCCACCCCTACCAGTGGAACACCATCGGCAAGGAAATTGCGCACATCGAAAACGCCGTGATGGACGACGTGCGCGGCTTTTTCCGCAAGCACTACGCCCCTCAGAATGCCGTGCTGGTGGTCGCCGGCGCCGTGAGCGCCGCCGAGGTGCGCCAGCTGGCCGAGAAGTGGTTCGGTCCAATCCCCGGCGGGCCGGCCTACCGGCGCCAGCTGCCCGCCGAGCCCGTGCAAACCGAGGCCCGGCACCGCGTGGCCACGGCGCCAGTGCCGCTGCCGGCCCTCTACAAGGCCTACCACATGCCCGCCCGGGGCGATGCCCGCTACCACGCCGTGGACCTGCTCAGCGACATGCTGGGCCACGGCAAGTCGGCGCGCCTGCACCAGCGCCTGGTGAAGGAGCAGGCCCTGTTCAACAACATTTCCTCTTCCCTCACCGGCTCGCTCGACCCCGGCCTGCTTGTCATCAGCGGCAAGCTGAACGAGGGCGTGGACCTCAAAACCGCCGATACCGCCGTGGAAGCGGTGGTGGCCGAATTCCTGACCCAGGATGTGGACGCCCTTGAGTTGGAGAAAGTAAAAAACCAAGCCGAAAGCAGCCTGGTCTTTGGCGAAATTGACCTTCTGAACCGGGCCCTGAACCTGGCTTACAGCAAGCTGCAGGGCGACGCCAACCTCGTAAATGAGGAAAGCCGCCGCATCCAGGCCGTGACCGTGGCCGATGTGCGCGCGATGGCCCAGCTGGTGCTACGCCCCGAAAATTGCAGCACGCTGTATTACGAAGCCGCTGTCGTGGCCGAACCGGCTTGATAGGAAAAGGCGCGAGCAAAAAGAGCCCGTTTGGTCGCAAAAATTCGACCAAACGGGCTCCTCTGTTTTAAGTAAGCCGGCTGCAGACGGGCCCTACTTACGCTTGGTTTTCACCTTGGCTTTGCCGGGAGCAATAGGCAGCTTGCTGTCGCGGCTGAGGGAGCTATTGGCGGGCTTGGTGTAGCGGGGACGCGGGGTGCGGTTGTCGTTGTAGCCGCCATTGGCCTGGTAACCAACCTGCTTGCGCATGGGCATGGCGGGCGCCAGGTAGGCGGTGCCGTCCTTGATGTCCTGCGATACGCCGAAGCCATAAGGCTTGCCGGTGTGCGGATTGATTTTGGGCGCCGCCTTGCGGGTTCCGCGCGTGGAGTAGGGCACAGGTTTCTTGTGCGGAGTGGCCTGGGCGCTGGCCTCGGCGAGGGAAATGCCAACCAGGAGTAAAGCGAAAAAGTAGCGAACCATACGAGTAGGAAACGAAAAAAGGAAGAACACCAAATAGCGTCGGCTTCTACCAGGCACCCGCTTGCCGAAACAAACCGTGGCGCCCGATAGAAGCCGACGAAGGTACGAAACCGGGTCCGCCAGAGGTTTTGCTGGCGAGGCCCGGCTCGGCTAAATTAATTGCCGAG
>NZ_JAERQF010000033.1 GCF_016734815.1 Hymenobacter rubidus
ATGCCGCCGAAGGTGGGCTCGAGCGCCTTCACGATGCGGATAAACTCGTCCGGGTCGTTCGCGTCAATCTCAATATCGAAGCAGTCGATGCCGGCGAATTTCTTGAACAATACGCCCTTGCCTTCCATCACCGGCTTGCTGGCCGCCGGGCCGATGTTGCCCAGCCCCAGCACCGCCGTGCCGTTGGAGATGACGGCCACCAGGTTGCCCTTGGCCGTGTACTTGTACACGTCGTCGGGGTTGGCGGCAATGGCTTTGCAGGGCTCGGCCACGCCGGGCGAGTAGGCCAGCGCCAAATCGAGTTGGGTACTGACGGGCTTGGTGGGCACCACCTCAATCTTGCCCGCCGGCTCCTGCGAATGGTAATTCAGCGCGTCCTGTTGGTTGATTTTTAGCATCGGGAATTCTTCAGAAATGGAAACGGCCGCGCGGGGCAGCGCGGCCGTGTAGGGCGAAATTAGCGCCAAAAGCGCGGTAAAGCCGGGTTTATTGACTTTTTGCTCAATATCATCACCCAGGCTCCCGGCAAAGTAGCGCCGCCTCTACAATATGAGGTTTGCGATTCCCGACATAAAACAGCCTCAACGCTTGCAAAAGCTGCACTGTAGCGCTTCGCTAAGCCGGCGCATTTTACACACTGCTGGTGTCACCGCTCTTACTTTAAATATACGCGCTATTCACCAAGGCATGATTATTGGTAGGCTAGCTACCACACAATTATCTACCATGCAGAACATTACTCCTCTATTCCCCTGCTTACGCCGGCTTAATCACCTGCCGCTGATTCAATCGCCCACAAGTAGTAACGCTTAGCCGCTATGCGTGCCCACCTATTCCTATTGCTCTTCGTGCTAGGCATAAGCAGCAACGCCCAGCCCACTTTAGTCTGGCAAAACTACATTCGGGGCGGAACGCAAAGCACCGACTATCCTTATCGGATTCTTCGACTTAGTTCCAGTCGGTTAGCCATAATTGGTGCGCGTTGGTATGATGACCCACCTGTTGCAGGCCGTTTGCAATACGGTACAATGCCCTCGGTATGGTTTGTGAATAATACCGGCGACTCCATCGGCAATAAATCCATCACCCTGCGCGATTTTCGCTACGGTTCGTGGTACACCGATGGCAAACGCTTGCCGAATTCGGACTTATTATTGGTGGGACACGGCGACAGCAGCCGTACGTTGACCAGCAAGCCCTTTCAATTTATTGAACGGGCCGATACGCTCGGCAATGTGCGCTGGCGGCGCTTTCTTCCGCTAACAGGGCCCTTCACTCCGTTGAGTGTATCACCGGTTGTGATACCCTTGTCGGACGGAGGCGCATTGATTTCGTTGGCTGACTGTTTCATGCCCGGCAGTACCCGCAGCAGTCCCATTCCGATTGCCACACTGATAAGACTGGATTCCACTGGCAACGTCGTCTACTCACGCCGCTACGGCCAGCCTTACGGCGCACTATTCGCCATGCAGCCCAGCCGCGATGGCTCCTATGTGCTGGCGGGCTACCAATGGCGGGCGGCCCCCAACCAAGCCTACCGCGCCGATGGCTGGGTCCTGCATGTTAACGGTCTCACCGGCGACACCATTAGTTCACGCTATTTCACCAGTCCAGGACGGTTCGATGACAGTTTCTATGACGTTAAAGCTGCCCCGAACAACGAGGTGCAGTTAGCTGGCAAATACAACGGGCAAGGCTGGCTACTGCGCTTAGACAGCTTGAACAATATGAAGTGGCAACACACCGAACCGCCCTTATTGAGCACTTCTTCCGCCCAATTTGACTTCACTTATCTGCTGGCGAATGGGCAAGTATTGGTAATCGGTTCACGCGGGAGCAGCGTCCCCTACCAAAGCAATTACTTGGCCAGCTACGTCCCTCCTTCGGTCGGCAGCCCCGTCGGCACACCTGCCACTGCCAGTTGGCAACGCCAATATGGGCATGCCGGCACCGAACGTTGCGCTTGGCTTGACCCTAACGGCAACCTCACCTTAGCGGGATGGTTTGACCCCACCGCGCCCCCCGCCCCGCCGAACCCCAATATCGGCGGGCAGGACATTGTCCTTTCCCGCTACGCCAGTGCCGGCGTGCCCTTCGTGCCCGACCTGTGCCGCACGCCGCCCCAGGCGGTGTTTGGCTACACGGCCACGGCCGGTGGCGACAGCCTACGCTTCGTGAGCCTCTCCACCGCCGGCCCGCGCTACGCCCAGCTGCTGCGCTGGCGCTGGGACTTCGGCGACGGCACTTACTACGATGGGCCCACCCCGCCGCCCCACCGCTACGCCGTGGGCACGGGTGCCGGCACCGCCGTGCGCCTCACCGTGACCAACAACCTGGGCTGCGCCAGCACGCAGGTGGTCTATCCCTTTGCTTTGGCCACGGCCGCCCAGCGCGCCTTGCAGGCCCGGCTGGCCCTCTACCCCAACCCCACGGCCGGCAGTGCCACGCTGGAGGTGCCGGGCTGGGCCGGCACTGCTGCCGTTCCGGTCGAAATCACCAATGCCCTAGGGCAGGTGGTGCTGCGCCAGCAGGTGCGCCCGCAACAGGGCACGCTGCGCGCCGTGCTCGATGTGGCGGGCCTGGCCCCCGGCGTGTACGCCGTGCGCCTGACTTCCTCGGCCGGCCCCGTAGTGGGGCGGCTGGTGCGCGAATGAGCCGGCGCGAAAAGCACGTCCAATAATAGAAAAAGCACTTCATGCTGCGACAATCGTAGCGTGAGGTGCTTTTTCTATGTAGTCATGCGGAAATATCCGCGCAGTAAAAGGCCGTTACGCTGAGTTGTTCCAAGCATTTCTACTGCTTCGGCTGGCTCCCCTCTCTTTCGGAGAGGGGCCGGGGGTGAGGCGCCACGTTCAACGAAGCGGTAGAGATGCTTCGACCAGCTCAGCATGACGTTCAACACGATTCCATTGTTTACCCCTGCGGTACCAGCAACTTCTGCCCCAGCTTCACCTCGTCCGACGCGAGGTGGTTGAGCTCCCGCAAAGTCTGCACACTCACCCCAAAGCGGCGCGAAATGTTGAACAGCGTATCGCCGGGTTGCACCAGATGCACTTTGGGCGTTTCCAGCGGCTTATCCACCTTTGGGCGAGTGGTGGCGATGCTCCGAGTAGCAGCTCTGGATGCCGGCTGAGTTGGTTCTGTTGTGGTGGCAGCCTCCAGAGGTCCGCGCAACAGCAGGCGCTGGCCGGGCACGACGGTTTCCGATTCCAGCTTGTTCCAGGCCACCAATTGGGCCACACTCACGCCGTGCTCACGGGCCAGCTTGGTCAGGTATTCGCCCTTGCGCACGATGTAGGTGGCGCTACCATCAGGTTCTTTGGCTGAAGTTGAGATGGGTTCAGTGGCCTGCTCTACTGCTACTTCGGCCACTGCCGGAGCTTTTGCTTCCGTTCGCTTTGCTTCAGCCGCCTCAGCTTGAGCCAAGCGACGGGCAGCGGCGCGAGCCTGCACTTCGGCAGCCGCCTGCTGAATGGCCTGCCGCTGCCGCACGGCTACCAGCCGCGCCTCCTGCATTTTTTCCTGACGGGTCAGCTCCTGAATGCGGGCCACTTCGCGGGCATTGGCTTCGGCTTGTTCCTTGCGGGCGGCCGCTTCTTCCGCCGATATTACCGGCCGCACGGTGGCTACTACCGTTTCGGCAGAAGCCGTTTCAGCTGCCGGCGCGGAGTGGCGCGGAGCAGCCACGGCCGGCAGGGGCACAAATATCACCAGCTCCCGGCCCGGTTTGAGCGCCCGGCCTTTGGGTAGCTCGTTCCAGCGGCGCAGCTGGCTTTGGCTCACCTCAAATCGTTCGGCCAGACTGGCCAGGGTTTCACCCCGCTTCACTTTGTGCGGTACGCGACGGAAGCGGGGCGCCGCGGCTTCGTTGTCGGCGCGGGGGCCTTCGGTAGCGGCCAGCAGCTCGCGGCTCACCCACGGCTCCACGCCTTCGAGGCGGGGCGGCAGCGGGGTTATGGGGCGGGGCAACTCACTGGCAGGCTGGCAAAACGTGAGCAGCGTGGTTCGGTCAACATCCCCCAAGTGCACCGCCGCTGCGGCCGGAAACCGCACCACATACGGCCGGTAGCCGGCTGGCAGCGCGGCCCGCCGCAGCTCCGGGTTGAAGCGTGTGAGATACAAAGAGTCATCGTAGCCGCAGGCCCGGCTCAGGCGGCGCAGGTCGAAGGCGTAGCCGCGCAGGTTCAGCGTGTCCATGGCCTCGGCGTATTGATAGTGCAGGGTGGAGGTGCGCAGGCCGTGGGCCTCGGCGTACTTCATGCTGTACATAATGGCCGTGAAGGTGGGCACGTAGTTGCGCGTTTCGGCCGGCATGTGCGGGTACAGGTCCCAGAAGGTTTTTTTGCCGGTGCGACGCATCACGCGCTGCACACTGCCCGCCCCCCAATTGTAGGCCGCCAGCACCAGCTCCCAATCATGAAAGATGCCGTAGAGGTACTTCAGGTGCTTGCAGGCGGCTTCGGTAGCCTTTTCGGGGGCCATTCGCTCGTCTATCCACTCGTCGCGCTTCAGGCGCAGGTCACCGGCCGTGGGGCCCATAAACTGCCACAGCCCCGTGGCGCCTACCGGAGATTTCGCCGTTGGAATCAGGGCCGATTCCACTACGGCCAGGTACTTCAAATCGGTGGGCAGGTTGTACTGCGCCAGGTATTTCTCGAAAATGGGGAAATAGAAGTTCTCGCGTTCCAGCACGCGCTGCATATAGCTTCGGTTGCGGGCCGTGAACAGCGTCACGTAGGCCATCACCGAGTTGTTGAACTGGTGCGGCACGTCGGTTTCAATGCAGCCCACCCGGTCGCATACCAGGTCGCGCAGCGTGGGTGGGGTCCGCAGCCACTCCAGCCGCGCCGAATCGACGGGCGCAGTGGGCACGGCCACCAGCGAATCGGGCTGCAATTCCAGCCGCACCCGCACGGTATCGCCCAATAGCGCTGGCATGGTGGAAATCACGCGGCCGGCCGAATCCAGCTGGGGTACCTGCTGGGCCTGGCTTTTGAGCGTTGGTACCAGCAGCCCAAGCAGCGCCACCCCCAGCCACCGCTGGGAGTACGTGAGAGATTTTACGCGCTTAATCCCTTGCTTCATAGCACTAAGATAGGGCAGATATAAAGAACTTGTAGAGATGAATTGAAAAAAGTTGATACGCAGCCCGCTTAACATTGGTCGGGGCCACAAACGAAAAATGCCCCGACTATTAAGCCGAGGCATTGATACTTACTTCGTTCCGGCGCTAATCATTGGCCCCTGACTTGCGGTTTTGCTCCGCACAGGAATCCTGCAACTGCACCATTATCAGGCCACTACTTCCTCCGTGAGCGTACTGGCGAAAGCCAGCAAATCCGCTTCGCGGAAGGCGCCGGCCATCACCTGCAAGCCGATGGGCAGACCAGTGGCATCCTCTCCAACCGGCACCGAAATGGCCGGCACGCCCGCCAGCGAGGCCTGCACCGTGAAAATATCGGCCAAGTACATGGAAACGGGGTCCAGCTTCTCCCCTATTTTAAAGGCCGTGGTGGGCGTGGTGGGCAGCACCAGGAAATCGTACTGACGCAGCAGCTCATCGGTTTTGTCCTTGATGAGCCGGCGTACGCGCTGGGCCTTGGTGTAATACGCGTCGTAATAGTTGGCGCTGAGCACGAAGGTGCCGAGCAGAATGCGACGCTGAACTTCGGCTCCAAAGCCCTGAGCTCGGCTCTTTTTGTAGAGCGACTCCAAATCCGTGGCATCCGGGGCGCGGTAGCCGTACTTCACCCCGTCGAAGCGGCCCAGGTTGGAGCTGGCCTCGGCGGTGGTGAGGATGTAGTAGGTCGGAATCATGTAGTCGAGGTAGTGGAAATCCACGGGCTCTACTACGTGGCCCTGGCCGCGCAGAAGGTCCAACTGCGTTTCCATGGCCGCTTTGATTTCCGGATTCAGGCCCTCGTTATCAATGGCATCGGCAATGTAGCCGATGCGGTAGTGCGCGGCGGGCGCGAGCAACTGGCTGTACGCCGGCACTTCGCGCTGGCTGGCGGTGCTGTCCATGCCATCGGGCCCGGCCATGATTTCGGTCAGGAGCGCGGCATCGGCCACGGAGCGGGTGATGGGCCCAATCTGGTCAAACGACGACGCAAACGCCACCAGCCCGTAGCGCGAAATGCGCGAGTAGGTCGGCTTGAAGCCCACCACCCCGCAAAACGCCGCCGGCTGGCGCACCGAGCCGCCCGTATCGGAGCCAATAGACGCCAGGCACATATCGGCCTGCACGGCCACGGCCGAGCCGCCCGACGAGCCACCCGGCACCCGGCTGGTGTCGGCCGCATTACGAGCCGGACCGAAATAAGAACTCTCGTTCGAGCCGCCCATGGCAAACTCGTCGCAGTTCTGGCGGCCAATGATGATGGCGTCGGCATCGAGCAAGCGCTGCACGGCCGTGCCGGTATACAGCGACTTAAAGCCGTCCAGCATCAGGCTGCTGCTTTGCAGCGAATGGCCGGCATAGGCCAGCACATCCTTGATGCCAATGACCATGCCGGCCAGTGGCCCGGCCGTGCCGGCCGCCAGTTTGGCGTCCACGGCGTCGGCCTGGGCACGGGCCTCGTCGGGCCACACCTCCAGAAAAGCGTTGAGGGTGGGGTTCTGGCGCTCGATGTTGCCCAGGTAATACTCAACGAGCTGGCGGCAGGACGTGGTGCCCGCCGCCAGCTCGCTACGAACTTCGGATAAAGACTGAAAACGCTTCAAACTACTTGCAGATTAGGTGACCGAAACGGGACTTACGCGTCGGGAGATGCGGGAATATACGGCTGGCGGGGCTGCGTGCCCTCGGGGGCCAGATTGGGCGGCAGGGCCGGCGCTACGAAAGGCGCATCGGCCGTGGGCAGCGTGGGCTCGGCATGAGCTGTGGTAACAGCCGCGGCGGCAGGTGTGGCCCAAGGGTCGAAACCGGAGCCCGGCTCGGCAGCAGCAGCTTCCGGAGCCGTAGGCAGCGGGGCCGGGTACTGGTTTTGCGGGCCGTAGTTGGGGTTGGGCTGCTGGGGCACGTAATTCGGATTGGGCTGCTGCTGGGCATAGCCCTGGTTGGGCTGGCCGGCCTGCTCGAACTCGCGGCGAATTTCGGTGCTGGCGTCCTTGAACTCGCGGATGCCCTTGCCCAGGCCACGCGCCAACTCAGGGATTTTATTGGCCCCGAAGAACATCAGGATGACGACCATAATGAGCAGCAACTCAGAGCCGCCAATGTCGCCTAAAAACAGAATGAGAGGAGTTTGCATGGTTCGGATGCGCTTACTGACGCGGTTGGTTGTTGGGGTCGTTGGGGTTGAAAACAGGAGGTGCCGGCTGCTGGTAGCCCGGCTGCGGAGCCCCCTGGGGATAACCCTGCTGGGGTGGGTAGCCGCCCTGCTGGGGGTAGCCCGGTTGCGGGGGCTGCTGCGGGTAGCCCGGCTGCGGGTAGCCTTGCGGCGGGTACTGCTGCTGATAGGGCGGGGCGGGCTGGTCGCGGTACTGGGGCTGTTGGTCTTCCGGCTTGGCGGTGGCATCTTTAAACTCGCGCACGCCCTGGCCCATGCCGCGGAATAGCTCAGGAATTCGCTTGGCTCCGAATAGCAAAATGATGACAAACAGAATAAGCAGAATTTCGGTCGTGCCGAAGCTGCCGATTAGGAACAAAGAATGGAGCATGAAGCGGTGGGCGCCTGGGCCCGGTTGGGGTGATAAAGGAGGATATACGCAGCCGGGCGTCCTTTGGAGTATCAAAGATACCCGATAGTCCTGTTTTGCGGATGAAGCCTGCTTTCTTGCAGGTAAATCGTCCCTGTTTACCGGGCAAGAACAGGGGTTGAACGGATTGCATTTCCCGGCGCTGGCCCCAGGACTTAGCTTTGCTAAGCTTTTCACTCCGAGCCTACTCCATGAAAATGGTTTAGTGCCAACAATTAATTTTCTTCTGCCCTCCCTGTGAAATCATCCAAGCGCACTGCCCCACCCGAAGATGCCCTACGCCAAGTAAACGAACCGGAGCGGTTGGAGTCTCTTTACAGCTACCATGTTCTTGACACCGACCCAGAGCCGGCGCTCAACGACTTGGTGCAACTCTCGGCGTTCATCTGCGGCACGCCCATGTCGATGGTTTCGCTGATTGACAGCGAGCGGCAGTGGTTTAAGGCCAAAGTAGGCATTAGCACCCGCCAGACGCCCCGCGAATATGCCTTTTGCCAGGACGCCATGCGGGCCAGCGACGTGTACGAAGTGCCCGATGCCACTGCCGATAACCGCTACGCCGAAAACCCCTTGGTGACCGGCGACCCGCACATCCGCTTCTACGCTGGGGCGCCGCTGCTCACGCCCGAAGGCCTGCCCCTCGGCACCCTTTGCGCCCTCGACACCGTGCCGCGCCAGCTCACTTCTGACCAGCGCGAAGCCCTGCGGGTGCTGGCCCGCCAGGTAATGGCGCACCTCGAACTGCGCCGCACCCGCCTGCAGCTCGAAGACGAGCGGCAAAAGATGGAAGGGGTGCTGCGCATGGCCAACAGCTCGGGCGAGGCGCTGTATGCCAACAACCGCAACGAGATTTTTGTAAAGCAGGACCAGCGCTTGGTCCGCGTGGCCACCGCCGATTTGCAGTACGTAGAAGCATTGGGCGACTACGTGAACCTGTACACCATCCGCGAGCGCCTCACGGTGTACGGCACCATGAAAGACCTGGAAACCAAGCTGCCCGGCCGCGATTTTGCCCGCGTGCACCGCAAATACATTGTGCGCCTCGACCGCATTGTGGCCATTGAAGCCGACGCCGCCCTGCTCGATAGCAGCATGGCCGGTGCCCAGGGTCGCACGCCGGTGCGGGTGCCCATCGGCAGTTCCTACAAATCAGGATTGCTCGGCCGCCTGAACCTGGTATAGGTCCGGCCTGCTTTGCGCCCCGCCAGAGCCAACGTTCGCCGGGTGCTGCTGGCTGTTCGCCGAAATATCCGGCAAAGGCCCTCGCCCAATTAGCATCTTTGAAGTGGTTATCGGTTGCAGCTGGCTTTAGCCGCTCCTGCCGACAGCTAAGTTTGTTTTCATAGCTCAGAAAGACCCGCGCCTTTGGTTCGGGTTTTTTTTTGCCCGAGTATTTGTAACCGGCGAAGCTGATGAGGCCGTCTGCAGAAGCTGTAGAACGTCATGCTGAGCGTAGTCGAAGCATCTCTACCGTGCAAGTAACTATTTACTGCTGCACGCGAGATGCTTCGACTCCGCTCAGCATGACCGTTTTGGTTAACTCAAACAGCTTTTTAGAGATACTTCAATTTCGCTCAGCATGATTGCCTTTCAAGGTACGGCACTGCTACCGCCCCCTCCTACTTATGCCCCAGCCAGTTTTCCGGGTTGAGGTTGGCTGAGTTGTGCCACACCTGGAACTGCACCTCGGAGGTGCCTTCGGTGTCGGTGGCCACGGTGCCGATGACTTCGCGGGCACTCACGCGCTGGCCTTCGTGCACGTTCACGGAGCGGAGCTTGGCATACACCGTGAAGAAGTCACCGTGCTTAATCATGACGATGGTGTTCATGCCCGCGATGCTGGCAATCTTGTCTACGCGGCCATCGAAGCAAGAGCGCACGGCCTCGCCCTCGCCGGTCTGAATGTCGACGCCCCGGTTTTCGACGGTCACGTTTTTCAGCACCGGGTGCGGGTGGCGGCCAAAATGCTGGCTGATGAAGCCGCGGCTCACCGGCCAGGGCAAGTGGCCACGGTTGCCGGAGAAGGCCGAGGAAGCCAAGGCCGTTTCGGGCGTGAGGGCGATGCGCACGGCACGGCGGTCGGCCGCGGCTTCGGCGGCCGTTTCGGGGGCATCGGTTTCGGGGTTTGCGCTGGGGTCGTCGTTGCCGGCCGTTTCGGTGGCACCGTTTTCAGGGCCGCGGCGCGGCCGGGCCGGGCCGGCACCACCCGCCACATTGCGTGCCGCGGCGGCCCGGCGTGCGTCGCGGGCGGCGGCCAGGGCGGCTTCGCGACGGGCCGCCAGGCGGGCGGCGCGGGCGGCCCGCGCTATTTCTTCGCGCACCCGCTCGGCAATGAGGTTGTCGAGGCGGTTCATGGCTTGGCGGCGCTCCTCCAACTCCTGGCGCAGGCCCTGCTCCTGCTGGCTGAGCTGCTGCACCATCTCATCCTCTTTCGACTTGAGCGTGAGCAGGTTTTTATTTTCGTTCAACTGCGTGTTCAGCAGGCTGCTTTTGCGCTTTTGCTGCTCCGTGAGGCCCGAAAGCTGCTGGTGCAACCGGTACTGCGTGCCCATGATGCGGGCGGCCTGCCGCTGCCGCTCCTCGGTGTATTGGCGGATGTAGCGCAGCCGCAGCGCGAATTGGTTGAACGACTCCGAGGCAAATAAAAACATCAGCCGGTTGAAGCCGTTGGCCGTTTTGGAGGCTGTGTAGAGCAGGCGAGCGTATTCGGCTTTGAGCTGCCGCAGGGTTTGCTGGGTTTGCAGCACTTGGGTGGCCGTCTGGTGCACGTTGGTTTCGATGCCGTGCAGCTGGGTCGAAATGCCCTGGATGACCTGCTTTTTCTCCGTCAGCTTTTCGGTGATGACGTGCAGCTGGCCCAGGCTCACTTTTTTCTTTTCCTGGGTCTGGTTCAGGGCTTGGCTGGCTTGCTGAATCTGGCGCAGGTTGTTTTGGCGCTCACGCTCCAGTTGGGCTTTGCTCTTGGAGCTGCTGGCGGCAGCGGGCCGGCGGGTACGGGGCGCTGGTTTGGCCGTGTTTTTTTTAGCCGGTTGCTTTTTATGGCGCTGCTGGGCCGCAACGGGACTCAGCAGGCTCAAGCCGAACAAGAGAAAACCCAGGCAAACCAGCAACTGGCCCAGTCCGCGCCCTGCAAGCGCTTGGGAGCACGCGCCTGTGCCGCTCTTAGCCGTTCGTACCTGCTTCTCCAACGTGCGCTTTTACTTTGTTAAAATCAAAATTTGGGAGTCCGCAATCGGCTACTGCTTCATGCGCTTGTAGCCTTTGGGCACCGCAAAAGGGAAGGCCAGCCGCTCGCGGCCCACGTTCACCTTGCTGTAGTTGATGGCCGCCGTGACCACACCCGCTGCCGGCTGCTGCGCCTGAATAAAGGTGGAATGGGCGAATGGCACCGTAGGCTGTTCGTCAAGCACTTTGAAATCGGTGTAATCCACAGTCAAGTTGCGCTGGGTGGCTTCGTCGCTCACCTTCAGCTGCTGCACGCGGCCGGTGCCGGCTTGGAGCAACCGCTCTACCAGCACGCCGGCCAGCGGGTAGCTCACGCGCTGACGCCCGGCTTCTTCCACCGCAATTTTGGGTGTGATGCCGATAGGCGCGGGCAGGTAGTCGCCCAAAAGCAGGGCCTGCATCTGGGCGAAGGTGACGGGCACATTCAGCAGCTTGCTGAGGTAGTCGTAGCCGCCGGTGAAGTAGGTTTTTTCCAGCTTGTTGATTACCCGTACCGAATCGGGAGTGAGCACGGCGCGGACGCCTTCAATGCCCACCAGCCCGGCCGTGACCCAGATAATGCTGTCGCGCCGCATCCGCAGGGCAATGTTGGCGCTCTGCTTGTTGCCCTTCATGTTGATTTGCGCCTTGCCTTTGGCGTTCATGAACAAAAAGGCGGTGTTGGTGGCGTGCACCGCCGGCTCGGCCACGGAAACCGAAGTGCCGGGCCCTTTGGTAGACGTAGTGGGCACGGCCTTGCGGGCGCAGCTTGTTGCAATGAGCAATGCGCAATGCGCAATGAGCAATGTCCCCAGCTTGGCTACGCGGACAGAGGCGAGGCGGACGGGGACTTTGTGACAACGCCCGGTGGCGGCGACCGGAACCAAGTAGTCGTTATTACTCACTGTTAATTGTTCATTGTTCATTGAAGCAAGATTATTCATATAGCTTGTGTTCTTTCAGTTTGCGCTCCAGCTGGTCGGAAGTACCACCGATTTTGTGGGCGCGCTGCCATTCGGCCTCGGCTTTGGTTTTGTCGCCGAGCTGGTACAGGATGTCGCCGTAGTGTTCGATTATGGAGCCGTCTTTGGTGGTTTGCGCGGCTTTTTCCAGCGTGGATTTGGCGCCAGCGTAGTCCTTCATCTTATAGAGCACCCAGGCATACGTATCGAGGTAGGTGTCATTTTCGGGAAACTGCTTTATCACCTTGCCCGACATCTGCTTGGCCTTGTCCAGCTTTTCGCCGCGCAACGACAGGAAGTAACTGTAGTTGTTCAGCACCTGCACGTTGTTGGGGTCGCTCACCAGCGCGGCTTCGTAGGCGGCGTCCGACTTGTCGTACTGGTGCAGCTCGTGGTAGGCATCGCCCAGCTGCGCATCAAACTGGCCCAGCAGCTCGGTGTTGTTCACCACCAGCTTGCGGCCATGCTCCAGGGCTTTCACGCCCTTCGTGGGCTGCTTTTTCAGAATGTGGGCCACGCCGTTGTAAAACCACAGCGAGGCTTGGTTGGGGAATAGCTCCAGGGCCCGGTCGGTGTGCACGAGCAACGAATCGGTCTGGTTCAGCTCAGCGTCAATCAGCACCACCTGCTGCCAGATTTGAAACTTGGAATTGTCGTAGCGCAGGGCTTGCAGATAGGTGTTGCGGGCCTCTTTCTTGTGGTCGGTCAGGGTTTGGATGTCGCCGGCCACAGCGTAGGATTTGGCGTCCTTGGGGTATGTTTTGATGGTGGCCACGGCCAGGTCCCGGGCCATCTGGTTCACCGATTCTTTGGGGTTCGGCAGCTGCTTGATGTACCCCACCAGAATCCGTACCCGCGCATCAATGTCCAGCGCCGGGCTGGCGAAAGCCTGCTTCAGCTCCTGGTCCGACTGCTCGGGCTGGTTCTGCTGGCGATACACTTCGGCCAGAATCATGTGGGCCTGGGGGTTGTCGGGGTCGAGGCGCAGGGCCTGCTGAGCCACGCGCACGGCATCGGGCAAGCGGTTGTTGCTGGCGTACATCTCGGCCTGGGCCAGCACGTAGCGGGCCTCCGTCGGGTTGGCTTTGATGAGCTTGTCGCCCTCGGCCAGCGCCAAATCCAGCTTGTTCTGCTTGAGGAAAATCTGCTGCTTCTTGAAGGAAATTTCATCTACCTGCCCAAACTCTTTCTCGGCCTGGTCGAGGGTGGTCAGGGCTTCGGGGAGCTTGTTTTGGGCCAGGTACAAATCCGCCAGATTGAACAAGTAGTTGCCCGAGTTGGGCACTTCCTTGATGAGGCTGGCGTAGGTTTTGGTGGCGCCGTCGTATTGCTTCTGGCTGGCCTGAATCTGGGCCAACAGCAGGTAGTAATAGGCGTTATGAGGGTCGAGACGGATGGACGCCTCCGAGTAATTAGTAGCGTCGCGCAGGTTGCCGCTCAGCAGGTTAGCCTCGGCTATCTTGTAGTTGATGGCGGCGTTATCGGGACTGAGGGCGTAGGCGCGCAGCAGGTTTTCCAGGCCCTTGGTGTAGTCCTCCAGCATCACATACTTCACGCCTTCCACGAACAGGGCCTCGCTCTGCTCCCGCTCGCGCTCCGTGAGCACCGGGGCCGTGGGGCGTTTGGCGCGCGCCTCGGCCACTTTCTTCTCCAATTCGTGCTGCTCTTTTTCCAGGGCCCGCTGCTGCTTGCGCGTCAGCTTCGCCGGCGGCACCACGGTGCCGTCGGTAGACTGTGCGTAGCTCGTTGCCGCCAGCCCCAACCAAAACAACAGAATAAGAGCAACTTGACGCATACAAAAGAACGCCGGACCCATGGCCCGGCCCACGAAATTACGGGTATAATAACCAACGACGCGGCCCCCGGCAGAGGGTCGCGTCGCTAGTAACGTATTTAGGTGTTAAAATGTCACACGCGGAGCTGGTTATAATCGCCGAGGCTCAGGTCGTCGGGCGTGCCCACCACCGAGGCGAAGTTGCCAATCATGGAATTGGTGATGACGGCGTTGAGCACCGTGGCCGACTGCTGCACGATGGAGTTCGACAGGCGCGAGTCGCGCACGTTGGCGTGGTCGCCTACCGACACGTGCGGCCCCACCACCGAATCGGTGATAATGGCGTTTTCGCCGATGTACACCGGCTCCAGCAGCACCGAATTTGTGATTTTGGCCGACTCGGCTACCAGCGACTCGCCGCGCTCCTGCAGGTATTCGAGGTAGCGCTTGTTGGTGAATACCGTGGCGTCCTTGTTGCCGCAGTCCAGCCATTCGGTCACTCGGCCGGGCACGAAAACAGTGCCCTTGTTTTTCATGTTCTCCAGGGCATTGGTGAGCTGGTACTCGCCTTTGTCCTTGATGTCGTTGTCGAGCAGGTATTGCAACTCGCTGCGCAAGTACTCACCGTCCTGGAAGTAGTAGATGCCGATGATGGCCAGGTCCGAAACGAATTCCTGCGGCTTCTCCACAAACTCGGTAATCTGGCCCTGCTCGTTCAGCTTCACCACGCCAAAGGGGCGCGGGTCGTCCACTTTCTGCACCCAGATGGTGCCGGGCACTGAGGAATCCAAGGTAAAATCGGCCTTAAATAAGGTATCGGCAAAAGCCACTACCAGCGGGCCGGTCAGGCTTTCCTTGGCGCACAATATGGCGTGAGCGGTGCCCAGCGGCTCGTCCTGGTACACAATGGTACCCTTGGCGCCCACCGATTCGGCAATTTTCACGAGGCTTTTTTCTACCGCCTCGCCAAAGCGGCCGATGATGAAGGCCACCTCGTCCACGGGTTCGCCGCACACCTTGGCAATGTCCTCCACGAGGCGCTGCACTATGGGCTTGCCGGCAATGGGAATGAGCGGCTTGGGAACGGTGAGGGTGTGGGGGCGCATGCGCTTGCCCATGCCGGCCATCGGGACAATGATTTTCATGTGAGGAGAAGTAGTCAGATGTTGGGGGTCAGTTTTGCAGATTTTATAGGCTTAGCTTCGGCACGGAGCCGGTTGCCGTTTGGTGCCCCGAAGCTAGGGCCTGACCACGGACAACCAATTGCCGGATATTAGCTTTTTCCTGTACTTCCATACCCACCGGCGCCGCGTTGGGTTTCGCTCAGGGTTTCAACCGGCTGCCACGTAATGGTTTCGTGCTTCGCAACTATCAGTTGGGCAATGCGTTCGCCGTCGTTTACCACAAATGGCTCGTTGGATAAATTTACCAGCAGCACCCGGATTTCGCCCCGGTAGTCGGCATCAATAGTTCCCGGACTGTTCACGATGCCGATGCCGTGCTTCACGGCCAGCCCGCTACGGGGCCGCACCTGGGCCTCATACCCCACCGGAATTTCCATGCTCAGCCCGGTCGGAATCAATTGTCGTTCCAACGGCCCGAGTGTGACGGGACCCTCCGGCAAATGGGCCCGCAAATCGAGGCCGGCGGCGTGGGGAGTCTGGTATTCGGGAAGGGGATGGTTGGAATGGTTGAGAACGGGGATGTGCATAAAGAAAGGGCTGCCGCGAACGGTGCCATAAAGATAGGAACGGTACTATACCAGCCAACAGGAGTATTATGCCACGGCCGCAGCAGCGCGGGGCCGCTCCACCAGATACAGCGCTGCCAGGAATACCAGCGTCAGCCCAGCGTGCCAGGCGTGCCGCAGCCACCAGTCGGCTACCGGCACCCACCAGCCCAGCGCCACCAGCGCCGTGGCAAACAGCAGCCACAGGCCCAGCCGCACCGCCGGGTAGGGCACCGGAAAGTGCCGCTCGCCCAGCCGCCAGCACAGCATGGCCATGGTGAAATAACAGGCCAGCGTGGCCCAAGCGCATCCCATGTAGCCGAGCAACGGAATTAGCAGCAGGTTGAGCGCAACGGTTAGCACCGCTCCGCCCAGCCCAATGTAAGTGCCGTAATAGGTTCTATCCGTGAGCTTGTACCAAACCGACAGGTTGTAATAAACGCCCAGAAACAGGTTGGCCATCAATAGAATGGGCACCACGCCCAGTCCCTGCCGGAACTGCAGTCCCAGCATCTGGCCAAAATCTTCCAGGTTCAGGCTGATGAACACGAAAATGAGCGCGCAACATATCGTAAACCACTTCAGAACCAGTGCAAAGGTGGCGGGTGAGTTTTTCTGCGTGCTTTGCGCGAAGAAGAAGGGCTCGGCCGCGTAGCGAAACGCCTGAATAACCAGCGACATGAAAATACTCAGCTTGTAGCAGGCCCCGTATACCCCAACCGCCGCCTCGTTGCTCATTCCCGGATAAAAGCCTGCTGGCAGCCAGTATTTCAGCACAATACGGTCCAGCACCTCGTTCACCATGCCCGCCAGGCCCATAAACATCAGCGGGTAGGCATACTTCAGCAGGGGCCGCAACACGGCCCACTCCGGCCACCGGAACTGAAAGCCAAACAGCTCCCGCGCCAGCAGCGGCACATATAAGGCATTGGCTATCAGATTGACGAGAAATACGTAGCCAACGCCCAGCGTTGGGTCGTACAATGCTTCAACCAACGGGCGCAAAAAAGGCAGCATTTTGCCCGCCAGCACATCGGGACACAGCTTAATAAAGAACAGGTTCAGCCCCACGTTCACCCCAATGTTCAACAGCCGCACCGTGGCAAATTTGCGGGCCTTGTTTTCGAGCCGCAGCCGGGCAAACGGCAAGGCCACCACCGCATCAAGCCCCAGAATGATTGCCAGCCAAACGATGTACTGCGATTGGTCGGGGTAGTGCAACAGCGTCGCCAGCGGCCGCGCCAATAGCGCCAACACCCCGCTTAGTACCACGCTGGTAAGCACCAACAGGCTCAACACCCGGTCGTAGAGCATTTTTTGGTCGGCCCCTGCTTGGTTGGCAAAGCGGAAATACGCCGTTTCGATGCCGTACGTGAACACGATATTCAAGAAGGCTACGTAGGCATACAGCTCCGTAACGATGCCGTATTCGGCCCGCCCGAATACCCGCGTGTACACCGGCACCAGCAAGTACGTGAGCACCCGGCCCACAATGCTGCTCACGCCATACACGGCCGTTTGCGACGCTAGTCTTTTCGCTACACTCATTCTTGGATAATGAAGAATGAGGAATGAAGAATGAGGAACTGTGAACAGACGCGCATGGTCAATTCCTCATTCCTCATTCTTCATTCCTCATTATAAAGACGGCTTATTTACCTGTGAAAACCGCCGGGCGCTTTTCCACAAATGCCGTGGTGCCCTCCTTAAAGTCGTCGCTCTCGAACGCCTGCCCAAAGGCGCGGGCCTCGGTGGCGTAGCCATCAGTGTCTTTGGCGTAGTGCGCGTTCACGCAGTCGAGCACCAGGCCCACGGCCAAGGGCGCCTTGCCCAGTATTTTGGTCAGCACCTGCTCGCAAAACGGCAACAGTTCGGACTGGGGCACTACGTGGTTTACCAGGCCCAAGCGCAGGGCTTCGTCGGCCTTCACCATATCGGCCGTCAGGAGCAATTCAATCGCCTTGCCCTTGCCGATGAGCTGGGGCAGGCGCTGGGTGCCGCCGTAGCCGGGCGGCAGGCCCAGATTCACTTCCGGCTGCCCGAAACGGGCATTTTCGGAAGCAATGCGCATGTGGCAGGCCATGGCCAGCTCGCAGCCCCCGCCCAGCGCGAAGCCGTTCACGGCGGCCACCACCGGCTTGGTGCTTTCCTCAATCCGGCAAAAAGCCTCTTGGCCGCGCTCCGAGGCGCGGGCGGCCTGCGCGGGCGTGAGGGCGGCCAGCTCGGCAATGTCGGCCCCGGCCACGAAAGCCTTTTCGCCGCTGCCCGTGATGATGATGCCGCGCACCTGCGGCTCGTCCAGGGCCTGCTCCATGGCCGCATCAATCTCGGCAATGGTGGCCGCGTTCAAGGCATTGAGCTTGGTGGGCCGGTTGATGGTGAGCGTGAGAATGCCGCTGGCGACATCTAGGCGATACAGTAGGTTTTCAAACGAAGCAGACATGGCAAAAAGAAGGCGGGTTGGCTTGGTCCCGTCAAAGATAGTGCCCCGGGCCGGTGGGGCTGGTCGGGCCAGCGGCGGGGTTGAACGCCGTTTTGCCCCGGCCAACCGAAACCAGTCATTCGGTACCGCCGACAATAGCCAATTTTACCACTGTAAAGCGGCTATGTATTTGTTTTTAAATAAGTAGCTTTAGCACCAACTCATTCCTTCACCTACTTCATCCCCAACCGTTATGAGCGTCGTCTCCGAATTCAAGGAATTTATTGCCAAAGGCAATGTGCTCGACCTCGCCGTGGGCGTCATCATCGGCGCGGCCTTCGGCAAAATTGTCACCTCCCTTACCGATGATATCATCATGCCCATCGTGGGCCTGGGCCTCGGCAAAGTCGATTTTGCCAACCTTTTCGTGGCCATGAACGGCCAGCACTATGCCACCATCGAAGAAGCCAAGAAAGCCGGTGTGGGTACGCTCAACTACGGCCTGTTCATCAATGCCGTCATCAACTTCCTCATCATTGCCTTCATCATTTTCCTGATTGTGAAGGGTGCCAACAGCATCCGCAAAAAGCCCCTGGAAGTGGTGGCCGTCCCCGCCACCCCGCCCCCGCCCACCACCGACCAGCAGTTGCTGATGGAAATCCGCGATGCGCTGCGGGCCGGTCGCATCTAAAATCATCCGGCTTCGTTCGGCAAGAAAAAACCGCTGTCTACCGAGTAGTAGGCAGCGGTTTTTGCGTTTTTAGCTCAAGTTCAGGTTTTATTTAAGTCGGGTAATTGGCCGATTCAAAATAAGTTGCGAACTTAGGGGCGGTCAATCAATAAATGGCTACTAGCGTTGGCGGATTTTGAACCACCCATTCCCCGCTGCCGTTAGGCGACTATCCTCCCCTTCCACCCCTCAATTTTTTCCGCATGAAAGTATGGTTTGCTGCCGCGTTCCTGAGCGGCCTGAGTTTCGCGGTTACCTCGGCCGCTAATGCCCAGACCGGGCCCGCCTTTCCCATGCCGGGCAAGGCCACGAGCGAGGAAGGTGCCCGCAGCACCTCCGGCAACAACGCCCAGGAGCTAGCCCGCAACCAGCGCCGCGCCGCCATGACGCCCGATGAGGTGAAGCGCGACCAGCAGCTTGAGTTATTGGAAGCCCGCACCGGCAACACCAGCTTCGGCGGCCGCAGCGGCCCCGAGCGCCAGTTCGACCGCAGCGGCAATGGCTTTATGGTACGGAAGTACAAAGCCAAAGCCGGCTTCCTGGAGAACAAACGCGGCCAGAGCCACCCCGTTGGCGGCTCTAACCCCGCCGGCAAGCCGTTGGTGCACAATCATAATCGCAAGAAGTTTCTGTTTTTTTAGTTTCGATTTTTTTCAAAGAAAGCCCCGGCTGCACTGCAGCCGGGGCTTTCTTATTCGTATTGGCGTAGAACGTGTCAACCTGGTAATCGGGCGCAGACCACGAGTGTGGAGCTAAACAAGAGTGTTCGCTTCTATCGTTTGCGTTGACTTGCACTGTTCACCAACATAGTCCTCAACACCGATAAATCAAGCCGACGGATAGGCTGATGCCCCACCGACGCAAACAAGAATCCCCGGCTGCGGGCAGCCGGGGATTCTTGTTTTTCACAGCAAGCGCCATGCTTACAGCGTGCGCTTGATTTCCTTTTCTTCGAAGCCCTCAATGTTGTCGCCTTCCTGCAACTCGTTGAAGTTCTTGATGGAAATACCGCATTCGTAGCCTTGGCGCACTTCGCTCACGTCGTCCTTGAAACGCTTGAGGTCCTGAATTTCACCGGTGTGCATCACAATGCCGTCGCGTACCACCCGCACCTTGGTTTTGCGGGTCAGCGTGCCTTCCGTCATCATACAGCCGGCAATGGTGCCCACCTTGGTGATGTTGAACACCTGACGAACCTCGGCGTTGGCCACCACCACTTCCTGCACCGTCGGGGCCAGCATGCCTTCCATGGCATCCTTCACCTCGTTGATGGCGTTGTAAATGATGGAATACAGACGGATGTCAATCTGCTCGTTCTCCGCCAGCTTGCGGGCACTCTGCGAGGGCCGCACCTGGAAACCGATGATGATGGCGTCGGAAGCCGAAGCCAACAATACGTCACTTTCCGAGATGGCGCCCACCCCTTTCGAGAGGATGTTCACCTTCACTTCCGGCGTACTCAGCTTCAACAGGGAGTCGGCCAGTGCCTCCACCGAACCGTCCACGTCGCCCTTCACCAAGATGTTGAGTTCCTTAAACGAACCGATGGCCAAACGGCGACCAATTTCGTCTAGCGTGATGTGCTTCTTGGTCCGGATGGTCTGCTCACGAGCCAACTGCAAGCGCTGGGTCGCGATTTCGCGGGCTTCGCGCTCCGTCTCCATCACCTGGAGGCGGTCGCCGGCCTGCGGAGCACCGGTCAGGCCGAGCACCTGCACCGGCGTAGCGGGCGGGGCGGTCTTCATCTTCTTGCCGCGGTGGTCGGTCATGGCCTTCACGCGGCCGAAGTGCGGGCCGGCCAGAATCACGTCGCCCACGTTCAGCGTGCCGGTTTGCACCAGCACGGTGGTTACGTAGCCACGGCCTTTGTCCAGCGAGGCTTCAATCACGGTACCGATGGCGTTGCGGTCGGGGTTGGCTTTCAGGTCGAGCAGTTCGGCCTCCAGCAGCACCTTTTCCAGCAAGTCCTCAATACCAATGCCGGATTTGGCCGAAACCTCCTGGCTCTGGTACTTGCCCCCCCATTCTTCCACCAGAATGTTAATCTGAGAAAGCTCCTCGCGGATTTTCTCGGGGTTGGCGGCCGGCTTGTCAATCTTGTTGAGGGCGATGATAATCGGTACCCCAGCGGCTTGCGCGTGGTTGATGGCTTCCTTCGTCTGCGGCATTACCGAGTCGTCGGCCGCCACTACGATGATGGCAATGTCCGTCACCTTGGCACCGCGGGCACGCATGGCCGTAAAGGCTTCGTGACCAGGGGTATCGAGGAAGGTGATGGGCTGGCCCGACTTGGTTTTCACCTCATAAGCCCCGATGTGCTGCGTGATACCACCGGCTTCGCCCTTGGCCACACTCGCGTCGCGGATGTAGTCAAGCAGCGACGTTTTGCCGTGGTCGACGTGGCCCATGATGGTCACAATGGGGGCGCGGGGGCGCAAATCTTCTTCGGCGTCGCCGGCATCGATGCTAATTTCCTCTTCTTCTTTCGAGAGGAATTCTACATCGAAGCCAAATTCATCGGCAATCACGGTAATGGCTTCCGCATCAAGACGCTGGTTGATGGACACGAACATGCCCATGCCCAGACACACCTTGATGACCTCGTTCACGTTCACGTCCATCAGCGAAGCCAAGTCATTGGCCGAGATGAATTCGGTGAGCTTGAGGGTCTTGGCATCGAGCTCGTTCTGCGCGCGCAGGGCCTCGCGGTCCTCGGCCAGCATACTCCGCTTGTCGCGGCGATACTTGGCGCGGTTGGCCTGGCCGGTGGCTTTGTTACCGCCAAGCTTGGCCAGCGTGGCCTTAATCTGTTCCTGAATCTGCTTTTCAGCTTGTTCTGGCGTGAGCGCAGGTGCGTTCGGCTTGGGTCCGGGCTGGCCGGGGCGCTGGTTGCCGCCCTGGCCGGGGCGGTTGCCCTGGCCGCCCTGGCCACCACCTGGCCGGTTGCCTTGGTAGCCGCCCCCCTGACCGCCTTGGCCACCGCCAGCAGGGCGGTTGCCCTGATAGCCGGGGCTGGGCGGCGAAGTGGTGTTGCCGGGGGGGCCGGGCAGGCGCGTGCGCTTCTTCTGGCCGGGGCCAGCGGGCAAACCGCGCTTGCTCACATCCGACGACGCAATGGGACGGGGACCACGGCCACCCGGGCCACGCCGGTCGTTGTTGATGGACGATAAGTCAATCTTGCCCAGTACGGTCAGGCCTTTCAGTGTGTCCGACTTGGCAACGATAGTGCTGGTATCCTCGGGAGTTGCACCTTCAACCGGGGCTGCCGGAGCTTGGGCAGCAGGTACCGGAACCGGTGTAGCCGGGGCTGGGGTCGGAGCAGGTGCTACCGGAACGGGCTCAACCCGGGCTTGCGGCGGAGCTACCGGCGCGGCCGGTGCTGGTGCAGTTGCAGGTGCTTCTACTTTAGGAGCCGGTGCCGGTGCTTCCACTTTGGGCGTAGCGGGCGCGGGCGCAGCCGGCGCGGCAACTGGTGCAGCCGGAGCCACTGGCGCTACCGGAGCTGCTGTTGCAACGACAGCCGGAGCGGGCGCTGGCCGGGGCGGCACTACGCGGCCACGGCTGTCCAGCTCAATTTTGCCCAACACCTTCAGGCCAGGCGCCGCGGGGGCCTGAGCAGCGGGAGTTGGCGCAGGAGTTGTGGCAACAGGCGCCGCCGGGGCAGGCGCTGGTGCCACCGGAGCCGGTGCGGGCGCAGCCGCCTGTACCGGACGCGGAGCTGGAGCCGCCGGCTTAGGAGCAGCCTCAAGGTCGCTCTGGCGCTTGGCCTGAATGACCTTCTGAGCTTCCTGCCGGTCGTGGGCAGAGGCCGCGAATTCCTTTTCAAGCGAGGCCACTTGCTCACCCGTGAGCTTTGTGGTCGGCTTGTTTTCTACTTGTATGCCTTTCCGGGCCAGGGCTTCTACCACCCGGTCCATTCCAACGTTCAGGTCTTTGGCCGCCTGTTGTAGCCGTTTCGGGGTTGCTTCCGCCATTCTATCTTTCTCGCGTACGATACGCTTCTAAGTGCAAAGGTATTACATTAAATCTTGCCAGCAGGGCGCAAACCGCACCTGCTGGCACGATTTGTTACCCTTGCCGTACCGGCCGCGCGGCCGTCATTGGGCTGGCTCGGCGGGAGAGCTGGCGCCCGCTTCCTCAGTCGAGGGGAAATCTTGGCTGGCCGCTTCCGTTGCCAACAGGGTGTGTTCGGGGGCCGTTTCGGTGGCCGAAGCGTGCGTTACGGCAGCTTCTTCGTCGGTCGTTTTAGCGGCTGCAACGCGGTTTTTGGCCGCATCGAGCGTACTGTCGTCAAGGTCTTCGTCGTCGGCAAATTCTTGGCGGATAATGCGGTACACATCGTCCACCATTTCTTCTTCGAGCTCCGTGCGGCGCACGATGTCGTCTTTCTTCACGGCCAGTACGGCACGACCAGTATCGAGACCGATTTTTTTCAATTCGGCCAGTACCCAAGGCTCAATTTCGTCTTGGAACTCGTCCAGTGAAATGTCTTCCTCGTAGTCGATGGCTTCGCGGAACACGTCAATTTCCATGCCCACCAAGCGGCTGGCCAATTTAATATTGGCACCGCCGCGGCCGATGGCCAGGCTCACCTGGTCAGGCTTCATGAACACGGAAACGCGGCCATTCTCCTGGTTTATTTTCATAGAACCTACTTTGGCCGGCGATAGTGCCCGCGCAATATAAAGCTCTAAGTTATCCGTGTAATTGATAATATCAATATTCTCGTTCTCCAACTCGCGCACCACGGGGTGAATACGGCTGCCCTTCATGCCCACGCAGGCGCCTACGGGGTCGATGCGCTCGTCGTAGCTTTCAACGGCTACTTTAGCACGCTCGCCGGGTTCGCGCACCACGTTTTTGATAACGATGAGGCCGTCGTAAATCTCGGGCACTTCCAACTCGAACAAACGCTCCAGGAAAGCCGGCGCGGCGCGGGAAAGAATGATTTTCGGCGTACCGTTAATCACCTCCACGCGGTGCACCACGGCGCGCACGGTGTCGCCTTTGCGGAACCGGTCTTTGGGGATTTGCTCGCCTTTGGGCATCACCAGCTCGTTGTCGTCCTTGTCCATGATGAGGGCCTCGCGGCTCCACACCTGGTACACTTCGCCAGTCACGATTTCGCCCACTTGGTCCTTGTACTTCTGGTACAGGTTGTCGCGCTCGAGGTCTTTCACGCGCTGAATCAGCGTTTGGCGGGCCATGAGGACGGCGCGACGGCCGAAATCCTCCAGCTTCACGCCTTCGGCCACGGACTCGCCGACTTCAAAATCGGGCTCGATTTTCTGCGCTTCGGTCAGCGGAATTTTGTCGTGGTCCCAGATATCCTCGGAGTTGTCGTCCACAATTTCGCGGTTGCGCCATATTTCGAGGTCACCATTATCGGGGTTGATGATGACGTCGAAGTTTTCGTCTTGGTCGTACTTCTTCCGAATCATGGTGCGAAACACGTCGTCCAGGATGCTCATCATCGTGGGCCGGTCGATGTTCTTGCTCCGGGCAAATTCGCCGAAGGATTCAATGAGTTCGTGGCTGTTCATATTAGTACTGTCATCCTGAGCAGAGCGAAGGACCTTATCACGTCCGCGCCGCAGTGAGTTAGTAAATCTGACGAAAGCAGCGGTGATAAGATGCTTCCTTCGTCAGCATGACAAAATGCTTTACTTAAATGAGATAACAACTTTGGCTTCCTTAATGTCCCCGAAAGAATAAAAGGCGGCGGGAAGGGTCGTTTTTTTAGTTTTTTGCTTGATAACCTCTTCAATTTCCACGCCCTCAGGGGTAGCGGCGGTGAGGGTGCCGGTTTTCTCGGTGCCATCGGCTAGCTTCAGGGCCAGGGAGCGGCCGATGTGGCGCGGGAACTGGCGCGGGTCGGTGAGTGGTTGGTCGGCGCCGGGGCTGGTGACTTCCAGCGAGTAGGCCGAATCTTCGCCGTAGTGCTCGTCGATGCGGCGCGCCAGGCGGCGGCTGATGGTGGCGCAGGTCTGGATGGGCAAGCCCTCGGGGCCGTCGAGGGTGACGGTTACTTTGGGCAGCACCGAATCGGACACGGTGAGGCCTACGATGAACAGCTCCTGGTCGCCGATGGCGTCGCGGAGCATTTCCAGCAGCAGGGTGCGGTCGATGGTCATGGGATAAGAATCGGGGCAAAAAAAGAGGGGACTATGCGTCCCCTCTTTGCTAAAGCGAATACCAACTTCGGGGCAAAGGTACGACAATTGGCGGCGGAATGCAAGATAAGGCCGCGACAGCTGGTAGGGACGGTGCCCAACGCAACTATAGGCGAAGTTTGCGGACCTTAAACCTTGCGTTGCCGCGCGAGGTTGCTGGACAATACTCCGCGGCGCTTCATCCACCCTCACTCATCTTCAATTCCCATGCAAAACCTTCAACTGTTCCGCCGCCTGGCTTTTGGGCTGGCTGCGGCCCTCACCACCAGCGCCGCCTACGCTCAGGCTACTTCGGCCACGCCCGCAACACCGGCCACGCCCGCCAATGAAGCCAAGCCTAGCCCGGCCGCCACGGCCACCGGCAAAATCGGCAGCACGGATGTGACGGTGAACTACAGCAGCCCGGGCGTGAAGGGCCGCAAGATTTTTGGCGGCCTGGAAACCTATGGCAAAGTGTGGCGCGCCGGCGCCAACGAGGCCACCACCGTAGCGTTCAGCAAAGACGTGACGGTAGAAGGCAAGCCGCTGCCGGCCGGCAAGTATGGCTTCTTCGTGATTCCGGCTGAAAAAGACAAGTGGACGGTGATTTTCAACAAAGTACCGAACCAGTGGGGCGCCTTCAAATACGATGAAAAGCAGGACGCCCTACGCGTGCTGGTGACGCCCCGCAAATCGGCAACCCTAACGGAGCGGCTGGTGTACGAGGTGAAAGCTCCGGGCTTGGTGCTGCGCTGGGAAAATATGGAAGTGCCGGTAGCCATTAAGTAAGCGAAGCTAAACCGCCCTCATGCAGCGCGCAGCGAGGCTTGACGTTTTTTCTGTGGGCGGCCCAGCTTGGGCCGCCCGCGTACTTTTGTGCCTTTCCCTGACCTTATGGACTCTATGGAATACAAGCTCACCCAATACAGCCACGGCGCGGGCTGCGGCTGCAAAATTGCGCCGGCCGTGCTCGACCAGATGCTGCACACCAGCATTGCCCAGCCCCAGCACCCCAACCTGCTGGTGGGCAACGCCAGCCGCGACGACGCGGCCGTGTACGACATTGGCGGGGGGCAGGCGGTGATTTCGACCACCGACTTCTTCATGCCCATTGTGGACGATGCCTACGATTTTGGCCGCATTGCCTCAGCCAATGCCATTTCGGACGTGTACGCCATGGGTGGGCGGCCGCTACTGGCCATTGCCGTGCTGGGCTGGCCCGTAGATAAGCTGCCGGCCGACGTGGCCCGCCGCGTGCTGGAAGGCGCCCGCAGCATCTGCGCCGAGGCGGGCATTCCGCTGGCCGGCGGCCACAGCATCGACTCGCCGGAACCTATTTTCGGGCTGGCGGTGACGGGCATGGTCGACATTGTGGATTTGAAGCAGAACGACACGGCCACGGCCGGCTCGGAGCTGTTTCTGACCAAGCCGCTGGGCGTGGGCATCATGACCACGGCGCAGAAAAAAGGTCTGCTGCGGGATGAAGATGCCAACATCGCGCCGGCCCAGATGATGCAGCTGAATAGAATTGGGGCCGAACTGAGCAGACTCTCGGCGGTGACGGCCCTGACGGATGTAACCGGTTTCGGCCTGCTGGGGCACCTGGCCGAGGTGTGCGAAGGCAGCGGCCTGACGGCGGAAATTGACTTCGCTAAAGTGCCGCGCATTGCCGCAGCAGAACCGTACCTAAAGCAAGGGAGTGTGCCCGGCGGCACCGGCCGCAACTGGGCCAGCTACGGCCACAAAGTGGGCCCCATCAGCGACGAGCAGCGGGCGTGGCTGTGCGACCCGCAAACCTCGGGTGGCCTGCTGGTATGCGTGGACCCGGCCGGGCGCGAGGCCGTGCAAGCCGTGTTTGAAAAGCACGGACTGGCGCTGGAAAGCTTTGGGCACTTGCGGGCGCATGCGGCGGGCGAGGCCTGGGTGCAGGTGCAAGCGTAGCTTCTACGCGATGAAATCGACTTTTCTGCGCCCACTGCTGGAAGCGGCCGTGCTGCTGTTGGTGGTGCTAGGCGCGGCGCGGTGGGTCACAGGCATTTTTTCAAAGCGCACCCATGTGTACCATGCCACGGCAGCGCGGCAGTTGCGGCTGCTGTTCTGGCCGCTGCTGGCCCTGGGGGCGGGGCTAAGCGTGGTGCCGGCCGTAGCCATAGGCAATGCGGAGGTCAGCACCTTCGAGTGGGGATTGACGCTGGGTTTTTTAGTATTCACCCTGGTCCTGAGCGGGCCGGCGCTGCTGCTCCACTTACGCTACTGGTTGCTGAACCGCGAAACCACGTTGGTATTTCAGCCCACCCAAAACCGTTTCGAGGTGTACGAAGCCGGCCTGCGCATCGCCTTCGAGCGGCGCGACTTGGCCAGCATCAAAAGGGCGACGTGTAGCGCCCGTCGCACCTTCTGGGCCCGGTACGACTACTTGATTTTAAACCTGGTAGGTGGGCGCGTCATCGTTCTCACCTCCCTCCTAACCGATTTAGAACCGCTGGCGGTGTTTCTGCGGGGCTTGCCCACGGAAAGACGCCCCCTGCGCTGGTGCTGGGTCTAAAAGGCAGGTCATGTATAGCGGCCTACTGCCGCCGATACAAGCCGGGGGTGCTGGTCAAGGTATAAGGCTCGAAGATGCCAGGCAGCAACTGTTTCAGGCGTGGTACTTGGGCACTTTGGTCGAGGAGATAAGCGGGGGGGCGGGGACCCATTTTTTGGGCCACGCGCACCACGGCCGCATATTCGTTGAGGTGGCCGAAGTCGGCTTGTGAAAGGGCCCAGTCCAGGTAGGGCGTGGCAGGAAAGTTGTTGAAATAGGCGCGGTCATCGGGGCCCAGGATGAGCAGGGTTTGCCCGCGCAGGGCAGCGTAGCGGGGGTCAGGCTCCAGGCCGAAGCGGCTTTCGGCGGGCATGTGCAGCAGGGCTTCGAGACGGGGCACAAAAGCCCGGTAGCGCAGCACCACCGCAGCGTTGATGATGAGCAGCAGCAGCAGCTCCAGCAGCCAGTTTTGGCGGTAGCGCTGCCACAGGAAAAGACTGAAATAGGCCAGCGGCGGCAGCAGCAGCACCAGCACGCCCGGCGCGGAGCCGCGCTCGACGGCCGCCGTGGCAATGGCTACCACCAGCCAGACCAGCATCATTTGCCGGAATTTGGCCTGAAACACCAGCCCCAGCGACGTGCCCAGCGAGCGCAGCAGCGCCAGCACCAGCACCACACCGGGCACAATAAGCAGACGCAATTGCAAACCCGCCGGCAATCCGCTGGCA
Source organism: Hymenobacter rubidus (assembly GCF_016734815.1). GTDB lineage: Bacteria > Bacteroidota > Bacteroidia > Cytophagales > Hymenobacteraceae > Hymenobacter > Hymenobacter rubidus. Next base: position 27,927 of record NZ_JAERQF010000033.1, read on the forward strand.
ATCAAATCGGTGAGGCCTGGCTGCCAGTGAAACTGCACCAGGCCGGGCAGTGCCCCGGTGTAGAAAAAATAGGTAGCGACCAGCGCGTAGGGAAAGAAAAATCCGCAGAGCAGCAATAAGGAGCTGCGAAAAGAATTGGGCGCAAAAATCACGACTGCAAACAGGCCCACCAGTAAAAACAGCGTGAGGGGCAGGTAGCACAGCGCGCCCAGCCCAATCAGGAAACCGGCCCGAAACAGGCGGCGGTTGTCGTAGCCTTCGCGGGAGGTGGGCAGCAGCGCGCTCAGCGAAAACACAATGAACGTGTGCCCCAAAAGCAGCGGCGACAGCGCATCCAAATCGGTGCTCACACTGCCCACCAGCAGGTAGGTGAGGGCGGCCACGTAGCCGCGCTCGGGGTGCACGTCGTAGCGGTTGAACACCAGATTCAGGCGCAGCGCCTGAATCTGGAGCAGGCCCAGGGCTACCAGCCGGTAGAGCCATACCGGCCGCGAGAGCACAGCATCGAGCCCGGCAAAAAAAGCGGCCGCCAGCGGCGCCGTGCCGTCGTAAAGGTCGCGGTAGGGCATGGCCCCGCCGTGCACCCGCTCGCCCACCAGCAGGGCCCGCAGCTCGGCCGCCGTCACGGGCAGGCCAGCCCACAGCAGGGGCAGGCGCAGGGCCAGCACCAGCACCAGCAGGGCCAGCAACTGGGCTGGCAAAGAGCTTTTGAAGAAACGAAGCAAGTGGAGGAATAAGGAACAGGGGAAACGGGATAGGGCAAAGGTATCGGGATGCGGGTTGCTGCCGCTACTAGCCAGCTGCTAGGAGACAGAGCCGGCTGGCTACCACAGTCCGCCGCTGCCTTCTTTGCCCCTATTTCCTATCCCGTTTGCCGCTGCCTTACGCCCTTCTCCCCTATCCCGTATCTTTGCGAGTCATATGGAAAGCAAACGACAGCAAAAAATGGCCAGCCTGCTTCAGCAGGAGCTGGCCGCCGTGTTGCAGCGCGACCTGCCGCACCTCTTCGGGGGCGGCCTGGCGCCCGGCATCAGCACGGTGAAAGTGACGCCCGACCTGGGCCAGGCCCGCGTGTACCTGAGCCTACTGCTGGGCGGCGACGCCGAAGCGCGCCTCGCCACCATTCACGACAACGCCAAGGAAATTCGGCACGCGCTGGCCAAGCGCATCCGCAAAACGGCCCGCGTGGTGCCCGAACTCATCTTTTTTCACGACGACAGCGCCGCCTACGCCGCCCACATGGACCAGGTACTCGGCACGCTGGTGATACCACCCGCACCGAAAGAGGATGCCGACGAGAACGAAGACAAGCCCACCCGGCCACGTCTTTTCAAAGGCGAGTAATTTTTGAATGTGAAAATGTGCGAAGGTGGAAATGAGAGAATTAATCACTCGCCTTCCTCGGCAGATTTTCACGTTTCCATATCCGCACATTTTCACATCTTCCATTGTACTACGACCCGATTAAGAAGACGCTGGGCCAGGTATTTAACCGCACGCCCTGGCTGCGCCGGCTGTTTTATCACCTGCTCGATTTGCTGCTGCTCCGCACCTGGCACGTGCACCGGGAGCTGCGCCGCTGGGCCAAAGGCCGCACCCAGGAGCCGCTGAATATTCTTGACGCGGGCTCGGGCTACGGCCAATATTCCTACTGGATGAGCGGGCTGAGCACGAAGTGGCACATTCTGGCCGTGGATGTGAAGGAGGAGCAGGTGGCCGACTCGAACCAGTTTTTTCGCCAGATTGGGCGGACCAACGTGCAGTTTGCCGTGCAGGATTTGGTGCTCTACCAGGAACCCAACGCCTTCGACCTGGCCCTGTCGGTGGACGTAATGGAGCACATTCTGGAAGACGTGGAGGTGTTCCGTAATATTCACGCCTCGCTCAAAGACGGCGGCATGCTGCTCATTTCCACCCCCAGCGACCAGGGCGGCTCCGACGTACACGACGACGGCGAAACTAGCTTCATTGAGGAGCACGTGCGCGACGGCTACAACATCCACGAAATCCAGCAGAAGCTCAGCACGGCCGGTTTCGAGCGCATCGAAGCGCGCTACGCCTACGGCGAGCCGGGCCAGATTTCGTGGCGCCTGAGCATGAAATACCCCATTCTGATGCTGGGCAAATCGCGCCTCTTTTTCGTGCTGCTACCCTTTTACTACCTCGTTACGTTCCCTTTCTGCCTGCTGCTGAACTGGCTCGATGCGCGCCAGGTGCACGACTCCGGCACCGGCCTCATCGTGAAGGCCTGGAAGTAAAAACCGGGCCGGTCTGTTTTCCGGCGCTGACCTTCGCGGGAAAAGCCCGTACCTTGGTGCTGCATCTACCTTAGTTTTTCGTAACGCCTCTGTCAATGGACCCAAGCAATTTTCAAACTTTCATGGAGGCCCTGCTTACCCGGATGGAGCGGCAGGAATTGCAGACAACCACCACCAATCAGGTGCTGCTCGAACTAGTGGGCGAAGTGCGCACCATGCGGCAGGACAATCAGAAGTTTCAGCAGCAGCAAAGCACTTTTAACCAGCGCCTGCTGGACTGGACCGACCGCCAGGAATCTTTCAACGAACGGCAGGAGAAAGCCAACGAGCGCCAAGAGAAATTCAACGAGCGGCAAGACCAATTCAACATCATTTTTCTGGACGAAATCCGCGGCATGAAAAAGGACATTCGCGACCTGGCCGAGGTGGTGCTCAAACAGCACGAAGGACGGCTGAAACGACTGGAAGATTTTATGGACGGCTTGATGCGCAAAGCCAGCTAAGTCCGTATTACCCTGCTCCCCCGTGAACGTTCCCCTCCTCATTGCCCGGCGCTACTTCCGTTCCAAGAACAAGCGCAACATCATCACCATCATTTCCAACATTTCGATGATTGGAGTGGCGGTGGGCACTATGGCCTTGATTATCGTGCTGTCGGTGTTCAACGGGCTGGAGGAACTGGTGCGCACGCTCTACGGCAAGTCCGACCCCAATCTGGTGGTGTCGGCGGCCAAGGGCAAGGCGTTCGACGTGGACCGCACCTTCCTGATGAAGCTGGAAAACACGCCCGGCGTGGCCCTGCTCACCGAAGTCATCGAGGACAACGCCCTGCTGCAATACCACGACCGCCAGATGGTGGTGAAAATGCGCGGCCTTTCGGACAACTATTTTGGCCAAAGCCAGATAGACGCCAACATTCGGGAAGGCGACCACCGCCTGCGCCGCGACAGCCTGGAACTGGCCCTGGTGGGCGCCGGCGTGCAGCACGAGCTCAGCATCACCCTCAACAACCGGCTGGCGCCCATGCGCCTGCTGTACCCGCGCAACACGCCGGGCAAAAAATCCCTTAGCATCGACCCCAGCAAGGCTTTTAATGAGGAAGACCTGATTGCGGGCGGCGTGTTCCTCATCGAGCAGCACATCGACGACAGCTACATTTTCGTGCCCCTCGAGTTTGCCCAGCGGCTGCTGAACTACGGCACCCGCCGCACTGCCCTCTACGTGAAGGTGGGCCAGAGCTTCGAGATTGAGCAGGTAAAGGAGCAACTGCGCAAACAGCTGGGCCCCGACTATAAAGTGCAGGATTCCGACGAGCAGCACGTCAGTCTGTTCAAGGCCATTAAGGTCGAGAAGCTTTTTGTGTTCATCACCTTCACGCTCATTTTGCTCATTGCCTCGCTCAACATCTTTTTCTCGCTGTCGATGCTGGTTATTGACAAGAAAAAAGACATTTCGGTGCTGCTGGCCATGGGCGCCAGCCAGAAGGCCGTGCGGCGCACGTTTTTGTACGTGGGCGCCATTGTGGCCTTGGTGGGCGCGGCTACCGGGCTGGTGCTGGGCGTGGCGCTCTGCTGGCTGCAGCAGCGCTTCGGGTTTGTGAGCATGGGCATGGCCACGAGCGTAGTCGATGCGTATCCCGTCAAAATGCAGGCCTCGGACCTGGTTTTCACCTGCTTATCCATCATTCTCATTACCCTGGCCGTCAGCATTCGGCCGGCGCTGAATGCCAGCAACTTGGATTTGCGCGAGAATTTGTAGGGCATAACGGCATCCCTGCCTGCTTAGAGCCGTAAGGGCGTACTTCTACCTTTTGGCTGCGAAGCTCCCCTGTGGCTATTTCCGCTTTCAGCCCTACCTTGCGCTTTACGCGTGCCCGGCTATGAAAGTATCTACCGCAGAACCGTTTCAAATCGTTTACTCGCTCTTCGAGCACGAGTTCCTCGGCCATTTGTTTGCGGCCTACGTGGTCCAGCTCGGCCCTAGGGGACAGCTAACTCTTCAGCATCAGACCGTTTCGGGCAAAAACGCCCACGAGTTTGCCGCTAGTCTCGACGCCGTTGACTTTGAGCTGGTGGAGCTCTGCGACCAGATTCAGCAGGAGGCGGTGGTGAAGGAATTCTGGCCCCGCAAGATTTCCACGGCCGAGTTCTTCCTCAAAACCTACCACCCCGAGAAGGGCGACAAGCCGTTGCAGGAAGCCATTGCCAAGCACGTGCAGGCCCGAATGGCCGACATTTTGGCCCGACTGGCCGGAAAATGCGTGTTCATCATGGGCCGCGACGGCGAACCGACCTGGAAAGAAATTAACCTGGCTCCGGCCAAGGCCTCTATTCTTTTCCACTTTCGACGCAACGAGGAAGGGACGCACTACTTCCCCACCATTCAGTACCAGGGCCAGAAGCTGGACTTTCAGTACAAAGATGCGGTGCTGGTGTGCCTGCAGCCGGCCTGGCTGTTGCTGAATGACCTGCTCTACTCTTTCCGCACCGACGTGGACGGCAAGAAGCTGCTGCCCTTTTTGAAGAAAAAATTCATTGTGGTGCCGCGGCAGGTGGAAGAGAGCTACTTCCAAAAGTTTGTGGCGCCGCTCATGGAAGCCTTTGAGGTGCACGCCCGCGGCTTCGATATCCGCTCGGAGCGCTACGTGGCGCGGCCCCGCCTCACGTTCAGCGATGCCATACCGGCCATGCCCGCGCCCGAGGCGCCCGTGCGCCCGCCGGGCCCACCGCGCCGAGGCCGCATTCCGCTGCCCAAGCCTATTGCCCCACTGCTTACGGGTGCCGAAACCGAGCAGATTCACTTCGAACTAAGCTTCCGCTACGGGCCGCACCTGATGCCCCTGGGCACCAACAAGCCGGTGAGCGTACACCTGGAAAAAACGGCCGACAGCTACGTTTTCCACCGCCTGCTGCGTAACCCCGAGCAGGAGCAGGCCACCGTGGAGGAACTACACGCCCGCCAGCTCACAGTAGAAAACGGCCACGCCACCCTGCCCAAAGGCGAAGCTTTCAAGTGGCTGCACGATAACTCTCCGGCCCTGACCGAGCTCGGCTATACGGTGGAAGCCGCCGCTTCAGCCACCAAGAGCTACTTCATTGGGCCCACCAGCGTACACGTGGGCATTCAGGAAGCCGGCGATTGGTTCGATGTGCGGGGCACCGTGCGCTTCGGCGACATTGAGGTGCCGTTTATCCGGCTGCGGGGCCACATTTTGCAGCGCCGCCGCGAGTTTAAGCTGCCCAACGGTCAGATTGCCATTATTCCCGAAGAGTGGTTTACGGACTACCTGGAGCTGTTTGCTTTCGGCGAAGAAACCGAGGACGGCCTCAACCTGCGCCGCCACCACTTAGCCCTGGTAGCCGACCTGCAAAGCAACGAGCTGGCCACTGTGCGCATGGGCCGCAAGCTGGCCAAGCTCCGCGATTTTGCGGAGGTGGAAGACCACCCGTTGCCGACCGGTTTTTTGGGCGAGTTGCGGCCTTACCAGAAGGCTGGCTACAACTGGCTGCGCTTCGTGCAGGACTATCATTTTGGCGGCTGCCTGGCCGATGACATGGGCTTGGGCAAAACCGTGCAAACGCTGGCCATGCTGCAGCACCGCCGCGAAAGCGGCGAAGCCCAAGGTGCGGCTTCGCTGCTGGTGCTGCCGACCTCGCTGGTATTCAACTGGCTGAACGAAGCCCAGAAATTCACGCCCGACCTGCGCATCCTGGCTTATACGGGCACGTACCGCGACAAAAATCCCGACCGGTTTGCCGATTACGACGTGATAATGACCAGCTACGGCATCGTGCGGCTGGACACGGACTTATTGGCCAGCTACAAGTTCGACTACGTGATTCTGGACGAGTCGCAGGCCATCAAAAACCCGTCGAGCACCACTTCGCAGGCCGTGCGGCAGCTGCGCTCCAAGCACCGGCTCATTCTCACGGGCACGCCGGTAGAGAATAGCACCATGGATTTGTGGTCGCAGATGTCCTTCATCAACCCCGGCTTGCTGGGCACGCAGGCATTTTTTCGGAAGGAATTCCTCAAGCCCATTGAAAAAAATCAGGACGAAGGGCGCACCCGGCGACTGCACGCGCTTATCAAGCCCTTTATTCTGCGGCGGCACAAAGCACAGGTAGCAAAGGAATTGCCCGAAAAAACGGAGCAGCTCAGCTACTGCCCCATGACCGATGAGCAGGCCCACGCCTACGAGGAAACCAAGAGCTTCTACCGCAACAAGATTCTGCGCAACCTTGACGAGCACGGCCCGGCTAGTACGCAGTTTCTACTACTCCAGGGCCTGACGCGCCTGCGCCAGATTGCCAACCACCCGCGCCTGGCCGACGAGCACTACACCCACGAATCGGGCAAGTTGCGCGAGGTGCTGCGCATGATTCGTAACGTAGTAGCCGAAGGGCACAAGGTGTTAGTATTTAGTCAGTTTGTGCAGCACTTAGCTTTGGTCCGGGCGGCCCTCGATGAGCGTCAGCTCCCGTACGCCTACCTCGACGGCGCCACCCGCGACCGGCCCGCTGAGGTAGCCCGCTTCCAGGACGACGAGGCGCTAAAAATCTTCCTCATCAGCCTGAAAGCCGGTGGCGTGGGCCTCAACCTCACCGCCGCCGACTACGTCTTCATCCTCGACCCGTGGTGGAACCCGGCCGTGGAAGCCCAGGCCGTGGACCGCGCCCACCGCATTGGCCAGCAGCGCCCGGTGTTCACCTATAAGTTCATCACGCAGGGCACCGTGGAGGAGAAGATTCTGGCCCTGCAACGCCGCAAGCTGGCATTAGTAAGCGAGCTGATTGCCACCGATGAAGCCGTGATAAAGCACCTCACGCGGGCTGATATTGAGGAATTGCTGGGATAAGGAAGCTTTCGCAACAATTGCTGCCAGCCGGTGTTGGCTTGGGGTATGCACGTCATTCTTCGCACTGCGGTGGCCCAGCCGCCGGCTCAGGTCATGGCTGGGTTCTCCCGTGAGTTGTTTTTGGCGCTCGCTCCGCCTTTTCCCAAGCTGCGGCTGCGGCGCTTTGATGGCTGCCGCACTGGCGACCAAGTGGAAATTGAGCTGGATACGGTGGCAAAAAAACTGCCCTGGACTTCGCTGATTACCGACGACGGCGTGTTGCTCGACGGCACTCACTATTTTGTGGACGAAGGCCAGGTACTGCCCCCGCCGCTGCGCTATTGGCAGCACCGCCACCTGATTGAGCCCGGCCCGGCGGGTGGGAGCGTCATTGTCGATAACCTGGAATACCGCACGGCTTCCCGGCTGCTGGATGCGCTGATTTACCCGGCCATGTGGGCGCAGTTTGCCTGGCGCCGGCCCATTTACCGGCGCTGGTTTGGCCGGCCCCGCTTATAAGTCGAGCACCATGCGCACATCGCCGCGCTGGTAGGGCGACGGCCTGAGCGGCGCGGCCCGGAACCCCAGCTTGTCGTAGAGCGACAGCGCGGGCGCCAACTTGGAATTGGATACCAATTCGACGCGGCGGGCCCCCAGCTGCCGGGCCTTGCACAAGATGCTTTGCCCCAGGGCCCAGCCAATGCCCAGGCCTTGGGCGGCGGGCGCTACGGCCATTTTGGCCAGCTCATACACGCCGTCGTGCTCTTTGATGAGGGCGCAGGTGCCCACAATTTCGTTCTGATACACCGCCATCAGGATGTGGCCGCCCGAGTTCAGGATGAACGTCTGGGGGTCGTCGAGCATCTGGTGGTCAGGCTCTTCGAGGGTGAAATACTGCGAAATCCACTCGTGGTTGAGCGCCCGGAATGCGGGCTGATGCGCGGATTCGAAATCGATAATGGAAATATCGGCAGGCATGGGTGGGATTGGAGTAAGTGAGGAGGACGGCAACCGGGCCGCAAAGTTCGCACAAAGCAGGCTGTACCTTTGCGGCCCTATGCCAAATCCCGCCACCATCGTCCTCAAAAACGGAAAAGACCACAGCCTGCGCCGCCGCCACCCCTGGGTGTTTTCGGGCGCCATTGCCCGCGTGAAGGGCGACGCCTCCGAGGGCGACCCTGTGCGCGTAGAAGCCATTGATGGCGAATTGCTGGGCGTGGGCCACTTTTCGGGCGGCGGCTCCATTGCCGTGCGCATGCTTGATTTTGGCCAAGCCGCCTCATTGCCTACTGACTCGTTTTGGGAAGCCCGCCTGGGCAACGCCTACGCCCTGCGTCAGCGTCTGGGCCTGACCGGCACGGCCGATACCAATGTTTTCCGGCTGGTGCACGCCGAGGGCGACGGCCTGCCCGGCCTTATCATCGACGTGTATGGCGACGTGGCCGTGGTGCAGGCCCACAGTATTGGCATGTACCGCGCCCGGCCCCAGATTGCCGCCGCGCTGCAGGCGGTATTTGGCAATAAGCTGCGGGCCATTTACGATAAGAGCGCCGAAACCATTCCCGGCAATGCCGTAACCGACGCCAAAAATGGCTACCTCTTTGGCGAGAGCGCGGGCAATGAACACCTGGTGCAGGAAAACGGCCACCTGTTTGCCGTGGACTGGGAAACGGGCCAGAAAACCGGCTTCTTCATCGACCAGCGCGACAACCGCGCCCTGCTGGCCCGCTACTCGCCCGGCCGCCGCGTGCTCAACACGTTTTGCTACACGGGCGGTTTTTCGGTGTACGCGCTGGAAGCCGGCGCCGAGCTGGTGCATTCCGTCGATTCGAGCAAGAAGGCCATTGCCCTCACCGAGCGCAACGCCGAACTGAGCCAGCACGCCGACCGCCACGCCGCCTACCCCGACGACGTGCTGGCCTTCCTCAAAAGCCACTCGGCCGAGTACGATTTGCTGGTGCTGGACCCGCCCGCTTTTGCCAAGCACATGGGTGCCCGCCACGCCGCCCTGATGGGCTACAAGCGCCTGAACGCAGCCGGCATTGCGCATCTGGCGCCGGGGGGGTTGCTGTTCACCTTTTCGTGCTCGCAGGTGGTGAGCCCTGAGCTATTTGAAGGCGCGGTGCTGGCGGCAGCCATCGAAGCCGGCCGGCCGGCGCGCATCCTGCACCGCCTCACCCAGCCCGCCGACCACCCCGTGAGTTTGTTTCACCCGGAAGGCGCGTACCTGAAAGGGCTGGTGCTGGCCGTTGAGTAAGGCAGCAGCTATTTTCCGACGCAAAAAACTTCGCCTCAAACCGGGCGGTTGCTTCTCAAAACTATTGGCATACTTGTGAAGCAGGCTATCGGCAAACACTCATCTTCAACCGGTTTCAAACAGCCCGTGGCCGTTATCGGCGCGGGCATTGCGGGCATTGCGGCGGCGGTGCGGCTGGCAGTGGCCGGGCACGCCGTGACGGTGTTTGAGGCCGGGCCCACGTTCGGGGGAAAGATGCACCAGTTCACGCTGCCCGGCGGGTACCGGTTCGATGCCGGGCCGTCGCTCTTTACGCTGCCGCAGCTAGTGGACGACATCTTTCGGCTAGCAGGGCGCGAGCCAGCCGACTACTTCCGCTACGAGCGACTCGACCCCATTACAAACTACTTTTTTGCCGACGGCACACGGCTAAAAGCGTGGGCGGAATCGGCGAAATTTGCAGCAGAGGTAGAGGCAAAACTTGGCACGCCAGCGACCGAGGTCACAAAGTTTCTGGCGCGCGCCGGCAAGGCGTATGACGCCACGGCGGGTACGTTTCTGCACAAGTCGCTGCACAAAGCCGGCACCTACCTCAGCCCCGAAACCCTGAAAGCCGTGGCCGCCCTGCCGCAGCTGGGCCTGCTGGGCACCATGCACCAGCGCCACGTCGGCGCCTTCGGAAGTGACCCGCGCTTGGTGCAGCTCTTCGACCGCTACGCCACCTACAACGGCTCCGACCCCTACCAGGCGCCCGCTACGCTGAGCATGATTCCGCACTTGGAGCACGGCATTGGGGCTTTTTATCCGGAGGGCGGCATTTACGCCATTGCCGAAAGCCTGATGAAGCTGGCGCTGGAGTTTGGCGTGAAATTCCGTTACAATGAGGCGGTAGAGGAAATTGTCACGGCCGAAAAGCGCGTAACTGGCGTGCGCACCGCCCTGGATGTCTACGACTTCGGCCAGGTGGTGAGCAACATGGACGTGGTGCCCACCTACCGCCGCCTGCTGCCGCGCCAGCCCGCCCCGGAGCGCACGCTGGCCCAGCCCCGCTCCTCCTCGGCGCTTATTTTCTATTGGGGCGTTGCCTGTGAATTTCCTGCGCTGGACCTGCACAACATCTTTTTCTCCCAAGATTACCAAGCCGAGTTCAAGGCCATCTTCCAAGAGAAAACCGTGGCCGATGACGTGACGGTGTACGTGAACATCACGTCCAAGAAAACCCCCACCGACGCCCCGGCCGGCCACGAAAACTGGTTTGTGATGGTGAACGTACCGCACGACCAGGGCCAGGACTGGGCCGCCCTCGCCGCAAAAACCCGCGCCATCGTCCTCCGTAAGTTGAGCGCAGCCTTGGGCACCGAAATCGGCCCACTCATTGCCACCGAAAAAGTGTGGACGCCGCCGGGCATTGCGGCCGATACGTCGTCGTTTGGCGGGGCCTTGTACGGCAGTTCCAGCAACAATGCGCTGGCGGCCTTTTTGCGGCACCCCAATTTTTCGGGGCGGCTCGAAGGGCTGTACTTTTGTGGTGGCTCGGTGCACCCCGGAGGCGGCATTCCGCTGTGTTTGCTGTCGGCCAAAATCGTCGCGAACCTCATTGATAGTTAAAAGTTAAAAGTTGAGAGTTAAAACAGATGCGTAAAACGAGAGGGCTTTTAACCCTCAACTTTTAACTTTTAACTGCTTGGCTCCACCTAATGGAGTATTCTAAATCACTTACTTCGCCGGCTGCTACCAACCGGCTGCGTGTGGCGCAGGGCCTGGTGCTGCTGTTTCACGTCACGGGTTTTATTGGCCTGGCCTTTTCCAAAGACCCCGACTTTTACCTGCGCTTCACGCCGCTCACGCTGGGGCTCACGGCGCTGCTGCTGCTGGGCTTTCAGCCGGGGCGTGGGGCGGGGTTCTGGAGCTTTTGCTTGTCGGTGGCGGTGCTGGGCATCGTGGCCGAGTTTGTTGGAGTGAACACCGGGCGGGTTTTTGGCCACTACACCTACGGGGCCACGCTGGGCGCCAAGCTGCTGGATGCGCCGCCGTTTGTGGGCGTGCCGCCGCTTATCGGGCTCAACTGGCTGGTGCTTACGTACGTATGCGGCAACCTGGCCCGCTACCTGCCGCTGCCCGAGCTGCCGCGCACCCTGCTGGCCGCCCTGCTGATGGTGGGCTTCGACCTGTGCCTGGAGCCGGTGGCCGGCCGCTACGACTTCTGGCACTGGACGGCCAACATCATTCCGCTGCAGAATTTTCGCGACTGGTTCATTTTTGCCTGCCTGCTGCAAATGCTATTCAATCGGGCCCGATTTACTAAATTCAACCCGTTGGTGCCGCTGGTCTACCTCACGCAGTTACTCTTCTTTTTCTTGTTGGGCACTGTCCAGTAAACACTAACTGGCCCTACTGGCGAGCCTGGCCATCCGGCTGGGCGAAGCCCCCGGCGCTGGTTTTTCGGCCGACGGCTTTTTTTCCCTTTCCGCATATGCCCGATTTTACCCTTCCGGCAGCTTCTTTGGAAGCCGCTGTTCCTGTTTTTTATCAGCACGGCCTGCACGCCGCTCCCGATGCGGCCCTGGCCACGGCCCTGCACACCAGCGTGCCCGACCTAACGGCCCAGTTTCCGAGCCGCGAGCTGCTGGTGCACCACGTCATCCTGGCCGATATGGAGCGCCAGAAGCGGGAGCACGTGGAGTTGTACGCCAAATTTTCCTCTGCGGTAGAGCGGCTCTACGGGCTGTTGCAGCTTGGCCTGCGCGACCTGGCCGCCGTGCCCGGCCACTTCTATGCGGACCTGCAAACCGGCTTTCCCCAAACCTGGGAAGCGGTGATGAACCACCTGAACACCTACTCGGCGCCGCAGTTGCAGCAGCTGCTCAACGACGGCATTCGCAGCCGCCTGTTTCGGTCTGACATTAACATTCAGCTCGTTACCAAAATATTGGTTGAACAGCTCAACCTCTTGCTCAACCCCCAGGTGTTCCCGCCCGAGCGCTACAACATGCGCGAAGTATTTCGCAGCATTTTCCTGTACTACATTCGCGGCATCTGCACCGACGAAGGGGCGCGGATTGCGGCCGAGCATTTTGCCCGGTTGTAGGCAGCTTCGGCTTTCGGACCGGGCGTAACGGGTTGAATTGATGCATATACTCACGTTGCGCAGCTGGCTGGTGCCGGCTGCGGCAGGTCTGCTGCTGGCGGGTTGCCAGGGCCAGAACTCCACGTCGGAAAAGTCGACGACCACGATTCGCAACAAGGACGTGGTGGCCGATACGGCCAGCGTGCCGGCCCCGAACGACGGCATTACGCCGGCGCTTATTGCTCAGCACATCAAAGTGCTGGCTTCGGATGAGTACCAGGGCCGGCGGCCGTTCACGGTGGGCGAGGAAAAAGCCACGGCTTACCTGGCATCGGAATTCAAGAAGCTGGGGCTGAAGCCGGGACCGAATGGCAGCTATTTCCAGGCCGTGCCGCTGGTGGAAATTGCCGGTAAGCCCGATTCGATTGCCACGGTGACGGGCAACGGCAAGAGCTTACAACTCAAATACCGCGACGACTTTATGTTTCTGACCGAGCAGGAAAAGCCGGTTATCGACATTAGGAACTCGCCGCTGGTGTTTGCCGGCTACGGCGTGACGGCGCCCGAATACGGCTGGGACGACTACGCCGGCCTCGACGTGAAAGGCAAAACGGTGGTGGTGCTCATCAACGACCCCGGCAACACGGGCAACGACACCACCATGTTCAAGGGCAAGGCCATGACGTACTATGGCCGCTGGGGCTACAAGTACGAGGAGGCCATCCGCCACGGCGCCACCGGCCTGCTCATCATCCACGACACGAAGCCCGCTTCTTACCCCTGGACGGTGGTGCAAAGCAGCAACGGCGGCGCCAAGCTGCACCCCCAAACCGCCGACCGCGGCGCCAGCAAGCTGGCCGTGGAAGGCTGGATAACCCTCGACGCGGCCAAGCGCCTCTTCGCGGCGGCCGGCCAGCACTACGACGCAGCCTACGCCGCCGCCAACCAGCGCGGCTTCAAAGGCAAAGCGTTTGGGCTTAACCTCAGCACCACCATCCACAACAAAATCACGCGCAAAACCTCGAAAAACGTGGTGGCCGTGCTGCCCGGTACCACGCGGCCGAAGGAATACATCATCTATACTGCGCACTGGGACCACCTCGGCATTGGCAAAGCCGTGGCCGGCGACTCGATTTACAACGGGGCACTGGACAATGCCAGCGGCTGCGCCGGCCTGCTGGCCATTGCCAATGCCTTTGCGCAGGCCCAGGAAAAGCCCGCTCGCAGCATCGTGTTTCTGGCCGTGACGGGCGAGGAGCAGGGCCTGCTGGGCTCCGACTACTACGCCCAGCACCCGCTGTTCCCGCTGGCCGCTACTGTGGCCGACCTCAACATGGACGTGCTGCCCAGCTTCGGGCCAATGCGGGACCTGACCATTGTGGGCTACGGGCAGTCGGAACTGGACGACTACGCCCGCGCCGCCGCACAGGAGCAGAAACGCTACGTGCAGCCCGACCAGCATCCCGAAACCGGCAGTTTCTACCGGTCCGACCATTTCAGCTTGGCCAAAGTGGGTGTGCCGGCCCTCGATGCCCATGGCAGCACCGACAGCCGCCTGCACGGCAAGGCGTTTGCCGAAGCCCAGCGGATGGACTACACCGACAAGCACTACCACCAACCCGCCGACGAGTACGACCCCGCCTGGGACCTGCGCGGCGCCGCCGACGATGCCCGCCTGCTCTTCCGCATCGGCCAGAAGCTGGCCAGCGAAACGACGTTTCCGAAGTGGAAAGATGGTTCGGAGTTCAAAGCCATTAGGGCGAAAAGCGGGCGGTAAACCAACGCGCATCTCACCCCCTGCCCCCTACCGGGCCCGGCCCCTCTCCTGGGGGAGAGGAGGAAACGCAAAGACGCAAATGCATTAAATGAAAAGCAACAAGCCCGCTATGCACCGGGCTTGTTGCTTTGGTGTATTCGTGCCAAGCCCCGGCCTTTTCTCCTGCGGAGAGGGGCCGGGCCCGGCGGGGCTCAAGGGGCGAGGTGAACCAGCGGCACCTTCGCATCTAAGTGCCTCCGCTGCTCCAGCAGCTTGGCTGCGGCGGTGAGTTGGGCCGGGTCGTGGACGTTCACAAGGATGAGCGGGCCGGTGGGGCCGGTGGTGCTCAGCAGGAAATTCTGCTCGGGGCGCAGGCGCTGCTTGCGCAGGGCGGGCAGGTTTTCGCGCAGGTATTTGAGGGTGGCGGCGTGCTCGCGGGTGACGAGGATGACGGGTAGCACCTCGCCGCTTTGGGCCCGGCTTAGAGCTTTGGCCGAGTTCAGGATGGGTGTGGTGGAATAGGTGAACGTGCTCCGGAACCGGTCCTGAAACGGCTGCACGGTGGCCTGAAAATCGTCGGCATTGGTCCAGTAGAGCACGTTGCGAAACAAGTTGACATAGCTGGTGGCGGCCTGCGGAAACGTCTGGTCGAAGAGGCCGATGGCCTCATTGACGAAGGCGCTGTCGATGGTTTGGCCGCGCTCCACATAGCCCGTCATCAGGGGGTAAAGGGCTTTGGCGTAGCGGTTGATGTAATCGTCGAAGTACCACTCACCGCTTTCGGGGCGGCCGGTTTGCTGGGCATAAATCCACTCGCCGGCCACCGTGGCCAGGGCTTCTTCCATAAGATTGTAGGCGTAGCGGCCGTTGGGCGAGGGGTGGTGCAGGTACCAGCCCTCGAGCTGCTGTTGCAGGCCCAGCCGCTGCTGCGCCGAAAGCGTGTGGCTCATCTCGTGAAACACCACGGCCGTACCGTCCGCGAAGCTGCGCGAGGTGGGGTGGCAGTCGAGCAGCACCAGGTTGCCGAGGGCCGTGGCGTGGTTGGTAAAAACCAAGCCATTGAAGCCCTGGTTCACATCGAGTTGGGGCGTAAGCAACACGCGGTACGGCAGGGCATCGGGCCACACGCTGCCGTAGAACGTACGCAGCCGGCCAAACTTTTGCATGAGTTGGCTTTGGGCCAGAAAGTCGGCGTAGGCGGTGCGCAGCCGGCCCAGCTCGGCGGCGTGCGGCTGCCAAGCCAGCGTGTCGAAGGCAGGCGTGAAGTAGCGGTACATGCTGTCGAGGCTCACCAGCACCTCGTTGGGCAGCAGGCCGGCGGTGCGGCGTTGCAAGTCGGGCAGGTCCTGAGCATCGGCGCTGGCGGCCAGGTAGCTGGGCACAACGGAGCCCACGCTGCCCAAGCGCCCGGTTGGATAGCCGTCGCGGTCGAAACCGGGGTCGCGGTCGAGGCTTTGGTAGCGGCGCAACCAGCGCCGGGCGGCGGGCGTGTTGAAGCGACTGGCTTCGAATGCCCGCCGACTGCCCCGGTAGGTGTTGTTGCCGCCCGCCAGCGTTTCCACAAAGCGCACCAGGGCGTGCGTGCGGCTCACTTCGACGGTGACGGTGACGGCCGGGCCGGCACCAGCAGGAACGGTCGGCAGCGTTTGGGCGATGGCCGGTAAGCTGCGGAGCAGAAATCCGAGGAGCCACAGTTGCTTCATGCTGCTAAAAGTAGCGCCAGCCACTTGCTTCGTGGTCCGCCGTCGATGTCCGCAGCTTCATACCCACCTAAGT
The DNA here is from genome assembly GCF_016734815.1 of Hymenobacter rubidus. GTDB lineage: Bacteria > Bacteroidota > Bacteroidia > Cytophagales > Hymenobacteraceae > Hymenobacter > Hymenobacter rubidus. The sequence goes on from NZ_JAERQF010000033.1 coordinate 43,857, forward strand.
AGCACCCGCCACCGGCGGCCGGCCTGTTTTATTTCGCTAGAAAGTACCCGCCGGTGCTGCCCGGCTTAGCCGGGGCGGTTCTGAATCGGTAACCAGCCGGTTCAATAGCGCGAAGTTTGTAGTTGGCGTGCCCCACAGCCAACTCGTTCCGCCACGCGGACTACAAAGCGCGCGCCACTAACCAGCCCAACAATACTGCCCGCGCCGTCCAGGCCAGCGTGCGCAGCCAGTTGGTGCGCGTCAGGCCGTCGATGGCAATGTAGTCGAAACCCTTTTCCAGCCGGTTGTGGAAAGGAACCGAGATGAATAACGTGACGGCCCAAATCAGCAACACCAAACCCAGGCTCCACCAGCCCGTGCCACCGGGCAGCTCGGCGCGGCCGGCCCCGGCCAACCACATAGCCAAGCCCAGTTCCAGCACCATCGGGGCCATCACCACGTAGCTCATGCGGCGGGTGTGGGCCGCGTGGAAAGCCGCCCACGCTTCCTTCGGCACCTTGCCAAAGCTGGGGTAATGCACCATCTGCACCGTCCAGATAAGGCCGGTGAGGTAGGCCGCGACGGCGAAATTGAGCAGAACAAGGAGGTGGAGTGACATAAGCCAAAAAATAATTTTCGCCTGAACATACAGCTTCTGTGCCCATCAGCGGCACGCAAACGTTCCCGTAAATACGGCCCTGCGGCGGGACAGAAGCCAAACTTTTCAGTTGCGCCCCGCTTTTGCGTAGGTTCGCACCGCAACCTATTTCCCATCGGTCCCCAACTCAGCTATGTCTGTCACCACCGAAAACCTGACCCAACTCTTCCCGCCCGACGCGGCGGCTATTCCCGAAGCCTGGCGCTTGGCCGAGCCCCTGCACCAGCGCCAATACCTGCTCGACGGCGAGCTGCGCGAGTGGGCCGGCCCCACCCAGGAGGTGGTATCGCCCATGTTCGAGCGCCGGCCCGACGGCTCGCTCCAGCCCCGCGTCATCGGTTCTTACCCGCTGCTCGACGAAGCCGAAGCCCTCAAGGCCCTCGATGCCGCCGTGCGCGCCTACGACCACGGCCGCGGCGAGTGGCCCACTATGAGCGTGGCCGACCGCATTGCGGCCGTCGAGAAATTCACCCGCCTGATTGTAGCCCGCAAGGGCGAAATCGTGAAGCTGCTGCTGTGGGAAATCGGCAAGTCGGCCGCCGACTCGGAGAAGGAATTCGACCGCACCGTCGACTACATCCACGCCACCATCAACGCCCTCAAGGACCTGGACCGCGACTCGTCGCGCTTCACCATCACCGAAGGCATCATTGGCCAGATTCGGCGCTCGCCGCTGGGCGTGGTGCTCTGCATGGGCCCCTTCAACTACCCGCTGAACGAAACGTTCTGCATGCTGATTCCGGCCCTCATCATGGGCAACACCGTGCTGTTCAAACCGCCGAAACACGGCACGCTGCTACACTACCCGCTGCTGCAAGCCTTCACCGAAGCCTTCCCCAAAGGCGTGGTGAATACGGTGTATGGGCGCGGCAATACCGTGGTGCCGGCCCTCATGGCCTCGGGCAAGATTGACGCGCTGGGCCTCATCGGCAGCAGCCGCGTGGCCGACTCGCTGAAGAAAATGCACCCCAAGAGCAACCGCCTGCGCGCCATTCTGGGCCTCGATGCCAAGAACGCCGCCATTGTGATGCCCGACGCCGACCTGGACGTGGCCGTGAAGGAAGCCGTGCTCGGCGCGCTGAGCTTCAACGGCCAGCGCTGCACGGCGCTAAAAATGTTTTTGGTGCACGAGAGCGTGGCCGATGCGTTTGTGGAGCGCCTTGCTACCGAAATCAACAAGCTGAAGCCCGGCATGCCCTGGGATGCGGGCGTCAACATCACGCCCCTGCCCGAGCCCCAAAAGCCCAGCTACCTGGCCGAAGTTATTGCCGACGCCGAAGCCAAAGGCGCCCGCGTGGTGAACGAAGGCGGCGGCACCGCCAGCGGCCCGCTGGTGTACCCCGCCCTGCTCTATCCCGTGCAAGCCGGCATGAAGGTGTGGCGCGAAGAGCAATTTGGCCCGGTGGTGCCGGTGGCCCGCTTCGCCAGCACCGACGAGGCCATTCAGTACATCATCGACTCCGACCACGGCCAGCAGGTGAGCATCTTCGGCTCCGAATCGGAGGAAGTGGCCAGCCTCGTCGACCAGCTGGTGAACCAGGTGAGCCGCGTGAACATCAACGCCCAGTGCCAGCGCGGCCCCGACACCTTCCCCTTCACCGGCCGCAAGGACTCGGCCGAGGGCACGCTGTCGGTGTACGATGCGCTGCGCTCGTTTAGCATCCGCACGGTGGTGGCCACCAAGCAAACCGACGCCAACAAACACCTGTTGAATGAGATTGTAGAAGGCCAGGAAAGCAGCTTCCTGAGCACCCGGTTTATTCTGTAGTTTTTTAGCTACCGGGTTCTGTTCAGAACGTCCTGCTGAGCAGAGCCGAAGCATCTCTACCACGCAACTAATCCGAAATTTGGGTTACTATCGCAGTAGAGATGCTTCGACTTTGCTCAGCAGGACGTTCTTTATTTTTGAAAGCTTTTGGATTCCTTCTTATTCATGAAAAAACCACTACTTCTGCTCCCTCTGCTTGCAATAGCCGTCACCGGCTGCCCCTCCAATTCGCTGAAAACGGCCAACTCCGGCACCAAGCCCGATTTGCTCCACGCGGCGCTCGATACGACGGTGGCCCCCGGCGACGACTTCTTCACCTACGCCAACGGGACGTGGCTCAAAAACCACCCCATTCCGGCGTCGGAAAGCCGGTGGGGCATTGGCCAGGAAGTGCAAAACGAGGTGTACGCCCGCCTGCGCCAGACGAGCATCGAAGCTGCGGCAGCAAATGCCGCAGCAGGCAGCAACCAGCAGAAAATCGGGGATTTCTGGGCCGTGGGGCTCGATTCGGCGAAGGCCGATAAGCTGGGCTATGAACCGATTAAATCGGAACTGGACCGCATTGCGGCCATGAAAACGGGAGCCGAAGTGCCGGGCGTTATTGCCCACGAAATCCCGCTGGGCGTAAATGCGCTGATTGGTCCGCGCGTGAGCCAGGACGACAAGAACAGCGACAAAATGGCCCTGTACCTGCGCCAAGCCGGACTGGGCCTCCCCAACCGCGACTACTATTTCAACACCGACTCGCGCACCAAAAACATTCGGGCCGAGTACCTGAAGCACGTCGCCAATACCTTCAAGCTACTCGGCCAGGATTCGAGTACTGCGCAAACTAGCGCGGCCCAGGTGATGGCCCTGGAAACCACGCTGGCCAAATCATCGCGCAAGCTTGAAGCCCTGCGCGACCCCTACGCCAACTACCACAAGATGAGCATTGCGCAGCTCGACAAGCTCACGCCCGGCATCAATTGGAAAACCTGGCTGGGCCAGTTGGACTTTCAGCAGGCGGACACAGTTATCGTGGGCCAGCCAGAATTTTACCAGACCGTGGGCCAGCTGCTGAAATCCAAACCGCTAGCGGATTGGAAGGCTTACCTGGCCTGGCAGGTAGCCCGCGAGTATTCGCCCACGCTCAGCCGCCCGTTCGTGGATGAGAATTTTCATTTCTACGGCACGGTGCTACGGGGTGCCAAGGCCATCCGGCCCCGCTGGAAGCGCGTGCTGGACATGCAGGAAAACGCCTTGGGCGAAGCGCTGGGCCAACTTTTCGTGAAGGAGTATTTCAAGCCCGAAGCCAAGGCCCGCTACGATACACTGGTGAAAAATGTAGTGGCCGCCTTCGCCGAGCACATTCAGAACGTTGACTGGATGAGCGCGCCCACCAAAGTAGTTGCCCTGGACAAGCTCCACAAAATCACACCCAAAGTAGGCTACCCTACCAAGTGGAAAAACTACGCTGACTTAACAATTGACCAAAGCTCGCTGGCCGCCAACGTCATGCGCGCCAACCGCTGGCAATACAACTTCCAGCGCAACAAGCTGGGCAAGCCCGTGGACCGCACCGAGTGGCGCATGACCCCGCAGACCTACAACGCCTACTACAGCGGCTCAAACAACGAGATTGTGCTGCCCGCCGCGGCCTTCGCCATTCCCGGCCTGCTCGATGCCGACGCCGACGATGCCTTGGTGTACGGCTACGCCGGCGCCAGCACCATTGGCCACGAGCTCACCCATGGCTTCGACGACCACGGCAGCCAGTACGACGCCCACGGCAACCTGCACGAGTGGTGGAGCAAAGCCGACCGCCAACGCTTCACTCAGCGGGTAAATGGCATTGTGAAGCAGTTCAATAGCTACACCCTGCTCGACTCGCTGCACATCAACGGCAAGGCCACCGCCGGCGAAAACATTGCCGACTTGGGCGGCATCGTCATTGGCCTCGATGCCTTCAAAAAAACCAGGCAGTACAAGGAGGGCAAGAAAATAAACGGCCTCACGCCCACGCAGCGCTATTTCCTGGGCTACGCCCTGGGCTGGCAGATGCACACGCGCGACGAAAGCCTGGCCTCCCAATTGCTTACGGACGTGCACTCGCCCGCCCAATACCGCGTAAACGGCCCCATGGCCGACGTGCCGGCCTTCTACGAAGCCTTCGGCGTGAAGCCTGGCCAAAAACTCTACCGCCCCGACTCAACGCGGGTGGTGATTTGGTGAGACGTTGCGCTTAATGAGGAATGAGCAATGAAGAATGAGCAGTTAAAGCTAACATTCTTCATTGCTCATCAACCGACGCGTCACTTCGCCATGGGTAAGCTCACCGTGACGTTGGTGCCCGCGCCGGGGCGGCTTTGAATGACCAACGTGCCGCCGTGGCGGTGCACGAAAGCGCGGCTCAGCGCCAGTCCCAAGCCCAGGCCGGTGGTACGGGTCGTGGGTTCGACTTCATCACCGGGGGCGGGGCCGCTGGTGAGCGAGGCCACGGTGGCGGCGCTCATGCCCGGCCCGGTATCGGTGCAGCTGAGCAGCACCATGCCCGGGTCGTCGGGGTCGGGGCCGGCTTCAAGGTGCACGTGGCCACCAGAGGGCATGAATTTCAGGGCATTGCCTACGAGGTTGCGCAGAATGGTGCGGGTCATGTTGCGGTCGGCCAGCAGGCGCAGGCCGGGGGGGGCGGCCATGGTAATGTGTTGCCAGCTAGCAGCAGCCGTCGTTTGGTACAAGGCCTGGCACTCGGCAAACAGGTCCGAAACTAGCAGCGGGGCGGGGCGGCATTCCAGCTCGCCGGTCTGGCTTACGGCCCAGTTCAATACGTTATCGAGCAAGTGGTTGAGGCTGTCGGCGGCCTGGCGCACCAGTGCGGGTAGGCGAGCCAGCCCCACCTGGTCGTTTTGGGCAATGTAAGAGTCAATCAAGCTAGTAACGCCCGCAAAGGCCGTGACCGGGCCGCGCAAGTCGTGGGCCACAATGGCGTAGAGCTTGTCCTTCGACACGGCCACCCGGCGCAGTTCGGCTGATACTTTTTCCAGGGCCCGGTTGTTGGCGGCCAGGGCCGAGCGGCTGCGGCGCAGGTTGCGGTAGAGGTAAATGGCCACGGCCAAGCCAATGGCCAGAATGGCCACGGCCGCGGCCAGTAGCCGGCTGCGCCACACTTGCTCGTCGTGCTGGGCGGTGAGTAGGCGCAGGCGACGGGCCCGCTCCTGGGCTTCGGAGCTGACCTGGGCCGCGGCCAGGGTTTGCATGGTCGCGCGGTTGTTGAGGCTGTCGTTGAGCTCCACGTAGTGCTGGTTCCACTCGTACGCTTTGCGGTAGTCGCCCCGCTCCGCTGCTTCTGCCGAGAGAATGCTGTAGGCGTCCTGCACCCGCTCCAGGTAGTTGCTCCGGCGCGCCAGGCGCAACGCTTCGCGGGCCGCCCCCTCGGCTCGTTCCGGCTCCGAGGTTTGGATGTAATACATGGCAAACAGTACCAGCTGCTCCGCCTGATTGCGCAACGAGTGCTGGCGCCGGCTGATGGCCAGCGCCTGGGTCAGCAAGCGCTTCACGCGCGGCAGGTTGCCGGCTTGCATCTGGTAGGTTGCCAAGCTGGACAGGTAGGTGGATTCGGCGGTAGAGTCGCTGGCGCGCCGGGCCAGGGCCAGGGCCAGCGAATCGAAATGCAAGGCCTGCGGCAACTGGCGCCGATAGAAAAACAAGCTGCCGACGTTGCCCAGCAACCGCATGCGCGTGCGCGGCGTCACGCCGGCTTGCGAAACCAGCTGCAGTGCCCGCCGGTAGTGCCGCCAGGCCGTGGTGGAGTCGCCGCGCTCGTGGTAAATGCTGCCCTGCGAGGTGTAGGCCCGGGCCAGGGCATCCACATCGTGCAGGCGGCGCGCCAGGGTTTGGGCCTCCGAAATCAGGGCCAGGGCTTCGGGGCCGTTGGATAGGTTGGCGTAGCAAGTGGCCAAGCACAGCAGGCTATGCAGCAGCGGGGCGTCCTGCTCGTCGGCCGGCAAGGTGCGGGCCAATGACACAGCGGCTTCGCCATAGGGCAGCGCGCGGGCGGGCTGCTCGGAACGCAGCAGGTAACACATCCGGTCCAGAAGACGCAGGCGGGTGGTGTCGGGCAGGCGGGTGGCCAGCCGCTGGCGCAGAACATCGATGCCAGCCATTGGCGGCTCCCCCGCTACCGCCCGGTTCACGGGCAGCAGCAGCCAAAGGGCCACCAGACATCTCAGCAAAAACCCAGGCCGTGTCATCATTAGCTGCATAGTGCTAATTCAAAGATAAGCACTATTTCGCCAACCTTCACGCTTTAATACCATTTTCACCAAACTGCCCGTGTGCTGGTTTCCTCATTGCGGAAGCCAAAAATGGTGCACAAGGGTTAAAATGATTGGTTTTTGCCCTTTCAGTGCCCCAACAATTTACAGCCAATTACCGTTTCAAAAAGGCCGATACAATTTCTCTAACACTTTTGCACCTTACCTGCTCCCGCTGCATACTGGGCACATTCTAATTTAGCAGAATAGTGAAGCCCGCCCTTAGCCGGGCCGAAGCAGGCCGTTATTTACCCTGTTCAGGCCCCGCGCTCGGCCTGCCGGGCCAGCTTGGCGTTGAGGCGGGCAGCGTCGCCGCGGCGCACCACGCGGGCAATGTGAATGCTCAGCTCGTAGAGCAGCAAAATGGGGATGGTGACGATAATCTGGGCCGAAATGTCGGGCGGCGTGATAACGGCCGCAATGATGAGGATGACCACAATGGCGTGCTTGCGGTAGAGCTGCATGATTTCGGCCGAAACCAGCCCGGCCTTGGCCAGAAAGAACACAATCATGGGCAGTTCAAACACGAAAGCGCACGACAGACTCATGGTGCTCAGCGTGCTCAGGTAGCTCTGCATGTCAATTTGGTTTTCGATGGTGGGGTCGACCACGTAGCCAGCCAAAAAGTTGATGCTCAGCGGCGCGGCGATGTAGTAGCCGAACAGCAAGCCCAGGACGAAGAGGATGGACACGAAAAACACGGCCCCCTGCGAATTCTGCCGCTCGTGTGGGTAAAGGCCGGGCTTCACAAAACGCCAGATTTCCCAGAACAGGTAGGGAAACGCCAGGCAGATGCCCGCCATAAACGAGGTGCTGATGTGCATGGTGAGCTGCCCGCTCATCTCCCGGTTCTGAATGACAAACCCGATTTTGTCGATGCACAAGTCCGGGGCGTGCACCAGCGCGCCAAACTTGCAGAACATGCGATAAGTCCAGAAATCGGGCCGCGAGGGCCCCAGAATCAGGTCGTGAAACAGAAAATCCTTGGCAAAAAACGCCGCAGTCGAGAACACCACCACCGAAATAGCCGCCCGGATGATGTGCCAGCGCAGGGCCTCCAGGTGGTCGATGAAAGACATTTCGTGCGGTTCGCCCGAGGGGTTTTGTGGTTGCGGTTGAGGTTGCACGGATGAAAATCAGGGGATTTGAGGAGGAGTAAAATCGTTTGTCATCCTGAGCGCAGCGAAGGACCCCATCACGCTCGCGGCAGTTGGATTACTGCAAATCGTTTAACGGTGATAAGGTCCTTCGCTGCGCTCAGGATGACAAACGGCATCATCCCTTACGTAAAAGCTACGCAAACAGCGGGTAGTCCTGCAGCCAAGTGTTCACGCGCTGGCGCACCTGCCCGATGCGGGTGTCGTTGTCGTGGTGGGTCAGGGTTTCGTCAATCAGCTCCACGATGCGGGCCATGTCGGACTCGCCCAGGCCGCGGGTAGTTACGGCGGCCGAGCCAATGCGGATGCCGCTTGTCACAAACGGCGACTTGTCATCAAACGGCACCATGTTTTTGTTGATGGTGATGTCGGCGCGCACCAGCGTGTTTTCGGCCAGCTTGCCGCTGATGCCTTTCGAGCGCAGGTCAATCAGCATGAGGTGGTTGTCGGTACCGCCCGAAATGATGTCGTAGCCCAAGGCGGTGAAGCCCTTGGCCAGCGCCTGCGCGTTGCGGGCCACCTGCTGGGTATAAGTTTTGAAGTCGTCGGTCAAGGCTTCGCCAAAGGCCACGGCCTTGGCCGCGATGACGTGCTCCAGGGGCCCGCCCTGGGTGCCGGGGAACACGGCGCCGTCGAGCAGGGCCGACATGGGGCGGATTTCGCCTTTCGGGGTTTTCAGACCGAAGGGATTCTCGAAGTCCTTGCCCAGCATGATGAGGCCGCCGCGCGGGCCGCGCAGGGTTTTGTGCGTGGTGGTGGTCACGATGTGGCAATGCTCGAACGGCGAGTTCAGCAGGCCCGTGGCAATGAGGGCCGAGGGGTGCGAAATGTCGGCCAGCAGCAGGGCACCTACTTCGTCGGCGGCTTCGCGCAGGGCCTGGTAATCCCAGTCGCGGGAGTAGGCCGAGGCGCCGCAGATGATGAGTTTGGGCTGCTCGCGGCGGGCAATTTCTTTAATTTTGCTCCAGTCGATGAGGCCGGTTTCGCGCTCCACGCCATAGAAGCTGGGCTGGTAGAGCTTGCCCGAGAAGTTCACGGCCGAGCCGTGGGTGAGGTGGCCGCCGTGGCTCAGGTCGAAGCCCAGGATTTTATCGCCCGGCTGCAGGCAGGCCAGCATCACGGCCGCGTTGGCCTGGGCGCCGGAGTGCGGCTGCACGTTGGCCCAGACCACGCCGAATAGTTCCTTCACCCGGTCGATGGCCAGCTGCTCCACCTGGTCCACGATTTCGCAGCCGCCGTAGTAGCGCTTGCCGGGCAGGCCCTCGGCGTACTTATTGGTGAGCACGGAGCCTTGGGCGGCCATCACCTGTTCCGAAACGTAGTTTTCGGAGGCAATGAGCTCAATTCCGTGGGTTTGGCGGGTTTTCTCCTGAGCAATGAGGTCGAAAATGACGGTATCGAGGAGGGCGGAGGGGGCGGCTGTTTGCATGGCCGTAAAGGTAAGGGGGGATGAGGAATAGGGGAGGATACGGCTGTCATCCTGAGCGCGGCGAAGGACCTTACCTCGTTTGGTTTCTTTAGAATTTACTGCAAGCCGTTCAGCGGTGAGAAGGTCCTTCGCTGCGCTCAGGATGACAGCTGTATTCCTATTCCCTATCCCTTTCTTCCCTATCCCCTATCCCGTATTCCCCGTTTCCGTCGTTACTTGCTAGTGCCTTTATTCCCTGTTATGTCCGCGCCCCTCGCCGAAACCCTTACCCAGCTCCGCATCGGCAATCAGAAATTTCTGGTTGACTTTTACCAGCGCAGCCGGCACCTGTTTGCCCGCTGGGCCCAGCGCCAGCACCGGCTGAATGCTGCCCAGGCCCACACACTATTGCAGGATACCCTGCTCGATTTCTACGACCAGGTAGCCGATGGCCGCCTCACCATCCTACCCGTCGATTTGCGCGACTACATCTACGGCATGGCCCAGCAGCGCCTGGCAGCCCAAGTGCCCGCCAACGTGCCCCTGCCCGCCGCCGAAGCCAGCCGCCGCCAGCGCCTCTTGGCCCAGTTCAACCAGCTCGGCAACGACTGCCAGCAGGTGCTCACCTACTTTTACTTTCGCGGCTACAATTTTGAGAAAATGGGGGGCAAAATGGGCTTCCCCAACGCCACCGTGGCCCGCCGCCAGAAAACCACCTGCCTGCGCAAGCTTTACGAGCTGCTCCGCTAGGCAAGGAATAGGGAATAAGGGATAGGGTAGCAGGGTAGATACCATTGCTTTTTACTCCCACTCCATCTCCTCCTACCCTTTTTCCTTTTGCCTTCTCCCTACTTTCTTATCCCCAGTCTCCTCCTACCCTATTCCCTTTCCCCATGGACCTGCGCCCTTACTTCGATGAGCTGGAACGCTTTGCCGACGGCCAGATGGCTCCGGCCGAGCAGGATGCCTTCGAACTGCGCCTAGAGCAGGACGAGGCCCTGGCCGATGCCCATGCGGCCTTCGAGCAGTTTACCGCCGACCTGCGCTGGGCGGCCGGGCACGACACCCTGCGCCTGCGCCTGCAAGCCCTTGATGACCGCATGAACGAACGGGGCTCGGCCCTGGCCCGCGCCGAGCAGCTGAGCCAGCGTCGCCAGCGTCTTTCTACCCTGCTGGGCGCGTTGGGCGTGGTGTTGCTGCTGGCGGCGGGGGCCGTGGCGTGGTACCTCCTACGCCCCAGCGCTGCCCGCCCCGCCCACAATTGGGAAGCCTACTATCAACCCGACCCCGGCCCCGCCGTGACCACCGGCCTGCTGCACAGCCGCCCTCTGCTCTCCGAAGCCCTCGACCAGTACCAGTCGGGCCACTACCCGGCGGCCCTGCACTCGCTCGGGCGCGTGTCGCCCACCAACGTGGGCGCCGACACCCTCACCTACCTGCGCGGCCTCATGCTGCTGCGCCAGGGCCAGGGCAACGCCGCCCAGCTCTACCTGCGCCGCGTGGCCGACGACGGCGACGCGGGCGAGCTGGCCCGCCGGGCCCGCTACCACCTGGGCATGGCTTACTGGCAGGCCAAAGAGCTGGCTCCTGCCCTGGCCACTCTGCGCGACGTGGCCACCGATTCGCTCAACCCTTATCGGGCCTCGGCCCGGCGGGCCGTAGCAGCCGGCGTGTTGGACTAGCAGTAATCGTTCGCCTTGTCACTATGCAAATCCTCAGGCCACTGTATTGCAGCAGTCGCTACAACCCCAAAAACCCAACTGTCAAAGCAGTTACAGCGGTTTCGGAGTAGGTGTACAGGCGCTGGAAGTAGCGCGAACTGTGTAGTTCGCGTCCCCGAACAACTTGCAGATGGCTTTAGCGGCGCTGGGACGCTAACTACAAAGTTCGCGCTACGGTACACCGACTCCGAAACTGCTCTAGGGCTTTTTTACGACATGGCCGAGCATGTCGCTTGCCTGTTTCCGTTAGTAAGCGCTTGATAAATGGAGCGAGGCGCGTGGGCAGGAATGCCCGCTTGCACGTGGCTACCCAACAGCAGCAACAAGCCCAGCAGCAGGCCCACCAGTTGCCAGCGCCACCGGACCCACCACCGAGCAGCCGGCTGAGGTCCAAAAGAATGCATACCGGGGGGTAAGACGTCTTTCATAGGGTAGCAAAAACAAAATGAGACACCAGCGCCCCACTGGCCGCGCCGCCAATTCGGGTGCAGCCTCTTTGCGAATCAGCACTCCAGCTGCCATCCTCAGCCGACGTAGATGGGAGGCAGCGGCACAACCAGGATGACGCAGCTGTCCGGTTGTGCACAGAATAGGCCTGAAACCAAAACAGCAATTACCAAACTTAGGCTGCTGATATACAGAGCGCAATAGCCACGTCAATCAGCAAAACATAAAATACAATTCTGAAGGCATTTTATTAAAGATATCCTATTACTTTCGAAAAAATCTGCTATAATATTTTTTTATCTCCGGTTCTTATTAACAATATAACAATAGCGACTTGTCTTGATTAAGCATAAAGGAGCCAGTGCAGCCATGGGGTTTTGCAGCCTAGCTGGGGGTAGTTACCGATAATAATTTTGAGGCATACAGGATTCCTCAGCGCTTGCCAATGGCATAAGCGGGCTCGCAGTTGGGCACTTGGGTCAGGTCCCAGGTGTCGAGGTTGAGGGCGGTGAGGTGGGCCAGCTCGGGGTTGTGGCGGTACACGCAGCCGGTGTCCAGGCCCAGTGCGCCGGGGCGGGTGGCGGCTTTGGCGCGCACCTGGGCCGTGAGGGTGGGCACGTGCCCGTGCAACAGGCGCTTACCGGCCAGACGGGAAGGGTCGTACACGTATTTTTTAGTGTTGAGCATGGTGGTGTAGTCTTGGCGCATTTCGGTGGGCGGCAGGGCAAAGTCGTAGCCGGCGTGCACGAGCACAAAATCCGGCAACTCGATTTCATAAGGCAGCGTGGCCAGCCAGTCGAGGTAGTGCGCCGGGATGTCGGACATGCGCCGCACCCCGAAGCTGCGCAGGGTGGGCTGCCGGCCACGCGGCCCCAGCCAGTCCCAGCGCCAGCGGTGCCGGGCCGCGTCGAGCAGGGCCTGGTCGTGGTTGCCGCGCAGGCATTGCACGTTGTAGCCGCTGGCTTGCAACTGCATCAGGTAGTCGAGCACGCCCCGGCTGTCGGGGCCTTTGTTCACGTAATCGCCCAGCAGGTAAAGCTCATCGTGGCGGCTCAGGCACAGTTTTTCCTCCACGAGGCAGCGAAAGGTGTGCACGCAGCCGTGCAGGTCGGTGGTGGCGTAGCGGCTCACAAATAGCGTGGAATGAAGATTGATACGGATAAAAAGCACGTCATGCTGAGCGGAGCCGAAGCATCTCTACCGTGTTAGTAATCGTTTACTAGTGCGATAGAGATGCTTCGGCTCCGCTCAGCATGACGTGCTGTTGGTCAATCGATGACTGGCTTAGTGGCCGTTGCGCGGGGCAAAGCTTATTGGTCGATGGCCGTATCGGTGGCATCGGGGTCGGTTAGCTCGGCGTTGGTATCGGTGCCGGTGATGGGCGAGATGGGGCGGGGCTCCATCTGGCCCATGCCCACGCGGGAGTTGGGGTTCAGCATTTCGTCGAGGCCGGGGCGGCGGTCGTGGGCATCCAGCTCGTCGACGGGGCGGCCGCTGGGCACAATGGAATCGGTGTATTCATCGAACGCCGGCATGTCCTGGTTGGGGCGGTCGGGGCGGCCTTCGTCGGCGGAGCGCATGTTGTCCTGGGGCGGGCTCATGTTGTCGGCCGTTTCGTTCACGCCCACCGCCGTTTCACCGCCGGCCGTATCGGAACCGTACCCCTCCTTGCCCTCGCGGTTGCCAAAGCCGCCGCGGGCCGCTTCGTTTTTGGGCGGGTCGGCGTTGGGGATGTGGTGGCCGGCCTCCATTTCTTCGTTGGTCGTGTCGTCGTTGATGACGCGGATGGGGCGGTTGTTGGGGTCGATGGCCATTGGGAAGGGAAATGAAAAAAGGGAATGAGAGAAAGGTGCGACTGCAAGAAGGTGTACTTTGGATTTCTCATTTTGGTTTTACCCCAGCGTCCCCTCTGGACTCAGTCATCACCCTTCAATATAGTAAAAACCATGTGGATTGAAACCGACAACAGCCTCTGCCGCAGCTTTCGCTTCGCCGATTTTAAAACGGCCTTCGCCTTCCTGACCGACGTGGCCGCCGAAGCCGAGCGGCTCGACCATCACCCTTGGTTCAGCAACGAGTACAACGCCGTGGAATTCCGCCTGCGCACCCACGATGCCGGCAACACCGTGACCAAGCGCGACCACCGCCTGGCCGAGGCCATTGACGCCGTGGCAGCGCGGTATGTTTAGGGCGAAGCATTGGGCGGACCTGTCATCCTGAGTGCAGCGAAGGACCTTCTCACGCAATAACAATTCGCAGTATTTCAACCCATGCGAACGTGAGAAGCTCCTTCGCTGCGCTCAGGATGACAGGCGCCTACCATTTCCCAACCCGCTACCTTTGCATCATGCCCAATACGGTTCT
>NZ_JAERQF010000034.1 GCF_016734815.1 Hymenobacter rubidus
CCGCCCGCTGGCGCACCGCCGCCGCCGCCGCCGCCGCCAGTGCCGCCGCCGCTGAGGTCAGCGCCGCCGCCGCCTTCCCCTTTCAGGTCGTCGTTGTTGATGCTTTTGCCGCGGCGGGTTGGGCCGGCCGTGAGTTTGCCGATGCGGTAGCTGAAGTTCACCTGAAAGCTCAGGTTGTGCAGCACGTTGACGCTGGTTTGGTCCAACAGGGGGCTGTTGACCTGGTTGCGGATGTTGATGGCGTTGGTGAAGAAGTTTTGGGCACCCAGGCCGAAGCTGCCTTTTTTGTCGGCGAAGTCGCGCCGCACGCTCATGCCGTAGAAGCCAAAGCCGCTCTGGTAGCCTTGCAGCTGCACCTGCTGCCCGCGGTAGAAGCCGAAGGCCTGCAAGGCCCACACGTCGGTGAACTTATAGCTGCCAAACAAGCGCCCGCTGGCCACGAAACCTTCGTTGCTGGCGTTGTAGAGCGGGTTGGGCACGTTGTTGGCCAGCACGGCGTAGTAGGTATCAATGCCGCTGTTCAGGTTGAACTTGCCGCTGTTGATGCTGGCGAAGATGCTGCCGCCGTAAGCGTCTTCATTGCCAATGTTCTGGTAGGTAATATTCTGAACCCCGGTTGCTACGCCATTTTCGATGATGGGCGTGCGCACCGACTGAATGGAGCCCGTGGTGTTGCGCGCAAACACCGAGAAATTGACGTTGGCTTTCTTTACCAATGTGCTGTAGCCCAGCTCGTAGTTGTTCGTGTATTCGGGCTCCAGCGTCGGGTCGCCCTTCGTGACAATGAGCGGGTTCGACTGCTGCGGGTTTGGGTTCAGGAACTGCAGCGACGGGCGCTGGATGCGGCGGTTGTACGCCAGCTTCACCACGTTGCCATTGGCCAGCTTGCGCGAGAAGTTCACGCTGGGCACCAGCACCCCGTAATCGGGAATATTAACCGCTTTGCCGTCGTTAAAATCGGCCGTGATGGTGGTGTACTCGTAGCGAACCCCCGGCTTTAGGGTAAAGCCTTTGGGCAGGCCCATGGTATACGACACGTAGCCGGCCGCCACATTTTGGCGATAGTTAAACCCGTTGTTCAGCCCCACGCCGGTTTTTACCACGTACGCGCCGTCCGAGCCCGTGGCCTGGTAGTAGCTGTAGTTGCTGGTGGCGCGGCGCAGAATGTCCTTGGCGCCAAATTCCAGCACCTGGGTTTTGCTCACCGGCGACTGATAATCGGCCTGCACCGTGTATTCTTCGTTGACGCTGGGGTTGTCGTTGCGCAGGCGGCTGGCCGTGTTGAAGTTCGAATCCAGGATGGTATTCGTAAAATCGTTGGTGCGGTCGTTGCGGCTGTAGAGGGTCAGGATGCTAAATTCCTGCTGCGGCTTCTCAAACGCGTGGGTGTAGTTGAGGCTGGCGTCCACCGTGCCCGAGTTGTCCACCACGCTCACGTCGCGCACCGAGTTGCCCTGCGCCGAGGTCGAGAGCGTGGTCAGATGCGACTGGTCGTTGTGCTGGCGCCGCGCACCGTACGACAGCGACGCCTGCAACGAATTGTGCTTGTCGAGGTCGTAGTCCCAGCCCAGCACCGAGCGGCCAAAGCCCTGGCTCTGCTTGGTATCGGCCGACTGCGTGGTGGTCGACAGCACGTGGCCCAGTCCGTCCTTCAGCGTTTGCTGGTTCGTGAAGCTGCCCGGAATGTTATAGCCCGCCCGGCCACCGGCATTCAGCGAGAAGCCCATTTTGCCGGTGCGGTAGCTGCCGTTCAGGTTGAGGTTGCTGCTGCGCGTGCCCACGCTGGCATCCACGCCCAGCGTGCCGCCGCTCAGGTTATTGGTTTTGGTGATGATGTTGATGATGCCGCCCGAGCCCTCCGCGTCGTACTTGGCCGAGGGCGAGGTGATGACTTCCACCGTCTTAATCTGTTCGGCCGGAATCTGGCGCAGGGCATCGGCAATGCTGTTGGCGGCAATGGCCGAAGGCTTGTTGTTGATGAGCACTCGAATGTTGCTGGAGCCGCGCAAACTCACGTTGCCGTCCAAGTCCACGCTCAGCAGCGGCACACGCTTAAGCACGTCGGTGGCGTCGCCGCCGCGGGCTGTCTGGTCGTTTTCGGCGTTGTACACGGTGCGGTCCACTCGCTCCTCAATCAGCGGCTTTTGGGCCACCACCACCACTTCGCCCAGCTTTTGGGCCGACGCCGCCAAGGCCACGGTGCCCAAAGCAACCGCACCGCCAGCGGGCACTACCACGCCGGTCCGCTCCTCGTTTTTGTAGCCCAAAAAGCTCACCTGCACCTTATAGGTGCCCGCCGGAATGCCAGGCAGCACAAACTTGCCGTCGTCGCCGCACACCCCGCCGTTCACCGGCGAGCCCGATGCCGGGTCGATAACCGCCACCGTGGCGTAGGAAACCGGTTTGCCCGTAGCCGCATCCGTCACGGTGCCCGTAACGCGGCCTGTAGCCGCGCGTGGGCTGGCTCCTGCTGGGGCAGCTGGCCGCGCACCCGCGGGCGGGCCCTGCTGGGCCAGGGTAAAATGCGAAAGGCCCAACAGGGCCGAAAACAGTACGGCCGAAGCCGGTAAGGTTGGTTTCATACAATTCATAACGGCCAAAGTGCCGAATTTGAAGCCAATGGTTGCATCCATTGGCTTCGGTTCTTGTTTATGGAGGCGGCGGTCCGCCCGTTGTATCGTCCATAATAGCTTGCGCATTACGCAAAGCTCCTCCCGGCGACGGCCTTTCCGACCAAAAACTAGATTATCAATTCGCAAACCCCGACCAAGTCCCGAATTCCTTCGGGCGCAACAACCGCACTTCGCTCGGCGTCGTACCTTTGTGCCGGCCCAACAATCTTTTAGCGGGTCAGGCGGTTACCCTTCCGTCACCCATCCCACCACGCCTGCCTGATGATAGTTGAACCCGGCCCGCTGCTCGCAGCGATTGATTCGCCCGACGACCTTAAAAAGCTTGCTCCTGAGCAATTAGTCCAACTCAGCACCGAGCTGCGCGATTTTATCATCGACTCCGTGAGCATCTACGGTGGCCATTTTGGGGCTTCCCTGGGTGTGGTTGAGCTGACGGTGGCCCTGCACTACGTCTTCAACACGCCGCACGACCAACTGGTGTGGGACGTGGGCCACCAGGCCTACGGCCACAAAATTCTCACCGGCCGGCGCGACAAATTCCCCACCAACCGCCGTTACAAAGGCATGTCGGGCTTTCCGAAGCGCAGCGAAAGCGAGTACGATGCTTTCGGCGTGGGCCACAGCAGCACCAGCATCGGGGCGGCGCTGGGCATGGCCGTGGCATCAGACTATAAAGGCGAATTCGACCGCCAGCACATCGCCGTAATCGGCGACGGGGCCATGACGGCCGGCATGAGCTTCGAGGCGCTGAACCAGGCCGGCGTACTCAACAATAACATGATTGTCGTACTGAACGACAACTGCATGAGCATCGACCCCAACGTGGGCGCCCTCAAGGAATACCTCACCGACATCACCACCTCGCGCACCTACAACAAGGTGCGCGACGAACTTTGGAACGTGCTCGGCAAGCTTTCCAAATTCGGCCCGAATCCCCAGCACATTGCCCGCAAAGTAGAGGCTGCCATGAAGGCGACGCTCATGAAGCAGAGCAACCTGTTTGAAGCCCTGAAATTCCGCTATTTCGGCCCCGTCGATGGGCACGACGTGCAGCATCTGGTAGCAGTTTTGAACGACCTAAAGTCCATTCCCGGCCCCAAGTTGCTGCATTGCGTCACGGTGAAAGGCAAGGGCTACGCGCTGGCCGAGAAAGACCAGACGCTGTGGCATGCGCCGGGCCTGTTTGATAAAATCACGGGCGAGATTTACAAGAAAACGCCCTCCGTGCCGCAGCCGCCCAAGTACCAGGACGTATTTGGCCACACGCTGCTGGAACTGGCCGAGGCCAACGACAAAATCATGGGCGTGACGCCGGCCATGCCCTCGGGCTCGTCGCTCAACATCATGATGGCCGCCATGCCCACCCGCGCCTTCGACGTGGGCATTGCTGAGCAGCACGCCGTTACGTTTTCGGCCGGCCTGGCCACGCAGGGCTTGGTGCCGTTCTGCAACATCTACTCCTCGTTCATGCAGCGGGGCTACGACCAGGTGGTGCACGACGTGGCCCTGCAAAACCTGCACGTGGTGTTCTGCCTCGACCGTGCCGGTTTTGCCGGCGCCGACGGTCCCACCCACCACGGCTGCTACGACCTGGCCTATATGCGCTGCATCCCCAACATCGTGGTGTCGGCCCCGATGAACGAGCAGGAACTGCGCAACTTGATGTACACCGCCCAACTGCCCGAAAATGCCGGCCCCTTCAGCATCCGCTACCCGCGCGGCGAAGGCGTGATGCCCGAGTGGCGCACGCCGCTGCAGCGCGTAGCCATCGGCACGGGCCGCGTGGTGCGCGAGGGCGAAGAAGGCGGCGTGGCCATCCTCAGCATCGGCCACATCGGTAATTACGCGGTAAGCGCCACCGAAACCCTGGCCGCCGAAGGCCTCGACGCCGGCCACTACGACATGCGTTTCTGCAAGCCGCTGGACGAGGAAATGTTGCGCGACGTGGCCCGCCGCTACCGCGCCATCGTGACGGTAGAAGACGGCTGTCTGCCCGGCGGCTTCGGCTCAGCCGTGCTGGAGTTTCTCACCGACCACGGTTTTCACCTGCCCGTGCGCCGCCTCGGCATCCCCGACCGCGTAGTAGAACACGGCACCCAGGACGAACTCTACAAAGAGTGCGGCTTCGACGCCGCCGGCATCGCCCAGGCTGTGCGCGAAATGAGCGCCAAAGTAGCTTCCGATGCCTTGGCAACGGTGCTGCGGTAGGGTCTCATTGCCTTCGCATTCCTGCTTCGAGCCCGTCAGGTAGAGCGCAGCGAAGCATCTCGCGTGCAACAGCCCATCGATTGAATTACGTGAGTCCGCGAGCTGATTCGGCTCCGCCTCCGCATGACGGGCAATAGTCTATACACACCGAAGAAGCCTCTCTTAAGAGGCTTCTTGCGCTTTCGGAGCAACTTTACCAGAGACGAATGTCCGTGATTCCCGAAGGGATGGGCGGCTGGTCGCTAAACCCAAGAACGCACCAGTTGGGCTGGATGCCAAATACACCACCCTGAAGCACATAGCTTACCCAACGGGTGATGGTTTTGCCGGTGTATTGCTCGCTCTCGGGCTCGAACTCGCGAAGCACCAGCACGTCGCCAACCTGGAAGTTGCAGTCGTTTTCGCGCACATCGAAAGGCTTGCTGCCGGCTTTAACCGCATCGAAACAGCTGGGCCAAATCTTGAGCTCATGCGTTTGATGCTGAGCGGGGTTGGAAGTATGAAACTGAGGAACGAATTGCTCGGGAAGTACAATGTTGGTGTTCATAATAAGGGCTGTTTAGGAGGAAGTCGACCGGCGCTTGTTGCCACCTTCTGAACCACACTACAGTGGAATGGTGGGCCGGGACTTCATGAGCATCACGAAGAGATTTACTGGAAGTTAGTCAATAATTGGTTAGCACTCCGCTTTACCGCTCGTGCTCGTGTTTGTCTTCGTGATTTAATTAACGACAAGATAATCAGAGTGGTTTCAATGCGAGGTGCTGCTAGGCTACGCTGCCGGAGGCGCTCAATAGCAGCGGCAGCCTTTGCGAAATCGATTGAACAGGCCGCGTTGGGGCTTTTTTTCCTGTGGCGGCTTGCCCGCCATACTGTGAAATAGCAGCCGAAAAAAAATGAGTATCCAATACGCGGCCACTTGGGCTTTGACCTATTCGTGTAGTGGCATCTTGCTCAATGGCTGCCAACAGCACCACGCCCTGCCCATATTCAAAATTGACATCATGAGCCCCTGTCGGTGACAGGGGCTCATTAAAAGAAACCCGTTGCCGAAGCGCCTTGCAGAGACGGAGGTGCGGGTTAGCCAAAAGGTGTATATTATTGTCATTTCTGTGCGAAACATATTGCCTATGGTTCTAATAGTTAATTGATTGCGTTTATTATAAACACAATCGTTTGTGTATGATTTTGATAGTTTGGGAATGGCAGACTTTCTTTGTAGGATGCAGGCAGAGTGAGGCGCAAAAAGGGCCTATTTACTACTTTGTTTTGCGCCTTTGCCTGAACCGAAAGCTGATTTTTCTCACTTCCACGCGGAGCAGTTGCCCACTTTAAATTCCCATTCCCGTTTTCTCATGCGTAAAACTTTACATTCCGGGCTGCTGGCTGCCACTTTGCCCGGCTTCCTGCTCTTGGCCGCCTGCGGGTCCAACCAATCTGCGGAGCAATCCACGACGACGGCCCCGGCCGCCGATTCCACCCACACGAAATCCGCCACTATGCCTACTTCCGCCTCTTTCGGCAAAACGCCCGACGGCACCGAAGCGCAGCTATTCACCCTCACCAACAAGCAGGGCGCCAAAGCCACCATCACCAACTACGGCGGCACCCTGGTGAGCCTGCTAGTGCCGGACAAGGATGGCAAAATGGGCGACGTGGTGCTTGGCTTCGACAACGTGGACGGCTATGCCGGCCCGGCTTTCCGCAAGGCTAATCCCTACATTGGCGCGCTGATTGGACGCTATGGCAACCGCATCAAAAACGGAAAATTCACCATCGACGGCAAAGCCTACCAGGTGGGCGTGAACAATGGCCCGAACTCGCTGCACGGCGGCAAAGTGGGCTTCGACCAGAAAATATGGGAAGCCACGCCCGGTACATCGGACGAAGGCCAGACGCTGACCCTCAAGTACCTGAGCAAAGACGGCGAAGAAGGCTACCCCGGCAACCTGCAGGTGACGGTGGTGTACACCCTCACCGACAATAACGCGCTGAAAATTGACTACACGGCCACTACCGACAAAACCACGCCCGTCAACCTCACCAACCACGCCTACTTCAACCTGAGCCACGGCGTGAGCAAAGACATCCTGGCCCACGAAGTGACCCTGCCCGCCGACCGCTACACCGTGGTGGACGCCACCCTGATTCCGACCGGCGAACTGAAGCCGGTGAAGGGCACGCCCTTCGACTTCACTACGCCGCACGCCATTGGCGAGCGTATTGCGCAGGTGCCCGGTGGCTACGACCACAACTGGGTGCTAAACGGCAGCGGCGAAGGCCAGCATGCCGCCGCTACTGTGTACGACCCCACCTCGGGCCGCACGATGGAGGTGGCGACAGACGAGCCCGGTATCCAGTTCTACACCGGCAACTTCCTCGATGGCAGCCTACACGGCAAAGGCGGTACCGTGTACGGCCTGCACGGCGGCTTCTGCCTCGAAACCCAGCACTTCCCCGATTCGCCCAACCAGCCCAAGTTCCCCAGCACCATCCTGAAGCCGGGCGAAACCTACCGCACCACTAGCGTTTACACGTTCGGCGTGCGGAAGTAAGAGTAAGTTGAAAGAAAAGAACGTCATGCCGAGCGTAGCCGAGGCATCTCGCATGCAACAGTAATCAATGCCGTTGCAACGAAGCGAGCGAGATGCCTCGGCTGCGCTCGGCATGACGACCAGCTATTAACATTCGATAAAATATGGAACAAACTCCCGCCTACGTCATTGGCGTCGACTACGGCACCGACTCCGTGCGCGCCCTGCTGGTAGATGCCCGCACCGGCACCGAAGTGGCCCAGGCCGTGCACAACTACGCCCGCTGGAAAACCGGCCAGTACTGCAACCCCACCAAAAACCAGTTCCGCCAGCACCCGCTCGACTACATCGAAGGCTTGGAAACCGTGGTGCGCCGCGTGGCCCAGCAAGTGCCGGTGGCCCAAATCGTGGGTTTGGCCGTGGACACCACCGGCTCAACGCCCGGCCCGGTGAACGCCGACGGCGTGGCTTTGGGTATGCTGCCTGAGTTTGCCGAGAACCCCAACGCGCTATTCGTGCTCTGGAAAGACCACACGGCCCTGGCCGAAGCCGCCGAAATCAACCACAAGGCCCGGACCTGGGGCGGCGAGGACTTTACTAAGTTCGAGGGGGGTATTTATTCTTCGGAATGGTTCTGGGCTAAGATTACGCACATTCTGCGTGAAGATGAAGCCGTAGCAAAGGCCGCGTACTCCTGGATGGAGCACTGCGACTGGCTCACGCTGCTGCTCACCGGCGGCACGCTGGAAACCGTGAAGCGCAGCCGCTGCGCCGCCGGCCACAAAGCCATGTGGCACGCCAGCTGGGACGGCCTGCCCGCCGAGGAGTTTCTCACCCACCTCGAACCAAAACTGGCCGGTTTACGCAATCGATTATCTAACGAAACGTACACCTCGGATGAGGTGGCCGGCCACCTTTCCAAAGAGTGGGCCGGGCGGCTGGGCCTGACCACCGACACCGTGGTAGCGGTGGGCACGTTCGACGCCCATGCCGGCGCTATTGCCGGTGAAATCGAGGCGTATTCGATGGTGAAGGTGATGGGTACCAGCACCTGCGACATCGTGGTAGCGCCGACAGCCGAAGTGGGCGACCACCTCGTAGCCGGTATCTGCGGGCAGGTGGACGGTTCGGTGATTCCCGGCATGCTGGGACTGGAAGCCGGACAGTCGGCTTTCGGCGACTTGCTGGCCTGGTTCCGCAACATAGTGGAGTGGCCGCTGCACCACGTGCTGCCGCATTCCAAAGTCCTGACGCCGGAACTGCAAGCTGCCCTGCGCGAGGAAATGAGCGACGCGCTGCTGGTGAAGCTGAGCGAAGCCGCTGCCGCTGTGAACCCCGAAGAATCGCACGTACTTGCCTTGGATTGGGTGAACGGCCGCCGCACCCCCGACGCCAACCAGGCCTTGAAAGGTGCCCTGATGAACCTCACGATGGGCACCAACGCCCCCCAGATTTTCCGGGCGCTGGTGGAAGCCATCTGCTACGGCTCGAAGCAGATTGTGGAGCGGTTTGAGGCCGAAGGTATACCCGTGAAGCAGGTTATCGGCATCGGCGGGGTGGCGAAGAAATCGCAGTTTGTGATGCAGACGCTGGCCGACGTGCTCGACCGTCCCATCAAAATTGCGGTGTCGGAACAGGCGCCGGCGCTGGGCGCGGCTATGTACGCGGCCGTGGCCGCTGGCATTCAGTCCGATGTGCAGACGGCACAAAAGGCCCTGGGCTCCGGCTTTGCCGAAACCTACACGCCCAACCCTGCCCGCGTGGCCGACTACGCCGCCCGCTACGCGCAGTACCAGGCCTTCGGGAAGTTCGTGGAAGGCGCAACGTTGGGCGAGGAAGAACGTCATGCTGAGCCTGTCGAAGCATCTCTACCGCGCAACTAACTTTTTTTTAAATGAATTACTGCTGCGGTAGAGATGCTTCGACTGCGCTCAGCATGACGTTCCCTTTCAATCAATGAGCCAATATCAGGAATTAAAACAGGCGTGCTACGACGCCAACATGCAGTTGCCCAAGCTCGGGCTGGTGCTCTTCACCTTCGGCAATGCCAGCGTGGTGGACCGCGGGAAGCGGGTGTTCGCCATCAAGCCCAGCGGCGTGCCCTACGAGCTGCTGAAGCCGGAGGACATTGTCATCCTTGACTTTGCCAACAATGTGCTGGAAGGGGAGAAGCGGCCTTCGTCGGACACCAAAACCCACGCCGTGCTCTATAGCAACTGGGAGCACATTGGCGGCATAGTGCACACGCACAGTACTTACGCCACGGCCTGGGCCCAGGCCCAGCTCGACATTCCCATTCTTGGCACCACCCACGCCGACCATCTCACGGCTGACATTCCCTGTGCGCCGCCAATGAGCGACGACATGATTGCCGGCGACTACGAGCACCAGACCGGCTGGCAGATTCTCAACGAATTCCAGCGCCGGGGCCTCTCACCCTCCGAGGTAGAAATGGTGCTGCTGGCCAACCACGCGCCCTTCACCTGGGGCAAAACCGTGGACAAAGCTGTGTACAACAGCGCCGTGCTGGAAGAAGTAGCGCGCATGGCCTACCTCAGCTGCACGCTACGGCCGGAGGTGCCGCGCCTGAAAGATGCGCTGATTCGCAAGCACTACGAGCGCAAGCACGGCGTGAATTCTTACTACGGCCAGTCGTAGGCAACACTTAAAAAAGAACGTCATGCTGAGCGCAGTCGAAGCATCTCTACCTCGGTAGAAATTCAATCGAATGCAACGAAGCTGTAGAGATGCTTCGGCTACGCTCAGCATGACAAAAGCCCTAATTCCACCTAAATCCATGATTGACCTCACCCATTACGAAGCCTGGTTCATCACCGGCACGCAGCACCTCTACGGCCCCGAGACGCTGGAAGAAGTGGCCCGCCACTCGCAGGAAATTGCGCAGGAGCTCGGCACCAAGCTGCCCATCAAGATTGTCTATAAACCCATCCTGAAAAGCCCGCAGGAGATTTACAAGCTGGTGCAGGAAGCCAACGCCGCCGAAAACTGCGTGGGCCTGATTGCCTGGATGCACACCTTCTCGCCGGCCAAAATGTGGATTAACGGCTTGAAAATCCTGCAAAAGCCGCTGGCGCACCTGCACACCCAGTTCAACAGCGACATTCCGTGGGCCGACATCGACATGGACTTCATGAATACCAACCAATCGGCGCACGGCGACCGGGAGTTTGGCTTCATCGGGGCGCGCATGGGCATCAAGCGCAAGGTGGTAGTGGGCCACTGGCAGAGCGCCGATGTGCACGAGCGCCTCAGCATCTGGAGCCGCGTGGCCTGCGCCTGGGCCGACTGGCAGGGCGCGAAATTCATCCGTTTCGGTGACAATATGCGCTACGTGGCCGTGACCGACGGCGACAAAGTGGAAGCCGAAATCAAGTTTGGCTACGAGGTGAATACCTACGGCATCGGCGATTTGGTGGCCGAAGTGAACGCCGTGACCGATGCCCAGATTGACGAGCTCATTGCCACGTACGAAAAGGAATACGAGTTGGGCGACTCGCTGAAAGCCGGTGGCACTCAGCGCGAAAGCCTGCGCGATGCCGCCCGCATCGAAACCGGCATGCGTAAATTCCTGACCGACCATAATGCCAAGGGCTTCACCGATACCTTCGAAGACCTGCACGGCATGAAGCAGCTGCCCGGCATTGCCACGCAGCGCCTGATGGCCGACGGCTTCGGCTTCGGCGGCGAGGGCGACTGGAAAACGTCGGCCCTGGTGCGCGCCATGAAGGTGATGGGCGCCGGCCTGCCCGGCGGCAACTCCTTTATGGAAGATTACACCTACCACTTCGCGCCCGGCAACAACCTGGTGCTGGGTTCGCACATGCTCGAAATCTGCCCCAGCATTGCCGAGGGCAAGGTGCGGGCCGAAATTCACCCGCTGGGCATCGGTGGCAAGGAAGACCCCGTGCGACTGGTGTTCGATTGCCCGGCCGGTGAGGGCCTGAACGCCACCATCGTGGACCTGGGCAACCGCTTCCGCATGATTGTGAATGAAGTAACGGCCGTCGCGCCTGAGCAACAGCTGCCCAAGCTACCCGTAGCCCGCGTACTCTGGCAAGTGAAGCCCGACCTGGCCACCGGCGCCGCCGCCTGGATTCTGGCCGGTGGAGCCCACCACACCGGCTTCAGCCAAAACCTGACCGCCGAATACCTGGAAGACTTCGCCGAAATGGCCGGCATCGAATTCGTGATTATCGACGCCGAAACCAAGCTGCGCACGTTCAAGAACGAGCTGCGCTACAACGAAGTAGCTTTCGGCGGCCGCTAGGCGAAGGCAAGCCATATAAAACGATAAAAAGCACGTCATGCTGAGCTTGTCGAAGCATCTCTACCGCAGTAGTATTTGATTTTACTATTGCGGTAGAGATGCTTCGACTGCGCTCAGCATGACGTGCTTTGTACCCATGATTAACCAACTTCCCTATCCACTTTCATGCATACCTCCCGATTTCTGCTGATGCTGGCGGGCCTAGGAGTAGCCGGCGCTTCGATAGCCCAGACGGCACCTACCGCCACCATTACCGTGCAGGTAGACAAGCCCGGCGCACCCGTCCCCAGGAATATGTACGGCCTGTTTTTCGAGGACATCAACTTTGCGGCTGATGGAGGCTTGTACCCGGAATTGGTGAAGAACAAGTCGTTCGAAATTGACAGCCATTTGCTGGGCTGGAAAGCCCTGAAAGGTGCGGCCGAGCTGGAAAGCTACGTAGTGTCGAGCGACCGGCCCATCAGCAAAGTCAACAACCATTTTCTGCGGCTGAGCACCAAAAAAGCCGGCCCGGATGCGGGATTTGTGAATGAAGGCTTTCGGGGAATGGGGGTGAAGCAGGGCGACGAATACACGTTTTCGGTGTATGCCCGGCGCGGTCCCGGCAACATCACCGACCTGAACGTGGCGCTGGAAGGGGCCATGGGCGAACCCTTGGCCCAAGTCCAAATCGCGGGCCTGACCAGCGAATGGAAGAAGTACACGGCCGTGCTCAAACCCACGGCCACCGTGGCCAAAGGCCACCTCAAATTGACCATCGGCGGCACCGGCACGGCTGATATCGACGTGGTTTCCCTTTTTCCAAAGGACACGTGGCTGAAGCGCGAAAACGGTCTGCGGCCCGACCTCGTGCAGCTGCTCAAGGACATGAAACCGGGTTTCCTGCGCTTCCCCGGCGGCTGCATCGTGGAGGGTATGACGCTGGACAACCGCTACCAGTGGAAGGAAACCATTGGCGACGTGTCGAGCCGTCAACCGATGATAAACCGCTGGAATAAAGAGTTCAAACAACGCTACACGCCCGATTATTACCAGTCGTTCGGGCTGGGCTTCTTCGAGTATTTCCAGTTAGCCGAGGACATTGGGGCCGAGCCGCTGCCCATCCTGAATGTGGGCATGGCCTGCCAGTACAACTCGGCCGAGCTGGCCCCCATCAGCGCGGCCAAGGGGCCGAACGCGGCCGGCGCGGCTGATGAGCCCACGCTCGACACCTTCATTCAGGACGCGCTGGATTTGGTGGAGTTTGCCAACGGTCCGGCTACTTCCGTGTGGGGCGCTAAGCGGGCCGCTATGGGCCATCCCGCACCCTTCAACCTGAAAATGCTGGGCGTTGGCAATGAGCAGTGGGGCCCGCAGTACCTAGAGCGCTACGAGCCGTTTGCCAAGGCGCTGAAGGCGAAATACCCGGCCCTGCAGCTGGTGAGCAGCGCCGGACCATCGCCCGACGGTGCTAATTTTGACACGGCCAGCAAGCGCATGCGCGAACTCAATGCCGAATACATCGACGAGCATTACTACGCCCGGCCGGAGTGGTTCCGCCAGCACGTCGACCGTTACGACAAGTACCCGCGCACCGGCTCCAAAATCTTCGCCGGCGAATACGCGGCCCAAAGCGCGGGCATTGCCAGCCAGGAAAACAAGAACAACTGGGACTGCGCCATCTCCGAGGCGGCCTTTATGACCGGCCTGGAGCGCAACGCCGACGTGGTAAGCATGGCCTCCTACGCCCCCATGCTGGCCCACGTCGATGCCTGGCAGTGGACGCCCAACCTGATTTGGTTCGACAACCTGCACGCCTACGGCACGGTGAACTACTACGTGCAGCAGCTGTTCAGCCAGAACAAAGGCACCACTATGCTACCTGTGCAGCTGCCCAACGGCGCCAAAAACGGCACCGACAACCTCTTCGCCAGCGCCGTGGCCGATGACGCAGCCGGCGAGTTGGTGGTGAAGCTGGTGAACTACTCGGCCATTCCTCGCGCAGTAACCCTAAATCTGGCTGGAGCCAAAAAAATGGGCAAAGTGGGTCGTGCTCAAGTAATGGCCAGTGACGACTTAAACACTCAGAATTCGCTGCAAGAGCCGAGGAAGCTGGCTCCCCAAACAAGTGCTTTTCCCGTAGCTGGCACGACGGTGAGCTACACGCTGGCGCCAAATTCCTTTACGGTACTGCGGGTGCCGGGCCGGCGGTAAAGCAGCCGGCAGCCGGAGTACCCCAAAATTTTATTTCGGGCCGTAAGCGCGATTTTCAGAGCTAATGAGTGGGGCCGGTTGAGCCTAAATTGAACACCTGGGCCGAAATAAAATTTCGGGGTACTCCGGCTGCTGGTTCCGAAACGGTGCTACGCCACAGTAGCTTCGGCTACGGGCGTTTCGGTGGTGTGCGCCGCCGCATTGGCCGCCTGCACCTGGCGCAGGTTTCGCGCGTACAGCAGCGCAATGAGCAGGGCCAGCACGCCTTCGGCCAGCACCGTAGGCTGCACCCCGAGGCGCTCCGACACGGCGCCCACCAGCAGGCTGCCCAGCGGCACCGACGCCGTATAAACCAGCACGTAAATGCTGATGACCCGGCCGCGCATGGCCGGCAGCATCAGGGTTTGGAGCAGCGTAATGCTGATGGTGGTCTGCGACATCATGCCGAAAGCGCCCACTATCAAAAACGGCAGCGCCAGCCAAAACCACGGCGTGTAGGCAAACAGCACCAGCCCTGCGCCAAACACGAACATATTAGTCATCAATACCTTGTTCAGGTCAGTACTTGGTTTCAGCGAGGCCAGGTACAGCGCCGCCACCAAGCCGCCCAAACCCAGGGCGCCATCGAGCAGGCCAAACGTGGTGGCATTGCCGTGGAAGATATCCTTGGCGTACACCGGCATCAGGTTGGTGAAGGGCAGCACCAGCAGGCCGGTGATGCCCAGCATGATGATGAGAAAGCGGATGGCGGCCATGTCTTTCACGTACTGAAAGCCTTCCTGTAATTCGCCCAGCATGTTCTTGGTACGAACCTTGGCCACATACGCTGGCAGCCGCAACGCCAGCACCGAGCCGATGACGGCCACGAAGCTGAGCGCATTCAGGCCAAAGCAGGCCACGGCGCCCAAGTGCTCGATGGCGAAGCCGGCCACGGCGGGGCCCAGCAGCTTGGTCAGGTTCAGCATGGTCGAGTTCATGGCCACGGCGTTGGGGATGTCCTGCTTATCATCCACCAGGTCGTAGACCAGTGCCTGGCGGGCGGGCACATCGAAGGCGTTGATAATGCCCAGCACGGCACTTAGGGCAATGATTTCCCTCACCGCATCCTGCTTGAAATACACGGCTAGCGTGAGTAGCAGGGCCTGCGCCATGGACAGCACCTGTGTGAGCAGCAGCACGCGGTAGCGGTTGTAGCGGTCCGATACCACGCCGCCCAGCAGCGAGAACACGGCCGACGGAAACAGCGTGGCAAACACGCTCACGCCCAGCATAAATTTGGACTGCGTTTGGGCATAAACCACCCAGCTCACGGCCGTTTTCTGCATCCAGGTGCCCAGCAGCGACAGCGACTGCCCGGCGAAGAAAAAGCGGTAGTTGCGGTTGCGAAACGCACGGAAGATGTCTGGATTCATGCAGTGCTGTGCTGGTTCATGTCTCCCTTGGAGCGGCTGCTGGCCAACGGAAGTAGCGCGAACTTTGTAGTTCGCGTCCTCGCGCCAGTTCAACGATTCTAACGGCGCGGGGACGCGAACTACAAAGTTCGCGCTACTTCCGACCGCCTATACACGGACTACTTCGCCGCCTTCACGCCTTCCGACGTCATCACTACGCGCTTCATGGTGCCGTCTTTGTTATAATACAGGTAATCAATGCACACCGAGCGGCGGAAGCTACCGCCGTCGTTGTTGATGCTGCCGTTGTGGTAGATGAAGTAGGACTGGCCTTTGAAGTCGATAATAGCCTGGTGGTTGGTGTTGGAATTGCCGGCTACTTCATTCAGAATACCCTTGTATTCCCACGGGCCTTCGAGGCTGCGGCTCATGGCGTACACTATTTTCTCGGGGAACTGGGAGGCGTAGCTCAGGTAGTACCAGCCGTTGTGCTCGTGCACCCAAGGCGCCTCCGTGTATTGCAGCCCGCTCACGGTCTGGATGGGGCCGTCCAGCTCCGTCATGTTGGGCTTGAGCTTGGCGTAGTAGCAGGTGGTATTGCCCCAGAACAGGTAGCCCTGGCCTTTGCTATCCACAAAAACCGTGGGGTCGATATCGGCCCAGCTGATTTTGTCGTCGGGCGTCATGTCGGGCGAAACCAGCGCCGTGCCCCGCGCGTCTTTGAAGGGCCCGGTCGGGCTATCGGCCACGGCCACGCCAATGGCCTTGCCGTGAATGGTGCCGTGCGTCACGGCTGCGTACCAGTAGAACTTGCCGTTGCGCGCCACCACCTGCGAGGCCCAGGCATCGTCCTTGGCCCAGGCAAAATCCGATACCCGCAGCGGCACCGGGTGCTCGGTCCAGTTCACCATATCGGTCGAGGAAAAGCACA
Source organism: Hymenobacter rubidus (assembly GCF_016734815.1). Classification (GTDB taxonomy): domain Bacteria; phylum Bacteroidota; class Bacteroidia; order Cytophagales; family Hymenobacteraceae; genus Hymenobacter; species Hymenobacter rubidus. Next base: position 16,179 of record NZ_JAERQF010000034.1, read on the forward strand.
GCCACTCGTGCATCACGTAGCGCTCCTGCTTGGGCGGGGCCTCGTCGTGGCCGGTGTAGAGGTACACAGTGCCCTTCTGCACCATCGCGCTGGGGTCGGCCGTGTACTTGCTTTTGATGATGGGGTTGCCGCCCACGGTAGCGCCCAGCGTGGCGGGCGGAACTGGCAGGACGGTTTGCGCCAAAGCTGCTGATGAAGCACTGAGTAGTGCTAGTAAGCCGCACAACCTATTGCGTAATGCGCCGAGCATCCTTAAAGGTGCCGAAGGTGTAAGAGCGGCCATTTTATATTTTTACCTAATGATTGCAGGAAACGCGTTTTTTGCTTGTCTGTGAGATAAAATAATGCAGCTGGCAATATTGAACAGTTGCAGGTACTGCGGACGCATATATTCCTGCAATTTATCTTTCATGAATTGCAGCTTTACTTCATCCGATGGATTACAGTGGATAATATGAAGTAAGTGCACCGGATTAGCCCTTGGCCAAGATGGTGGCAAACACTCCGAAATATCTTGGCCGATACCCCCTGACCGAACGGCCGTCAGCATGGCAATAACGGGCAGAGACTTATGAAACAAATCCAGTATCCTAGTGCCAGGTTTGGGCTCAGTTGCCCGTAGCCATTCGGTGTAGTCCTTTAGTTCTGCTATGTATAAATACTGATTGGCCGGTTCGTACCACCCTATGTCCATTTCGCCTAGCTGATGCGGGGAGCGTCGCTGATAACCCGCACAATTTTCAAAAGCGAAATATTCGTAGCCAGTCAGTTGAAACGTAATCTGCGACTCGGTAAAAGGCATGGCGAAATTCTGCTTCATATACCAAGGTCCAAGGCTACTTCTTCATCAAACATGGCCAAGGCGGCATCGATAATTGGGTTAGACGGTAGGCCGTCGCGCAGGTCCGAAAACAGTGGGCGTACAAAGTCCCCTTCCTCAATGGGCACCAGCGAGCAGCACTGCACCCGCAAGCCCGGGTTTTGGCGGGCGCAAATGACCAATTGCTTCGCCACGAAGTAATTGTGCGACGTGAGGAAAATTTGAACCCCAGCTTGGGCTAGGTTCATCAGCATTCCCATAAGTGCACGTATAGCTTTGGGATGCAGGGCAGTTTCAGGCTCATCCAGAAACAGCATTGTGCCTTTGTGCAATTGGCGGTTGCGGATAAGCGTGGCCAGAATACCAATTTTTTTGATGCCCTCCGCCGTGATGCTCATTGGAAACTCCTGCTTCCCCTTAAAGAATACGAATCGCTCTTCCTTTTCAGTTTGGCGAATTTCCCCTTTAAATAAATCTTCCAATGCATCGTTGACACGCTTAAGCGCAGGAAGCAAATTGCCTCGGCTGGTGGGTACGTCCAAGCTGCGAATCAAATCCAGGTAGGTATCATCAAAGCCTACTAAATCGTGGGGGTCGCGGGTGAATTTGATGGCTCTAAAAGCCGTCAGCACTTCCTTTGCAGGAATAAGTAAGGCATTGAACGGGTCTTCGGCCAACTCAATATGCTCGTTGATGTCCGTAATGGTGTTGCGAGCTGATTCCGTAAACGACGCATGAACAATTGATTTGCTGCCGGAAGGCAAGCCGAATATGAGCTCCACACTCAGCTTGTCTTTGCTGCCCTTGGTTACCAACGACCCAATGCCGGTGGTAAGGCGCGGTTGAAATACAGTATCAAGCTTCTTGCTGAAAGTGGTTTTGAAGAGCGACGTTTCCGCTACAGCATGGCGGCTGCGGCTCACGGTTTCCAATGACTTCGCCGCCGCGTATAACAGCCGCAGCAAGCCCGTTTTCCCTGTGTCGTTTTCTCCAATAATCAGATTAATTTGACCCGGCTGGGCAAGCTGGAATTCGGGCAAACGCAGAAAATTGCGGATGGTGATTTTCTCAATCATAGTGCTGCTAACAAAGGGACGGGCCCAAAAGTAACACGCGGCGGCCCCCGTTGCCGGGAACCGCCGCGTGGCAGATGTTAGCGGGAGCTACGAGGGTTATTTCAGCTCCAACGCCGCCAGCATGGCCTTCAGGCCGGCCTCAGCGTCGTTGCCGAGGTTCACGCGCAGGGTGCGGCGGCCGTTGTCGTGCAGGGCCTGCAAGTCGCCCAGGGCCTGGGCATTCTTGAAGGTGCCGAAGGTGTAGGAGCGGCCGGGTAGCTGCAAATCCTGCGGGTTGTCATCCGTGAACTGGATGAAGAGGCCAGTGTTGGGACCGCCCTTGTGGTACTGGCCGGTGCTGTGCAGGAAGCGCGGCCCGTAGCCCGAGGTGGTGGCAATGTGCAGCGCCCGCTGCACGCGCTGGCGCAGCTCCAGCAGGCTGGCGCTCACGGCGGGCGTCTCGGTCAGGTAGGCTTGCAGGCACATGAAGTCGCCGGGCTTGGCTTGCGCGAAGAAGGCTTTCAGCACGCCGGCCGCGCCTTCGCCGTGGACGGCGGTGTAGTAGTCCACGCCGTTTTCGCTGGCGGCGGGAGCGTCGCCCTCGGGCAATTTGCCGTCGGCTTCCACGGCCTTCATCAGCTTGTCGGTGGCCGTTTTGGCGGCCTGCACGTTGGGCTGGTCGAAGGGGTTGATGCGGAACACGGCGCTGGCCACGGCCGTGGCCACTTCCCAGCGGTAGAACTCCTGGCCGAGGTCAAAGGCGTCCTTCATCAGCAGGGTGATGACGGGGTGGCCGGTGGCGGTCAGCGCCTGCAGCTTGCTGGTGTTGGCCTCGTCGGGCTGGTCCTTGTAGCCCACGTACACAAACACGCGGTCGGTGCCGTAGATGCTGGGGTCGCTCAGCGGCTCGCCGGCCACGGGCAGGATGCCTTTGTCCTCCTTGCCGGTGCTTTCGGCAATAAGCTGCTCCAGCCACAGGCCGAGGTCGTGCAGGGCATCGGGCACCACGATGGTGAGTTTGTCGCGGCCCTGCGACGCCAGCACGCCCAAGGCGGTGCCAAATTCCAGACCGGGGTTTTTGTCGGTCGGACCGTAGGCGCCGCAGGCGCGCATCATCAGGATGGCGCGCTCCAGAATCTCACCGATGGGCAGGCCGTAGAGGGCCGCCGGCACTAGGCCGAAGTAGGTGAGGGCCGAGAAACGGCCGCCCACTTCAGGGAAATTAAGGAAGATGTGGCGGTACTTCGCGTTCGTGGCATCGGTCACGAATTTGGAGCCGGGGTCGGTGATGGCCACGAAGTTTTCGCCGGCCTTGTCGCCCTTGATTTCTTTGACTTTGGCGTAGAAGTAGTCGCCGAAAGCCAGCGGCTCGGCCGTAGTGCCCGATTTGCTGGCCACGATAAACAGCGTGTCGGCCAGCGGAATCGAGTTTTCAATCTCGCGCACCGTGCCGGGGTCGGTGGTGTCGAGTACCGAAATCGGCAGGCCGCCCTCACCCATTGGGAAGGAGGATTTGAACACAATCGGGGCCATGGTGCTGCCGCCCATGCCCATCACCACCACGTGCTTGAAGCCGGCGGCGCGAACCGAGGCCACAAACTGCTCGATTTCGGTCACGCGGCCCACCATGGTTTCAGCCACGCGCAGCCAGCCCATGAAGCTGCGGATGCTTTCCTGCCCAGCGGCGTCCTCCACCCACAGGTCAGCCTTCTTGTCCCAGAAGCCGGGCACGAAGTTGCTGTCCTGGAATTTCTTGATTTGAGCGTCAACAGCAGCCTGGTATTGGCCCAGCTCAAACTTGGCGTCGTCCACTTGCTCGCCCACGGCCAGCGCCCGCTTTTTGTCGATGGATTCCATGAGCTTGGCGAAGGGCTCTTTGAATTTCTTGGCACCGTCTTCTTCCAGGTGCTGGGTCAGCTCATCCAGGTTCAGGCCCAGCTTGGGCAGGCTGGCCAGCACTTCTTTCACTTTGTCGAGGTTGTCTTCGAGGGTGACGGCGGCTTTGCCTTCCTTGCCAAACAGGTCGAGGGTTTCGACGGGCACGGTGTTCACCGTTTTCGGGCCGATGAGGCCGTTGACGTACTTCAGGTTGTCGTACTTGGGGTTTTTGTTGCCGGTGCTGGCCCACAGCAGGCGCTGGCTTTCAGCTCCTTTGGCCTTGAGGGCTTCCCAGCGCGGACCCGAGAAAATTTCCTTGTACATCTGGTAGGCCTGCTTGGCGCTGGCCAGGGCCACTTCGCCCACCAGGCCTTCGGCCAGCTTGCCGTTTTCGCCGCCTTCGGCCGCAATTTTTTCCAGCATCGGGTCAATCAGCACGTCGATGCGGCTCAGGAAGAAGCTGGCCACCGAGTCGATGCGGGCCAGCGGCTTGCCAGCGGCGGCGCGGTCTTCGAGGCCCGAAAGGAAGGCTTCGGTCACGAGGCGGTAGCGCTCCAAGCCAAAAATCAGGGTCACGTTCACGTTCACGCCTTCCGAAATGAGGCGGCGGATGGCGGGCAGGCCTTCGAGCGTGGCCGGCACTTTAATCATCACGTTGGGGCGGTTCACCGTTTTCCACAGGCGCAGGCCTTCTTCAATGGTGCCTTCGGTGTCGTTCACCAGCTCCGGCGATACTTCGAGGCTCACGTAGCCGTCCGAGCTGTTGTCGGCGCTGTCGTAGAGCGGGCGGAACAGGTCGGTGGCGGCCTGCACGTCGGCCACGGCCAGCTCGGTGTAGATTTCGTCGGTGGTTTTGCCCTGCAGGGCCAGCGCCTTGATGGCCGAATCGTAGTCGGCCGTGTCGCCGATGGATTTGGCAAAAATGGCGGGGTTGGAAGTCACGCCGCGCAGGGCTTCCGCGCTGATGCGGTGCTGCAGCTTGCCGTCGATGATGATGGGGCGGCTGATAAAGTCCAGCCACAGGCTTTGGTCGAACTGGCGGATGTCAACGAGAGGGTTCATAGAGGATGGGTTAGTTCAGTGGTCCAAAGGTCAGGCAGGAATGGCCTTGTTTTCAACCTGCCCGCGGAGTAATTGCACCCAACGGAACAAAAAATTAGGGGCATGGCCTATGCAAACGGTTCCGGCGTTCTGCCAGAAAAGCTGCGCGGCGGCCGTAACTTTACCTATTCTATTGCCCCGATTGTTCAAATGGCTGTTCGCCGCACTCCGTCCGCTAAAAATAAGGCCCTGGGCCGCCCGGTTTCCATGGCCGATTTGGCCCGTGAGCTTGGGGTGTCGATGACGACGATTTCGCGGGCCCTGAGCAACCACCACAGCATTGGGGCCGCCACCAAGCTGGCCGTGCACAAGCTGGCCAAAAAGCGCAACTACCAGCCCAACCACCTGGCCGCGGCCCTGCGCAAAGGCCACAGCAAGCTGATTGGCGTGGTGATTCCTTACATCGAAGGCCGTTTTTTTGCGTCGGTGGTGCACGGCATCGAGTCGGCGGCCAGCCGGGCGGGCTTCAGCGTCATCATCTGCCAATCGAACGAGGACGTGGTGCAGGAGCGCAAGAACCTCGACACCCTGCTGGGCGCGCAGGTGGCCGGCATCCTGCTCTCGGTTTCGCGCACTACGCACGATTTCAAGCACTTCGAAAAGGTGCGCAACCACGGGGTGCCCCTGGTGTTTTTCGACCGCATGCTGGAAGGCGAGAGCCTGAATGCCGTGGTGCTGAACGACCGGGAAGGCGCCCGCCAGGCCACCCAGCACCTGTTGGAGCAGGGTTGCCGCCGGGTGGCCCACCTGGCCGGCCCACAGCACCTCAATATTTACAAAAACCGCCTTCAGGGCTACCTCGACGCGCTAGCCAGCCACGGCCTGACGCCCGACCAGCACCTGATTCGGGAGTGCAACATGACCCAGGAAGGCGGCCAGGAATGCATGGCCCAGCTGCTGGCCCTGCCCGGGCCGCCGGACGCCGTGTTCTCGGCCGGCGACTCGGCCATTCTCGGGGCCCTGCAGCTGCTCAAGAGCCGGGGCCTGCGGGTGCCGCAGGACGTGGCCCTGGTGGGGTTCAGCAACGAAGCGCTGACGCAGGTGACCGAGCCCATGCTGACCTCCGTGGACCAGCGCTGCGAGGAAATGGGCCAGTCGGCCTTCCGGCTGTTTATGGACCTGGTGGAAGCCGGCGACACGCCGCCCGTGCAGCGGCAGGTGGTGTTGCAGCCGGAGCTGTTCGTGCGGGCTTCGTCGCTGCGGGAGCTCTAGTGCCGTGGCTGGGGCCCTGCGCCCGCCGTGGCTAAATTGGCGGCAGCGTGCGGTGCCAGCGCTACTTTTGCCCGCATGACTCCCACCGCCACCCAGCCCACCATCGTTTTCCTCCACGGTTTTGCCGAAAGCCGCGAAGTCTGGACCGATTTCACCCGCTCTTTCCCCGATGGCTACCGGCTGCTGGCGCCTAACCTGCCCGGCCACGGCACCAACCTGGCCCCCGTGCCCGACTTTTCGATGGAGGCCCAGGCCCGCCACGTCATCGACTACCTCAACCAGAAAGGCTGCCCCGACCCCGTGCTGCTGGTGTGCCACAGCATGGGCGGCTACGTGGCCCTGGCCCTGGCCGAGCGTTGGCCCCAGCGCGTGGCCGGCCTGGCCCTCGTCAATTCCACCGCCTTGGCCGATACCGACGAGAAGCGCCAGAACCGCGAAAAAAACATCGGCTTCGTGGAAAAATACGGCGTGGGCAAGTTCATGGAATCCTTCGTGCGCCCCCTATTCGCCCCTACCAACCGCGACCAGCTGACCGACGCCCGCGGCTTGCTCGAAGAAATCGGCAAGGCCACGCCCGCCAGCACCATCACCGGGGCCCTGCGCGGCATGGCCGCCCGCCCCGAGCGCACGCAGGTGCTCCGCAAAGCCGCTTTTCCGGTCCTGATGGTGGCCGGTAAGCACGACGTGGCCGTGCATTTCGAGGATGCCGTGCGGCAGGCTGCCCTGCCACCGGTGGGCGCGGCGCTGTTTCTGGAAGGCAGCGGGCACCTCTCGTACCTGGAGCAGCCCGAGGCTACGCGCCGGGCGGTGCTGGCGCTGGCCGAGGCGGTGTTTGGGCGGTAGGGCTACTGGATGCGGAAGGTGATGGGCATCAGGTAGAATATGCGCACAGGTTGGCCCCACAACTTGGCTGGCACGGTGGCCGCTGGCAGCTGCTGCACCACGCGCAACACCTCCGCATCGAGGGCCTCACCGGCCGAACTGATAATTTGGGCGTGCTCGATAGCGCCGCTGGCCGCCACTTCAAAATAGGCGTACACCACGCCCTGCTGCTGCGCCCGGAGGGCGGCCGGCGGGTATTTTACCTGCATCTGCACGAAGGTCGAGAGTCCTTTTTTCGGCGAAGCCAGATTGGTGAGGATGGAAGGGATGGCCAGGGCACGCTCGAGATAGACGTTGCGCTGCGCCCGCAAGAGCGCGGCAAAATCCGGGAAAACCGGGTCCGTATCAGCGTAGGCATAAGGCTGCGCGGCCAGCGGCGTCGAAAAATCAAGCGCGACAAAGGTGCGGGGCACGCGGCCGGGCTTGGCGTCCGGGTCGGGCGTGCCGGGCTCCCAAGCCAGCATGCGGGTTTGCAGGTAGCTGAGCGCGTCCTGGGTGGCTTTGTTCAACATCAGGCCGGGCGGGTTCGCGCCCCACACCTTAAAATTGATGGGTTCGCGGCCGTCTTTCAGCTCTACCCGCACCACGGCCATGCCGGCCTGCCCGGCGCCAAACAGCCGGGCACTGCGGTACATAAGAGCCCGAAGCGAATCGGGGCCGCCGGGGTAGCGCGGACCAGAGTAGGTAGAATTGCCTGCTGTGGGGCTCTGGGCTGAAACCAGCGCGGGCATAGTCATTTGCAGTAGCATGGCTATACTGACGACGAAGCGATTTTGCATATTGGGTAGCGCAATGAACGAACGCGCAAGCTACGCCAGGGCGGAACAACGGATTGGTGCGGTGCCGCGGCCGGTGCGCCGAGGCAGCAACTGTAAAAAGACGTAGGGTGCGCAGAGTCCTTCCGCTGCAATGGGGCTGGATTGGTCGATTAACCAGAACAATTGGCGGACTTGTGGCTTAACTTCGCGCACTTTTTATAGCTGTGCCTATTCGCGGCGTTTCTTATTCATTTTCAATGAGGTTTTTTCTGTTATTGTCGGGCCTGTGCATCGGGCTTGCTGGAACTGCTTTCGCCCAGCCCATGGTTCAGGTTACCGACCCAATTAGTAGCACAGGTGCTGCCGCCACGCCGGCCCCCGTGCCGGTCGAGCTCAAGCCCCACGGCAGCGTGTATTTTAGCTGGGGCTACAACCGCGACTGGTACACGCGCAGCGACATCCGCTTCAAAAACACCACCACGGCCAACTACGACTTTACTTTTCTCAACGCCCACGCCAGCGACAAACCCGATTTCAAAGACTTCTGGCGCTTCAATTCCTGGACCATCCCGCAGTACGACATGACGCTGGGCTACCTGTTTCACGACAAGCACAACCTGGGCATCGAAGTAAGCTGGAACCACCTGAAATACGTCGTCGACGACAACCAGGTGATGCACGTGCGCGGCCAGATTAACGGCCGCCAAATCGACAAAGACACGTTGGTGACCCCCGATTTTGTGCACCTGCAGCACACCAACGGCAACAACTACCTGATGGTGAACTTGGTGAAGCACCGAACCCTGTTCGAGCGGCGCTACTTCAAGGTAAGCGCCGTGGGCAAGGTGGGCCTGGGGCCGATGATATCCTATACCATCTCTACGGTGCTGGGCGACCATGAGGAAGGCCCCTTTCACTACCACGGCATGGTGATGGGCACCAGCCTGGGCCTGAAAGCCGACATTCTGCGCTACTTCTTCCTGCAAACCGACATCCAAGGCGCCTTCGCCGATTACACCAACACCTGGCTCGGCCAGGACCGGGTGGGCCGCGCTACCCACACCTTTGGCTCGCTGCAAGCCATCTGGGCCTTTGGGTTCAACGTGCCGCTGTAGGCATAAGACGGTCCTGCTGAGCGCAGCCGAAGCATCTCGTCTGCGCCGCTTGTCATCCTGAGCAGAGCGGAGGACCTTCTCACGTCGGAACGAATCGACAGAACGTGACAAGATGCTTCCTTCGTCAGCATGACAAATGGCGCGGGCGGGATGCTTCGGCTGCGCTCAGCAGGACCGTCTTTTTAGCCTTTTCTCACACCAGCCCTGGCATCCGCTCGAAGCCGCTGCCGAGAATGGCCATATCATCGGCACCGAGCCAGTCTTTGAGCACGCTGGCGTAGATGCTGCGGAAGTCGACCTGGTGGCGTAGGTCGCCCTGGTCGAGGTTGGCGAGGTCGGACGCGTCGTTGAGGATGCCTTTTTTCTGCAGGGCGCCGCCGGCCAAGAACAGGTTGTTGGCCGTGCCGTGGTCGGTGCCGTTGCTGGCGTTCTGGCCCACGCGCCGGCCGAATTCGCTGAATACCAGCACCAGCGTGTTGTTCCATTGGTCGTGCTGGCGCAGGTCGTCGGCCAGCGCGGCCAAGCCATCACCGAGGTCGGTGAAGAGGCGCTGCTGCTGCTCGTGCTGCCGCACGTGGGTATCGAAACCGCTCAGCGCCAAGTAGTACACCCGCGATTCCACGCCGGAGTTAATCAGCTCAGCCGTCGTTTTCAGGTTCTTGCCGAAGTCGGAATTGGGGTACGCGACGGCCGATTTGTAGATTTTCGACTTGTCGTAGAGGTAATCGGCCGACGACGCGGTTTCGGCCAAGGTCTTGTAGAGGTAATCTACCTGGTCTTGGTGCTCGGGCGTGGTTTCTTTGCTGACTTTCGATAGGAAACGGTTCTGCGTAATCTGGTGAAATTTGTCTGGGGTCTTGAGGGCAAGGCCTTTGCGCTGGCCGCCTTTCAGGGCCAGGCTCAGGGTGTCGTCTACTTCCAAGGCATTGTAGGGCCGCTGGCAGTCGGGGCAATTTGAATCGAGGTAGCGGCCGAGCCAACCCGTGCTCACTACCTTGTCAGAGCCCGAACCGGACTGCCAGATGTCCATCGAGCGGAAGTGCGACCGGTCGGGGTTGGGGTAGCCCACCGAATTCAGTACAGCCAACTGGCCCTGGTCGTAGAGTCCTTTTAATCCTTTTAGAGCCGGATGGAGGCCCAGGTCCTTATCCAAGGTCAGAATGCCTTCGGTTTCCTTAATGCCGAGTGTCGGCCGTGCCTTGTAATACAGGTCGTTGCGGAAAGGGATGACGGTATTCAGGCCGTCATTGCCCCCGCTGAGCTGCACCACAATGAGCCGCCGCGCACCCGTCGCATCGCGGAGGGCGGCCAAGCCAGGGCCCCGGTCCAGGGCGTGCAGAAACTTGGGCACCAGCAGCAGCGTGCTGGCCAAGGCGGAGGTGCGGAGAAACTCGCGTCGGGTGGAAGCCATGGTTTGAATTCAGAAAGGAGGAAAGGAGCAATTGAAATATCAGAACGTCATGCAGAGCGCAGCGAAGCATCTTGCGCGCCACTACTAATCATGTTGCAATAAAACATTTACTTACTGCGGGCAAGATGCTTCGCTGCGCTCTGCATGACGTTCTATTGGGGCAGCGTTGCCCCCTATGCCAGCTGGTATTCGGGCAAACTCAGCAGGCTTACCAGCGTGGCGCGCAATGCTTCCGCCGGCTCTTTCTGGGCCGCTGCTTGCTGCACCAGTTGCAGATTCTCGGGCCGAATGTTGGCTTGCAACAAGAACTCGCCCAGCTTTTCGGGCTGTTGCGTGGCGGGCGTGGCACCCAGCAGCTGTTGCAGTGGGGCCAGCGGCAGGTGGGCCCCCGCGCCGGGCCGCACGGTGCGCTCGGCCTTGGTTTGGTTGGGAGCAATGTCGTTTTCGTCCTGCTTGAGGGCCACGGCAAATTCTGCGTTTTTGAACAGAATGGAGGGCAATTGCAGGCGCAACAGCAGCGACGACGAATCTATCCAGTTGCGGCCGCCGGGCCAGCCGGCCACGTTGGGCGGCTGGAACAGGTTCTGGCCCAGGGCACGCTGGTAGCCGAGCAGCGGCTGGGCGTTATCGATTTTCACATTGAGCGTGCGGCGGATGCCGGCCAGCAGCTCCACCGGGCTCTTGATGTGTGTGCCCACATTGGCCGGCTCGTAGAACCAATCGGCGGAAAACATGCGCTCCAGCAAATCGGCAATGTCGTAGCCGCTCTTGCGAAAAGCCACGGCCAGCGGCTCGATGTGCGCCGGGTTGGGCACATCGTTCACGAAAAAACGGTAGATTTTCGTGGTTAGAAAAGTGGCGGCGGCAGGCTGCTCCAGAATGATTTTTAGCACATCCTCGCCCGTGAAATTGCCGGTTTTGCCAAGGAAAGTCTTGGTGCCCGCGTCGTGCTCCCGCTCCCGAAACTTGAAGTTGCTCTGGTAGTCGTAGGCCCAGCCGGTGAAGGCGCGGGCAGCCTCTTTCACATCATTTTCGGTGTAGTTGCCGCGGCCCAGCGTGAAAAGCTCCATCACCTCGCGGGCGAAGTTTTCGTTGGGGTGCTCCTTGCGGTTCTGCTGGTTGTTGAGGAACTGCAGCATGGCCGGCTCCTTGCTCACGGCCAGCAGCAGGTCGGGGAATTTGCCCAGCGCATATTGCCGGGTGGTGTTGTGCAGGCTGAGGGCGGCATCGGGCTGGCGCACGCGGCAGGCAAAGTGCCCGTGCCAGAACAACGTCATCTTCTCGCGCAGCTGGGCCGGCGAAGTGGCCATGCGCTCCATCCAGGCCGTGCTCATGTTCACAAAGGCGTCGCGAATGCCTTCGTTCTGCATCTTACGCTGCTCCGGCGTGAGGTCGGCCCGGCGCAGGCGTGGCACCCCGGCCGCCACCGTCCCCCCTTTGAAAGCGGCGCGGGGACGAATGGGCGCCACCGGGGAGGCCGGCGCACCGGGCGGCGCGGGCTGGTCGGGCGTGGTCACCATGCCGGTGGGCACGGGGTTGTTTTTCAGCGAGGCCGGGTCGGTCATCACCATGCCCTGAGGGTCGGTGTAGTTTAAATCCCGGCCCACCAGGGGCTCATAGTTCTCAGAATCGTGAAATAGCTGGCGCAGTGCCTTGCGGGGGCTGAGGCCGGCGGCCACGTCTTGCGGGCGCGGGCCGAAGCCGGCGCGCCAGTATAAGTGCTGCAGTTGCTGGGCGCTGTTCATATGCTTAAGACGCGAACAAGCGGGTTGGGTTTAATCAGCGGCGTGGCGCCAGGCATTCAGAACGTCATTAGAACATCATGAGAATGTCAAGCTGAGCGCAGTCGAACTATCATGAGAACGTCATGCTGAGCGCAGTCGAAGCATCTCTACCGCTTCGTTGAGCCGATTGGATTACTACTGCGGTAGAGATGCTTCGACTGCGCTCAGCATGACGTTCCTTTTGCACCCTGCACCCTGCACCCTGCTTAAAACCGCGCGCCCAGCACTACTGTCTTCTTGAATTCGCGCTTCTCGCCGCCGCTGGGGCGGAATAGCTCGACCAGCAGAATGTAGTAGCCCACGGCGGCTTTGTGGCCACGGTCGTCCACACCGTCCCATTGCACTAGGCCGGTGGTTGATAAGGTTTCGTTGCGCACGAGGCGTCGGGTGAGGCGGCCCAGGGCGTCGTACACGGTGATGGTGGCGGCGTAGCCGGGCTGGTCGAGGTGGTAGCTGAGGGTGGCGAAATCCTGCTGGCCGTCGTCGTCGGGCGTGAAAACTTCGGGCTCGATGGTGAGCTCCTGGTTGCCGCCGGGCGTGTCCTGGGCCTGCGAATTAGGCCGGCCGGGGGTGGCGTAGCCCACGACGCTGGCCGCCGAATGGAAGTTGCTGCCGTTGCTGGGCCCATTGGTCCGGATGCGCTCCAACGACACGCCTTCCTGCGTGGAAAGCAGGCTCAGATGCAGGTTTTTGCTGTACACCAAGCGGTCGATTTCGCTGCCGCGACTATCCACCAGCATGGCCGTGCTCGCATCCGGAAACGTAGGGATGCCGCTCACCTGCACCAGATTGGCCGGGTCGCTGCCGATGGGGTATTGAGCCACAACAATGCTGGTGCTGGTGCTGAAGGCCAGCAATTGGCCCGGCGCGAGCACCAGCGGCCCGGTGCTGAGCACGTCGGCATCGACGCTCACGCCGTCAGTTTTCAGATTGCCGATTTGCCAGCCCTGCAAGTCGATGTACTTGGTGCTACGGTTCAGCAGCTCGATGAAGCGCACGCCACCCGTGCGGGGGTTAAACAGCAGCTCGTTGATGACTACATCGCCGCTCGCACCGGCTTCCGGCAGCGCCACCGTAGCGGTCTGGGCCGTGCCGCTGGCGTTGCCGGCGCAGTCGGTGGCCGTTTGCACGGTGAGGGTGACAGGCTGGCTGGGCCGCAGGGCCGCCGCCAGCGTCAGGTCGACCTGGCGGAAATCGGGCGCTACCGGCGCGGCGCGGCTGATGGCCGGGCCGGGTGCGGCCAGCGAATATCGGCTTAGCACAACGGCAGCCGCGCTGTCGAGCTTCTCAGAGAAATAGGCCCGCACGGTGGTGGCGTTCAGGGCCACGGCGCGGAGCAGGGTGGGGGCTTGCGTATCGGCATTGGAGGCGCGCACGGAGTTGGCGCGGCCGGGGGTGCCGCCGCTGGGGTCGGTGCTGGCTATCCAGTTATTGGCCCCGGCGCAGTAGTTATTGGGGTCAATCATTTCCAAGCTCCACCCGCCGTCTTTCTTCTTGGCGTCGCGGTACCAGGTGTCCGAATAGGTTACTTCGAACAGGATACGCCCATCGGCGCCGCGCAGAATAAGTTGGTCGCCGCCGTTGCTGAGGGACGGGAAATTGGTGGGGCCGTAGGTTTTGCCATAGCCCAGAAAATCGAGGGTGTGGGTGCTGCCGCACACAATAGCGTACTGGCCGGGGGCCAGCTTGGCCGTATCGGGCAGCACGGCCAAGGGGGTGGTGCCGCCCTTGCCCAGGCGCACGCCGCGCAGGCTGATGGTTTTGGTGGCACTGCGGTTGTAAATCTCCAGATATTCAAACAGCGGCAAACCCACCTGCGGCGTTTCATCGGCAAATATTTCCGTGATTATCAGGTCGCCCACGGCTGGTGTGGAGGGCGGCGCCAGGGTGGCCGTTTGCAGCACGCCGCTCACGTTGCCAATGCAGTCAGTGGCACTCTGCACGCTCACGCTGACCACGGCGGTGGTGGCGACCGGCGTGGTCAGCGTGAGGTCGACCTGCCGAAAATCGGGTCCCACCGGCGCGGCGCGGGCAATGACGTTGGCCGGCGTAAGGGTGTAGCGCGCCAGGTTGCCGACGGAGCTGCTGTCGAGCTTTTCGGAGAAATACAGGCGCAGGGTAGTCGTGGTCAGCAGCTCGGCGCGGAGCAGGGTGGGGGCCTGGGTGTCGGCGTTGGGGGCGCGCACGGAGTTGGCGCGGCCGGGGGTGCCGCCGCTGGGGTCCACGCTGGCTATCCAGTTGTTGGCGCCTGCACAGAAGTTGTTCGTGTCAATCATTTCCAAGCTCCAGCCACCGTCTTTTTTCACGATGTCGCGGTACCAGGTGTCCGAATAAGCTACATCGAACAGCGTGCGCCCGTCGGCGCCGCGCAGGATGAGCTGGTCGCCCCCGTTGAGGAGCGAGGGGAAGTTGGTAGGGCCGTACACCTTGCCGTACTGCGTAAACTGAGCTACCCGCGTACTGCCGCACACCACGGCGTACTGGCCAGGCAGCAGCTTGGCAGTATCGGCAAAAGCAGCGAAGGTGGTGCTGCCGGTTTTGCCCAGGCGCACGCCGCGCAGGCTCAGGGTTTTGGTGAGGCTGCGGTTGTAAATCTCCAGGTATTCCGAGAGCGGCAAGCCGACCTGCGGCGTTTCATCGGCAAATATTTCGCTGATTATCAAGTCGCCAAAAGCCGGCGCTACGGGCGGGGCGGTGAAGGCCGCCGTTTGCGGACCAGCGGCCACGTTGCCGTAGAGGTCGGCAATGTTGCGCGCTTCCAACACGTTCTGAGCCGGGAAGTTGGCCGCGAAAGCGAGGCGCACCACGGCCGGATTGGTGGCCGAAAGGGTGGCCGAAACCGGCACCGCGCCGCTTTGCAGGCGGTAGTTGCTGGCCAGGGTGGCACTGGCCGGGCTCACCGGCTCGTTGAATGCGACATCGACTTGCCGGGCATCGAAGGGCACGGCGCGCAGCAGCACCGGCGCGGTGGCATCGGTCACGGCAAAGTCGTCGAAGGCGAAATTGCGGATGTTGGTGATGGTGTAGGTCAGCGACACGCCGAAGAAGTTGCTGCGCTGGTAGGTGGCGTCAATGGGCTGGGCGGCTTCGGCCACGAAGGTGCGGGCGCCGGTGAGGTCGCGCTCCAGCGTCCAGCGGTTGGCGGTGGTGCGGGTCACGCGCACGCGCACCAGGTTGTTGGTGGTGCTGGCCAGGGTGCCGTCCACGCCGTCGATGACGTACACGGCGGTGCGGGTCGAGTCTTTGCGAAAGAGACTCACCTCATCGGCGGTGCCACCCAGGCGCACGAAGTAGCCGGTGTTGTTCGCGTTTTTGAGGTCGGTTTGGGTGGCTATCAGCCACACGTCGGCGTAGTTGGCCGAGCTGGTGCCGAACTTCAGGTTGGCCCAAAATTCCCACACGGTGCCAATGTTGGCCTGGCTTGGCGTGCTGAGCGCAATCTGCCCGGCGGCCGTGGCGTTGCTTTGCAGCTGCTGCGTCACCACCTGAAAGCTGGCCGCATCGCCGCTCCAGGTAGGATTGAGGGTGAAGTTGCCATCGGTAAACGCATCGACCACTTGGGCATGGGCGAAGCTGGGTAGCAGCAGAAGCAGGAGGTACAGGTATTTCAAGGCGCTTCGCTTAATGAGGAATGAAGAGTGAGGAATGAAGAGTATGCCTGTCATCCTGAGCTTGCGAAGGACCTTTCCACGTTCGCTCCGATTGGATTACTGCAAACCGTTCAGCGGTGAGTAGGTCCTTCGCAAGCTCAGGATGACAGGCATACTCTTCATTCCTCATTATAAATATCGCGTCTAAAGTAACCCATTTCTGGCGACATTTGCAGCGGCGCGCCTAGTGGTGCGGCCGTTTAATTTTCTGCTTTTTCCATGAAAATTGCTGTTGTGGGTGCCACCGGGCTGGTGGGCACCGAGATGCTGAAAGTGCTGGCCGAGCGCCAGTTTCCCCTCACCGAGCTGCTGCCCGTAGCCTCGGCCAAATCGGTGGGCCAGTTTATTGAATTTCAGGGCAAGAAGTACCCCGTGGTGAGCATGGACGACGCCATCGCGGCCCGGCCCGACATTGCTATTTTCTCGGCGGGCGGCTCGGTGAGCAAGGAACACGCGCCACGCTTTGCCGCCGTGGGCACCACCGTTATCGACAACTCCTCGGCCTGGCGCATGGACCCCACCAAGAAGCTGGTGGTGCCCGAGCTGAACGCCGACACCCTGACGCCCGAAGATAAAATCATTGCCAATCCGAACTGCTCGACCATTCAGATGGTGGTGGCACTGAACGATTTGCACAAGAAATACCAGGTGCGCCGCATTGTGGTGAGCACCTACCAGAGCGTGACCGGCACCGGCAAAAAAGCCGTGGACCAGCTCCTCGAAGAGCGCGCCGGCCAAACGGCGAGCAACCCCGCCTACCCGCACCGCATCGACCTGAACGTGCTGCCGCACATCGACGTGTTCGAGCCCAACGGCTACACCAAGGAAGAGCTGAAAATGGTGAACGAGACGAAGAAAATCATGGGCGACGACAGCATCCGCGTGACGGCCACCTGCGTGCGCATTCCGGTGATGGGCGGCCACTCCGAGTCCATCAACGTGGAGTTTGCCGAGGAATTCGACCTGGCCGAGGTGCGCGAAATTCTGGCCAACACGCCCGGCGTGGAACTGGTGGACGACCCTTCGACCAACCAATACCCCATGCCCAAAGACAGCCACGGCAAAGACGCCGTGCTGGTGGGCCGCCTGCGCCGCGATGAAACCCAGCCCAAAACCCTAAACCTGTGGGTGGTGGCCGATAACCTGCGCAAAGGCGCTGCCACCAACGCCGTGCAGATTGCCGAGTATCTGGTGAGCCAGCAGGTAACAGTCAACGGTTAAGGTCCGCACCCATAGTTGAACGGCCCCGACTGAGCAATGAAGCTTGGTCGGGGCCGTTTTGCGTATTAGGATATAAAATTGGGGCTTCGTCGGCAGATGATATATGGCGAAGCGAGTCAGGTGCGTTGCACAATCGGGCCCTGGGGCGGGCAACCTTGACGGCGCGGCGCGCATCTGCCTGTTGAGCCACATTCGGCAACGTGGCTGTTTTGCAGAATTAACGATGATGATAACAATACGTGGTTTTTTGTCGGGCTGGATGGTGTTGCTGGTGGGGCAGGTTTGGGCGCAAACTACCCAGGTACTGCGCGGGCGGGTGCTGGATGCGGAAACCCACCAGCCCATTCCGAACGCGCAGGTGGGCGTGGCCAACAACCGCATTGGCACCAGCACCAACGACGACGGGCGCTTTGCGCTCAGCATTCCGCCAGCCTACGCGCAGGAGGTGCTGACGGTGGCCCTGCTGGGCTACAAAAACCATAGCAAAGCCCTGCCGCCGCTACCGGGGCCGGAACTGCTCATCGAGCTAAAGCTTGCGCCGGCCGCCCTGGGCGAGGTGCAGGTGACGGGCTCGGTGCTGGGCATTGTGCGCGAGGCCGTGGACCGCATTCCACAGAACTACCCGGTGCGGCCCACGCGGCTGGAAGGCTTCTTTCGGGAGTCGGATGAGGAAATGGACAAGGGCCAGTACCGCTACCTGGGCGAGGCCGTGCTAAAGGTGCTGAAGGCGCCCTACACGCAGCCCAAGGACAATGGCGAAATCGTGATTGAGCAGTCGCGCAAGGTCGATTTGCAGTTTCAGAACAAGACCAGCCTGGTGCAGGAAGGCTGGTACGCGGGGCCGTTTATTCCGCACCGGTTCGATTTTGCGCACAACCGGCCGGCCTTCATCAGCGAAAATGGCTTTAAGAATTACGATTACAAGCTGGCCGACCTCACCACTTACAACGACCGGCCGGTGTACATTATCGAGTTTGGCCCGAAGCCGAAAAACAACGCCGACTTTCAGGGCCGGATGTACATCGACCAGCAGAGCTATGCTTTTCTGGCCGCCGAGTGGCACCGCACGCCGGCCGGTATCCGGCACGAGGTGATGCTCGGCAGCTTCGACGCCGAAGAGCGGGCCTACCGCACCGATTATCAGTTCTATGCCGGGCGTTGGCACCTGAAAAGCGTGTGGTACAACACCGTGGGCAAAACGATGACGGGCGTGCGGCTGCACCACCTCAGCGAATTCCTCACCACGGCCATCGACACGGCCCAGAGCCCGGCGCCGGAGTACATCGAAAGAGCGCAGTTCCGGGACGTGTTCCGGCAAAATGCGGTGCGCTACGACTCGGCTTTCTGGAAAAACTACACCACGCTGCTGCCGCCCGAGCAGCTGCGCCACGCCCTACGCGACCAGGAGCGGCAGCAGCACGCCGAGCAGCTGTTTGGCACGCCCACCTCACCCGCCGCCAAACCAACCAAGAGTCCATTATTGGCGGTGCTGGGGCGCTTGCGCTTTGGGCCTTCGGGTGGGCTGCTGCCCCTGACCGCTACGGCCGCCGATATTGGCCTGAGCTTTGCGCCGGTGGGCTCGTCGTTTCAGGCGCAGGCCCAGTGCCGTACGCCGGCCAGTACCGTGGCGCTTTATTACAGCGGCCTTTTTAATGGCAACTTTCAGTTTGATTTTACCAAAAAACTGGCAGCTTATTACAGCATCCGAAATGTGAAGGGCGATTTTCGGGGCCAGGGGCTGGAAACCGGCCTGACGTACGAGCACAACTTCAACCCACGCCACCGGCCCATTTTAGGCCGCGTTGGGGTGGCCTATTTCACGCAGCGGGTGAGCTACGATTGCGGCACATTTGCCAATGCTGACGAAGGCCTGCGAATAGACGGCACCAAGCTGAACGCCGATAAAATCAGCGTGGCCGTGCAGCAGTTCACCGAGGGCTGGATGCCCCGGCTGGGCATGGGCGTGGAGGTGACCCACTTCCTGGAAGTGGTGGCCGATGCCGGCTTGCTGCTGCCCTGGCGCACCCGCAGCGAGCTGCACCTGGCCGAGGAAAGCGGATTTTTCCTCTGGCGGAATAACGTTGATTTGGCGCTGCCGGCCGCCGGTGCCACAGTACTCGTGAACAATGCCCCCGCCGCCGCGCCCTGGTCGTTAGGCCGGCCAGTGCTCACGGTGGGCATTTTGTACCGGGTGCGGTAGGACAAGTGTCTTTCCGGCGAAGCCGTATACTGGGCTGAACTTGCGCGGAAGAAAAACGGGTAAACCCATGCGTTTCATTGGCTTATTGCTGCTGTTGTGGATGCCGCTGCTGGCGCTGGCGCAGGCTACCCAGGTACTGCGCGGCCGGGTGGTGGATGCCGAAACCCACCAGCCCATTCCCAACGCACAGGTAGGCGTGGCCAACAACCGCATTGGCACCAGCACCAACGACGAGGGCCGCTTTGCTCTGAGCATTCCGGCGGCTTACGCGCAGGAAAAGCTGACCGTGGCGCTGCTGGGCTACCGCAGCTATAGCCAGCCATTGCCACCGTTGCCGGGGCCGGAGCTGCGCATTGAGCTGAAAATCAGTCCGGCGGCGCTGGGCGAGGTGCAGGTAACGGGCTCAGTGCTGGGCATTGTGCGCGAGGCTGTGGCCCGCATTCCACAGAACTACCCGGTGCGGCCCTCCAAACTCACGGGCTTCTACCGCGAGTCGGACAACGACGAGGCGGGCCGACCCCGCTATCTGGTGGAAGGTTTGTTGGCGGTGTTCAAGGCCTCGTATCTGAAGCGGACGGATTTTGGCGAAGTCAAGATTGAGCAGTCGCGCAAAGTGGACCTGCGGCCCGACAAGGAACTGATACATGTGGACTGGGCGGGTGGCCCGTTTATCGCGCACCGCGCCGATTTTGTGCACGGCCGGGCCCAGTTTATCAACCCGCGCTATTTTAAGAATTACACCTACCGCCTGGCGGCCGGCAGCAGCTACCAGGACCGCCCGGTGTACGTCATTACCTTCCAGCCCAAAGCCGGCAACCGCACCGCCGATTTCGCGGGCCGCATGTACATCGACCAGGACACTTACGCCTTTCTGGGGGCCGAGTGGCACGCCACGCCCGTTGGCCTGCGCCACTCGCCCAATACCGCCAGCTCGCGCACCTTGCGCGCCAGCTACCAGCCCTACGCCGGCCGCTGGCACCTGAAAAGCGTGTGGTGGCAAACCAAAGCCCACCTGCCCATTGGGGCCGACCTCAGCTACTTCGGGGAATTTCTGACCACGGCCATCGACACGGCGCAGGGCCCGCTGCCGGGCTACACCGAGCGAGCCCAGGACGAAGACGTATTTTTGCGCAACGAGGTGGCCTACGATTCGGCCTTCTGGCGCGGCCAGACCACGCTGCTGCCCTCGGCGGCCCTTCGCCAGCAGGTGCTCGACCAGCAGCGCCAGCAACGGGTCGATTCCTTGTTTCGGCCGGCTGCGGACGCGGCCGCGCCCGCCGCGAAAAAAGAAGGCTGGCTGGGGCAGTTGTTCGACCGGTTTCGGTTTGGGTCGGCGGTGGGGGCGTGGCCTTTGTTGGTGCCGGGCGCCAACCTGGCCGTGGCGTATGCGCCGGCCGGCTCCGTCTTTCGGCTGCAAGCCACCCCGGCCGTGGCGGCCCAGTCCATCACCGGCATGTACCGCATTGCCTACGAGGTGGAGCTGTGGCACGGGCTGGCCGTGCGCCTGGGCACGCAAAGCCTGTTCCGGGGCTTCGATGGCGCGGGCTGGGACGCGGGCTTCGGCTACCAGCGCAACATCAATCCGGCCCACCGGCCCATCTACGGCCGGGTAGGCCTGAGCTACAACCGGCAAGCCGTGGGCCGCCGGCTGGGCACCTTCGACAACCCCGACGCCGGCCTGCGCGTGGCCGGCACGCGCCTCGGGGCCGACAAGCTGAGCGCCCAACTCCAACAAGTGAACGATGCCCTGCTGCCCACCCTGGGGCTGGGCGTGGAGTTGACCCACAAAATAGAGCTGGTGGCCGACCTGGGCTATCTGCTGCCCACGCGCAACGCGACCCAGCTGGAGCTGAGCGAGGAAAGCGGCTTTTTCCTCGCCCGCAGTTCGGCCGCCATCGATTTGCCCCATCCCGACGTAAGCCTGCGCGTGAATGACCAGCCCGCCGCCGTGCTGCCCTGGCAGCAGCAGCGGTGGCTCCTTAGCCTGGGGCTGGTGTTCCGTGCCCGCTGATTCCCAATGACCCGTCACAAGCTCCCCGCCGCCTTCTTTCAGCGCCCCGACCCCTTGCAGATTGCCCGCGAGCTGCTGGGCAAGCATCTGTATACCAACATCGACGGCGTGGTTACAGCCGGCCGCGTTGTCGAAACGGAAGCGTATCGGCACGAGGGCGACCAGTCGCTCACCATGCACTTGCAGCGCAAGCGACAGCAGGCGCAGGGCCTATACCTGCCCGGCGGCCACGCCTACATCTATACCGTGTACAACCGCTACGCGCTGTTCAACATCACTACCCACGACGCCGAGCACCCCGACGCCGTCCTGATTCGGGCCATCGAACCAACCCTTGGCATTGACGAAATGCTGCGCCGTCGGGGCATGGTCGAGGCCAAGCGCGCCCTGACCGCCGGCCCCGGCGTGCTGAGCCAAGCCCTGGGCATCACGCCCGCGCTAACCGGCCGGCTCGTGACGGGTGAAACAGTTTGGTTTGAGGACCACGGCGAAACCCTTGCCCCGGCCGACATCGTGGCCAGTGCCCGCGTGGGCCTGGAATACGCGGGCACCGAAGCGGCCGGGTTGCCGTGGCGCTTCCGCCTGAAGGACAGCAAGTGGACCAGTCCGGCGAAGTGAGGCTGTCAACTGAACTTATAAGGGGAAGGCCCGGTATGTTTTGGGCGAAATCTGAGTTCACAAAACCCATCTCAGAATAGCTTTTCGTGAACATTGAAAGGTGAACGAGTTGCTTAAACGCTAACCATCCGCTTTTATGCCTTTGCCCGTTTTAGCGGATGCCTCGTTGTATGGTTTACTCATAATGAGCGACTACTGTGCGTAAGTATTGCTATTTTTCCTGGATGAAAAAGCTCGTGGTTGGGTGCGCATTCCTGTTCGGGTACCTGCCGGGTTGGGCGCAGTCGCTGCCGGCCACCGGTACCCGAACCGCGGAGGATACAGCTCAACGCGCGGCCGATTGGCGCTACCGCCGGGCTGTATACGACCAGCCCCTGCGCCCCCCGCTCGTGTACGCCCCGGCCGGGGCAGACCCCGCCTGCGTCGGCGGGCACCGAGACCACGTGATTCCCATTTACTATGGGTTGGTTGATGACGCGAAAATCCTGCGGCAGGCCAATCGGGGCCAGGCCAAGCTCGGCGGATGCTTTGTAGATGCGAACGACCCGCATTATTACTGCACGCGGCACCAGCGGTACTTGTAGCCGCTCCACCAAGAAGGCAAATCGTCGCCTCGATAACTTATTGAGAGTTCAGCATAAGGGTACTAGCGTAAACGCGCTCAATTTAGAAAAACGAGGATTCTGCTGAATACCTCTATCGTTTTTGAATACCTCTAACGTTTTGGGCTTGCTTATGGCGTTACAGCAGCATCCCAAATGGCATATCCGCCGTCGTACGTGGCAATCACCATGTACCCGCCTTGCTCATCCAGCGGCGTTCGGCTGGCCACTTGCCACGGTTCGCTCGTGGCCTCTCGTGGCGCGCCCGCGAATCGCAGGTGCACGCCATTGTCAAATTCGAGCAACAAATTCGCGTGGTCGTCGCAGGCCACTCGGGTTACATAGCGCAGGTTTACTCGGCTAAAGACCAACAGTATCTTTTCCTCCTCGGTGAGCCCAAGTGCCGGGTCAAACCGGACATTCGAGGTCATTTCCGTATCGATGGACAAGAGATGGTCGGCGGGGCCGTCGTCTCGAAATTCCAGAATAGGAATCTGGTGAGAGAGGCCAAAACTTTCCACGGCGGCTCCCAGGAGAGCTTGTTGGAGCAACGCGTTGACAGCAGTGGTAGCAGGCTTCATGAGAGCAATGGTTGCGGAACCGCAAGAAACACCGTATCCCCTCTCGTTCAGCGAAACGGTAGTGGCTGTTGCAGAACTCGGGTTAGGAGGTTGTGTTTCTAGGAAGCGGCTTCGCGAGTGCCCGCTTTGCTGCTTCGAGGCGCCGACTTCGCCGCCAAGCGCGTGTATTAGCCGCCAGCAGGGGCCTGGGCAGGGCCATGGCCAGGCTTCGTTGTTGCTGGGGCCGGTGGTTCAGGAGCTTTTTCAGGTTGTAGGCCACGGCGGTGAGCAGCATGGTTTTGTGGGCTCCGGCCTGGCCCCGCACGTTCATCCGGCGCAGCCCGTAGTGGTGCAGCAGGTGGCCGAAAACGGGTTCGACGGTGCTTTGCCGCAGGCGCCGGTGGCGGTGCCCGCGCCGGCTTTGCTGGCGCTGCCACGCCCGACGATAGGCCGCGTCGTAAATCGTTTTGGTGAGTTGTTTGCGCTTGGCCCCGGGCACGCATGTGGGCTTGAGCGGGCAGTGTTGGCAGTCGCCGTAGGCGGCCCAGTAGAGCTTGACCCAGCTGCCGTCGGTCGTCACCCCGTGGCGGTGAAAGGGCAGGACCTTGCCCGCCGCGCAGGTGTACGCGTCACGGCCCCGGTCGTAGGTGAAGCCCGCGATTTCGGGCTTGTACTGCCCAAAAACGGGTATCCAAGCTGTGACCTGCTGGGCTTCGAGCAGCGCGTAATTCGAGCCGTTGGCGTAGCCCGCGTCCGCTAGCAGGTCGCGTAGCCGTAGCTCGTTAGCCCGCAAGCGCCGCTGCAGGCCGGTGAGCAGCCGGGGCAGGTGCAGGCTGTCGCGGCTGTCGGCGAAATCGGCCTGCACGTGGCTGATGACGCCGCGGGCCGTGTCCACGGCCAGGCTGCAGAGGTAGTTGAGGGCACGAGCTTTGCCGGGTTTAATGGAGATGCGCGCGTCGGGGTCGGTGGGGCTGTAGTGCGTTTTGTTGCTGAGCAGGCGGGCCTTCTCGTGTTGCGCGCCCAAGGGCCCGGGCTCCGACCGGCGCTTGGCTTGCCGGGCGGCCTCGCGGCGCAAGTGGTGAGCCGGCGCCGTGCGCTCGGTTGCCTGCTTTTCGCACAAGCTGTCGAGGGAGGCGTTGGCTTTGACGGGGGCCGAGTCGACAGCCTGCGTGTCGCCGGCCACCAGGCCCCGGGCCACGCACTGGGCAAAGACGTAGTCGAAGAGGCGCTCAAACACCGCGGCCGGAAATAGCTGCCGGGTGCGGCTCACGGTCGAGTGCCAGGGCAATTCCTCGTCCACTTCGTAGCCCAGAAACCAGAGAATGTCCAGCCGTAGGGCGCAGTGCTCAACGAGGCGCCGGTCGCTGACCACGTTTTCCAGCCGGCCCACCAGCACGAGCTTGAAAAACACGACCGGGTCGAGCGAGGGCTGGCCCGTGTGGCTGTACAGGGCCCGGGTCTCCTCGTAGAGAAACGTCCAGTCGACTAGCTCAGCCAGCCGGCGGTAGCGGTTATGAGGTGGTACCCGCTCACTGAGCCGAAAGCGGACCACCTCTTTGTCGAGAAACGGCTTCTTGCCTTGCATCTCCTTTCTACGAATGTCGTTCTGCAACAGCCACGGTAATTTCAGTAAACATAATTTACGCTCTTCCCCACTCACCCATACGGATTCGCCTGCTTCATTTCCAGCCAGCGCTCGGGCCTATCCAGCGGCTCGTAGCCGAAGCGCTGGTATAGCGTGTGGGCATCGAAGGTGGCGAGCAGGTGGCGGCGCAGGTTTTGCAGGTCGGCGTGGGCCAGCATCCGGCGCACCAACCACTTCGAGAGGCCCATGCCCCGGTGCGCGGGCAGCACAAACACGTCGCAGAGCCAGGCGAAGGTGGCGCGGTCCGTCACCACGCGGCAGAAGCCGGCTTGCTGGCCGTCGGGGGCGTAGAGGCCGAAGTTGAGGGAGTTGGCAATGGCGCGCTCCACGGTGGCGCGCGGAATGTTTTTGGCCCAGTACGACTCCTCGCTCAGCCAGCGGTGAATGGCCGTGACGTCGAGCCGGGCGGGGTCGGTGCTGAGCTGGTAGCCGGAAATGGGATGGGTTTCGGTGAGAAAATCGGCCATAAATACCTGCGAAATGAAAGCAACCGCAAGCTACTATCGCCGGTCCAGCATCCATAAGCGACTGGGTTGCGTTAGTGTAAAAGCCCGTGGCTTCTTCTGTTTCCTTTCCTTGAAGCTTTTTAGGAAGTACCCTTTGGCCGTCATGCAGAGCGCAGCGAAGCATCTCGCGTGTGGTAGTAACTCAATCGTGAGAATTAGTGGAAGCACGCGAGATGCTTCGCTGCGTTCTGCATGACGTTTTACGCATTTTCCCGACTTTCTAAACAGCCACCCTTATTCTTATTTCATTATGAAATCTTTACGCAGTCTGCTACTGGGCCTGTTGGCCGCCGCCGGCCCGCTCGTGGCTTCGGCGCAGGCGCCCGCCCTCGCCACCTTCCCGGTGGGCGCCACCACCGTCACCGTCTCGGCCCTGGCCACCAACCTCAACACCGTGTGGGAGCTGGCCTGGGGCCCCGATAATTTTATCTGGATGACCGAGCGTTACGGCCGCATCAGCCGCGTGAACCCCGCCACCGGGCAAGTGCTACCCCTGCTCACCCTGCCCGACGTGACGCCCACCGGCGAAAGCGGCCTACTGGGCATGGTGGTGACGCCGGCCACCCTGCCCACCGTGCCGCCGTTGCCCACCTATTGGGTATTTGTGGTGTACAACTACACCGATGCCGGCTACCTCAAGGAGAAGCTGGTGCGCTACACCTACTCCGGCGGCACCCTGAGCAGCCCCGTGGTACTGCTGGGCAACATCGATGCCACCACCTCGCACAGCGGCTCGCGGCTGCTACTGCTGGCCGATGGCACGTTGCTCATGAGCACCGGCGACGCCCAGCAGCAGCCCCAGGCCCAGAACACGGCCTCGCTCAATGGCAAAATCCTGCGCCTGAACCTCAACGGGACCATTCCGGCCACCAACCCCATTGCCGGTAGCGCCGTCTACACGTTCGGCCACCGCAACCCGCAGGGCGTGGTGCAACTGCCCGACGGCCGCATCTACAGCTCGGAGCACGGCCCCAACAACGACGACGAAATCAACAAGATTGAAGCCGGCCGCAACTACGGCTGGCCCAACGTGGAAGGCTACTGCGACCTGCCCGCCGAAATGACCTTCTGCACCGCCAACAACGTGCGCGAACCCCTCACCACCTGGACGCCCACCATCGCCCCGGCCGGCCTCACCTACTACGACCACCCCGCCATTCCGGGCTGGCGCGGCAGCCTGCTGCTGGCCGTGCTCAAAGACAGCAAGCTTATCGGCCTCACCCTGAACGCGACCGGCCTGGCCATTGCCACCCGCACCGATTTTCTGACCGGTTTCGGGCGGCTGCGCGCCATCTGCGTGTCGCCGCAGGGCAAGGTGTACCTCGGCACCAGCAACCGCGACGGCCGCGGCACCCCCGTCGCCACCGACGACCGCATTCTGACCCTCGAAAACCGCGCCTACGTGGCCAGCGCCACCCGCACCGGCCCAGCCGACTTTGCCTTCGAGATTTTCCCCAACCCCGCCCGGCGCCAGGCCACCGTGCAGCTGCCCGCCACGGCCACCCAGCTCATCGTGCTCGACCTGGCCGGCCGGGTGGTGCGCACCCTGCCCCCCACCAGCACCAGGGCAACCCTGGATTTGACTGGCCTGCGGGCCGGCACCTACCTGGTGCAGGCCGAAAACGCCAGTGGCCGCGCCACCCGCAAGCTGGTGGTGGATTAGGGTAAATGGTAGTGAAAAAGAACGTCATGCTGAGCGCAGCCGAAGCATCTCTACCGCAACAGTAAACCTAAAGCGGTGTCGGGGTTGGTGTACCGTAGCGCGAACGTTGTCGTTCGCGTCCCCGCGCCGCTAACTCGTTCTGGCACGCGAACGACACAGTTCGCGCTACTGACCGCACGTACCTGACTTCGAAACGGCTGTAGTTACTTGCGCAGTAGAGATGCTTCGACAAGCTCAGCATGACCTGGACATAAAAAAGGGCCGGCAATTTGCCGGCCCTTTTCAGTAAAAACCAGTGCTGAAAAACTATTCCAGCACCACTTTGCGGGTGAGCACCTGGCCGGCTACGGCTACGCGCAGCGTGTAGATACCCGTTGCCAGGCGGCTGGTGCTCAGGGTCTGCTCGGTGCTGACGTTGGCCATTTCCTTGGTGAGCACTACCTGGCCCAGGGCATTGAGCAGGGTGGCCTGGCCGGCGCCGCTCAGGCCGCTTAGCTGCAGGGTGAGTTGGCCGGTGCTGCTGGGGTTGGGGTACACTTGCAGGGCCTCGGCCTGGGCCTGAGCCCGCGTAGCCGTTACGGTCGCGCTGGAAATGGTGAACGTTCCGGTAGGGTCGGTGCCGCCGTAGCCGCTCACGGCCACGTAGTAGGTGGTGCCCGCCGCGAGGCCCGTCACCGTGAAGGTGCCGACCGATGTATTGTTGGCCAGGCCGACGCAGCGCACCAGCACAAACGGACCGGCCGAGCAGCTGGGCGAAGTATACACGCGTACCATACCGGCCGCTGCGCCCGTGCAGGTAAACGAGCGCGCCGCCGAAGCCGCCGTGAAGCTGAACCACACATCATTGGGCACGGCCGTGGAAGAGCAGGCCGGCAGGTTGATGCCGGGCTGCAAGCTGGTGGTGGCACCTACGTTGGTGCTGCTGATGGTGGTGCCCGAGGGCAGGGCCACGGCGCCGCAGGGCTCGTTGTTGGCGGGCGGCGTCATCAGAGTCATGAAGGTGAAGGGCGCCGAGAGCACGCTGCTGCCGTTGAAGCCGCTGCACACCTGCATCACGTAGAACTGATACTCCGTGTTGGGCGCCAGGCCGGTGATGGGCGCCGACGTAGTCGTCAGGCCGGTGAGGGCCGTACCACCCGTGGGCGGGGTGAAGCCCGTGGGGCCGTAATACACGTTGTAGGTGCTGCCGGCCGTGCCCGCCAGCCATGTCAGCGTAGTGGAAGTACTGGTGATGGCGGCGGCATTCAGGCCACCGGGCGAGGGGCAGTTCGGAATGGGCGTGGCGCAGATGGTGAAGTTGCCCAGCGTGTTGCCGTTGGTATACTCGCTCACCCGCACGTAGTAAGTCGTGCTGGGCGTGAGGCTGTTCACGTCGAGGTTAGGCGCGGCCACGTTGGCCCCGATGCCGGAGCACACGCGGAAGGTAAGCGGGCCCGTGCAGGCCGTGCCCGAATACACGCTTACCACGCTGGCCGGGGCGCCCGTCACGCTAATGCGCACGGCCGTGCTGGTAGGCCCGGTAGCCGCCGTGGTGAACTTAAACCACACATCGTGCGGGGTGGTGTTGGTGCTGCACGTGCCCGAACCGCTAGCGGCGTACACGGTGCTGGGCGTGGCAGTAGCCCCAAAGGTAGTAGTAGCCAGCGGCGTGCAGGTGTTGTTGATGGTCAGAATGGTTGCCCCGCAAGGGTCGTCGTTCACAATCTGGGTGGTGAAAGAAGCGGGCCCGGCCGTGCCGGAGTTGGAGCCGCCGGCGCAGTTCAGCGTCACGTAGAACTGGTAGGTGGTGCCGGGCGTGAGGCCCGTGATGGTGTAGGGCGGGGCGGTGAGGCCGGTGATGGCCGTGCCGCCGGTGGCCGGGTTGAAGCCCGTGGGGCCGTAAAGCACCGTGTAGGTGCCCGTGCCCCCGGTCAGCCAGTTGAGCGTGGCCGTGGTCGTGGTGGTGGTCGACGACAGGCTAGCCGGCGTGAGGCAGCCCGTGGCCGATTCCAGAATAACGTTGTCGAGGCCAATGTCGGTTACGCCGTAGTCCGACTTGGCGCGGAAGCGAATGACGGCCGTGGCCGACGTGCTGGCCACCGGCAGCACCTGCGTGGTGAAGGTGGCGCTGGTGAGGTAGCCGGCCAGGCGGCTGAAGGTGAGGCCGCCGTCGTTGGAAAGCTGCACCACCAGCGAGTCGCTGCCGCTGGTGTTGATGAAGTCGAAGCTCAGGCGCTTGGCGCCGGCGGCGCTCATGTTCACAAACAGGTCGAAGGTGCCAATGGTGCCGCTGGTGGCATTGTAGGAATGGAAGCGGGCCGAGTGCAGGCCCTGGCTGCTCACGGGCGTGTAGGCCCCGGATGTGGGGCCAGTCCAGGCACCGGCCGCGCCGTCGTCTTCGCGGCGCCAGGAGTTGTTGCCGGTGGCGGGGGTGTTGCGCCAGTTGTTGTTGGGCACATCGCGCGTGTCGCAGCGGCTAATCCAGGTGTTTTCGAAGCTTTCCGTAACCGGCAGCGCCGCGTAGAGCGGCGTGAGGCAGGCCGTCATAAAGGAACCGGCGTTCGACAGGCTGCCGTTGCCGCTGGTGCCCCCGCAGTTCTGCATCACATAAAACTGGTAGGTGGTGCTGGCCGTGAGGCCGGTGATGGTGGCCGTGGTGCCCGGCGCCGTCATCGTGGAGTACACGTTGGTGGTCGAGGGCGGCAGCGCCGGGTTGAAGCCCGTGGGGCCGTACAGAATGGTGAAAGGCCCGGCGGGGGTATTGGTTACGGTGTAGCTCACCAGAGCCGAGGTGGCCGTGGTGCTCACCACGCTCAGGTTGCGGGCGGTGGGGCAAAGGGCCGGCACCGGCGGAGTAAAGGTGTAAATCTGGCCCGTGGCCGGTTGTGTGGCAATGCTATTGGTTTCCACGGTCGAGCTGGCCGTGGGCGAGGTCGACGTGTTGTTCAGCGACAGGAACGAGCCCGGACCCGAGCCCACGCCCGACAAGCCAATGGAAGCCCCGGCCCCGGATATCGGGTTGGCATCTTGGCGGTACACAAAGCGCACGATGTTGGTCCCTTCCACCAGCTGCACCTGCATGGAGATGGAAGGACCGGTGCTGCCGTAGCGGTACCAGTTCAACCACTGAAACGTGAACACCCGGTTGGGGGAGGTACCGGTGGTGAGGTAGCTGGCCACGCCGCCGGAGGTGCCGTTCAAATCGTCCCAATACGGAGCCACAAGCGGGCGCTCCAGGGCCGGGCCAGTGGCCAGGTCGTTGGTGAGGTTGCTGGTGTTGGCGCCGGTATTGAAGGTAAGCCAGCCGTTCGACGACACCAGGCACGAGGTATAGGGCGAGCCATCGAAAACAAAGGTGAAGCCCAGCGGGAGCACGCCCGATAGAACGTCATCGCCCTGAATGGTGGAAACGTTGGTGCCGCCCACCAAAGGAGTGAAGGTGCCCGTGCTGGGCGCAAAGGTGTAGGTGTCGACCTGCGCCTGACCGACGCGGCCCAGTAGCAGCAGCGCCACTAGCAGCGTCAGCGCAGTCGTCCACGGCCGGGGCCGCCATGCTTGTAAGGGTGTACTCATGAGGTGTGAGGGGAAATGGTGTGAAAATAAGGTTGGTGGCGTAGGGGTGGAGAAAGTTAGAAAAGCGCTTAGAGCACTGTAATTTAGAGATAAGCTCCGGCGCACACAATTGATGGTTTTCCCGGCGCTGGCGTTGGAGAACCCCAATAACTCCAAAAAAAGGCTGTTCCGCAACGGAACAGCCTTTTTTTGACAGGTTAAAAATTTCAGCACTTGCTATTCCAGCACCACTTTGCGGGTGAGCACCTGGCCGGCTACGGCCACGCGCAGCGTGTAGAGGCCGGCGGCCACCTCGCGGGTCCGCAGGGTTTGCTCAACGCTGGCGTTGGTCAGTTCCTTGGTCAGCACCAATTGGCCCAGGGCATTGAGCAGGGTGGCCTGCCCGGCGCCGCCCAGGCCGCTCAGCTTCAGGGTAAGCTCGCCGGTGTTGCTCGGGTTGGGGTACACCTGCAGGGCGGCGCTTTCGGCCTGCGCACGGGTCGCCGTTACGGTGCTCGTGATGGTGAACAGGCCGCTGGGGTCGATGCCGCCGTAGTTGCTCACCGCCACGTAGTAGCGGGTGCCCACCGTGAGGCCGTTGAGGGCGAAAGAGCCCACGGCCGTATTAGGCGCACCCGAGCTGCGGCAGAGGAACGGAATGAATGGCCCGTTGGCGCAGTCGGCGGCCGTAAACACGCGCACCATGCCGGCCGGGGCACCCGTCACGGTCAGGCCGCGCGTGGTGGCGGTAGCGGTGAAGACGAACCACACATCTTGCAGAATGGAGGCCGGCGAGCAGGCCGGCGTGAGAATGCCCGGCTGAATGCTGGTAGTGGCGCCAATGTTTGAGCCATTGACCGGGGCAGTGCCCAGCGTGATGGCGCCGCAAGGCTCGTCGTTGGGCAGCAGCGTGGTGAAGGTAGCATTGGTCAGGGTGTTGGGCGAGGTGCCCACCGTGCATATCGGCTGAATGCTTATTGTGTAGGGCGAGGCCGGCGTGAGGCCGGTGAGGGTGATGGGCGAAGCCGTGCCGGTGGCCGTTTGGGCCGTGCCGCCCGTGGGCGTGTAGGTCACCACGTAGCTGTTGTTGCCAATGCCGGGCGTGAAGTTCAGCACCGCCGAGGTCGCCGTGATGTTGGTCACGGTCAGGCCGGTTACCAGCGTGCAGGTGGGCGGCGCCAGGCAGGAAATACCCGCCGCAAAACCCGCGCGGGTCACCGAACCATCGGAGGTGAACACGAGCGTGAGCTGGCCCGTGGTGTTGGCAGTGGAAGCCGTGATGGGGCCGGGAATGGTGGTGCCCGTGAACGAGCCCAGCAGCGGCGCGGCGGCCGTGGGCCCGTCGTAGATTTTCAGGAAGTCGAAGTTGCTCTCCAAATCGAACGCCGTGAAGGTGAGCACCACTTTCGAGCCGTTGGCCGGGGTCAATACCGAGGTCAGGTTTTCGTTGTTGTTGTACGCGCCACTGGGGCCGCCCGAATCGAAAAGAATGCCCGAGCAGGTGGTCTGGTTCGTGCCAATCAGGTACGAGAGGTTGCCGGTGTTGTAGCTGGCGCTAGAGCAGGCATTGCCCGCCGGGGTGGTCACGCACACCGGGCCGGTGAAGGCGTTGGCCGGTACCGTGAGGGTAATCTGAGTGGCCGAGTTCACGGTGAACGCCGTGACGGGTGAGCCCCCCAGGGTCACGGCCGTGGCCCCGGTGAAGTTCGTGCCCGTTACCACCACCGAAGTGCCCGCCGGGCCGCTGGTAGGCGTGAAGCTGGCAACGGTAGGGGCGGGCACCGTGAAGTTGGTGCTGCTGGCGGCCGTGCCCACGCGGATGAGACCGGTGGCCGCGCCAACGGGCACCGTTGCGGTAATTTGGGTAGCCGAGTTGATGACGAAGCCTGGGGCCGGAACGTTGTTGAAGCTCACGGTAGCCACGCCGGTAAAGTTGGTGCCCGTGATAACGACCGAGGTGCCGGGCAGCCCGCTGGTGGGCGTGAAGCTGGTGATGGTGGGGGCGGGCACGGTGAAGTTGGTGCCGCTGGTAGCCGGAGCTATGGGGGTAATCACGCGAATGGGGCCGGTGGTTGCCCCCGAGGGCACCGCTACCGTAATCTGAGTGGCCGAATTGACGACGAAGCCGGGAGCGACCACGCCATTAAACGTCACCGACGTAGTGCCCGTAAAGTTAAGCCCCGTGATAACCACGCTGGTACCGGGCAGGCCGCTGGTGGGGCTGAAGCTGGTGATGGTGGGCACGTTGACGGCGCAGGCAATGGAAGCCGCGAAGCCGGCATTTGTCACCGAGCCATCGGAGGTGAATACCAGGGTGAGCTGGCCCGTGGGGTTGGAGGCCGTCACGAGGCCCGGGCTGGTGGTGCCCGTGAACGAACCCAGCAGCGGCGCGGCGGCCGTGGGCCCGTCGTAGATTTTCAGGAAGTCGAAGTTGCTCTCCAGGTCGAAGGCCGTGAAGTTGAGCTGGATTTTAGCCCCGGCAGTAGCGGGGGTCAGCACGGTGGTCAGGTTCTCGTTGTTGGCGTAAGTGCCGGTGGCTCCGCCCGAGTCGTAAATGTTGCCCGCGCAAGTCGTCTGGTTGGTACCGATGAGGTAGGTTTGCGCCCACAGGCTGTGGCTGAGCAGCAACAGCGCCAGCAGCAAAGACGCCGGTCGCCAGCGCGCTGCCAACGTGGTGGTCGCCGCTGCTTTGGCCCGCGGCTGGGGCCGCCGTCCTGGTAAGAATAGTTTCATGAGGGTGAGTGGGGAAAAGTGACTGGTTGACTAAAGAGGATGGTTGAAAAAAGTGGGTGGTGGAGCGTATGTGCGTGCTTTGGGCAGTGTAATGTAGGGCCAAAGTCCCGATGGGTCCTACTGTTCTATTCGGCTGCTGGCAGTTCCGGATTGTCTGATAAGCAAATAAAAGGGCCATTCCGCAATGGAATGGCCCTTTTGGTAGAAATTTATAGTCTAAGCAAGTAGCCGGAG
Organism: Hymenobacter rubidus; assembly: GCF_016734815.1. Lineage (GTDB taxonomy): Bacteria > Bacteroidota > Bacteroidia > Cytophagales > Hymenobacteraceae > Hymenobacter > Hymenobacter rubidus. The sequence goes on from NZ_JAERQF010000034.1 coordinate 49,369, forward strand.
CTACGCGCCGAATAGCAAGACAACAGGGGGGACATTACCGGTAGGTGCCTTGTTTTCTGCTATTAACTGCTTATAACTGAAGAGCTGAGCAGGACTCTACTCCAACACCACCTTGCGGGTGAGAACCTGGCCCGCCACCGTTACCCGCAGGGTATAGAGGCCGGCAGCCAGCCCACGCGTGGCCAGTAGTTGCTCGGTGCTGCCAGCCGCCAGGGGCTTGGTGAGTACCGTTTGGCCCAGGGCATTGAGCAGCGTGGCTTGCCCGGCCCCGCTCAGGCCGCTCAGCTTGAGTGTGAGCTGGCCGGTGCTGCTGGGGTTGGGGTACACCAGCAGGGCGTTGGTGTCGGCCTGGGCCCGCGTGGCCAGCACGCTGGTGGCCCCGATGGTGAACGTGCCCGAGGCATCGGTGCTGCCGTAGCCGCTCACGGCCACGTAGTAGCGCGTATTGGCCACGAGGTTCGCGACGGTGAACGTGCCCACCGACGTGTTGTTGGCCAGGCCGACGCAGCGCACCAGCACAAACGGACCGGCCGAGCAGCTCGGCGAAGTGTACACCCGCACCATGGCCGCCGCCGTGCCCGTGCAGGTAAACGTGATAGCCGTGGTGGTGGGGGTGAAGGCGTACCACACATCGTTGGGCCGGGCCGCCGGCGAGCAGACCGGCAGGTTGATGCCGGGCTGCACGCTGGTGGTGGCCCCCACGTTGGTGCCGCTGATGGCGGCGGCAGACAGCGTGATGGCGCCGCAGGGCTCGTCGTTGGCCGGGGCCGTGAGCGGGGTGGTGAAACAGGTGGGGCCCACGTAGGCGCTGCTGCCGTTGGTGGCGCCGCAGTTCTGGCGCACATAGAAGCAGTAGGCGGTGCTGGGCGTCAAGCCGGTTACAGTCGTGGTGGTAGCCGGCAGGCCGGTCAATACGGTGCCGGTGCCCTGCGTGAAACCCTGCGGGCCGTATTCTATTTCATAAGTATTGCCGGTGCTGCCGGTGGGGGCCACCCAGTTCAGCGAGGCGGTGGTGTTGGTCACGTTGGTGGCGGTGGGGCCGGACGGCGGGGCGCAGTTCGAAGGCGAAATCACACACACTGCAACCGGGCCGGTGGTCGCGGCATTGTACGACCACACCCGGATGTAAAGAATTTCGCCGGGCGTGCGGCCGGTCAGGGCCACTTGCGAGTACAGGCCGTTGGTATCGTCGTTGCAGCCCACTTCGGTAAGCGCGCTGCACGTGCCCGAGTACACGCCCATAACGGTGTCGGTGATGTTGCTGCCGCCGGTGGGCGCCACCGTGCTGATGGTTACAATGCCGCTGGCGGGCACCGTCACTTTAAACCAGACATCGCGCTGCACGTTGGTGTTGCACGACGGCGTTGGGCCCGTTGAGGTAGTAGCGGCCGTGTTGTTGGCGCTGGTCTGCACGGTGCAAGTCCCGAACTGGACCGGCACGGTGAGGGCGCCCGCGCAGTCGTCGTTGGCCGGGGGCACCGGCGGCGTGCTGAACGTGAGCACGGCCGGCTGCGAAGTCTGGCTGCCGCTGCAGTTGGTCACAATGCTCACCGTATAGGCAGTGTTCGGCGTAAGCGCCGTCAGGTTCAGCGGCGACGCCGTCACGGTTTGGGTGGTGGCCGTGCCGCCGGCGGGCGTTATCGTCACGGTGTAGCTGGTTGCCGATACCAGCGTGAAGTTGATGCTGGCCGCCGTGGGCGTGAGGCCGGTGGCGGTGAGGCCGGTCACGGCCGGGCACAACACGTAGGCCACGCGCACATTGTCAACGCCGATGTCGCTGTTGCCAAAGTCGGCAATGGCCCGCAGCCGCACAACGGTGGTGGCCGTGAGGCCAGTGGCGGGCAAGTTCACCGACTGGCGCGTCCAGGTGCTGGCCAGGCCAAACGCGGCCAGCGGCTGGGCGCTGAACGTGGTGCCGCCGTTGGTGCTCACGTACACCGCCAGCGAGTCGGTACCGTCCACGTTGATGTAGTCAAACGCAAGGGTAGGCGTGCCCGAAGTGCCGCTCATGTTCACGTACAGGTCCAGGGTGCCCACCGCTCTGTTGGCCGCAAAGTAGGAGTGGAAGCGGGCCGAGTGCAGGCTGGTGCTGCCCAGCGGGCTGCCGGCCGGCGTGTAGGCGCCCGAGCTGGGGCTGGTCCAGGCCGCCGCGGCGCCGTCGTCGTCGCGGCGCCAGGAGGGGTTGCCCGTCACCGGTGTGTTGCGCCAGTTCACGGCCGGGGCTTCCGTGGTGCCGCAGAGGCTGAGCCAGGTCGTTTCAAAATCCTGGGTGTAAGGCGTCGTGTTGTTGACGGTCGCGTAGGGCGCCGAAGCGCACGCGGTGGTAAACGTCGTAATCGTGGCCACCGACGTGCTGCTGGTGCCGCAGTTGCCCACAATGCTTACGGTGTACGCCGTGCTGGGCGTGAGGCCCGTAAGCGTGATGGGCGAACCCGTGGCGGTTTGCGTAGTAGCCGTGCCGCCGGCGGGCGTTATCGTCACCGTGTAGTTGGTCACGCCGGTAGCCGGCGTGAAGGTCAGCACAGCCCCGCTGCCCGTCACGCCCGTGGCCGTCAGCCCCGTAATGGCCGGGCAACTCACGTAGCTCACCCGCACGTTGTCGAGGCCAATATCGGAACCGCCAAAATCGCCCACGGCCCGCAGCCGCACAATGGTGGTGGCCGTGAGGCCGGTAGTGGGCAGGTTCACCGTCTGGCGCGTCCAGGTGCCAATTACGCCCAAAGAAGCCAGCGGCTGCGCAGTGAAGGTGGTGCCGCCGTTGGTGCTCACGAATACTTTCAGCGAGTCGGACCCCGACGTATTGATGTAATCAAAGTTGAGCGTGGGCGCGCCCGTGGTGCCCGCCATGTTCACGTACAGGTCCAGCGAGCCGCGGCCGCGGCTGGCCACGTCGTAGGAATGGAAACGGGCCGAGTGCAGGCTGGTGCCGCTGAGCGGGCTGCCGGCCGGCGTGTAGCTGCCGCCCGTCGACGACCAGGCGGCCGAAGGGCCGTCGTCGTCGCGGCGCCAGGAAGTGTTGCCCGTTACGGGCGTGTTGCGCCAGTTCAAGCCGGGTGCTTCGTTGGTGCCGCACTGGCTCAGCCAGGCCGTTTCAAAATCCTGGGTGTAAGGCGTCGTGTTGTTGACGGTCGCGTAGGGGGCCGTTACGCAGCTTGTAATAAAGGTGATGGTGTTGGGCGCCGACGTGCTGCTGGCACTGCAGCTGCCCACAATGCTTACGGTATAGGAAGTGCTGGGCGCAAGGCCCGTGAGCGTAATCGGCGAGCCCGTAACAGTCTGCGTCGTGGCGGTGCCGCCGGTTGGCGTCACTGTAACCGTATAACTGGTGGAACCCGCAGCCGGTGTGAAGCCCACCACGGCGCCCGTGGCCGTAATGCCGGTCACGGTCAGGGCCGTCACGGCCGGGCAGGCCGCCGGCGCCCCTATGGTCACGGTAAAGTCCTTGGTTTCGCCGCTGCCGAAGCTGGTGCAGGCGTCCGTGGCCCCGTTGTTGTTGAGCGTGGCGCGGCTGCGAATGCGCAGGCCCGTGGTGCCTTGCACCGCCCCGGCCGGAACCTGAAAGGCCACCGATACCGGCGTGCCCATTGCCGAGTTGGTCGTTACCTGCGTCCACTCACTGGCCTCGTAAATGAAGTTGTGGTTGTAATCAATCCACATCGACACAATGCTGGCCCCGGTCAGGGTCACGCTCAAGGTGTAAGGAACACCGCTGGAAAGGGTGCCAGTATTGGAGCCGGTAGCCGGATAAGCCGTGTATGCTTGGCTGCCGGCCGTGGTGCAGGTGAGGCCGGTGGCGTTGAGCGTGGTGCCGGAAATGCTCACGGCCGAAATATCGTTGCCCCCACAAAAGCCGCCCAGGCCGGTAACGCAGTTAGCCGTTTGGGCCTGGCTGGCCATGTGGCTCAGCAGCGCGCCCAGTAAAAAGACCCTTGCCCACGGCCGACGCCATGGCTTATTCGCTAGTAATGGTAACTGTAACAGTTTACGCATGATGCATTAGTGAAGTGGTGAAAAGAGAAGAGGAACGAAAACCCAAAGGCGCTTCGGGGCTTACGGTGCGTAATGTATAAGAGAAAGGTGGAAATCCATATAATTACCTGCTTTATGCTTTTTTCTTGAAGCAACGACTGTCGGGCAGTAGCCCGGTGCGAAACGACCTTTTGTAACAGGGTGAGAAATAATTCATAAATAAGTTCCATTCAGACGCGCTTTTTTCAAAATATGGCCTATAATTTGCTGCGATAAAAATGTCTTCAGCCTCCCTTTTTTGCGCTCTCCGTTTCTACCTGTATCTTGGTTGGCCGAATTGTCCGGCTACCACCCTTTGTTGTATTTTCACACCTTAATTTCCCCTTTTTACACCCATGAGAAAAATCTTACAGTCTTTCACCTTGCTGCTGGCCATGTGCTGCCTGTGGGGCGGCGTGCCGGCAGCGCTGGCCTCCCACATCCAGGGCGGGCAGATGACCTACCGCTACGTCAGTGGCGACACCTACGAAGTCACGGTTAGCTTTTACCGCGACTGTACCGGCGCTACCCTACCTACTACCGCCATCAGCATTACGGCGCAGCAGACCTGCAACGGCACATCCGTGACGGGTTCGCTGTCGCCGGTAGCGGGTTCGCTCACCACGGGCATCGGCTATTGCCCGGCCATCCAAGCCCTGGCTACGTGCAGCACGAGCCAGACGACGTATCCCCAGTACGAGAAACAGGACTACCGCGGCACTATCATTCTGCCCCCGGCTGCCAACTGGATTATTTCTTACAACGACTGCTGCCGCCCCAGCACCGGCAACATCCCGACGCAGGACAACTTCCGTTTCGAGGCTACACTCAATAACCTGGTGACCGTGAACGGCGTGCCGACGCGGGTAAACAACACCTCGCCTATTTTCTCCTCGCGCGACATCCCAGTTCCTTTCGTGATTGTGAACCAGCGCACGACCATCAACTTCACCTCGGCACTAGAGCCCGACGGTGACTCACTGGTTTACTCGTTGGACGCGCCGCTGTCGTCTTGCGGTGTTTATAACCCTTACTCTCCGCGTGTTTCTGGTAACTGTAATCCTACGCAGTTGTCTGGTGCACCGGGTACCATTTGCTTTCTGCAATGCCCCGCTGCTTCAACGCCGAATTACACGGCTGAATTGCCGATGCCGGTTGGTGGCGATACTGTAGGGGTGTGCGGCACCATCGCCGGCACTGTATACTACAAAACTGTACGCCCGCGCTTCCAGCTGGACGCTACCAACGGCCAAATCACCTTCACCCCGAACCTGTACCGCGCCGGCAGCGCAGCATTGGGCTTGAACAAGTACGTGGTGGTGGGCAAAATCACGGAGTACCGCCGCCTGCCCGGCAGCAACCGCCGCTACCGCGTGGGCTCGGTGCGCCGCGACTTCCTGGTTATCGTCATTGATGGCTCGGGCAACACCGTGCCCGCCACGCCGGTGGTGACCGTGCCCGACCCGCGTTCGGGCGCAGTTCCCACCAATACCATCGACACGACGCGCATCCGCATCCAGACCTGCAACTACGCCCAGGTGCGCGTGAACTTCACCGACCCGGACAACCTCACCACGCCCACGCACCAGGCCGTGACGCCCCTGCAGAACCTGACGGTGACCTACACGGGCAACGGCACGATTAACTTCAACCAGCTGCAAAACGGCGACATCGGCACCTACCAGCTCGTGGGTGACGGCACGCCCAACCCGCAGGCCATTTTCTACTTCCAGCCCGGCTCGAGCTACGCGGGGCAGACCATCCGCATCCCGCTGCGCATCGAGGACAACGCCTGCCCCATCAAAGGCATCCAGACCCGCATCATCGAAATCACTATTGTGCCTGGGCCCTTCGCCATTGCTTCCGGTATTGCGGGCGCCAGCGGCATCGGCAACACCCGGCCCGGCACTGCCACCATCTGCCCCGGTGGCTCGCTCACGCTGCGCGGCAAGGTTATCCGGCCGGACTCCATCCGCCGCTTGGCCACCAACACCACCCAGCTGCAGGTATACGGCTACCAGTGGAGCATTCTGCGGGGTAACGGGGGCGGCCTGCCGGCCGTAACCACCGACTCCGTTATCACGGTGAATCCGACTTCGACCACTCGTTACCGTCTGAACATTTACCCCACGCTGGGCTTTGCTCAGGGTACCTGCAACGATACTACTTCCATCTTGGTACGTGTCGTCGGCGAGCCGGTGGCGACGGCGACGGCTTCGCTGGCCCAAGTATGCGCGGGCGGGGCGGTGCTGCTGACCGGCAGCGCGGCCCGGCCTAATACCGACCCTGCAACCCCGGTACTGAGGGACGTTTATACGTATAAATGGACGGGCCCGGGCCTGGCGGCCGCGGGCGTGGTGGGCCCGACCTTGACGGTTCGGCCGACGACTCCGGGCGTGAATACCTACACGCTGGTAGCTAATGGCGCCGACCCGTATGGTTGCGACGCGACGACCACGGTGCAGGTGACCGTGGTGCCGCCACCGGTGGTGACGGCCACGCGCACGCTGCAAAAAGTGTGCGCCGGCGCGCCGGTACAGCTCACGGCTCTGGCTTCGCGCCCGACGGGAGTGGGCAGCACGCTCAACGACACATATACCTACGCCTGGAGCGGCCCCGGCATCACGGGCGCCAATTCGACGGGCGCCACCATTACGGTGAACCCGACGACGCTGGGCATCAACACCTACACGGTGACGGCTACGGGCCAGACCCAGTTCAACTGCTCCAACACCCAAACGGTGACAGTGGAAGTGGTGGCCCCGCCCACAGTGGCAGTGACGACCAACAACGCCTACATCTGCCCCAACGGCACAGCCACGCTCACGGCGCTGGCCACGCCGGCGGCCAACTTCAGCGACACCTACACCTACACCTGGACCACGGGTGGGGCCAACGGCCCGGTTGTGGGCACGGGGGCCAGCATCGCCGTCAAGCCGACTACCACCACGGTCTACACGGTCACGGCCGTGGGCAGCGTGCAGACCGGCTGCTCGGTGACGGGCACGGTGACGGTGAACGTGACGCCGGCCCTGGTGGCAGGCTTCACCTCCTCGGCCGCGCTGGGCGCCAACGGGCAGCCCACGAGCAAGCCGCCGGTGTCCTTCACCTTCGTCAACACGACGGACACCAAAGTAACCGGCCAGTCGCCGACAGCCACTTTTACCTACGTGTGGACCTACCAGCGCATCAAGGACATCGCCAACGTGGACGTGAGCGCGCCGGAAGTAACCTTCTCTACCCAGCAGACGCCGGCTCCGCTCAAGCTCGAGGCCTCGGGCACGTACCGCATCCGGCTCACGGCCACGGCCAACGTGGGCGGGGCAGCCTGCGCCGCGACCGTGAAGGAGCTACAGGTGGTGGTGCCCGACATCCAGGTGCCGAACATCATTACCCCCAACGGGGACGGGTTCAACGACGTGTTCAAGATATCGTCGGCGGGCACGTCGAGCAAGGTGGAGATTTACAACCGCTGGGGCCGCAAGGTGTACGAGCAGGCCAACTACCAGAACAACTGGGGCGGGGACAACCAGCCGGCGGGCGTGTACTACTACCTGGTGACAAGCTCGACGGGCGCCCAGACCAAGGGCTGGCTCGAGGTCGTTCGCTAACCAGAACGCTAACCAAGACCCCGGCGCTTCACAGCCAAGCACCGAAAGACAAGAAAAAAGGGTCCGCGCATTGCGCGGACCCTTTTTTCTTGTCACATAGCCAAGCTCCCGAACACAACTGCTGCAGTTGTCCCCGTCTTGTATTTGAGGGTAAGCCGCTTCGGGAGCCGGTTTGAGCAAGTCCCTGGTTTAATTCCCCGGCCAGCGGATGTAGGGAGCAGCGCTTGCTACCGCCCGGGTGTTAAGCAGTCACGAAGTAAACGCACTGTAAAAGGCGGTCATGCTGAGCGCAGTCGAAGCATCTCTGCTAGAGCGGTTTCGGAGTCGGTGTACCGTGGCGCGAGCTGCAACGTTCGCGCTACTTCCAGCGCCTGTATACCGACTCCGAAACCGCTGTAGATAAGCAATTGGTTACCATTGCAGTAGAGATGCTTCGACAAGCTCAGCATGAACTGTGTTTAGGAAGCAAGAGCAAGATGAAAATTGGGGTCAAAATCACGTTCGTGGGCGAGCA
>NZ_JAERQF010000035.1 GCF_016734815.1 Hymenobacter rubidus
TGAGGAATGAGGAATGAGGAATGAGGAATGAGGAATGAGGAATGAGGAATGAGGAATGAGGAATGAGGAATGAGGAATGAGGAAGTTCCGACCCATCCGCCCACTTTCCAATTCTTCATTCCTCATTCCTCATTCAGCGCAGCGTATATTTCGCCTTATGAACCTGCCGTGGCGTCCATCTTTTCCAACCTTGCTGCTTTCAGGCATTGTGCTGGTTTTGATGGTGCCCGCCTGCAACCCCTTTGCGCCGGCGTTGGATGAAGTACCCGCCGACCAGAATGCGCTGCTGGGCAACCCCGTGACGGTGCGGGGCTTTTTCGACCGGTTTCGGGCGTCTTATCAGTTGCGCGACTCCACGCTCTACGGCCAGCTGCTGCACCCGAAGTTCCGCTTCACCTACCACGATTTCGCCGCCAACGTGGACCGTTCCTGGACGCGCGACGTGGACGCTAATACCACTTACCGGCTGTTTAAAGCTGCGCGCTCCACCAATTTGCAGTGGACGCAGTACCTGCCCAGCTCCGACACGCTGGCCTCCGACACGCTGGTGAACGTGGAACGCTCGTTCCTGCTCACCATTGTGCAGCGCGACGACGAGCGGTTTTCGGGCTCCGGCACGGCCCGGCTGGTGCTGGTGCGCAAAAACCGCAACGACCCCTGGCGCATGCGCAGTTGGTACGACCGCAGCGAGTTTTAGCTGCTGCTAGGGCCGCTTCCGTACGACTTCTACGCTCCCACAGCCGCTACACGAGAAATTTGCGCCATTCCAACTCCCCCCAAAGCCGTAGCGCCCATTGAGCCGACCGTTATAGCGCAGCTCCAGGCCCTTTAACTCGTGGTAAGCGTTGCAATCGGTGTTTACCAGAGGTCCAAACTGCGCTTTCGCCTCCACAGTATCCGTATCGGTTGGCGACAGGTGCAACAGGAGGGTGTGAGTGAGTTCGCCACCGGTAGCAGGCAGGTAATACGCGCCGTCGCTGAGCGAAATTCCCCACAGTACCGGGGTACCCACCGGCTGCTGGCCTCTAGGTGGATTCAACCGACTCAACGAGTCCAGCCCGGCCTGACTGAGCTGCTTAAACCAGTCGGCTCCGGTCCGGTCGTTCACAATTTTGAAGGTGAGATAAAAAGTGGTGAGCCCGTGCCCACAGTTTACTTTCTCCTTCGCGCAGCCGCTTGCGCCTAACCCCAGAACAAACGCGAAGAAGGGCATCGCCCAGCTTGGAAAACGGCAGGCAGATGGATAGCGCATGGCGGTGTTACGGAGAGTCGACTGGAAGAAAACGAACCAATTGGGCCGACTCGAATGTAAGCGGCCGCCTGCACATTCCGGTCATCGCTCTATCTTGTCGGCTTCATAAGCTGAATCTATGACCGAACCTCAACCCGACCAGCCGCAATTCAAGCGCGCCATCAATCTTTTCGACGCCATTATGCTGGTCACGGGCAGCATGATTGGCTCGGGCATCTTCATCGTTTCGGCCAATATTGCCCGGCAAGTGGGCAGCGCGGGCTGGCTGCTGGTGGTGTGGCTGCTCACCGGCTTCATCACCATGGCCGGGGCCATCAGCTACGGCGAGCTGGCCAGCATGTTCCCCAAAGTAGGCGGGCAGTACGTGTACCTGCGCGAGGCCTTTGGCCGGCTCACGGCCTTCCTCTACGGCTGGACGCTGTTTCTCGTCATCCAAACCGGGGTGATTGCGGCCGTGGCCGTGGCGTTTGCCAAGTTCACGGGCGTGCTGCTGCCCTGGTTCAGCGTGAAAAATGTCCTGTTTGAAACCAACTTGTTGGGCTGGAATTTCACTTTCTCATCGGTGCAGCTGCTGGCCATTTTCCTCATCATCGGCATCACGGCGCTCAATGCGCAGGGCGTGCGTACCGGCAAGCTCATCCAGAACGTGCTGGGCAGCACCAAGCTGATTGCGCTGGCGCTGCTCATCGTGCTGGGCGTGGCGCTGGGCATCAACCACGAGGCCATTGCGGCCAATTTTCATAACATCTGGGCGGCCACTCGCTCGGCCGCGCCGGGCACCAGCGCGCCCGAACTGCCCATCAGCGGCGGCACCCTGCTCATTGCCATTGGCATGGCCATGTCGGGCTCGCTGTTTTCGTCCGATTCGTGGAACAACATCGGCTTCGCGGGCGAAGAAATCCAGAACCCGGAGCGGACGCTGGTGCGCAGCATGGCCATCGGCACGGCCATCGTCACGGCGCTCTACATCCTCATCAACGTGGTGTACCTGCTGGTGCTGCCCCTGCACGGCTCGCCCGATGCCACTACGCTAGCCGGCCGGGGCATTCAGTACGCCACCGACGACCGGGTGGCCACCGCCGTAGCCGAATCGGTGCTGGGCAAGGCCGGCGCCTACGTCATGGCCGTGCTCATCATGCTCAGCACGTTCGGGGCCAACAACGGCATCATTCTGAGTGGGGCCCGCGCCTATTTCGCCATGGCCAAAGACGGGCTGTTCTTCCCCGGCCTGGCGCGCCTGAACGGCGCCGGCGTGCCGGCCCGCGCCCTGTGGGCCCAGTGCCTGTGGGCCTGCCTGCTTTGCCTGAGCGGCTCCTACGGCCAGCTGCTCGACTATGTGATGTTTGCGGTGATACTGTTCTACGTCGTCACCATCATCGGCATTTTCGTGCTGCGGCGCACCCGCCCCGATGCGCCCCGCCCCTACCGCGCCTGGGGCTACCCGGTGTTGCCGGGCCTGTATGTTGTGCTGGCCAGCGCGTTTTGCATCATCCTGCTCATTGCCCCCGACACGGCTGAATTCTCGCGCCGGGGCCTGGGCCTGGTGGCGCTGGGGCTGCCGGTGTATTTCCTCTTTGGCCGGCGCTTCGAGAAACATATTCCAGGTTGAGGAATCAAGTAGTCACGCAGAAGTAACCGTACCGTAAAAGGTGGTCCTTCTGAGCTTGTCGAAGCATCTCTACCGCAGCAGTAAATCAAATTACTATTGCAGTAGAGATGCTTCGACTCCGCTCAGCAGGACGGTTAAGCGAATGCGGCTACTGCTGCTCGAGTACTTTACAAATTTTTCTGTCTTACTACTTTAGGACTCACGCAGTTGAAGCCCCAGCGGGGCGGCACATTGGTAGTAAGTTATTCATTATGAAATGGTAAAGCCCCGGCGGGGCGACACTCGCCAAGCACTCAACCGAGTGTCGCCCCGCTGGGGCTTTCTACCCAACATCAGCCAGTTACTATCGAGATGGCGCCCCGCTGGGGCTGCAACTGCGTAAGTCCTATACTTATAACTCAGTTCTGAAAACTTGGAAGTTGTTTAGGCAGTGGGTTCCGCTCGGTCCGACGGCGTAGGCGTCCGACCGGTTGCTGCCTGAACGAGGCACCAATGGCCGTTGGCCGACGACTGGTCGGACGCCTAAGCCGTCGGACCGGCAAGCGAGACCCTTCCGAAACCGCTTCTTGCTTAGGACGGGCAAGGCATAAAAAAGCGACTCCCTCTAGAGAGTCGCTTTTTTATGCCTTACCACGGCAGTTTAGCGCCGACGTTTGCCGGCCTTGGCACGCGGGGTTAGCGTCACATTCAGGGGTTGGCTGCCTTTGGCCCGCACTATTTCGTCGTCGTAGCCACCATAGCCATAAATCAGGGTGTTGTCGTTGTCGTTGGGCACTTCGAGCGAATAATTGCCGTTTGCGTCGGTGCTGGTGCCTTTGCTGCTGCCTTTCAGCAGCACGGTGGCGCCCACCAGGGGCCGCCCGTTCTCGTCCTCTATCTTACCCGAAACGGTCACATTGGCCGGGGCGGCCGCTTCGGGGGCCGGTGCCGGGGCGGGGGCCGGAGCCACTTCTGTAGCTGCCGGGGCGGCCACTGGAGCTGCGGTGCCAGCGGCATCGGCCCCGGTTGCGGCGGCCGGAGCCGGGGCAGTGGTGCGCGTGGCGGCAGGGGCTTTGGCGGGGGCGATATCCTCTTTGGCGTCCGTCGTCTCGGTGGTGGCCGGGGTTGCCTTCAGGCCCGCGGCCATGCTGTCGGCCGCCGTGGGCGCGGTGGCCGTCACGGCAGCGTCGTCGAGCATGAAGGAAGGCGTGACCGAAGCCAACCCATCGCCGTGGCCTTTGGGCAGGGCCACGTAGCCCACCACCAGCGCCACCATTACCCCTCCCAGTAGGTACAAAAGCCGGTTGTTGCCTCCCGATGCTACTTCCTCGTCCTGCGCGTCCAGGTTGGGGTCGTACTGCTCGTTCTGAGGCTTGGGTAAATTGTCGGGACTCATGGATTGAAACGGTTAGCTTAGAAAGTGGGAAAGTGGCTGAGAAGTAGTTGCTTTTAAAAGCCGCTACTCAGGATATACCGCGCAAGTTAAGCGTTTGCCTGTTATCCAACTTCACCTTCCTTTTTTCTATTTATTCGACCCATCCCACCTTTTTTCAATCAAATGGCGCCGCCTGTTCTGCCTGAACCACTTCGCCTTATTGCTTCATCCGTTTCGGCAAAAGGGTGGGCCCGCCAGCAGCCACTGGCTACCGGCGGGCCCACCCCGCTCACAGCAAAAAACAGCACGGGCCGAAGCCGCTTATTGGTCGCTGATGGTCTCGCTGCCACCGGCGGGCGTGGCGGGGCCACCGGGGGCCTTTTCGCCAAAATCCTGGTCGCGGGTGCGCAGGTTGTGGTCCAACTCGTAGCTGCCTTCGGCTTCAAAGCCGGGGCCCTGGGCCTGCTCGCCGGCATTGGTGTGGTCGTTGCCGCCCTGGGGGCTGGTTTCGGAGCCGCCGATGTGGAGGTTTTCCAGCTGGTCCTTTTGGTTGCTACGCTCGGTGTAGCCGTTGGCGCCTACGTAGCGGGCAGCGGTGGGGTCGCCACTGGCCTTGTTGTTGCTTTGGTCCTGCTGGTATTTTTTTTGTTTTTCGAGCTCTTCGTTTTTTGCAAAGTTTTTATTTTCAGTGATGTCGGCGTGTTCGCCTTCATCGGCGTCGGTGCCGTCGCCGGAGAAATTATCGGGAATCATGCGGTCTGGAATATTAAGTGAAGCGGTAACCAAGCTTACGCATCCGCAGGCATTCCGTTACGAAGCAGGGCAGGCAGCGGTAACGGAGGCCCGGGCCGCGACATCAGCCAAAGCAGCCAAAACTTTTGGCGGGCTAAAGCGGATTGTAGGGTCGCAGGCAGGAGCCAGGCTGAAGAAGCGGTATAGAAAGTCGACGGACCTTCATTGCAGCGCCGAAGCATGACGCGCAAGCGAATGATTCCCGCGGCTGAACCTGCACCTGGCCCAACCGTTCTTTTCCCTCCTTCCGCCGGGCTTGCGCTTACATTTGGCCCGGCACTTCTTTTTCCCGCACTATGCACCTGGTAATTATCGGCAATGGCATCACCGGGGTATCGTGCGCGCTGGCCGTTCGCCGCCTGCGGCCCGGTGCGCGCATCACGCTGGTATCGGCCGAAAGTGCGCACCATTACTCGCGCACGGCGCTGATGTACGTGTACATGGGCCATATGCGGCTTTCCGACATCAAGCCCTACGAAGACTGGTTCTGGGATGAAAACCGGCTGGGCCTGGTGTACGCCACCGCCACAGCCCTGAACACCGCCGAGCAGCTCGTCGTCCTCAACAACGGCACCACGCTCCGCTACGATGCCCTGCTGCTGGCCACCGGCTCGGAGAGCAAGCTGGGCGGCTGGCCCGGCCAGCACCTGGCCGGCGTGCAGGGCCTCTACGGCCTGCCCGATTTGGAGGCCATGGCCCGCGACACGCACGGCATCAGCCGCGGGGTGGTGGTGGGCGGCGGCCTCATTGGCGTGGAACTGGCCGAGATGCTGCACAGCCGCGGCATCGAGCCCGTGGTGCTGGTGCGCGAGGCCCGGTACTGGGCCTCGGTGCTGCCCCCGGAAGAAGCCCACCTGGTGGACCGCCAGTTTCAGGAGAACCGCGTGCCGGTGCGCTACCACACCGAATTGCGCGAGGTACTGGGCGACGCCCAGGGCCGGGTGCGCGCCGTGCTCACCACGGCGGGCGAAGAAATTGCGTGCCAGTGGGTGGGCCTGGCCATCGGGGTTACTCCCAACCTCTCGCTGGCCCGCATGGGGGGCATTGATACCGACCGGGGCATTCTGGTTGATGAATTGCTGCGCACCAGCGCCGCCCAGGTGTATGCGGCCGGCGACTGCGCCCAGCACCGCCAGCCCGCCGCGGGCGAGGTCCCCATCGAGCAGCTTTGGTACACCGGAAGGCTGCAGGGCGAAACCGTGGCCCACACCATTTGCGGGCAGCCCACGCGGTACCGGCGCGGCATCTGGTTCAACTCGGCCAAATTCTTCAACCTCGAATACCAGACGTATGGCCGGGCCCCGGCCGGGCCAGTGGCTGGCATGGACCATTTCTACTGGGAACATCCGTCGGGCCGCGCGGCGTTGCGCGTCTACTTCCAGGCCGCCCCCCCCCACGCCGTGGCCGGGTTCAACGCGCTGGGCCTGCGCCTGCGCCAGGATGTGTGCCAGCAGTGGATTCGGAACCACACGCCGGTGGCCGCGGTGATGGCGGAGCTGGGCGCGGCTAATTTTGACCCCGAGTTTTTTCCGCAGCACGAGCAGGCGCTGGTGGCCGCTTTCAATCGGCAGTTTCCGCAGCAGCCCGTGGTGCTGAAACGCCGTAAAGGCCTGCGCGCCCTGTTTGGCTAGCGTTGCACGAGCTGAGCGCCGGCTTGGCAAGTCGTTTCCAATCCAGCGCCGCTGGCGCTTAACCTTTGTTCTCGTGGATTTTTCTAAACTATACCGCCCCTCGGCCCTCAACAGCTTCCAGTTCATTGCCCTCACCGGCTTGCTGATGAGCGCCGGGGCGCATTTGATTCTGCATTTTTTTGTTGGTCGTATGCCAGCCGGCTTCAACTGGCTCTACGCGTGCTGGACCGGCTTCTACTGCGTGGGGACGCTCATTAACCTGTTTGGCAAGCCCGACGAGCCTCATCACCATTAGAAAAAAAGCAATGGAGGCGGGTCGTTCTTTTGCTCGCTGCTCGTTATTAACCCCTCATTGTTCATTGCTATTAAGATGTCCTCAACGCGTACTACGCCTCCATTGCCGGCTTCCTCGCCCGCCGAAAAGCTTGCGCTGAGCGTCGTTGCCGGAGGACTGCTGACGCTGCTCCTTGCGCTGGCTGACGCCGACCCGGCCCGCCAGCAACGCTGGTTTTATTTGGCCCTGGGCCTGCTCGGTAGCGGCATGCTGGCCTGGAGTTGGCTGAAATATGGCCGGCACCCGGCCGGCGTGCAGCAGCACAGCCTGTGGCTGCGGGCCAGCACCAGCCGCGGGGCCGTGGCCTGGGTCACGGGCCTGGTGCTCACGGGCTTCTACGTGGTGCTCTACTGGTTCAGCAACGACGACGGCCACGGCCATTTCGGCCCGCTCAACAACCTGGTACACGCCCTCGACGGGTTCAGCCGCGCCTTGCGCGCCCGGCCGGCCGACCAATGGTTTCTCTACGGCACCTTCTACACCCTGGCCGTGCTGCTGATGGGCGTCCGGGCGCTGTGGAAATACCGCCACTCGCGCTACCAGCTTATCCGCACCGCGTCGGTGATGTTTTTTCAGCTGGGGTTTGCGTTTTTGCTGCCGGGGCTGCTCCAGTTTTTTCAACAGCCGGAGTTTTACTTCACGTATTTCTGGCCGCTGAAGTACGACTACCTGTTTCCGGGCACCGTCACGTCTTTGCTGCAAAAGGGCGGGCTGGGCGTGTTCATGGTATTTTGGGGGGCGGCAATGTCGCTGCTGGCCACCCCGGTGCTCACCTATTTTTTTGGCAAGCGCTGGTACTGCTCCTGGGTGTGCGGCTGCGGCGGCCTGGCCGAAACCGCCGGCGACCCCTACCGCCAGCTGGCCGACAAAAGCCGTGCCGCCTGGCGCTGGGAAGTGCGCATCATCTACCCCGTACTGGTCCTGATTGTCGTTATTACGGTGCTGCTATGGGTGCATTTTGCCACCGGCAGCACCTTGCTGGGCGCAGCCGGCGGCGTGGCCGCCAAATGGTACGGCTTCGTTATCGGCTCGGTGTTTTCGGGCGTCATTGGCGTGGGTTTCTACCCCATCATGGGGGCGCGGGTGTGGTGCCGTTTTGGCTGCCCCATGGCGGCTTACCTGGGCCTGCTGCAAAAGCATTTTTCGCGCTTCCGCATCAGCACCAACGGCGCCCAGTGCATCTCGTGCGGCAACTGCTCCAACGTGTGCGAAATGGGTATCGACGTGAAGCAGTACGCCCAGCGCGGCGAGCCCATCATCCGGGCCTCGTGCGTGGGCTGCGGCATGTGCAGCACGGCCTGCCCCCGCGGCGTGCTCAACCTGGAAAATGGCCCACGCGAGGGCCGCTACCAAGGGTCGCAGCTGATTCACGCGGACTCGCTGCGGATATTAAGCTAGATTTTAGTCAATTACCCGCGTTGTTCCCTACGCTTTAAATGAAGCTCAATCATTCTCGTGTCTTCATCACTCCAAATAAAGCTCTGAATATTTTCCACCTGAATTACTGTCAACCCATCATCCTCGCCGTATTCTGTGTAGCACTCCACAAGTATCTCCTGCTCTGTAAACTGCCGGATGTAGCCATATAAGTCATGCCCAATTTTGGTAGTGAGAAACACTAATTGCTGTGCTTCCTTGGCCCGGCCCAACAATAATGGAATACTCAGGTACTCCTGCTCCATGAAGGATGGCGATTTTAACCCTGCGTATACTTTGTCAAGGTTGTCTTCCTTGAGTTCGATGTTCCGAATGTACCGGTCATCAAAATCAAGTTGGTAGATATCTACCATATCATACGATTGAATGCCCGTTTGCATTCCGTCACGATTTATGACTCGGAGCATCAAGAGCTCATCGCTGAAACTAATAATATAACCTACTGAGAATCTGTCACCAGTTCGGCTAGTACGCACACCAAGCATGCGTTTCTCCTTCTGTGCACGCGTTATGATACCTGAAAACAAATCAGCCATTGAGAGTAGAATCGGTGTTAAGTGATGGATTTGAAATCAATTGCTCATTCTAAATAATTGACAGTCAATAAACCGACTCGCCAAAAGTAAGGATTCTGCCAGTATAGTGTTCCGCTTTACTCCAAAAACCCTAGCAGCGCTTTATAAAACTGCGCCGGCGCTTCCAAATGCGGAATGTGGCCCACGTTCGGAATTTCTACCAGCTTCGCGCCATTTATCTGGGCGGCGATGCGGCGGCCCAGCGCCGGGTACTGGCCCATTTGGGCCAGTGTTTTCGGGTCTTTGATGAGGGCCTTGCCCACCACCGTGCGGTCGGCCTGACCGATGATGAGCAGCGCGGGCACGGCGAGGCGGCCAAATTCATAGCACACCGGCTGCTGGTAAATCATGTCGAAGGTGAGGGCATTGGCGCGGGCTACTTTGGGAAAATCGGGGCTGCGGGTTTGGCCGGCCAGGGGCAGCAGCCACTGGTCGTGGGCCGCCGGGTAGCCATTGGGATAGTAGGTGGCGTGGTATTTCCGCATGCTGGCTTCGGTGCTTTTTAGCTCGGTGGCCTCGGCTTGGTCGACGGATTGGAAGGGCACGCCCACGCGGTAGTCTTCCAGCCCGATGGGGTTTTCGAGCACCAGCTTTTCGGTGGTTTCGGGGTAGAGCAGGGCGAAGCGAGTAGCCAGCATGCCGCCCATACTGTGGCCCACGATGACGGCTTTTTTCATGCCGAGCGTATCGAGCAGCTGCTTGGTATTGCGCGCCAGCTGATGAAACGAGTAATGAATGTCGGCTTTGCCGGACTTGCCAAAGCCAATCTGGTCGGGCACCACCACCCGAAACCCGGCCGCCGTGAGCACCTTAACGGTTTCGCGCCAATACGCGCCGAAGAAATTCTTGCCGTGCAGCAGCACCACTGTGCGGCCGTTGGCTTTGGCAGCAGAAGCCGGGATGTCCATGTAGGCCATGCGCAGCGCCTGCCCTTCCAACTTCAGCGGCAGGTATTTTACTGGAAATGGGTACTCATAGCCATCCAGCGTGGCGTTGAGAACGGTGGGCTGGGCCGAGGCCACGCGGGTGGCCAGCAGCAAAACAAAGAACAACAGCAGGAAACGAAACATTCGGCAACGACTTGGTGCGGTTAGCGCGGTGTCGGGGTTGGTGTAGCGTAGCGCGAACGTTGTCGTTCGCGTCCCCGCGCCGCCAGCTCGTTCTGGCACGCGAACGACAACGTTCGCGCTACTGACCGCACGGACACTGACTTCGAAACGGCTGTAGCTGCTACGCATCCTAACCCCATTCTGCCCACAGCCCACCAGAATTCATGACGTAATTGCCGGTTGAGTGCTAGCCAGCGCTTTCTAGGTGAAGCTACATCGGCAGTCCTTTCAGCACTTCTTTGGCATTGCTCACATGGTCGGTAGCCCCGCTCAACGAGTTGAAGATGTATTGGATAACACCGTTCTTATCAATGACAAACGTAACGCGGCCGGGCAGCAAACCCAGCAGGGCGCGGGGCACTTCGTAAAGCTTGCGCACGTTGCCGTCGGTATCGGCCAGCAGCTCGAAGGGCAGGCGGTGTTTCTGGGCAAATTTCTGGTGCGACTTTTCACTGTCGGAGCTGATGCCGATGACTTCGGCGCCGAGTTCTTTGAAGTCTTCGTATTGGTCGCGAAACGAACAGGCTTCGGCGGTGCAACCAGGGGTATCGTCCTTGGGGTAGAAGTATAGCACGATGGCTTTCTGACCTTTATAGCGGGAAAGGGTAAACGTTTCGCCGTTGGTTGCAACCAACGAAAAGTCCGGGGCCGGCGCTCCAATTTTCAGCATGAGTAGTGGGGGTGATAATTCAAAAAGACGGATATACGCCAAAACGTCTTGTGCAACCACCAACCTCCGCCGTAGTTTCAGCCCCGCCGCCGGCCCAGCCCCATGCTAACATCCTACAACAAGATGCGAAAGGCCCGTACGAGTTCGATGAAGGGCATTTCTACATTTGTCAACAGCCCTGCGCCATGAATAAATACATTGGGACGGGGAATGCACGCATCAGCAGAAATATCGAACATTTTTGCCGCTTTATTCAGCAAAAATCCTGATTCAGAGACCCTAAAAAGGGCAAAGTTGAAATTCAAGGCAATGCAGATACGTCGTTCCCTTTCTTTCAATACCTCCCCATTTTTAGGCTTCTTACTTGTCCATTTTGTACTGATTTATCATCCGGGGGCTGCCCAGAAGCTCGCCGTTGCGGCGCTGAAATGCGAGTACCAACCCCATCCGCTGGGCGTGCAAACCGCCCAGCCAACGCTAAGCTGGGAACTGCGCGCCGACCGCCGCAACGTGCGGCAAACCGCCTACCAGATTTTGGTAGCCGACAGCCGCCAGAGCCTGGACAAGAACGTGGGCAATGCGTGGGATACGGGCAAAATCGCCTCAAATTCCTCCATCCAGGTGCCTTACGCGGGCAAGGCCCTGCAGCCGGCCAAAACCTACTTCTGGAAGGTCAAAACCTGGGACAATCAAGGCACTGCCTCCGAATGGTCGGCCCCGGCCGAGTGGCAGATGGGCCTGCTCGCCCCCGCCGACTGGAAAGGCGCCGCCTGGATAGCCTACGACCAGCTGCCCGCCGACCGGGTAACGGTGCTGCCCGTTGATGGCAAGAAGGATACCTACAACGGCAACAACACGCTGCCGCTGCTGCGCAAGCGCTTTACCGCCAAAAAGCAGCCGTTCAGGGCCACGCTGTTCATCAGCGGCCTGGGACACTTCGAAACCCTGTTGAATGGCCAAAAAATCGGCAACCACTTCCTCGACCCCGGCTGGACGAAGTACGACCAGCAGGCGCAGTACGTCACGTTTGACGTGACCAGCCTAATAAAAACCGGCCCCAATGCGCTGGGCGTCATGCTCGGCAACGGCTTCTACTACGTGCCGCCGGTGAAGGAGCGGTACCGCAAGCTCAAGGCGGCGTTCGGCTACCCGAAGCTGATTTGCCGGCTGGCGCTGGACTACGCCGACGGCTCGCACCAGAACGTGGTGAGCGACCCGACCTGGCGCACCGCTGCCGGCCCCATTGCCTTCAGCAGCATCTACGGCGGCGAGGACTACAATGCCGCGCTGGAGCAAGCCGGCTGGGCCACCACCACTTTTCAGGACAAAGCCTGGCGGCCCGTTGTGGCCGTGGACGGCCCGCCGCAGCTGGTAGCGCAGGAGCAGGAGCCGCTGCAGGTTTTCGATACCTTCAAGGCACAAAGCATCATGCAGGCCCAGCCCGGCAAATGGGTGTACGACTTCGGGCAAAATGCTTCGGGCATCATCGAAATCCAGGTGAAAGGCCAGCGCGGCGACACCGTGCGCATTACACCGGCCGAACTGCTGGGGCCCGATAAAACGGTGACCCAGAAGAATACCGGGCGCGGCTTTTATTTCACATACATCCTGAAAGGCAGCGGTGAGGAAACCTGGCGCCCCCGCTTCACTTACTATGGCTTCCGCTACGCGCAGGTAGAGGGCGGAGTGCCGAAGGGCCAGCCCAATCCGAAGAACAGGCCCGAAATCCTGCGTCTGACGGCGCTGCACACCCGCAATGCGGCGGCCGGCGTAGGCGATTTTTCGTGCTCCAACGACTTGCTTAACCGCACCCATACGCTGATTGACTGGGCCATCAAAAGCAACCTGGCCAGCGTGATGACCGACTGTCCGCACCGCGAAAAGCTGGGCTGGCTGGAACAAACTCACCTCATGGGCGGCTCGCTGCGCTACGGCTACGACATCGCCACGCTCTGCCGCAAGACCCTGGCCGACATGCGCGCTTCGCAAACAGCCGACGGGCTGGTACCTGAAATCGCGCCGGAGTACGTGAAGTTTGAGTGGGGCGGCGACATGTTCCGCGACTCGCCGGAGTGGGGCAGCGCCAGCATCATCCTGCCCTGGTACGTGTACCAATGGTACGGCGACCGCCGGGTGCTGGCCGAGAACTACGACATGATGCGGCGCTACGTGGCCTATCTCGGCACCAAGGCGCAGGACCACATTCTCACGCAGGGCCTGGGCGATTGGTACGACCTCGGCCCCAAGCCGCCGGGCGTGTCGCAGCTCACGCCCATGGGCGTAACCGGCACGGCGACTTATTATTACGACCTCACCATCCTGGCCAGCGTCGCCCGGCTGCTAGGCAAAACCGATGAGGCGGCTGGCTACGAGCAGCTGGGCACGGACGTGAAAGCGGCCTTCAACGCGAAGTTTTTCGACCCCGCCACCCGGCAGTATGCCACCGGCAGCCAGACGACCAACGCCCTGGCCGTGTACATGGGCCTGGTGGCGCCGGCCGATAAAGCGGCCGTGGTGGAAAACATCGTGCAGGAGCTGCGCACCCACGATAACCGCCTCACCGCCGGCGACATCGGCTACCGCTACCTGCTGCGCGTGCTGGAAGACGCGGGCCGCTCCGACGTGATTTTTGCGATGAACAACCGCGCCGACGTGCCCGGCTACGGCTACCAGCTGGCCCACGGCGCCACGGCCCTCACCGAATCGTGGGCCGCGTTGCCCACAGTGTCGAACAACCACCTCATGCTGGGGCATTTGATAGAGTGGCTTTACAGCGGCTTGGGCGGCATCAGGCCAGCCGAGGGGTCGGTGGCGTTCGATAAAATTGACATCCGGCCCGAGCCGGTGGGCGACGTGACCAGCGCCAAGGCCAGCCACCTCTCGCCCTACGGCCTGATTGCGACGAGTTGGAAAAAGTCGGCCAGTGGCTTCGAGCTGACGGTGACCATTCCGGCCAACACCGTGGCTACCATTTATCTGCCCGCCACCGCTTCGGCGCGCATTACCGAAGGCGGACAGCCGCTGGAGAAGCACCCGGAGCTAGAACCGTTGGGCATTGCGGAGGGGCGCGCGCGCATCAAGGCCGGTTCGGGGACTTACCATTTTGAGGTTGGCTCAACCTTGTAATCGCATGAAAATCAAACTCGCTTCTCTTCTGCTACTTGGTGGCCTTTGCCAATCGGCTTGGGGGCAAAAACCGCTGCCTACTACCGTGCCTGCTGCCGAGATGCAGAAGGTGTACGAGGAGGTGAAAACGCCTTACAAATACGGCCTGGTGCTCGTCACCGACGACAACCGAAAGAAGATGGATTGCCCCAGCGTATTCCGCAAAAACGGGCAGTGGTGGATGACCTACATCATCTACGACGGGCGGGGCTACGAAACCTGGCTGGCCCAGAGCAAGGACTTGCTGAAGTGGGAGACGAAAGGTAAAATCCTGCCTTTCAGCGATACGACCGACTGGGACACCAACCAGAAAGCCGGCTACGTGGCCCTGCAGGACCCCAAGTGGGGTGGCAGCTACGAGTGGCAGCCCTACCAGGGCCGGTACTGGCTGTCGTACTTCGGCGGCAACTCGCGGGGCTACGAAAAGGGCCTGCTGTCCATCAGCCTGGCCTCGACGGACAAGGACCCCACCACCCTGCCCACCTGGCAGCGCCTGCCCAAGCCCGTGCTGCGCCCCGACGACAAAGACGTGCGCTGGTGGGAAAACCACACCATCTACAAAAGCTCGGTGGTGTGGGACAAGAGCAAGCTCACCGGCCACCCGTTCGTGATGTACTACAATGCCAACGGCGACAGCCTCAACGCCAAGCGCGGCGCCGAACGCATCGGCATGGCCGTGAGCGACGACATGACGCACTGGCAGCGCTACCTGCGCAACCCTGTGCTGAACCACCACACCGGCATCACCGGCGACGCCTACCTGCAGAAAATGGACAACGGCCTGTGGGTCATGTTCTACTTCGGCGCCTTCTACCCCGGCGTGAAGGGCGCCGTGAACCGCTTCGCCTGCTCCTACGACCTCACCCACTGGACTGACTGGACCGGCGCGAATTTGATTGAGCCCTCCGAGCCTTATGATGAGCTGTTTGCCCACAAGTCCTTCGTGCTGAAATACAAAGGTGTGGTGTACCACTACTACTGCGCCGTGAACAAGGCCGACCAGCGCGGCATCGCCGTGGCCACGTCGACGGATATGGGCAAGAGTACGGTAGCCTTCATTGCGCCGCCGGTGAAGAAACCGAAAGAAGCTAAAAAATGAACGATGTAGAGACGCGACACTTCGCGTCTCCCACCAGAACAACGCCATCAGGCTAAACAACATCAGCAACGACGAGACGCGAAGTGTCGCGTCTCTACATTCCACCCAATGCCTCGCTTGATTCTTCCCCTGCTCCTACTATTACTCGGCTCCCGAAGCATTCTTGGGGCACAGCCGGGCACGCGGGTAGTGGCGGATTTCAATAAAGGCTGGAAATTCTACCTGGGCGACGAGGCCGGCGCGAAAGATGCCACGTTCAACGATGCAGCTTGGCGTAAGCTGACTCTGCCACACGACTGGAGCATCGAGGGCCAGTTTGACGAGAAGAACCCCGCCAAGCCCGAGGGCGGCGGCCTGCCCACCGGCATTGGCTGGTACCGCAAGACGTTTACGATGCCGGCCGCGAAGGGCCGCAACGTATTTGTCGAATTCGATGGTGTGTACAAGCGCAGTGAGGTATGGCTGAACGGGCATTCGCTGGGGCAGCGGCCCAACGGCTACATCTCCTTTCGCTACGAGCTGACACGCTACCTGCAGCCGGCGGGCCAGCCCAACGTGCTGGCCGTGCGGGTCGATAATTCGGCCCAGCCGGATTCGCGCTGGTACACGGGCTCGGGCATCTACCGCAACGTGCGGCTGGTGACCACCCACGCGGTGGCGGTGGATGAGTGGGGCACCTTCGTGAGTACGCCCGCCGTGAGCGCGCAGGCCGCCACGGTGGCCGTGCAAACCCAGTTGCGCAACGCCACCGGCACATCGCGCACTGTGAACCTGCAAACGGTGGTGCTGGACAAAACCGGCCGGGAAGTGGCGCGGCAACTAACCAGCGGCGTGAAACTGAGCAGCGCGGCGACTACGGTATCGCAGAAGCTTATCCTGAAGAACCCGCAGCTTTGGTCGGTAGCCAAAACCTATTTGTATCGAGTGAAAACCACGGTATTGGCTGGCCAGGCAATCGAGGACGAGTACGAAACGCCGCTGGGCGTGCGCACCTGCGTTTTCGACGGCCAGCGGGGCTTTTTGCTGAACGGTCAGCCGCTGCGCATCCAGGGCGTGTGCCAGCACCATGACTTGGGCGCGCTGGGCGCGGCGGTGAACGTGCGCGCCATGGAGCGGCAGCTGGAAATCCTGAAGGCAGTGGGCTGCAACGCCATCCGCACGGCCCACAACCCGCCCGCGCCGGAGCTGCTGGACTTATGCGACCAGATGGGCTTTCTGGTGCTGGACGAGGCGTTTGATATGTGGCAAAAAAAGAAGAACTCGCAGGATTACCACCTCGATTTCAAACAGTGGCACCAGCGCGATTTGGAAGACCAAATCCGGCGCGACCGCAACCACCCGAGCGTGTTTCTGTGGAGCATTGGCAACGAAATTCGGGAGCAGTTCGACAGCACCGGCACCCGCCTCACCCGCGAGCTGACGGCCACTGTGAAGCGCCTCGACCCCACCCGGCCTGTGACCTCGGCCCTCACTGAGCAGGAGCCGGCGAAGAACTTCATCAGCCAGGCCGGTGTGCTGGATGTGCTGAGCTTCAACTACAAGCACGCCGAATATCCCAAGCTGCCCACTAGCTTTCCCGGCCAGAAATTTCTGGCGACTGAAATCGCGGCGGCCTACGAAACGCGGGGCCACTACGACCTGCCATCCGACAGCCTGCGCATCTGGCCTAAGGACGGCAAAACCAAGCTCACCACCGGCAACCCCGATTTCACGGCCTCCAGCTACGACAACGCCGCGCCCTACTGGGGCGCCAGGCACGAAGCCGCTTGGCGCGCCGTCCGCAACAGCCCTTTTATCAGCGGGGCCTTCGTGTGGAGCGGCTTCGACTACCTGGGCGAGCCCCTGCCCTACCCCTGGCCGGCGCGCAGCTCCTATTTCGGCCTCATCGACTTGGCCGGCTTCCCTAAAGACGCCTACTACCTCTACCAAAGCGAGTGGACCAGCCAGCCCGTGCTACACCTGCTGCCCCACTGGAACTGGCGCCCCGGCCAAACCGTGGACGTGTGGGCCTACTACAGCCAGGCCGACGAAGTGGAGCTATTCCTAAACGGCAAGTCACTGGGCATTAAAAAGAAAGGCCCCGACGACCTGCACGTGATGTGGCGCGTGCCCTACGCCCCTGGCACCCTGCAAGCCATCTCGCGCCGCGCCGGCCAAACCGTGCTCACCAGCACCATCAAAACCGCCGGCCCACCTGCCAAAATCGAACTCACCGCCGACCGCAGCAAGCTGCGCGCTGATGCCAAAGACCTGTCCTTCATCACCGTGCGTGTGCTGGACGCCGCCGGCAACCTAGTGCCCGACGCGGCCAATCTGGTGAAGTTTTCGGTGAGCGGGCCGGGCTTTGTGGCGGGTGTTGACAACGGGTATCAGGCTAGCATGGAGTCGTTTAAAAAGCCGGAGCGCAAGGCTTACAATGGCATGGCGCTGGCGATTATTCAGACGACGCAGAAGGCGGGGACTATTACGCTACGGGCAGAAGCGGAGGGACTTGAAGCGACTTCGGTAACGCTAAATAGCAAGCCCTGACGTGGGCGCCTCATGGGCCCCCTATGGGGCCGGCCCCCTCTCCGAAAAGGAGAAGGGGAGCCTGACGATTACAGAATTGATATGACTTTCAAATGAGCAGTTTTCCTCTTCAATTTTCTCTAACTGGCAGAAGCCGCCGTGGCTCCCCCTCTCCTTTTCGGAGAGGGGGCCGGGGGGTGAGGCGCCACGTCTGGGCCATCCTGCTACTCCTGTTACCCTTCGCAGCAAGCGCCCAAGAAGCCAGCGTGTACTTCTTCCCCGGCGTCTCCAACCCACCCAAAATCTACGCCGGTCCCGAAGGCGACGCCTGGGAAATCCCCCAAATCACGGAGCTAAACCGCGACAAATCCCGCGCCACGGCCTATTCCTTCCCCACCGAGAAAGACGCTTTGCTCGGCGACCGCGACAAGACCCCGCGGCTTCTGTCACTCAACGGCTTGTGGGATTTCAACTTTGCGATAAAGCCCGCCGACGCGCCCAGGGATTTCTACAAGAGCCGCGTGAGCGGCTGGAAGCAGCTGGCCGTGCCGTCGAACTGGGAGATGAACGGCTACGACCTGCCCATTTACAAGAGCGCCAAGTACCCGTTCCGGCCCGTAAACCCGCCCTTTGTGCCGCAGGATTACAACGGCGTGGGCTCGTACCAGCGCACATTTACGGTGCCGGCGGGCTGGCAGAATCAGAACGTGACGCTGCATTTTGGCGGCGTCAGTTCGGCGTTTAAGGTGTGGGTGAACGGGAAGTTTCTGGGGTACGGCGAGGACAGCTGCCTGCCCTCGGAGTTCAACGTGACGCCGTATGTGCAGGCGGGCGAAAACGTGGTATCGGTGCAGGTAATGCGCTGGTCGGACGGCAGCTACCTCGAAGACCAGGACCACTGGCGGCTGAGCGGCATCTTCCGCGAGGTGCTACTGCTGGCCGAGCCCAAGCTGCGCATTGCCGACTTCCACTGGCAGGCCAA
Organism: Hymenobacter rubidus; assembly: GCF_016734815.1. Taxonomy (GTDB): domain Bacteria; phylum Bacteroidota; class Bacteroidia; order Cytophagales; family Hymenobacteraceae; genus Hymenobacter; species Hymenobacter rubidus. The sequence continues at coordinate 18,518 of NZ_JAERQF010000035.1, forward strand.
GCTCGATAAGCAGTACCGGGACGCCGTGCTAAGCATCCGCCCGCGCCTCGAAAACCTGACCGGCAACAACGACATTTCCGGCTACCAGGTGAAAGCGCAGCTTTTCGACAAAACGGGCGCGCCGGTGCTGGAGAAGCCTTTGCAGCGCACCGCCGAAAGCATCATCAACGAGCCCTATCCGCGCCTCGACAACGCCAAATTCGGCCTGCTCGAAACCACCATCCGCAACCCGCTGAAGTGGAGCGACGAGGCCCCCAACCTCTACACGCTGGTGCTCACCCTGACCGACAAAACCGGCGCGGTGCTGGAAGCCAAAAGCTGCCGCGTGGGCTTCCGCAGCATCGAGTTTTCGAAGGACAACGGCAAGATGCTCATCAACGGCAAGCTCACCTACCTCTACGGCGTGAACCGCCACGACCACCACCCCACCAAGGGCATGGCCGTGAGCCGCGACGACATCCGACAGGACGTGCGCACGCTCAAACAGTTCAATTTCAATTGCATCCGCACCAGCCACTACCCGAACGACCCGTACTTCTACGAGCTCTGCGACGAGTACGGCATCCTCGTCATCGACGAAGCCAACCTTGAAACCCACGGCCTGGGCTCGAAATTGAGCAACGACCCGGCCTGGACGGCCGCCTACCAGGAGCGTAGCATGCGCATGGCCCTGCGCGACAAAAACCACCCCAGCATCATCTTCTGGAGCCTCGGCAACGAGAGCGGCCGCGGGCCCAACCACGCCGCGATGGCCGCCTGGCTGCACGATTTCGACATCACCCGGCCCATCCACTACGAGCCCGCCATGGGCGACCCGCACGTGGAAGGCTACATCGACCCCAACGACCCCAACTACCCCAAAAACCACGCCTACCGCATCCAGACGCCCCGCGACCAGGCCTACGTGGACATGGTGAGCCGTATGTACCCCGGCCTGTTCACGGGCGAGCTGTTGGCCAACCAGCCAAACGGCGACAACCGCCCCATTTTCTTCTGCGAATACGCCCACTCCATGGGCAACGCCACCGGCAACATGAAGGAATTCTGGGACGGCTGGCGGGCCACCAGGCGCGTTATCGGCGGCTGCATCTGGGAGTTTAAGGACCAGGGCCTATTGAAGAAAGACTCCACGGGCACTGCGTTTTACGCCTACGGCGGCGACTTTCAGGAGAAGTATTACGATGACTTCACCATCAAGGGCATCGTGGCCTCGGATGGACGGCCGCACGCGGCCATTTACGAGTGCAAGCGCGTGTACCAGCCCGCCGAATGCACGCTCACCGATGCCGGCCGGGGCCTGCTGAAGGTAGAAAACCGCCACGCCGGCAAGTCGCTGGCCGACTACGCCGCAACGCTGGTGGTGCGCGAGGACGGCCGCGTTATTTCGACCAAGCTCCTGCCGCGCCTGCGGCTGGCCGCCGGGCGCGACACGGTTATTTCGCTCAAGCCCTACCTGCCCAACATGAAGGCGGGCGCGGAGTATCTGGCCACCATTTCCTTCACCCTGCCGCAGGCCACGGCCTGGGCCGCGCAGGGCCACGAAGTAGCCAGCAACCAGTTTGCCCTTACCGGCTTGGCTGAAGCGCCGAAAGTGGCCAAAGCCTACCCGGCCGTGGTCGTGCGTGACGACGCCACGGCTTACGTGCTCAGCGGCAAGGACTTTCAGGTGAGTATTGCCAAAGCCACCGGCGCGCTCACCTCCTACCGCAACCAGGGCACCGAGCAGCTGGCCGCTCCGCTCCTGCCCCATTTTACCCGCCCCCTCACCGACAACGACCGCCGCGGCTGGAAGGCCGACAAGAAGCTAAAGGAGTGGTTTACGGCCACGCCCAAGCTCCAAAGCCTGACGCTGGATAAGTCGCAGCCCGGCCGGCCCAGCCTCACGAGTACCTACTCGCTCATCGAGGACAAAACCACCGTGCGCGTGACCTACACCCTGAACGGCGACGGCACCCTGCACGTGGCCTACGCTCTCACACCCGCCGCCGGCCTGCCCAACATCCCGCGGGTGGGCATGCAAATGGGCATTCGGCAGGCCGATACCCGCATCAGCTACTACGGCCGCGGGCCGCTGGAAAACTACATCGACCGCCGCTACGGCTTCGACGTGGGCATTTACACTCAGCCGCTCAGCGAGTTTGCCGATTCATACGTGGTGCCCATGGAGTACGCCAACCGCACCGACGTGCGCTGGATGCAGCTCGCGGATAAGCAAAACGCCGGCCTGCTTGTCGTAGCCGACAGCCTGCTGAGCATGAGCGCCTGGCCCTACACCGAGCAGAACATTCAGACGGCCCGCCACACCAACAAGCTCAAAGCCGCCGGCTTCATCACCCTCAACATCGACCTCGCCCAGATGGGCGTCGGCGGCAACACCAGTTGGGACGCCCAGGCCGCCCCCATCGACAAGTACCAGCTGCCTTCGAAGCCTTATAGTTACAGCTTCTACCTATTACCCGTGAGCGGAAAAAAGGACGCGGCGGCGCTGGCGCGGAGCGTTCGATTTGACAGCCAACCCAAACGCAATGCCCAGTAAAAAGCACGTCATGCTGAACGAAGCCGAAGCGCAGTCGAAGCATCTCTACCGCTTCGTTCGGCACCCCTCTCCGCGGGAGAGGGGCCGGGGGTGAGGTGACCCGTCAGGCGAAGCGGTAGAGATGCTTCGACCACGCTGCGCTTCGCTCAGCATGACGATTATAAATTCAGAAATATCAATAAAATGCCCACCGAACCCATCCACCTCAAAGGCATCACCTGGAACCACAGCCGCGGCTTCGTGCCGATGGCCGCTACCGCCCAGCGCTTTTCGGAATTAAACCCCACCGTGAACATCACTTGGGAAAAACGCTCGTTGCAACAGTTTGCTGATGAGTCGATTCAGCAGCTGGCCGAGCGGTTCGATTTGCTGGTGATTGACCATCCGTGGGCCGGCTTCGCGGCGCGCACCGGCTCCATTTTGCCTTTGGATGAGTACCTGCCGGCCAGTTTCCTGGCCGACCAGCAGGCCAACACCGTGGGCCATTCCTTCGAGAGCTACTCCTTCAACGGCCACCAGTGGGCCCTGCCCATCGATGCCGCCACGCCCGTTGCCGCCAGCCGCCCCGACCTGCTGGCTCAGCACGGCCTCACCCTCCCCGAAACCTTTGCCGACCTACTGGCCCTGGCCGACCGCGGCCTCGTAGCCTTCTCGCTCATCCCCATCGACACGCTGATGAGCTTCTACATGTACTGCTGCTCGCTGGGCGAAGACCCCTGCCAGCGCGAGGACGAGGTGGTGAGCGAAGCCGTGGGCATCCAGGCGCTCCAGCTTTTCCGCGAGCTGGCCAGCAAAGTAGCCCCGGCCTGCTTCCACCGCAACCCCATCCAGACCTACGAGGCCATGACGCAGACCGACGCGCTGGCCTACTGCCCCTTCGCCTACGGCTACTCCAACTACGCCCGGCGCGGCTACGCCCGCCGCCCGCTGCACTTCCACGACATGGTAAGCCTCACGCCGGGCGGCCTGCGCCTGCGCAGCACCCTGGGCGGCACCGGCCTCGCCATTTCGGCCGAGTGCGCCGAAGTCGAAACCGCCGTGCGCTACGCCGAATTCGTGGCCTCGCCCGCCTGCCAGCAAACCCTGTATTTCGACAACGGCGGCCAGCCGGGCCATCTCTCCGCCTGGCAGGATGAGCACGTGAACGCGCAGTCTAGCAACTACTTCACCGCCACGCTCCCGGCCTTGCAGCGGGCATTCCTGCGCCCACGCTACCACGGCCACATGTTCTTCCAGGACCACGCCGGCGAGCCCGTCCGCCAGTACCTGATGAACGGCGGCGATGAGCGGACGCTACTGCGCGAGCTGAACGATTTGTATGTGAAATCCAGAACGATGGCGTGAGGAATGAGCCGCCTAAAAGCACGTCATGCTGAGCGCAGTCGAAGCATCTCTACCGCTTCGTCAGGCTCCCCTCTCTTTTGGCTTCGCGCTTCAAGCGAACCGGGGCTGGAGGTGAGGTTCCCCGCGTCAGGCGAAGCGGTAGAGATGCTTCGACTGCGCTCAGCATGACGTTCTAAAAACCAGAATAACAGCTTTCCAATACCCATGTCCCTCCCCCTATCCGGCCTCCTAGTTATCGAGTTCAGCCAGTTTCTGGCCGCTCCCTCGGCGGGCCTGCGGCTGGCCGACCTCGGCGCGCGCGTCATCAAAATTGAGCGGCCAGACACCGGCGAGGCCGGCCGGCAGATTGCCATTAAAAACCTGTTTGTGGAAGGCAGCAGCCTGGTTTTTCATACCATCAACCGCAACAAGGAGTCTTACGCCGCCGACCTAAAAAACCCGGACGATTTGGCGAAAGTGAAGCAGCTGCTAGCCCGGGCCGACATCATGACCCACAACTTCCGACCGGGCATCATGGAGAAAATCGGCCTCGACTACGACGCTGTGCGGGCCCTCAACCCGCGCATCGTGTACGGCGTGGTGACGGGCTACGGCCCCACCGGCCCCTGGGCCGCCAAGCCGGGGCAGGATTTGCTGATTCAATCCATGTCGGGCCTCACGTATTTGTCGGGCACGAAGGACGACGGGCCGACGCCCTTCGGCATCGCCGTGGCCGACATCATTTGCGGCTCCCATTTCGCGCAGGGGCTGCTGGCGGCCGTGCTCAAGCGCGGCGAAACCGGCCAGAGCGTGCTGGTCGAAGTAAGCCTGCTCGAATCGGTGCTCGACATGCAGTTTGAGCTGCTGACCACCCACCTGAACGACGGCGGCCAGCTGCCCCAGCGCGGCGCGGCCCGCGGCACCGCCCACGCCTACCTCAGCGCGCCCTACGGCATCTACCAAACCCAGGACGGCCACCTAGCCCTCGCCATGGGCAATCTGGATAAGCTCGACGCCACCCTGGAAACGGGCATCCTGGCCGACTACCCCACCGCCGGCTCCTGGTTCGACGGCCGCGACGACATTGCCGCCCGCCTCGCGGCCGCCCTCCGCGAACAGCCCACCGCCGCCTGGCTGCAGCAGCTGGAGCCGCTGGGCATCTGGTGCGCCGAGGTGCTGAACTACCAGCAAGCCACCGCCAGCCCTGGTTATCAAGCACTTGGCATGCAACAGCTTGTGAATTTGACGGATGGCCAGCAATTAGCTACCACACGCTGCCCGATTCGGATTGATGGCGAGAAGCTGTATTCGGCCAAAGCCGCGCCCCGGCCGGGCCAGGATACGGCGGGTATTAATGCGGAATTTGGGCTGGGTTCGGCCCCCGCGTCAACCTCACCCCCTGACCCCCTCTCCAAAAGAGAGGGGGCACCGGATATGCCCGAACGAGAATCGTCAGGCTCCCTCCTCTCCGCGGGAGAGGGGGGCCGGGGTGATGAGGTGACCCGTCCTCGCAAAACCGGTGCCCCCTCTCTTTTGGAGAGGGGGTCAGGGGGTGAGGTTTCGTTAGGCAGACCGCTGGAAAACCTGCTGGTAGTCGATTTCAGTCAGTTCCTCTCCGGCCCTTCGGCGGCGCTGCGGCTGGCCGACCTGGGCGCGCGCGTCATCAAGATTGAGCGGCCCGAAACGGGCGACATCTGCCGGCACCTCTACACCTCGAACGTTATCATGAACGGCGAGTCGTCGGTGTTTCACGCCATCAACCGCAACAAGGAAAGCTTCGCGGCCGACCTCAAAAACGCCGCCGACCGCGCGCAGGTGTGGGAGCTGGTGCGCCGCGCCGATGTGGTGATGCACAACTACCGCCCCGGTGTGATGGAGCGCCTTGGCTTCGACTACGCCCGCGTGAAAGCCCAGAACCCCAACGTGGTATACGGCGAAGTATCCGGCTACGGCCCCGAAGGCCCCTGGCGCGACAAGCCCGGCCAGGACCTGCTGCTGCAATCGGTATCGGGCCTGACCTGGCTGAGCGGCAACGCCGACGCCGGCCCCGTGCCCATGGGCCTGTCCATCGTGGACATGCTGGCCGGCGCGCACCTCGCCCAAGGGGTGCTGGCCTGCCTGGTACGGCGCGGCCGCAGCGGCGCGGGCGGGCTGGTGCAGGTGAGCATGCTGGAATCGGCGTTCGATTTTCAGTTCGAAACCCTCACCACTTTCTTCAACGACGGCGGCGCGCTGCCCGAGCGCACCCGGCACAACAACGCCCACGCCTACCTCGGCGCGCCCTACGGCATCTACCAGACCAGCAACGGGTTCCTGGCGCTGGCGATGGGCTCGATTCCGAAGCTGGGCCAGCTGCTGAACTGCCCCGCACTGCTGAACTACCCCGAACCTGCCCAGGCTTTCACCCAGCGCGACGCCATAAAAGCCACCCTGGCCAAGCATCTGAAAACCGGCACGACCGAAGCCTGGCTGTCCATCCTGGAGCCCGCCGACATCTGGTGCGCCAACGTGCTGACCTGGGATAAATTGCTGGCGCACGAGGGCTTCGCGGCGCTGAATATGGTGCAGGAAGTGACGATGGCCGACGGCTACGCCTACCGCACCACCCGCTGCCCAATCCGCCTCGATGGCAAGCTGCTGACCTCCTCCAAAGGCTCCCCGCAGCTGGGCCAGGACAACGCGGCCCTGCTGCGCGAAATCATTGACCTTCAACCCACTCGCCATAATGCCTGAGCTGCCCCCGTTTCGGATTGCCGTGCGCCAGTTTGGCCCGTTTGAAAGTGCCATGGCGAAGCTGTGGGCCAGCTTCTGTGAGGAAACCGGCTGCGAGCTGGCCGTTGAAATGGTGCCGATGGATTTGCACCAGCTCTACGCCAGCCTGCTCACCGATAAGGGCCTGCAAAACGGCACCTGGGACGTGGCCCACATCAACACCGACTGGCTGCCCGAAGCCGCCAGCACCGGCGCCCTCGAAGACCTGACGCCCTACATCCGGCAGAATCCCCCAATGGATTTCCCCATTGGTTGGAGCCCCTCGCTGCTGGGCATGCAGCAGGTTGGCGATGCCGTGATGGGCCTGCCGTTTCACGACGGACCGGAGTGCCTGATTTATCGCAAAGACCTGTTTGAGAGCCCGCAGGAGCAAGCCCGGTTTCGGGAGCTACACGGCAGCCCGTTGGAGGTACCCGAAACCTGGGAGGACTTCCAGAAGGTGGCGCGCTTCTTCCAGCGGCCCGCCGACAACCTGTTCGGCTTCGTGGCCGCCGGCTTCCCCGACGGCCATAACACGGTGTTCGATTTCTGCCTGCACCTCTGGACGAGCGGCGGCCAGCTGGTCGATGCCCAGGGCCTCGTCCGCATCGACAGCGCGGCGGCGGCTGAGGGCCTCGCGTTCTACCGCCAGTTGCTGCGCGACCAGGCGGCCGGGCACCCGCAGACCATGCAGTACGAGTCGGTGGCGGCCGGCCAGGCCTTTGCGCGGGGCGAAGCGGCCCTGATGGTCAACTGGTTCGGCTTCGCGGCCGTGTGCGACGTGGATGCCGCCTGCCCGGTGCGCGGCTGGGTCGACATTGCGCGCATTCCGCACGGCGCGGGCGGGCAGTCGGCTTCACTAAACGTGTACTGGCTCTACGCCATCGGGGCGGGCAGCCGGCACAAGGCCGTGGCCTACGAGTTTCTGCGCTTCGCCACCCGCCCCGAAAACGATAAGCTCCTGACCTTGGAAGGCGGCATCGGCTGCCGCCTCTCCACCTGGCACGACGCCGAAATCAACGCCCTCGTGCCCTACTACCACAAGCTCGAAATGCTGCACCAGCAGGCCCAAAGCCTGCCGCCCAAAGCCAATTGGGCCCTGATTGCTGGCGTCATCGACGAGGTGGTGCTGCAGGCCATTAATACCGATGTGCCCGTGGCCGAGCTGCTTGCCGCCGGCCAACAAAAAATTAACGCGCTCGACCATGTTTAAGCTGGAAAACACCGAGATTCCCTACCTACCCGTGCTGCCCCGGCGGCCGCTGCCCATCGTCATCATCGGGGCGGGCGGCATTGTGCATGACGCGCATTTGCCGGCCTACCGCAAGGCCGGTTTTGAGGTGGTCGGCATCACCAACCGCACCCGGGCCCGGGCCGAAAAGCTGGCCGACGCCTGGGGAATCCCGCACGTGTACGACTCGGTGGCCGAGGCCGTGGCCCACGCGCCCGCCGACGCTGTGTACGACATCACCATCATGCCCGAGCAGTTCGTGGAAACGCTGGAGCAGCTGCCCGACGGCGCCGGCGTGCTGATTCAGAAGCCGATGGGCGACTACTTCTGGCAGAGCCAGGAAATTCTGGAAGTGTGCCGCCGCAAAAACCTGGTGGCCGCCATCAACTGCCAGCTACGCTTCGCGCCCTACGTGGCAGCCGCCCGCGAGATGTTGCGCCAGGGCCTCATCGGCGAGCTGTACGATATGGAAGTGCGCGTGACGCTGGAAACGCCCTGGGAGCTTTTCCCGCACGTGATGGTGCACCCGCGCCTCGAAATCCAGTACCACAGCATCCACTACATCGACCTGATTCGCAGCTTCCTGGGTGAGCCGCACCGCGTGCTGGCCAAGACGCTGAAGCACCCGGCCAAGGCGCTGTCGTCGTCGCGCTCCACCATTCTGTTTGACTACGGCGACACGATGCACGCCGTCATCAACACCAACCACGACCACTCCTTCGGCCCCGAAAACCAGGAGAGCTTCATTAAATGGGAAGGCACGAAAGGCGCCATCAAAGCCCGCATGGGCTTGCTGATGAACTACCCCCACGGCGTGCCCGACAAGTTCGAGTACTGCCTGCTGCGCGAGGGCGAAGCGCCGGCCTGGCACACGGTGGCGCTGGAAGGCTCGTGGTTTCCGGATGCTTTCATGGGCACGATGGGCAACCTGATGCGCTTCAAAAACGGGGAAACCGACGTGCTGCCAACCAGCGTGGAAGACGTGATAAAAACGATGGCCGTGGTAGAAGCGGCTTACGCATCAAGCGACGGTAATGCCCTAACGTAGCGCCTCACCCCCCGGCCCCCTCTCCGAAAAGGAGAGGGGGTGCCTGCCGATTACAACAACCTTTTAACACACATAGAATCACCCGCCTTTGTGCCGTTCTGGTATCCCCTCTCCTTTTCGGAGAGGGGGCCGGGGGGGTGAGGCGCTACGTTAGAACAACTAGAAATATGTACTTCAAATCCACCTTTTTCGAAGACTACCAACTCGGCGAGAAGCGCGTCACCCTCGGCCGCACCATCACCGAAACCGACTTTGTGGTCCACGCCGGGCACACCGGCGACTTCTTCCCCCATCACCTCGACGCGGAGTGGTGCAAAACCCAGCCCTTCGGCCAGCGCATCGCGCACGGCACCATGATTTTCAGCATCGGCATCGGCCTCACCGCCTCTGAAATCAACCCCGAAGCTTTCTCCAAAGGCTACGACCGGCTGCGGTTTATCAAGCCCGTTTTCATCGGCAGCACCATCCATTCGGAAGTCACGATTTCGGAGAAAGCCGGCCACAAAAACCCCGGCTACGGCACCGTGACCGAGCACGTGGAAGTCATCAACGAACACGGCGAAGTGGTGCTGGCCTGCGACCATTTGCTGGTGGTGAAATTGCGCGCCTAACTCCCTGACTCAACTCTCTAAAATCCCACCCCATGGCCCTTGCTCCTGCTTCTATTCCGCCACCGGTTGCCACTGGCGGCCCCGTTAGTGCACGCACATATCTGCTGCCGTTCAGCCTGGTGGTGGGCGTATTTTTTCTTTGGGGCATGGCGCACAGCCTGGACTCCATTCTGATTCCGCACCTCCAGAAAGCCTGCCAGCTCAACAACCGGCAGTCTACCTTAGTGGATACGGCCGTGTTTCTGGCTTACTTCCTGATGGCCATTCCGGCGGGAATTCTGCTCAAGCGGCTGGGCTACAAAGTCACCATCATTCTGGGCTTGCTGGCGTTTGCGGGCGGGGCCTTCCTGTTCGTGCCCGCCGCCGATGCCCGCTCCTACGGCCTGTTCCTGACGGCGCTGTTCATCATCGGCTGCGGGCTGACCACGCTCGAAACCGCTGCTAACCCCTACGCCGCCGTGCTCGGCCCGCCCGAGTCGGCGACGAGCCGGCTGAACCTGGCGGCCTCATTCAACGGGCTGGCCGTGTTCGTGGCGCCTATCATCGGGGCCAACCTGATTTTGTCGGGCAAAGAATACACGAAGGCCCAGCTGGCCGCCATGTCCGAGGCCGTCCGCACCACCTACCTCAACCACGAAGCCGCGGCCGTGAAGCTGCCCTACATTGTGCTGGGCTGCGTGCTGGTGGCCGTGGCGGTGCTGTTCTTTTTCAGCAAGCTGCCCGAGGTGCGGGCCGCCGAAGCCGAGCCGTCGGAAGGCGGGGGCTTCTTCGCGGTGCTCCGGCACCGGCACCTCACCTGGGCCGTGGTGGCGCAGTTTTTCTACGTGGGGGCGCAGGTGTGCGTCACGAGCTTCTTCATCCGGATGGCCAAGCAGGGGGCAGGCGTTGATGAGAAAACGGCCGGCTACTACCTGGCCGTGTACGGGCTGCTCTTCATGGTGGGGCGCTTCATTGGCACGGCCTTGCTGAAGTACATCGCCTCGCAGCGGCTGCTCTCGATTTATGCCGTGGTCGCCATGGCGCTGTGCGCGGTGGCCGTGTTCGGCGATGGCGCCTACGTCATCTATGCCCTGGGCGGCCTGGGCTTTTTCATGAGCATTATGTTCCCCACCATCTTCGCGCTGGGCATTGCCGGCCTCGGCGACGACACCAAGCCCGGCTCGTCGTGGCTGGTGATGTCCATCGTGGGCGGCGCCATCATGCCTCCCCTCATGGGCACCCTCATCGACCTGCGCGGCGATAATATCCAGATTGGCTACCTCGTCCCAATGGTCTGCTACCTAGTGATTCTGTTGTTTGGAATGTACGGCTACCGGGTGAAGGGACGACTGGTGTAGGCTTCGATTTCACAAACCAGAACGTCATGCTGAGCGGAGCCCAGTCGAAGCATCTCTACTGCTTCGTTGCAGACGGCAAAAATTACTTCTCCGGTAGAGATGCTTCGACTGCGCTCCGCTCAGCATGACGGTTAATATTAAAGCTCAATAACCACCCTATGAAAACCCGCTTGCTCCTCAAGGCGCTCCTGCTGCTCGCGCTGCCGACGCTCGGCCTGCTGCCAGCCCCGGTGCGTGCCCAGCAAGCGCCCGATTTGGAAGCCGCCTTCAAAAACCCACCTGAGGCGGCCCGGCCCTGGGTGTTCTGGTACTGGATGAACGGAGCCGTGACCCCGGCCGGCCTCACCGCCGACCTGGAGGCCATGAAGGAAGCCGGCATCGGCGGGGCGTACCTGATGCCGATTAAGGACGTAGAAAACCCACCGGCCATCTCGCCGCCGGCCCGGCAGCTCTCGCCGCAGTGGTGGGCCATGGTGAAGCACTCCATGCAGGAAGCCGACCGGCTGGGCTTGAAGCTGGCCATGCACGTCAGCGACGGCTTTGCGCTGGCCGGCGGGCCGTGGATTACGCCGGAGCTGTCGATGCAGCACGTCGTATCGGCCCAAACGCAGGTGACGGGTGGCCAAAAGCTGAGTCTGATGCTGCCCCAGCCGCCCCGGGTGCAGGGCTATTACCGCGACATTGCCGTGTACGCCTACCCTACGCCCACGGGCAGCGGCGCTTCAACGGCTACTGTTAAGCCGGTTATTACCAGCAGCCTCACCGGCGAAAACCTGGAGCTATTGGCCACGCCCGGCAACAAAAAGGGCTTCAAAACCAGCGAAACGGGCTGGATTCAGTACGCCTTCGACCAGCCGTTTACCTGCCGCAGCCTGCGCATTCGCTCCAACGGCTATAACTACCAGGCCAACCGCCTGCTGGTATCCGTGAGCGATGACGGCCGCAGCTTCCGGCCCCTCACGCGCCTGCACCCGCCCCGCAGCGGCTGGCAGGACAGCAGCGCCGTGACCCACGCGCTGCCCGCCACCACGGCCCGGTTTTTCCGCTTCGCCTACGACCCCGCCGGCTCGGAGCCGGGCGCCGAAGACCTCGACGCGGCCAAGTGGAAGCAGTCGCTGAAGGTGTCGGAAATCCAGCTCTCGGGCGCGGCGCGCATTCACCAGTTCGAGGGCAAAAACGGCGACGTGTGGCGCGTAAGCCAGCGCACCACGCCCGCCCAACTACCCGACGCGCAATGCGTGCCGTTGGGCAAAGTCATCAACCTCACCGACCAGTTCGACGCCACCGGCCGCCTGACCTGGACCGCGCCGCCCGGCCGCTGGACCATCCTGCGCATGGGCCATACCAGCACCGGCCAAATCAATACCACCGGCGGCGGCGGGCGCGGGCTGGAATGCGACAAGTTCAACCCCGTCGCCGTCAGCCTCCAGTTTGATAAGTGGTTTGGTGAGGCCGTGCGGCAGGGCGGGCCGGAGCTGGCGGCGCGGGTGCTCAAGGTCTTTCACGTCGATAGTTGGGAGTGCGGCTCACAAAACTGGTCGGCCAACTTTCCGGCCGAGTTTAAGGCGCGGCGCGGCTACGACCTGCTGCCCTGGCTGCCCGTGATGGCCGGCGTGCCGCTGGCCAGCGCCGACCAGTCAGAGCGGGTGCTTGCTGATGTGCGCCAGACCATTGCGGAGCTGGTGAACGACAAGTTCTACGTAACGTTGCGCGACCTGGCGCACGCCAAAGGCTGCACATTTTCGGCCGAGGCCATCGCGCCCACCATGGTGAGCGACGGCCTGCTGCACTACCAGCACGCCGACGTGCCGATGGGCGAATTCTGGCTGCGCAGCCCTACCCACGACAAGCCAAACGACATGCTCGACGCCATTTCCGGCGCGCACATCTACGGCAAAAACATCGTGCAGGCTGAAGCCTTCACGGAGCTAAAACTGGCCTGGGACGAGCACCCCGGCATGCTCAAAGCCTTGCAGGACCGCAACTACGCGCTGGGCGCCAACCGCCTGGTGTACCACGTGTTCGTGCACAACCCCTGGCTCGACCGCAAGCCGGGTATGACGCTGAGCGGCATCGGCCTCTTCTTCCAGCGCGACCAAACCTGGTGGAAACCCGGCCGCGCCTGGGTCGACTACGCCCGCCGCTGCCAGGCGCTGCTGCAGCTTGGTCGCCCGGTAGTGGACGTGGCCGTGTTCACGGGCGAGGAAACGCCGCGCCGGGCTATTCTGCCCAATCATTTGGTGAATGACCTGCCCGGCATTTTCGGCCCGCAAGCCGTGGCCGCCGAGCAAAAGCGCCTCGCCAACGCGGGCCTGCCCATGCGCGAGCAGCCGGAAAAAGTATCCGCCTCGGCCAACATGGAAACCGCCGACATGCTGGTAGACCCACTGCACGGCTACCAGTACGATTCATTCAACAAAGACGCGCTGCTGCGGCTGGCGAAGGTCGAAAACGGCCGCATCGTGCTGCCGGGCGGGGCCAGCTACGGCCTGCTGGTGGTGCCGGGGGCATTGAAAATGAGCCCCGACAGCAGCGCTATGTCGCCAGAAGTAGCGCAGCGACTGCGGGAGCTGGTGCAAGACGGGGCTGTTTTGTTACTAAATCGCCAGCCTACCCACTCACCTTCGCTTACTGGTTACCCAGGCGCTGATTTAGCGGTTCAACAAGGTGTATCGGGGTTACCTGATACGCTTGACTTTCATCCTCGCCCCGAATGGAAAGGCTACGTCATGCATAGCCCTTACAACCGTGCATCTTTCGCATCGTTGGGGCTTGCGCCCGACGTAGTTGCTACCATACCCAGTGGCCAGCGCGCCCGCAGTATCGCCTGGACGCACCGCGCCGCACCGGAGGTCGACATCTACTTCATTTCCAACCAACTCGATACGGCCCGCACCATCGACTTATCGCTGCGCGTGGCCGGGCGGCAGCCGGAGCTATGGGATGCGGTGACGGGCGAAACCCGCCCGGCTACCGATTGGAAGCTCGAAAACGGCCGCACCCTGCTACCGCTTCGCCTGGACCGCAACGGCTCCGTTTTCGTGGTATTTCGGGCGCCGGCCGCGCAGCCCAGCGCCCACGCCGGCCCCAACTGGCGAGAGGTACAGCCCGTGCAAACGCTTACCGGCGCGTGGCAAGTCCGTTTCGATACGAAGGCAGGCGGGCCGGCCGAGCCCGTCCTCTTCTCCCAACTGACCGATTGGAGCAAAAACGCTGACGCTAAAATCAGCCATTATTCCGGCACCGCCGAATACCGCCAGTCCTTCAAGTGGAAGCCCGCGAAAGGCCCGCAGCAACGCGTTTTCCTCGACTTAGGACAAGTCGCCAACCTCGCCGAAGTGCAGCTCAACGGCCAGCCCATCGGCATTGCCTGGACGGCTCCCTACCGCCTCGACATCAGCGAGGCCGTGAAAAAAGGCGCCAACCAACTCAGCATTCGCGTCACCAACACCTGGGCCAACCGCCTCATTGGCGACCAGGCCCTGCCCGCCGCCCAGCGCCAGACGTGGACGCCCGCGCCCTCCCCGGCCACGGGCAAGCCGCTGCTGCCAGCCGGGCTGCTCGGGCCGGTGATGCTTGGCATCGGCGGCAACCCCACCATTCCCATCCAAAACTGATGAACGACTATGCAGGTATTTCTTAAAAAACTTGGCCTTGGACTGATGGCGGTGGCTTTGGCCGGCCCCGTTTTCGCCCAGCAAAAGGCCCTCGTCAACACCTCCGCCAGCTCGCACGCCAAGCTGAGCAGCGTGGACATGGGCAGCGTGCAGTGGACCAACGGCTTCTGGGCTGAGCGGTTCGACGTGTGCCAGAAGTCGATGATTCCGACCATGTGGGCGCTCTACCACTCCGACCGCAACCACGCCTACAAGAACTTCGAGATTGCCGCCGGCCTGGCGAAAGGCGAACACAAAGGCCCGCCCTTCCACGACGGCGACTTCTTCAAATTGCTGGAAGCGCTGTCGGCCACCTATGCGGTGAACCACGACCCTAAGCTGGACCAGCAGCTTGACGAAGCCATTGCCTTGATTGTGAAGGTACAGCGGCCCGATGGCTACCTGAGCACCCAGAGCACCATCGCGGAGCTCAACAATCCGGGCCAGAAGGCGGCATTCAAGAACCGGCTGAATTTCGAGACCTACAACCTCGGCCACCTCATGACGGCCGGCTGCGTGCACTACCGCGCCACCGGCAAAACCACCCTGCTCAATGCCGCGAAGAAAGCCACTGATTACCTGTACAATTTCTACAAAACGGCCTCGCCCGAGCTGGCGCGCAACGCCATCTGCCCGGCGCACTACATGGGCGTGGTGGAAATGTACCGCACCACCCGCGACCCGCGCTACCTGGAGCTGGCCGAAAGCCTCATCAACATCCGCGGGCTGGCGGCCGACATCGGCACCGACGACAACCAGGACCGCCTGCCGTTCCGCCAGATGCAGAAGGCCGGGGGCCACGCCGTGCGGGCCAACTACCTCTTCGCTGGCGCGGCCGATGTGTACGCCGAAACCGGCGACCAGACCCTGCTCACGACCCTGAACAAGATGTGGGACGACGTGACCCAGCACAAAATGTACGTCACCGGCGCCTGCGGGGCCCTTTACGATGGCGTGTCGCCCGACGGCACGGCCTACAAGCCCGACACGGTGCAGAAAATCCACCAGGCCTATGGGCGCGACTACCAGCTGCCCAACCTCACGGCCCACGGCGAAACCTGCGCCAACATCGGCAACGTGCTCTGGAACTGGCGGATGCTGCAAATCACGGGCGATGCCAAGTACGCCGACGTGATGGAAACGGCGCTCTACAACAGCGTGTTGTCCGGCATCAGCCTCGACGGGCAGCGCTTCCTCTACACCAATCCGCTGGCGTACTCGGCCGATTTGCCCTTCGCCCAGCGCTGGTCGAAGGAGCGGGTCGACTACATCAGCCTCTCCAACTGCTGCCCGCCCAACGTGGTGCGCACCATCGCGGAGGTGAACAATTATATGTACAACACATCGGATAAAGGCCTGTGGCTGAACCTCTACGGCGGCAATAACCTGAATACGAAGCTCAAAGACGGCTCGCCCCTCAAGCTGACCCAGGAAACCAACTACCCCTGGGATGGCAGCGTGAAAGTGACCCTGCAAACCGCCCCGAAAAAGCCGTTTTCGTTGTTTTTCCGGGTGCCCGGCTGGAGCGAAGGCGCGGCGCTGGTCGTGAATGGCCAGCCCGTGGCCGCCACCCTCACGCCCGGCAAATACGCCGAAATCAACCGCCGCTGGAAGGCCGGCGACAAGGTGGAGCTGCAACTCCCGATGCCCGCGCAGCTGCTGGAAGCCAACGCCCTGGTCGAGGAAACCCGCAACCAGGTGGCCGTGCGGCGCGGACCGGTGGTCTATTGCCTCGAAGCCAGCGACCTGCCCGCCGGCGAGCCTCTCAGCGGCCTGATTGTGGACGCCAACACCGTTTTCACGCCGCGCCACACCACCATTGCCGGCGCTGATGTGGTGTGGCTGGAAGGCCAGACCACCATGGCCGACAACTCGGCCTGGAAGGGCCAGCTCTACCACCCGATTTCGAAGGAGAAACCCGCCTCCGTGCCGTTTAAGCTGGTGCCGTACTACGCCTGGGGCAACCGGGGGCTGCACGATATGGAGGTGTGGCTGCCGGTGAGCCGGTAGCAATTGATTTGTCACCCACACCTTTTACTGTCATGCAGAGCGCAGCGAAGCATCTCGCGTGCTTTGATTACCCCATGTCGTCCGCACAACTGAATTACTATCACCCGCGAGATGCTTCGCTGCTCTCTGCATGACCGACGCGACTTTAACCTGGTTTTCTCTATGAAGCTCAAGCCTCTTTTTCTTTTCTGTCTCACGCTGTTTCTCCCGCTGCTGAGCCACGCCCAGCTGCGCTTGGCCTCGCTCTTCACCGACAACATGGTGCTGCAGCAGCAGGCCGAGTGCGCGGTGTGGGGCTGGGCCAAAGCCGGCAGCACCATTGCCGTCAATCCCTCGTGGAGCAAGCAGAAATACACGGCCCAAGCCGACGCGGCCGGCAAGTGGCGGCTGAAGGTGAAAACGCCGGCCGCCAGCTATACTCCCTATACCCTGAGCATAAGCGGCGACGGCCCGGCCGTGCAACTCAAAAACGTGCTGGTGGGCGAGGTCTGGCTCTGCGGCGGGCAGTCGAACATGGAAATGCCCATGAAGGGCTTCAAAGGCCAACCCGTACTGGGCTCGAACGAAGCTATTCTGCATTCGAAGAACGACCAGCTGCGGCTCTACACCGTGCCTCGCTCGTCCGTCACGGAGCCGCAGGACAACAGCAAACCCTCGCCCTGGCGCCTGGCCGAGCCCGAAGCCGTGAGCAATTTCAGCGCCACGGCCTACTACTTTGGGCGGCTGCTGCAGGAGCAGCTTGGGGTGCCGGTGGGCCTGCTGCATTGCAGCTACAGCGGCTCCTTCATCGAAGCGTGGATGGACGCCGAGACGGTGCGGCAGTTTGCCGGGGTGAAGATTCCGGCCAAGGGCGACACCATCAAGCTGGTGAGCCGGACGGCGACCACGCTCTACAACGGCATGCTGCATCCCATTGAAGGCTATGGCATTAAGGGTGCTATCTGGTACCAGGGCGAATCAAACTACGACCGGCCCGACGAATACGAGAAGCTATTCGCGGCCATGGTGAAGCAGTGGCGCACGAAGTGGGGCATGGGCGACTTCCCCTTCTATTACGCCCAGATTGCGCCCTTCGACTACACCCGCACCTCCAAAAACAAGGGCGGCAAGTACAACTCCGCCTTCCTGCGCGACGCCCAGCGCAAGCTACAGGACCAGGTGCCTAACACCGGCATGGCCGTGCTGCTCGACGTGGGCGAGGAAACTAGCATCCACCCCATGCGCAAGGAGCCCGGCGGCACCCGCCTGGCCCTGCTGGCCCTGGCCCAGACCTACGGCCTGAAAGGCGTCGGCGCGCTGAGCCCGACCTACGAGTCGATGACGGTGAAGGACAACACGGTGGCCGTGCGCTTCAGGAACTCGCCCATGGGCATGACGACGTTTGGGCAGGAGCTCACGGGCTTCGAAGTCGCCGGGGCCGACCAGAAGTGGTACCCCGCTAAAGCGGCTATTGCGGGCAGCGTCATCAACGTTTCGGCCGAGGCGGTGAAGGTGCCCGTGGCGGTGCGCTACGCGTTCCAGGACTTCACCAAGGCTACTTTGTTCAGCAATGAAGGGCTGCCGGTGTCGTCGTTCCGGACCGATGATTGGGCGCAATGATTCTTTTTCCCAACGCCGTTTCCCGCAGAGGTGCGCAGTGTGTCCGCAGAGGTACGCTGAGCGGTTCTGGAACGACCTCTGCGTACCTCTGCGAAATCCTCCGCGCACCTCTGCGGGAACCTTACTTCTGGGCTTGTCTGCTTGCATTCCTTAGCCTCCAGGCCCACGCCCAACCCGAGCTCGCCACCAACAACATCACCTGGACCACGCCCAGCCGAAACGCCGGCGAATCGATGCCCTGCGGCGGCGGCGACATTGGCCTGAACGTGTGGGCCGAAAACGGCGACGTGCTGTTTTACATCGCCCGCAGCGGCACGTTTGATGAGAATAACTCGCTGCTGAAACTTGGCCGCGTACGCCTGCACCTCACGCCCAACCCGTTCGATAAAGGCACGTTCAAACAGCAGCTCACGCTGCAAACCGGCGACGTGACGCTGACGGGTACCGGGGGCAAAACCACGGCGCAAGTGCACATCTGGGTCGATGTTTTCCAACCCGTGGTGCACGTTGAAATTAGCAGCACTGCCAAGCTCTCTGCCGAAGCTACTTACGAAAGCTGGCGCTTCGCCGACCGCCGCCTCAAGGGCAAGGAAATCAACCAGAACTCCTACAAATGGGCCCCGCAGGGCGAGGTCAAGACCCGCCGCGACAGCATCGGTTTCCGCAGCCAGGGCATCGAATTTTTCCACCAGAACCAGGCCAAAACCGTGTTCGACGTGGCGGTGCAGCAGCAAGGGTTGGCGGGCATTAAAGACCGGCTCTACAACCCGCTCAACCAGCTGATTTTTGGCGGCGCGATGCAGGGACCGAATATGCTACCGGCCGGGGCCACCACCGGTCATTACCTCAACACCCCCTACCACGGTTGGAAGTTGAAAAGCCGCACCCCGGCCCGCACGCACGCTTTCGTGGTGGCGCTGCACACGGCCACGGCGCCCAGCGCGCAGCAGTGGCAACAAGGGCTGCAGCAGACCCTAGCCGCTGCCCAGACAAATCCCAAAGCCGCCCGCCAGCGCACCGTGGCCTGGTGGCGCAACTACTGGCAGCGCAGCTTCATCTACATTCAGCCGGATAAAGCCTTGGGGGACACCCCGGAATGGCAAGCGGGCCGCAACTACCAGCTCATGCGCTACCTGCTGGGCTGCAATGCCTTCGGCCAGTGGCCCACCAAGTTCAACGGCGGCCTGTTCACCTATGACCCTGTCCTGACCGACTCCGCGCTCAAGTTCACGCCCGATTTCCGCAATTGGGGCGGCGGCACCCACACCGCCCAAAACCAGCGCCTCGTGTACTGGCCGATGCTGAAAAGCGGCGATGCGGCACTTATGAAGCCGCAGTTCGACTTCTATCTGCGACTGCTGCGCAACGCCGAGCTGCGCAGCCAAACCTACTGGCAGCACCCCGGCGCCTGCTTTACCGAGCAACTCGAAAACTTCGGCCTGCCCAACCCTGCCGAATACAACTGGAAGCGCCCCGCCAACTTCGACAAGGGCTTGGAATACAACGCCTGGCTGGAATACGAGTGGGACACGGTGCTGGAATTCTGCCTGATGATGCTGGAAACCGAGCGCTACGCCGGCCACGACCCCAGCGCCTACCTGCCCTTCGTGGAAAGCTGCCTCACCTTCTTCGACGAGCATTATCAATACCTGGCCCGGCAGCGCGGCGCCAAGGCCCTCGACGGCGCGGGCCGCCTGGTGCTCTACCCCGGCTCGGGAGCCGAGACCTACAAGATGGCCTACAACTCCACCGCTACCATTGCCGGCCTGCGCACCGTGCTTACGCGCCTGCTTGCCCTGCCGCCGCGCTACGGCACGCCCGAGCAGCGCCAGAAGTGGACGGCCATGCTGAGCCGCATTCCGGCCATCAGCTTCCGCGAAAGCCAGGGACACCCCACCATCGCGCCCGCCAAAACCTGGGAGCGCCTCAACAACACCGAGAGCCCGCAGCTCTACCCGGTTTTTCCCTGGGGCCTCTATGGGGTGGGCAAGGCAGGCCTCGACACGGCCCGCAACACCTACCTGTACGATGCCGACGTGCAGAAATTCCGCTCCCACGTGGGCTGGAAGCAGCACAACATCTTCGCCGCCCGCCTCGGCCTCACCGCCGAAGCCGCCGAACTGACGGTGAAGAAGCTGCAGGATTCCGGCCGCCGCTTTCCGGCCTTCTGGGGCCCCGGCTACGACTGGGCCCCCGACCACAACTGGGGCGGCTCGGGCATGATTGGCTTGCAGGAAATGCTGCTGCAAACCGACGGGCGAAAGATTATTCTGCTGCCCGCCTGGCCCAGAAATTGGGACGTGCATTTCAAGCTCCACGCCCCGTATCAAACGACGGTAGAAGCCGTGGTAAAGGATGGGAAAGTGCAGGTGCTGAAGGTGTGGCCGGAGGCACGGCGGGCGGATGTGGTGATGTAGAACGTCATGTAGAGACGCGACACTTCGCGTCTCCCCGTTGAACGATTGGAACCGCGCGGCATAAATAACATCCGCGACGATTGAGACGCGAAGTGTCGCGTCTCTACAGCCTTAATGCCCGTTGAACACTACGTACAGCCCCACCATCACCACGGCCAGTGCCGCCCACAAAATTTGCACGCGCCGCGTGGGCCGGGCCAGCACGCCGTAGTCCACCGCCTGGCGCCTGGCCTGGCCCGCCGGGTCGGTGAGGGAGAGTAGCATGGCGGCCACGAACAGCACGGCGAAAATGAGAAACGACAGCACTAGGTAGTGCGGCCAGAAGCTGTATTTCGCCGAAGGCAGCACCCACAAATACACCACGCCCACCCCCAGGCTAAAGGCCGAGCCCAGGGACAAAATGCCATTCACTGCCCGCTGCGTGGTGCGCCGCCAGAACACCGATAGCAAAAACACCACCGCCAGCGGCGGCGCGATGAAGCCGAGCACGGCCTGAAAAATATCGAACAGGTTCAGCCCTTTCACGCTATCAATAGCCAGCGCTACCAGCACCGCAAACCCGCAGCCGACCAGAATGGTGAGCCGGCCCACGGCCTTGATTTGCTGGTTGCTGGCGTGGGGGTTGATGTTGCGGGCGTACACGTCCATCGTAAACACGGTGCTCAGCGAGTTGAGCGAGGAGCTGATGGTGCCCACCAGCACGGCTATCAATACCACGATGACGAGGCCTTTCATACCAGCCGGAAACAGGCTGGTTACCATCGTCATGTAGGCCTCGCTGGGGTCTTTGAGGTGTGGGAATAGAATGAAGCACAAAATGCCGGTGCCGATGAACAGCGGCAGCGACAGGATTTTCAGCCAGCCGATGAAGTTCACGCCCAGCTGGCCCTGCTCCAGGTTGCGGGCCCCGAGCACCGATTGCACCATGGCCTGGTCGGTGCAGAAAAACGCCACCGCCGATACCGGGTAGCCCAGCAGAATGGCGTACCACGGATATTTGGGGTCGGAGGCCGGGTGCAGCAGGTTCCAGTAATGGCTGGGCACGCCGTGGTATACCTGGCTCAGCCCGCCCACTTTCAGCACACCGATAACGGTGAGCGTGAGCGACACGGCAATGAGCAGAATCATCTGAAAAACGTTGACTTTGGCAATGGCCTTGAGGCCGCCCACGAAGGCGAAAAACCCCGCAAACAGCACCAGCACAATCACCGACTGCCACATGGGAATTCCCAGAATCTGGCGCACCAGAAAACCGCCCGCGAACAAGCCCAGCGACAGCCACGAAATCAGGATTTTAATCAGCGCGTACCAGGCCAGAATGTTCTGCGTGGAATCGCCGTACTGCCGGCCCATGAAGCCCGGCATGGTGCTCACATTGGCCGCCAGGTAGCGCGGCGCAAACACCACCGCCAGCAGAAACAAAAACACGAAAGCGTACCACTCAAAATTCACCGCCACGATGCCCGTGCTGTACCCAATGCTGGCAAACGCCAGCAGCATCGACGGCCCCACATTGGTGCCCCACATGTTGAACCCGATGCTGGCCCAGCCCAACGATTTATTGGCCAGAAAGATAGATTCTTCGGGCTTTTCGCGCTGCGAAGCACTGGCCCGGAAGCCAATGATAACCAGAATGATGACGTAAGCCACGACGATGGCGTAGTCCCAGGCAGTAAGATGGCCGAGCAGGTTGTTGCCCATGTGAGTGAAAGGGTGGTTTTTGGGTGGGAATTGGAAAAGAATTTTGGCCGAAGAAACGGTCATGCTGAGCGCAGTCGAAGCATCTCTACCGCGCAACGCCACTCATTCACTATTGCGGTAGAGATGCTTCGACTGCACTCAGCATGACGGCCTTTTTTGGTCGTTCTAGCCCAGCGTAATCCCGTGCTCCGCCAGCAAGTCGCGCACTTTCACCGGCTGGCCGGTGCTCAGCGAGCGGTCCATGGCCTGCAGCAGCGCAATGGTGCCGATGCCTTCTTTCAAATCCGGATAAGCGGTGAAATTCTGCTCGATGGAATCGGCGAAGTACTCCAGGTAGTTCTGGTATTCGCCGGCGTGGTGGCTCTTGCCCTCGAAGCGGAAATAGTGCTTGAGCTTGTGCTCCCAGGTGATGAGGCGCTCCTCGCCGGTGCGGTCGGTGATGGCGTAGCGCAGGTCCATGTAGTCGCCCTGGCTGGCGCCCTCGGTGCCGCGCAGGATGCAGCTCATCTCCGAGTCGCGCGTCACGGGCTGCACGGGGCCGGTGTAGCAGCCGCTCACGCGAGCCACCCGGCCGTCGGTGCTTTTGAAGATGAAGTGCATGGTGTCCTGGTGCTTGAGGCCGCCTTTGGCGCCGTTGCTGCTCAGCATGCCGTAGCCCATCACCTCCTCGATATCGGGCAGGTACCAGCGAATGAAATCGACTGGGTGGCTGAGGCCGCCGTAGAGCCACTTGAAGGCGTTTTCCAAGGACCAGCCTTTTTCCAGAAACCAGCGGTGGTCGGCGTGGTAGTAGGCTTCGATGGTGATGAGCTCACCGATGAGGCCGGCTTCGTAATCGGCCCGCTGCCGCTTCATGGGCTCAAAAAAGCGGGAACTTTGGCCCACGAACAGCTTTTTTCCTGAAGTCCGACTTAATTCCAGCAGCTCATTGGCTTTGGAAAGGTCGTCGATAAACGGCTTGGTGCAGACCACATGCTTGCCGGCCCGCAGCGCCTGGGCCACGTGCGCGGCGTGGAGGTGGTCGGGCGTATAGATGGCCACGGCGTCGATTTCCGGGTCATCGAGCAGGTCCTGGTACTGCGTGGTATAGTGCGGGAAGTTGAATTCCTCGGCGCGGTGGCGGCACAGGTCTTCGTTGCGGTCGCAGATGGTTTTGAGTTTCCATTTCGGGCTGTTCAGAGCGGCCGACATGGTGCTGCGGCCTTCGCCGAGGCCGAGGATTCCTAGGGTGAGCATAGTGTTTAAGAAATGTAGGGGCGGGGCCTGTCCCCGCCCGTCGTTGAACAGAATCGTTTTTATGGGCGCGCCCGATGGGCGGGGGCAGGCCCCGCCCCTACCGCTACCGGTTTCAGGAACACCCAAACCTCTCCTGCCTTGGTGCCAGCAATGCCTTCCTGATACTGCTTCATCAGGGCATTCCAGGCGTCCACGCGCGGGTTATTCAGCGAAGTTTTCGGGTTCAATTCATCCAAGCTGGCGCCGTGCGGAATGCTGATAACCAACATCAGCTGCCGCCCCTGCCGAAACACCAGCAGCTGCTGAAAGCTGGCGTTGCAGAATCCTTGGGCAACTTCCGGCCACTTTTGAAACTGGGTAGCGTGGTAGTTCAGGTACTCTTGCTGCTTGGCGGGGTCTTTGACCAGATTGGCTGTGAGGATGATGTTGTCCCACTGTTTTGCCGTGGTTTTATTCGAGCAATAATGCCGGTCGAATTTGTAGAAGGGCGCGGCGTAGAATTTCACCTCCTTGCCCGCATAAACGGCGGCCAGATTCTTTTGCAACCCCTGCATGCCGGCGGCTTTTCCGTAGGCAATCAGGTGATTTTGCCAACGGTATACACCTGTGGTTGATATCTGGTATTTCTGACATAGTTTCAGCAGGTTTTCGGCAGCAATAGGTGCTTGACCGGGGCCAATGATTTCAACCAAAGCCATTTTTTCACCAGCCTGCGCCGTGGCGGCCAGCGGCAACAGCAGCCAAAGCAGCAAGCTGAGCAGGCGTCGGTTCCCGCAGAGGGGCGCAGAGGTTTTCGCAGAGGTGCGCAGAGGGCGTTCCATTACAAGGCCTGATAAGTCACCACGTACTCACGGCCTTTTTCCAGCGTCAGCTCGTACTGCCCACTGCCCTTCGACACGATTTTGCCGCCTTTGCAGCTGGGTTTCGACTTGCTTTTGAAGCGTAGCGTGCCGGTACCACTGGCCCCTTTCACTTTCAGCTGCTTGGGGCTGGCGGCCACCGTGATGTCGCCCTGCGGCGTGGGTACGGTGCCTTCCATCCATTGCAGGCCGCCGAGGTTAGGCACGATTTCATAAGTGGCGTAGCCCGGCGTGAGCGGCTTCACGCCGAGGTAGTATTTGCCCAGCAAGTAAATCGGGCTGGCGCCCCAGGCGTGGCACAGGCTCTTGCCGAAGGGCCGGCCGTACATGGCCAGGTGCTCAGTTCCTTTTTTAGCAGGGTCGTATTCTTCCCAAAAAGAAGTGGCGCCTTCGTTCAGCATGCCGCCCCAGTACGACTTCATTTCTTTCAGCACATAGGGCTGCTCGCCCAGCGCGCACAGCGCTTCCAGCTCGTAGAAGCGCATGTAGGGCGTCGTGATTTTGGGCACCTGCGGGTTCAGCAGTACCGATTTCTTCACCTGCTGCTCCTGCTCGGGGCTGAGGTAGTCGAAGAAGATGGCAAACATGTTGGCGTAGCGCGTCACGTTCTCGGTGGGCTGGCCAGCCACGCGGCTGTGCACCAGCGCGCCTTTGTTGGCATTCCAGTAGGTGGCGAAGATTTTGGCCTTGAGGTTGGTGGCCAGCTGCTGGTATTTCTGCGCGCCGGCTTGGTCGCCCACCAGATTGGCGCACAGGGCCATGCTTTCGAGGCTGCGGCACAGCAGCAGCTGCTCGAAGCTCACTTCGCCCTTCTTGCTCAGGCCGTCGGCCCAGTCGATGAATACCCAGTCGCCGGCCAGGCCTTCCATCAGCCCGTCCTTGTTGCGGCGGCCAAGGCAGTAGTCCATCAGGCTCTGCATGCGGGGGTAGAGCTGCTGCACCTGCGCCTTATCGCCCGTGTATTGGTAGGCATCGTACACGCTGATGAACCAGTAGAAACTGTAGTCCATGATGGTGTTGATGTGGCTGGTCACCGGGTCCTTGCCACGCAGCGCAAACTGGGTGCGGTTCACCGTCGGCGTGTCGAAGTAGAGGTAGTAATTCATCAGGTAGCTCTGGTAGGCGTCGCCCGACCACACCCACCGGTCGCGCTTGATGCCGTCGATGAAAAATTCCCGCGTATTGAGGTGCATGGTGTAGGCCGCCACGTCCCAGATTTTATTCAGCTGCGCATCGGAGCTGCGGAACTTGCCCCGCTCCGCCACCGGCGCATATTCATATAGCAGCGACACCGAATCGAGGCTCACGCCCGCCTCGGGCCGGATGTTCACGTAGCGAAACGCTTTTGACAGGCTCGTTACCCGGTCGACCTTCTGTGGCTGGTCTATGGTCAGGTATTCCAGCGTTTCGCCGGTTTCGGTGGCTATGGCTTCTTCCTTCGATTCGCCAAAATACACCGCCACTTGCCCCTTACCCTTCAAGCCGTGCAGCTTGATGTAGCCGAAGGTTTCGCGCCCAAAATCGGCCACTAAGCCCTGCGACGTACGCTCTACACGAGCGGCCCGGCGCACCTCCGTCGGCAGCTTAAAAGCCGAGGGTAAAGCCTCAGGTGAATCGAAATTCCAGGCGCCCGCCTGCAGCCAGGTTGTGCCCGATTGGTCGGAGGTTTTGCCCGAGGCGTCAATCCATTCCTTGTCCTCGTAGGTCACCAGCCACGAGGCATCGGAGGCAATGGTTTTGCCGCGCACGAACACGGCCGGCGGCGTGGCCTGATTATATACTTTGATATTAATCCGGTGCTTGCCGGCCGGCACGGTCAGGCGGGTGGGCGCGCCGGTCAGCGGCTTGCCGTCGAGCTTCACGTTGTACTGGCCCTCGGCGCGCAGCTCCACATCTTCGGGCTGCGCGAGGTCAAAGTCCTTGTGAAAGTCGATGAGGACGTAGTGGCTGTCCATGCGCCAGAACACCGGGAAGAACGTGCCGCGCTCGGTGCGGCGGTTCTGCATCTGGTTGCCCAGCCAGATTTCATAGTCGCCGGGGTACCAAATCCAGGTGGCTTTTTGGGCGAAGCTGGGGAGGGTTGAAAGCAAGAGCAGAACTGCCCAGACGGTGCGCCTCACCCCCCGGCCCCCTCTCCGAAAAGGAGAGGGGAAGCCAAGCGACTTTCTTGTGGCGGCTTCGGTATTTTCCTTCATAAAAATCAATTACTCATTCATCTTATTCGTCAGGCTCCCCCTCTCCTTTTTGGAGAGGGGGCCGGGGGGTGAGGCGCCCACGTCAGGGCCTTGGCAAATCCTGATACCCCGCTTCCAACCCCGCCGCCTGCTTAATGGCCTCGCTCACCATCGGGCCGTTGTTCTTCCACACGTTGCCCGGCCCGTTGGCATTGGCCAAAAATTTCTCGGCCGGGCACCAGTTGTCCTGCACGGTGATGTTGGACGAGCCCTCATCCAGATAGAGGTAAAACCAGTGGTCGGGGTCGTGCACGTAGGGCGCGCGGCCGATTTCATCGACGCGGTTTTCGGTGATGACCGTGCCCGGCTGGGCCGAAAGCGTGTACACGCCGGCCACGTCGTAGGTATGCTGGGCGTAGTGGTGGATGTAATTGGCCTGCACGCGGTTGTCGCGCATGGCGTTGGCGGTTTTGGTCCAGCCCCAGCCCAGGCTGATGCCGGTGTAGGGCACTTGCGCCACTTCGTTGTGCCGGATGGTGACGCCGCGCACGAAGCCCGCGGCGATGCCCACCGCGCCCCAGTCCTCGTTGCCGCAGTCGGTGACGAGGTTGTTTTCCAGCAGCTCATTGATGCAGATTTCGCGCTCGTCTTTCGGGTTGTAGGGCAGGTGCGTTTCCACGCTTTCGTCGGAGAATTTGCCCAGCTGCACTCCGTTCACGGCCGCGTCGCGCACGATGCAGCCGCTGATGACGTCGTCGTGGGTTCCGCTTTGATAGTCCAGCGCCGTCGCGCCCATGTGCCGAAATTGGCAGCGCTCGAAGCGCGTGTGGTGCGCGTTCTGTACCTCCACCCCAGCCGGTGGCCGACCAATCCAAGCCTGGTTTTCGAGGCCGGCTTTGTCGGGCGTGCCGGGCTTGGCTAGCGAGTAGCCATCCAGTAGGTACATGCCGGCTTGCAGGGGCACGTGGCCCTGCTCCGAGGGCCGCAGCCACGTCGTGTAAGCAAACGTCAGCCCCTTAAACTGCACGTGGCTTATGGGCTGGTCGAGAGTGCCGGCTACCCGCACCACCGTTTCCAGGGCCGGCGCTACCACCTGGGCGGTGGCCAGGTTTTCGCCGGAGCGGGGCCAGTAATACACCTGCCCGCGCGGCGCGTCATAAAACCACTCGCCGGGCTGGTCGAGCAGCTCGATGGCATTGGTCAGGTAGAAGGCCGAGCTGCCGTTTTTGCCGTTGATGATGGGCCGCGGCCAGGGGTGCTCAAACTGGATGCGGCTTTCGGGCTCCTGAAACGTCACGCGGGCTTTATCACCTTGCACGGTCAGGGTTTTCACGCGCAGCATGTTCACGGCCCACATCTGGTGCAGCACCATTTCCAGTTGCCCGGGTTGCTTTATGCCACCCAGGGCAGCGGCTGGCACAGTGGTTTCGCGCTTGTCGGTGTCCCAGATGAGCAGGCGGGGCAGGTTGTCGTGGTTGGGGGTGCGGGCGCGGGTGGCTTTGCGGCCATTCACCCACAGCTGGCGAAAATTGATGGCGCGGCCCGCCCACTGCGGCGCGACGGCCACCCATACTTGGCCCTGCGCGGCAGCCGGCAGGCCGGCAATCTTACCAGTCGCTTTGTGCCAGCCCGTTACCGACATGCCGCCACTCAGCACTGGCTGCTCGCCGGGCGCGGCGGCTACCACGGTGGGGCTGGCGGCCGTGCCTGCATCCTCGGGGCGAAAAAACCACGGCTCCGTCAGCCGGTACTCGCCGCCCTTCAGCCAGATGTGCACGCCATCGGCCACCGAGGCATCGTGCAGGCGGCGCAGGTCGCGGGCTTGGCGCAGGGCGGCATTTGGGGTGGCCAGCGGCTGGGCCTGCGTGCCCGGGTTGCGGTCGGAGCCGGTGGGCGACACCCAGATGTCGGCGGCGCGGGCGGGCGCAGCGGCTAGCAGGCTGAGGGCGATGAGTAACGTTCGAGTCATGCTTAAGTAGCGCGGACTCTGCGAGTCCGCGTAACGAGCGCAGCGAGTAGTGGCGGCTGCACTTGAATTATGTTTGATATCAACCGGCGCAGACGCGGATACTTGCTGCGCTCGTTGCACGGACTCGCAGAGTCCACGCTACATCACGGTGCCACCGCCTTCGCAAAAACCGCCTGCAAGTCCTCGAAGCTGTGCAGCGCATTGGCCGGCAGCCCCTCCCCTTTCGGCCCGAAAACGTGTTGCGCCTCCTCCTTCTCAACTGTCACTTTCGATTCGTCCAGCTTGCCGGATTTATCCTCCGCAGCAGCCAAATTGAGGCCCAGGTTTTTGGCCATGAACTCGTACATGGCCTGCCGTTTTGAAGGGCCGTAGTCGTGGACTTCCTTGGGCAGATGCACGTTTTGCACGAGGTCGGACTGTCCGTAGTAGCCGTAGATTTTTTGCAGGTAGGGATAGGCCACTTCAGGTGTTTGGGCGGTCCAGTCGCCGCCGTCGGTGATGGCGAGCTGGGGGCGCGGGGCGGCCATGGCGGCGATTTCGGCGTTGTTGGTGCCGTTGCCGCAGAGGTGCACGGGCTGGCCGCTTTCGCAGGGGCAGCCGCCACTATGGTAAGTCGAGAGCATCACCACCGGCACACTCACCTTAATTCTGTCATCCAGGGCGGTGAGTAGCATGGTCTGGCTGCCGCCGCCCGAGCCGCCGGTGATGGCCACGCGGGATTTATCGGCCTCTTTCAGCGACAATAAATAATCCAGCGCCCGCTCGCCGTTCAGGGCCTGCACCGTCATGGCGAGGCTGCGGCGGTGGTCCTCGCCCTTGAATTGCAGCAGCGACTCGCCCCAGGCAAACAGGTCGTAGCTATACACCATCGCGCCCATGCGGGCCAGCGTAGCGCAGCGCAATTGCGCATCGGCCCGGTAGCGGCCGTCGCCGAAGTGCCCGTCAGGACTGATGATAACCGGGATTTTGCCCTTTGCTTTGAGCGGCTTGTAAATTGAGCCCGTCATGTAATAGCCCGGCAGCGTCTCGATGGCCACATTCTCCACGGTGTAGCCGTCAAATTGCCGCTTGTTAGTAATAATGGGTTTACTGGCCGGTTTGGCGGGCATGGGCGACAGCCGGAGCGCCGACCACATGCAGCTGCGCAGCTCGGCTTTGCGCTTCTCCCAGGTGGCCGCGTCGTGGTACTGGCTGGCGAGCTGCGCCAGTTGGGCCGCGCCTTCGTCGGGCGTTTTGAGGTGGTATTGAAAGGTCTTGAGCTTGTAAGTTTTATCGCCGGTTTTCGACGCCTGGTAGTCAAACGGGGCCAGCACGCTGCGCAAGGTTTCGTCCACGTCGGGGCGAAAGCGCCACTCGGCGTAGGTCACATACTTGTCCTTCACCATGGCCGCGTCGGGCCGGATTTTCACCCTGTAGCGCTGCTGAATCTCCTCCAGCACCTGCTGTAACGGCTCGCGGTACTGGTCGTCGGAGTTTTGCGCTTGGGTAGCGGTAGTGAGGAATAGCGAACCTAGGAGCAGGCGGAAGATTCTGGACATGGGTGGGAATGTGGTTTGGACCGACAGAAAACGGTCAAGAAACCGTCATGCTGAGCGGAGCCGAAGCATCTCTACCGCTTCGTTGAAACTATTGAGATTAGTGTTGAGGTAGAGATGCTTCGACTTCGCTCAGCATGACGGTCTTTTTGGTTGACGTTCCGGCTTATCGGACAGTTAATCCTTCGTAATCTCTGCCTCACCCACCGGCGCTTTATAGCCTTTCATGGCCGGCCACACGCCGTTTTCAATCTTCACCAGCTTCATCTTTTTGGGGTCGAGCACGGCGTGTTTGATGCGTTGGCGGCGCCAGGTGTACACAAAATGCACCAGCCCGTCCCTGGTCTGAATCACCGAGGGGTACGAGTACTGGCTGATGGGCGAGTCTTCCAGGATAGCCACGGCGTACCACTCTTTGCCGTCTTTTGACACGGCCACATTGAGGGGGGTGCGGGGGCCTTTGGCCAGGGTGCCGGGCGGCAGCACGTGGTTGTACACCAGCAGCTGGCGGCCGTCTTTCAGGGTCACGGCGTCGGTGCCGGAGTTGTTGTTGGGCAAGGTGGTTTTGGCGAGGGGCGACCAGGTTTTGCCCTGGTCCGTGGACCACGTTTCGAGGATGGCGCGGTCGCGGCTGCGGCAGAGGGCTTGCAGGCGGCCGTCCTTGTAGGTGAGGATGCTGGGCTGAATCGCGCCCTGAGTTGCACCGTTGGGCACAGACGCGGTTTTGGTCCAGGTCTTGCCAAAATCCGGGGTGGCTTCGAAGTGCACCAGCCAGCCGCCGCTGCCCTCGGTGCTAGTGGGCGAGAGCAACGTGCCGTTTTTGAGCAGTACGGGCTTGTTTTTCACCGGCCCGATGTAGCCTTCCGGCAGCGCCTGGGCGGCCGACCATGTCAGGCCGTTGTCTTTGGAGGTGCGCAGCCAGCCCTTCCACTCCGAGGGTTTCGGGCCGATTTTGTAGAATAGCAGCAGCTCGCCGCCGGGCGCCTGGTAGAGTACCGGGTTCCAGGTGGGGTAGCGCAGAGTTTCGTTTTGGATGCCGTTGGCGACCTCCACGGGGGCAGTCCAGTGGCCGTTTTCCTGGCGGCTCACCCAGATGCCGACGTCGGGGTTGCGCTCCTTGGTGCCGCCAAACCACGCGGCTACGAGGCCCTTCGGCGTCTCGGCGATGGTAGCAGCGTGGCTCTCGGGAAAAGGCGCTTTTTCGAAGATGAATTCGTCGGTGACGATGCCCTGTTTCCACGGCTGCGTTTGGGCCGATGCGCCGTGCGCAAGCAGCCCGAGGGCCAGTAGCAAAATGGGGTTTCTCATGGCGGTACGTTGGATGGCCGGAGCCGCTATTTATTGAGTTCGAGGCTGGCCAGAATGAACGGCCCTACCCCCTTCAAATCGTTAATTTTGATGCGCTCGCCCACGTAGTATTCGTAGGAGCCGTTACGCTCGGTGCCGGGGCCGAGGCCGGCTACCTCGCACACTTGCAGTAGGTTGAGCTCGCCGTCGGGCTTCACTTCGATGAGCTTGGACGTGATGCCGTCGAAGCCTTTTTGGGCCACCGGGCGGTACTTCTTGTTGAGGTAGCCCTTGTTCACGCCCTTGGCCAGCGTGTACACGAACATGCCCGAGGCCGATGCCTCCAGGTAGTTGCCGGGCTGGCCGCCCTTGTCTACCACTTGGTACCAGAGGCCGCTGGCGGGGTCCTGGTATTTCTGAATGGCGACGGCCAGTTGGTCGAGCACCTGCACCAGCTTGGGGCGGTCAGGGTGCTTGGCAGGCAGGTAGTCGAGCACATCCACCAGGGCCATGCCGTACCAGCCGATGGCGCGGCCCCAGAAGTTGGGCGACTGGCCGGTTTGGGGGTTGGCCCAGGCTTGCACGTGCTTCTCGTCCCAGCCGTGGTAGAGTAGGCCGGTTTTGGGGTCGCGCAGGTGCTTTTCCAGCAAGAGCAGCTGCTTGGCCGCCTCGTCAAACCCGGCCGGCTCTTTGAAATACGCCGCGTACTGAGCCACGAACGGGCTGGCCATGTAGGCCCCATCGAGCCACATCTGGCTGGGGTATTTCTTCTTGTGCCAGTAGCCGCCGTCGCTGGTTTTGGGCTGCTGCTGAAGCTCGGCGTGCAGCTTTTGCAGGGCAATTTTATACTTCTCCTGCTTGGTTTCGGTGTAGAGCTGGAACAGGAGCTTGCCCGAATTGATGTTGTCGAGGCTGTTGTCCAGCGGCTTGTAGTCTTTGTTGTGAATCTCGCCCTGGGCATCCACCATTTTGTCGCTGTACTGCTGCAAAGCGGTACGCAGGCGCGGGTCGTGATTCTGATGCTCCAACGCTTCCAGCGAGTGCATCAGCAGCCCCTGCGTGTAACCCCAGGAGTCGCCTAGGTTAGGGTCTTGCAGCCACGGGCTTCGCTTTAGCACCGACTGCGCCATGCGCTCCGACCACTTAGCGGTGGTGGGGATTTGCGGGCTGGTGGGCGTTGGAGTTTGGGCGTAGGCGGCTGGGACGCTGGCTAACAGGGCCAGCCCGATGGTTAGGCCGCAGGCTTTTAGCTTATTTATAGCGAGTGCTTTATTCATTAGGAGTAAGTCAAATAATACTGTACAGGAGGCTTTCCTGCGGGTCACCTCACAGTCCAGAAACAAACGCATACTCTCCTGACCCAATTTCCACCACGGCCCTACCCCCTTCCATGCGCAAAAACCGCACGCCGGGCGCGCCCGCCAGCTTCTTGCCGCCCTCCTTCACGTCCTTCTCGTCTTTGGCCGGGATGTAGACGACGGCCTTCGTATTGCCCGGCACGGTGATGTTCCAGGTGAAGCGCTTGCCCTCCGTTTTCCAGCTGCTGCGCACCAGGCCGCGCACCGACTTGTAGGAAGCCTGCACTGATGTTAGCCCGGCTATCATGGCGGGCTTCATCTCCAGCTGCGAGAAGCCCGGCGCGGCCGATTTGATACCGGCCAAATCCTCGTAGTACCAAATGAGCAGGTCGCCGAGCAGCATCACGTGGTTTTGGGAGTTCATGGCGGGGTCGGCGGTGTTGCCGTTCCAGAGCTCCCAGATGGTGGTGGCACCGTTGGCGGCCATGTAGCCCCAGCTCGGGTAGTCGCGGTTGGTGGCCAGCTTATAGGCAATGTCGGGGCGGCCCTCGGCGGTGAGGCCGCGCATGAGCCACTGCGTGCCGATGACGCCGGTGCTGATGTGGCCCTTGTTTTCGACCAATATTTTATCGGCAATGTTCTGGAACACCTTGCCGCGCTCGGCGTCCGGCGTCATGCCGTAGGCCAGGGGTAGCAGGTTGGCCGTCACGGTATTATTAGCGTACTGCTGGTTTTGGGCGTTCAGGAACTTCTGGTTGAAGGCGTCCTTGATTTTGGCCCCTAGGGCAGCGTATTCCTGCGCATCGG
Organism: Hymenobacter rubidus; assembly: GCF_016734815.1. Taxonomy (GTDB): domain Bacteria; phylum Bacteroidota; class Bacteroidia; order Cytophagales; family Hymenobacteraceae; genus Hymenobacter; species Hymenobacter rubidus. Next base: position 51,904 of record NZ_JAERQF010000035.1, read on the forward strand.
CGGGCTTGCCGAGCACGGTGGCGAAGCGTTGCATCAGCGTCAGCATATGGTAGTAGGTGCTGGTGGCGATGACCTCGCCGCTGGTGTTGCGGGCGGGGTCTTGCGAGTGGATGAGCTTCTCCGATTCGGGCGGCACGCACCAATCGCCGTACTTGTCCTTGGTTACGATGTTATTGTCGGTCATGTAGTTGGCGCGCATGTAGGTGAGCCAGCGGCGCATCGAGTCGTAGTGCTTGGCGATGGGCTGGGCGTCGCCGTACTGCGCGTACAGCATGTCGGCGATGGTGAGGTAGGTGCCGGGCCAGGTCACGTTGTCGCCGTAGTAGCGCCAGAACGCGGGGGCCACGTCGGGGATGCTGCCGTCGGCTTTTTGGGCCTGCGCGATGTCGTCGAGCCATTTCGCGTACAGCCGCGAGTTGTCGAATACGAAGCTCTCGCCATACGCGCCAGTGGTGCGGTCGCCGAGCCAGGGCTGCCGCTCGTTGCGCTGCGGGCAGTCGATGGGCATCCCTTTGTAGTTGCTCCGAATGCCCCAGTAGGCATTCTTATAAATCTGGTTGATAGTGGCGTTGGATGTCACAAACTCGCCCGTCGTGGCCAGGTCGTCGTACACCACGCGGCCGTCGAAATCGGCCAGCGTGGGCGTGCCGGGGTAGCCACTGATTTCGACGTAGCGGAAGCCGTGGTACACAAACGTGGGCTCCCAGGTTTCGCGGGTGCCGCCGCGCAGCGTGTACACGTCGGTCACGCGGGCATCGCGCAGGTTGGCCACGTACAGCTCGCCGGTTTTTTGCAGCGTCTCGGCAAAGCGCAGCGTGATTTTGTCGCCCCGCTTGCCAGTGGCGCGCAGCCGCAGCCAGCCGGCCATGTTCTGGCCCATGTCGAGGATGAATTTGCCGCCCGCCAGCGGCTTGAGGGCCACCGGTTTCAGGGTTTCCATCACCTTCATGTTCTCGTTCATCTGGGCCTCGAAGGCGCCGCCGGGCTCCTGCACCAGCTCGGTTTTCAGCCACTTTTTGGCGTCGAAGCCGGCGGTGGCCCAGCCCGGCATTTCCTTGGTGGCGTCGTATTCCTCGCCGTCGTACTCGTTGTTGGCCCGAATGGGGCCGTCGGCGGTGGCCTGCCAGCTTTCGTCGGTTTTGATGACTTCGTGGCTGCCGTCGGCGTAAGTCACGTCCAGCTGCATCAGCAGCTTGGGGTAGCCGAAGGTCTTGATTTTGTACGGCTTATAGTTTTGCCGCATGGCGTAGAATCGGCCGTTGCCGAGCACCGTGCCGAGAGCGTTGGCGCCGGGCCGCAGCAGCGCGGTCACGTCGAAGGTGTTGTACTTCACGCCCTGGGTGTAGTCGGTGGGGCCGGGCGCCAGCACCTGGTCGCCCACGCGCTGGCCGTTGAGGTACAGCTCGTAGAGCCCCAGCCCGATGATGGACGCGGTGGCCTGCGTCACCGCCTTATCGGCCTTGAACTCCTTGCGGAAATAGCGGGCCGACAGCCGGGCGTGGGTCGATTCATCGTCCCAGGGAAAGGCGCGGTCCAGCCCAATCCAGCGGCCTTTCCAGTCGAGGTAGTTGAGCAGGCCCATGCTCCAGCGGGCGGGCGGGCTCCAGGCGGTTTCGCCCTGGTCGGTCCAGGTGCGCACCTTCCAGTAGCAGCGGGCGCGGCTGCGGAGCGGCGCCCCGGCGTAGGCCACGTGCACCGATTGGCCCGACGCCACCTTGCCCGAGTTCCAGAGGTCGCCTTCGTCGGCGGCCAGCTTTTCGGGGGTCGAGGCCACCAGCACCTGGTAGGCGGTTTGGGTGAGGCCGCGCGCGGCACTGCGCAGCTCCCAGCTCAGGCGCGGGGCGGTGGCGTCGATGCCTTCGGGGTTGGTCAGCAGCTCGCAGCGCAGCCGCTGAAGCTGCACAGCGGCGGGCGGCGCGGCCCCCAACGCTGTGAGCGACAAACAAGTAAGCAGAAGAAACAGAAGTCGGGCAGTCATAGTCGGAGCCTCCCCCCTGCGCCCGCCCCAACGTAGAGCAAGCGCTTCGGCCACCGGGCCGGCTGGGGGGTGCGCGGGGCGCAGTTCGGCACCCACATAGTTCGGACTTTTTTGCTTCCCGTTATTCTAGGATGTTAGCACGAATCTGGTCGATTTGTGCATGGTGTGGGGAGGATGGTGGAATGGATAGAGTTTGTTTAGAACTACTATCAACCAAATCACCGTCCAGGATAAATCAGAAGTAATTTTTAATTAACTAGTTTATCTATGGCCACGAGTCGTCCACGTGCATTTAACTCGCTGAAAACGGGATTAGATTCAGCAGTAACAAAAATATAATCATTCAATTTATTAAAATACACATTGAAGTGAAAATCATTATAATCGTTCTTTTTCTTTATGCTAGGAATATAACCATTTTCAAGTATCCTACGCAGTAAATATTCATATGATTTTTTTAAAAACTCTATTTTTGCAAACACTAAATTCAACTTTGCTTCCTCAACAGGTAGGGGCAACTGAGTTCTATTGACTAACATAATTTTCATTAAGTTTATCCAGCTATCAGAAACTAAGAACTTATCAAATTCCTCAAACTCACTCTTTGATAATTTCGGAATTTTTCCTTTAGAAATCTTAGCTTCATATCCTTTCACCACAGTGACAAGGGATTCTTTCATATCATTCACATACTGCGACTCATATTCTTGCCTAAAGGAATGTATCTTAGCAAGACTAACTTGTCGCCTCTTAAGCGAAGCGTGGTCATCGAATCCTATTTCTAGCGCAGTCACGCTAGGCGCAGCAGAAATTGATTCAAATACATCCTTCCAATGAACGTATTGACTATCCTCAACCTTTGCACCTGATATATACTCTATCAATTGCTGTTCAGGGTCAGGTAAAAATATAGGATTCAAGGCCATAAGCTTTTTAATCGCATTTTGCACCTTTATAAAATCAAGAGGATTCTCCTTTAATCTTGAAGTCATTTCAATTACGGTTATCGGCGACACGAATACCTTCAGCTCACCTGTACCGACCTTAGCAGAAACTTTACTATATTCTTCAGCAGAAAGTTTACTATCTAAGTAATAAACTGTGTTAGTATCTAAAATTGCGTTCATGGCTTTCAAATTTCAGATTTGTTTTTCAGCAACAAAATAAGAGGTTTTCTAACTTCAAAAGTCTTTGATTACATACAAAGTTTTTATTTAACTAACCCTCAGCCATCCCCGCACCGGCTCATCGTAGAACTTCAAGCACCCATACGCCAGCGCCACCGCCGCCAGATAGACCAGCGCCGCCACGGGCAAACCCTCGCGCAAGGACACTTTATGGGTAGCGACCCAGGCCGTGTAGGTGTAGATGAGCGGGTAGTGCGTGATGTAAATCGGATACGAAATATCGCCCAGGAAGCGGCACAGCCGCTGGGCCGCGCCCGAGCGCACCGCCCCGCTGGCCCCGAAGAAAATGATACCGGGGAAGACGAAAATGATGCAGAGCGCATCGTAGAGCCCATTTTGCCACAGCTGCGCGGGGCTGCCGATGCGGGGCATGGCCAGCACCGCCACCACCGCCAGGCTGCACCACCCAAAGGCCTGCGGCACCGGCCGCAGCCGCGCCAGCCGAAACAGCAGCAGCCCCGCAAAAAACGGGTACGTCATGCGGGCAAAGCCGATGTGCAGCTGCTCGGGCTCCAGCGACCAGCCCCCAATGACATCGCCCTGGGGACTGGTGAGGCCCAGGTGCAGCAGCAGTGCCGCCGCCAGCACCACCAAGATGCCCAGCGCCACGTTGGAGAAGCGGCGCACCACCTTCGCGTACAGCACGTTGGCCACGTACTCGAAAAAGAGCGACCAGCCCGGCCCGTTGAGCGGAAAGGTTTCGTGCCAGCCCCGCACGTCGAGCGACACCGGCACCGGCACCATCAAGCAGCCGAGGAGCATCACGAGCAGCATCTTCCACACCGGCGTCTGGCCGATGAGGGGGAACAGCGCCGACGCCTGGAAGTAGTACATCCCCGCCCCTATCACCATGCCCAGCACCACCAGGGGTTGCAGCCGCACCAGCCGCCGCTTGAAGAACCCACCCACCGTGAGGCGGCCCCACCGGTCGTCGTAGGCGTAACCAATCACGAACCCCGACAGCAAAAAGAAGAAATCCACCGCCAGATAGCCGTGGTTAATCACCTGGTCGAGGTGGCTGGTGGCGTGGGCCTCGCACAGGTGAAAGGCCACCACCAGTAGCGCCGCCACGCCCCGCAGGCCGTCGAGGATGGGGTAATGGGGTTTGGTGGGTAGCGGGGTGGGCTGCATGCGGGTGGGAAAGATTGAGCTACTTCAAGACTTCGCTGTACGCTTCCCCGTCAGGTAGGCCAGCGAAAAGTAGAGGTTAGGCGGCTTGACGGAACTCGGTTGGGGTCATGAAG
>NZ_JAERQF010000036.1 GCF_016734815.1 Hymenobacter rubidus
CTTCATGACCCCAACCGAGTTCCGTCAAGCCGCCTAACCTCTACTTTTCGCTGGCCTACCTGACGGGGAAGCGTACATATAGTAGCGCGAACGGTGTAGTTTGTGCTACTGACTGTCGTCTGTACACTGACTTGGGAACCGCTTTAGCAATAATGCAATGCTATAGATAAAATGCTTTCAGGCGACGCGGTCTGCGCGTGCGCGGTAACATGGCGTTCTACCGTTGTCTGACTGGATTGCGGCCGACGACTGGCCGTTCCGGAGTTCCGCATTGCTCCTTGCTCAGTCGGCACTGGCAAGCAGTTTTGCGCCCTCCTGAGGGCTAAAAAGCCCCGTCCGATAGGTCGAGGCTTTTCAGTGAAGAGTCCGGTGTTTTCTCAGCTTATAGCCGGCAGCTGGTATCCACTTCGCTAAAATAGGCGCAGTGCATATACCGTGCAAGCTTTGCTGGGCTTCAGTGGAAAATTTATTTTTCAGGACATTTTCAAGCCAAAATCCAGTGTCCTGCTTGGCGATGAAAAGGCCGCTGCCAAGTAGCCTGGAAGCGCCGAGTGTCTTGGCCCTAAACGTGCGCTAAAACAGCTTGCGTAGCGCCCATAAGCTCCACACAATCACCATCAAACCTACGCCCAGAAACATCCAGCGGGTGGGAATGCGCCCCGCCAGCTTGGCCGCGATGGGGGCCGCGGCTACGCCGCCTACGATGAGCCCGGCCACAATCTGCCAGTGCTTGATGCCCAGGATGGAAAAAAACGTGAGGGCGCTGGCGAAAGTCACAAAAAACTCGACCAGGCTCACTGTGCCGATAACAAAGCGCGGGGTGCGGCCATTGGTAATCAAAGTGCTGGTGACCAAGGGGCCCCAGCCGCCGCCGCCGAACGAGTCCAGGAAGCCTCCCGCGCCGGCCAGCCAGCCCGCGTGCTTCACTTTGCGGCGCTTTTCCTGCTGCTTGCGGATGGCTTTGCTGACGATGCGCAGGCCCAGAATGAGCAGGTAAACGGCCAACACGGGCTTGATGTAACCGGCGTATTGCTCGCCAAAGTACGTCAGCAGCAACGCCCCGCTGATGGAGCCCGCAATGCCGGGCAGCAGCAGCACCCGAAACAGTTTTTTGTTGACGTTGCCGAAGCGGTAATGATTGTAGCCCGAAGCGCCGCTGGCAAACATTTCGGCCGTGTGAATGCTGGCGCTGACCGACACCGGGCTCAAACCCAGCGACATGAGGCTGATGGCCGACACCACGCCATAACCCATGCCCAGCATGCCGTCAATCAGCTGCGCGATGAAGCCAACGGCCACGAATTTGTAGAACAGGCCCGAGTTGCCGAACACGTCCCAGGCTTGCTGCCAGGTGAAATAATAGGAGAGGATGTTGACCAGAATGAACAGCGCGAAGGTGACCAGCGCCCCCGTGGCAATGCGCCGCCAATAAGCCGTGGCCGGCGATTCGTAGGCGGGGCCGTAGGCCAGCTCGGCCGTGACGGCATTCAGGGACTTTATTTTTTGCCCAAAATCACCCTTCAGCCGCTGCCGGATAACGGTCATGTTTTGGAGCAGGGTATGGAGTTCGCCGGGCAGGGTTTCTTCCAGCACGGCGCGCAGGCGCTTGCCCACCGTGGGCGACTTGCCGTTGGTGGAAATGGCCACTTTCAGGTCGCCTTTCTGCACCACCGACGAAAGGTAGAAGTCGCATTCCTCGGGGGTGTCGGCTACGTTGGTGAGGATGCGCCGCCCGGCCGTTGTGGCCTTGATGTGGCGGTTCAGGGCCGGGTCGTCGGTGGCCACGAACACGAAATCCCGGTCGTCGAGGTCGTCGTCGGCATACAGGCGGGCGTGCAGCTGCACGCGCGGATGGCGGGCGGCCAGCGCCCGCAGCTCGGGCAAAATGAGCGGTGCCACCACCGTAACGGCCGTGGCCGGGCTGTTGCGCAAAATGGCCGAGAGCTTCTCCAGGCCCACGTTGCCGCCGCCCACCAGCAACACGTTAAACTGTTCCAGCTTCAGGAAAACCGGAAACAGGGAATTGGTGGCGGGCGGCGCAGCGGGCGGCGGGGAAGTAGGAGTCACGAGAGGCGCAGGCGGAGCGAGGTGGTCAACGGCCATTAAGTTACGGGGTTTCAGGCGTGAAAATTCTGGCCGTGGGTGGTGGCCTGCACGTAGCCCTGGCGAATGACAAAATCGCCGAAGCCTTCCCGGGGCTGGCGCCGGGCCGCATAATCGGCCAGCAGGGGTGTCAGTTCGCGCAAAATGCCGTCTTCATCCAGCATCTCCCGGTAAAGCTTGTTCAGGCGCTCGCCGGCATAATTGGCGCCGAGGTACAGGTTGTAGCGGCCCACGGCCTTGCCCACCAGCCCGATTTCGCCCAGGTAAGGACGGGCGCAGCCGTTGGGGCAGCCCGTCATCCGAATCAGGATGCCGGCTTCGGCCAGGCCATGGGCGCGGATTACCGCGTCGAGCTTGTCGAGCAACTGTGGCAGGTAGCGCTCCGCTTCGGCAAAGGCCTGGGAGCAGGTGTTGAGGGCCACGCAGGCCAGCGCGTTTTGGCGCAGGGCCGTGAGGCGCAGGGTGGCCGGCCACACGCCATGCGCTTCCAGAACGGCCTGGATGCGGCTGCGGTGCGCGGGCTCGATATTGGCCAGCACCAGGTTCTGGTTGCCGGTGAGGCGGAATTCGCCGGTGTGGAAGGCGGCAATTTCGGCCAGCGCGGTTTTGAGGGCGTAGCCCGGCAGGTTGTGGATGCGGCCGCCTTCGATGAACAAGGTGAGGTGTGACAGCCCGGCCGCATCACCCGACCAGCCGAAGGCATCGGTGGAGCTTTCGAAGCGGTAGGGGCGGGCCGGGGCGAGGTCGTAGCCCAGGCGCTGGTTTAGCTCGGCCTGAAACGCCGGCAGGCCCACGCGGTCGATGGTGTACTTGAGGCGCGAGAGCTTGCGGTTTTCGCGGTTGCCCCAGTCGCGCTGAATGGTTACGACTTTCTCGCACAAGTCCACCACTTTATCGGCGGCTACAAAGCCGATGAGGTCGGCCAGGCGCGGGTAGGTTTCGGGCAGGCCGAAGGTCATGCCCAGGCCGCCGCCCACGGCCACGTTGTAGCCCAATAATTCGCCGTTTTTTTCGACGGCGATGAGGCCAATGTCGTTGGCGAAGATGTCGGTTTCGTTATAGGGCGGAATGGCCAGCGCAATTTTGAACTTGCGCGGCAGGTAGGTTTTGCCGTAAATCGGTTCCTCGTCGGCCGGCTCGGTGGTGCTGTGCTGCTCGCCGTTCAGCCACAGCTCCCAGTAGGCGGTGGTGCGCGGCGTGAGGTGGGTGCTGATGGCCACGGCCGCCTCGTACACTTGCCGGTGCACCGCGGATTCGTGCGGGTTGGCGGGCGCCATCACGTTGCGGTTCACGTCGCCGCAGCCGGCAATGCTGTCCAGCAAGACGTCGTTGAAGCCCTGGATGGTGTTTTTGAGGTCGCGCTTCAGCACGCCGTGCAATTGGAAGGCCTGGCGGGTGGTGAGCTTGATGGTGCCGTTGCCGTAGGTATCGGACAGCTCGTCCATGCGCTGCCACTGGGCGGGCGTGGCCGCGCCGCCGGGCACCCGCACCCGAATCATGAAGGAAAACAGCGGCTCCAGCTTCTGGCGCTTGCGCTCGGAGTCGAGGTCGCGGTCGGTTTGCTGGTAGGAGCCGTGGAACTTGATGAGGTGGGTGTCGTCGTGGTTCAGCGCGCCGGTGATGCGGTTGCCGAGGCTCTCGACAATGCTGCCGCGCAGGTAGTTGCTGGCGTCTTTGACGATTTCAACTTCGGATAATTTAGGGGTATCGGGCATTGTTCTGATGGGCGCCTCACCCCCCGGCCCCCTCTCCGAAATGGAGAGGGGGAGCCATGGCAGCTCGGCTGTTTGTCTGATGTGATGTAATAGGTAATTATCGGCTGGCACCCCCTCTCCATTTCGGAGTGGGGGCCGGGGGGTGAGGCGCCATGGCCACGCTCTGCATGACGTTCTTATTGCGGAGTGGGAACAGGCGCGGCGGGCGGCCGCAAATCGAAGTTGTGGAAGTAGAAAACCCGGATGCTGTGCTGGTTGCGGTAGACATCGCCGGCCGGCAATTGCTGCAGCAGGTGCATGTAGCCGCCCTGAATCTGGGCGTGCTTGTTGACCTGGTACACCAGCCCGGCAAACAGGCGGTTTTGGTCGAAGGTGTTGTAGCGAATCTCCTCGCCGAAGTTGACCATCAGCTCGTCGTTGAGCAGAAACTGCAGGCCGCCGGGCTCGAAGCCGTTCTTGGTGAGGGGCAGAAACAGCGCCGCGTTGTAGCGGGTGCGGTAGTTGAAGTTGTAGTCGGAGCCCAAGTCGGTGTTGTTGAGCACCTGCTGGCGAAACCGCTCTTCCAGCCGCACCCACTGCATGAGGCGGGCCTTCGGAAACTTCGTGAACCACTGCACCTGCTGCCAGGGCCGGTGCTCGGGCTGGCCCACGGTGCGGGCGCCGTCGGGGAAGTGGTGCACGTAGGCGTAGCCGGCGGTGAGACGCACGTCGTCGGTGAGGTAGTAGGTGAGGCCCACGCGGGCCACGCCTTGGAACAGGCGGTTCACGAAATGCTCGTGCAGGCGCAGGTGCAAGTCGGTCCAGGTGCCCCAGCGCTGCGAAAACCGCGTTTGGTTGAACACGCCCAGCCAGAGCTGCTTTTCCTGCACGTACTGCTTCTGGGCCCGTGCCGGCAGCGCCGCCAGCCCCAGCAAACCGAGTAGAATGGGAAGCCGTTTCATGTTTCAGCCTAGCGAAGGACGGTGTTGTCGAAGGTGAGGGCCACGTAGTAGAGCCCGCCGATGGTAGGGCCCGCCGCGTACTGGATGTAGCGGTTGTTGAGCAGGTTGGCGCCGCCCACTTTGATGGTGGTTTTGAGCACCGGCACGCGCAGGTTCACTTGGGCATCCACGGTTTGGTAGGCGGGCACCTGGCCGTTGGCCAGCGGGCTTTCCCAGTAGAAAGTGCTTTGGTGGCGCCACACCACGTTGAAGCCCAGGTTGTGCACCACTTCGCGGTTGCCGAAGCTCACGTTGGTGGCCCAATGCGGCGTGTTGAAGCCCGTCACGAAGATGTCGGAAGCTGAATTGGTGGTGATGGCGTTGTAGTTCACGTTGCCGCCGACAGTGAATTTCTGGAAGAAATTGTAGGTCAGCCCCAGCGTCGAGCCGTAGCTCTTGTACTTGTTCAACGCGTTGGTGTACACGCGGTACCGGTCCTGCCGGGCCGAGCGGTTGCTGTTCAAGGCGGCCAGCACGGCGTCATCGGAGCCGACGGCTGCCTGCTGGCCGGCAGCATTTTTGGGCACGCTCACTTCCACTTGGCCCAGGAAACCGGAGTAGACGTTATAGTAAGCGTCGGCGTCGATGGAAAGTTTGTTGTCGAACAGGACGCTGCGGTAGCCCACCTCGTAGGCGTTGATTTGCTCGGGCTGCTCGGTGGGCAGGTTGCCGACGGTGAGCAGGCTGCGGATTTCGGGGCGCACGGCGGCTTGCGCGGCCGTGGTGCCGGCGTTGGCGGCCACGTAGGCGTTCACCGCCGCGTTGAAGGTGGTGATAGAGGCCAGCGTGTAGGAGTTGTCGAGGTAGTTCAGGCCCTCGTTCACGCGGGCCAGGCCGCCCACGCGGCGCACGTTGCCGTTGTTCACGAAGGACAGCGCCTCAAACAGCGATGGGAAGCGCCAGCCGTTCTGATACGAGGCGCGGAAGTTGTGCTTCTCGGCCACGGTGTAGACGGCGGCCACGCGCGGGTTCAGCTTGGGGTCGAATTCAGGGTTGTAGTCGGCGCGCAGCGAGGCGGTGATTTTCAGGTGGTTCTGCAGCAGCAACTTGCTGGCCTGCACGAAGCCACCGACCTTTTTATAGTACTGGTTGTTGCCGCCGGGCTGGGTGCGCTCGGTCAGCGGGCGGCTGAAATCGACGAAGTTGTTGCCATCGGGCAGCACTTCGTACATGCGGGCATCGCCGCCCAGCAGCACATCAGCAAACTTGATGCGGTCGCCCAGGCTCCAGGTGCCCTCGGCGTGGTAGGTGTGGCTGCGCTGGGTGAGGGCCGCGCCGCCGGGCGTGGGGGCGCCCTTCACCGTCACGCCGCTGTCCCAGTTGTTGGTGTTCACAATCTGGTTTTTGAGGGCGTTGAACTCGGGCGTGCCCGGTGTGGCGCGGCCGGCATCGGCCACCACGCGGGCCTGCTGCATGGCTGTGGCCAGGGCCACGCCGCCGTTGAGCTGGCTTTGCAACGAAGCCTGAAATTTGTCGCCCCAACTTGTTTTGGGGCCGCTGCCGGTGGTGAGGGCCGTAGCGCCGTTTTGCAGGTCGAGGTTGAGGGCCAAGGGGTTGAGGTTGTAGGAATTGCCGGTGTCCTCAATCAGCATGTAGGCGCGGGCGGTGAAGTCCTTGCCGCGCAGCTCCACTTTATGGTTCTGCACGGTCACGCCGTCGAGCTGAATCTTGTTGCCGCGCTGAAACACGCCGTCCATCAGGCCGAAGCGGTAGCCGTAGCTCAGCTCCAGGTTCTCCTTGATTTTATAGTGCAAACTGGCGTCGGCCTTGATGTTGCGCACGATGGGGTTGGTGAGGTCCTTTTCGTAGTAGCCGGTGCGGCGCACGTTGAAGGTTTCGTTGCGGCCATTATAAGTTACGGGGATGCTCACGTTGCCCGAGTTGTCATCGCCATAGCGGTTCCAGAGGTCGGCGGCGGGGTTGAGGCTGCCGCTCAGCTCCGGGAAGCGCGGATTGGCCGAGGCCAGGTTCTGCGGGTTCTGGTCGGTTTGGGTGTTGGCCAGCCAGTCGGTGCCGCGCATAAAGCTGCCGTTCACCTTGAAGGCGAAGCGGTTGTTGAACGCCTGGGCGTAGCGAATGGCCGTTTCATTAAGTACACTCGGGTCGCGGTCAATGCCGTCGACGTGGTTTACGCCCACTTTCTGGTACACGCTCAGCCCCTGGTAAGTAAAAGGGCTTTTAGTGGTGAGGTTGGCCATGCCGTTGATGGCGTTCATACCGTATAGCGCCGAGGCCGCACCGGGCGTGATTTCCACGCTGGCGATGTCTAGCTCGGTGGGCCCGATGGCGTTGCCCAGCGGCACGCCCAGCGTGGCGGCCTGCATGTCCACGCCGTCCACCAACTGCATGAACCGGAAGTTGTTGGGGATATTGAAGCCCCGGGTATTCGGCACCTTGAAGGTGAGGCTGCTGGTGGTCATCTGCACGCCCTTCACGTTTTCCAGTGCATCATAGAAGCTGGGCGCGGGCGTTTCCTTGATGGCCCGGATATCGAGCTTTTCAATGGCCACCGGCGACTTCAGCCGGCTTTCCTCTACCCGCGAAGCCGACACCACGACTTCGTTGGTGATGATTTCGCGGGAATCCAGCGACACGGCAATGCGGCGGCTGCCTTTGGCAATCTCAATCTCGCGCGCATCATGCCCAATGGCATTGAACACGAGCACAAACGGGTATTGCAGCTTGGCTTGCAGCTCGAATTTGCCGCTGGCATCGGTTTGGGTGCCCATCGTCGCACCTTTCACGCTCACGCTCACACCGGGCAGGGGCTCGTTGGTCCCCTTTTCGCGCACTTCGCCACTGATGGCAATGAGTTCGGTTTGGGCAAAGGCGGCTGTGGCGCTGACCAGCAGCAGAATCAGAAAAATCCAGAGGGTTGGAGAATAAAATTTCATCTCAAAATGATTGCAGGGAAGTTGTTGAAGGCACTTTGCCGGTTTTGGGAGGGGCGCGAGGTGGTGGCCCGGCGCTCAGGCGAAAGCAGGTTCAACAACAGCAACCAGCGAGGCTTGCGGAGACAATCAGGCTTGGGATGAAAAGCGGTTTCATAGTTCAGAAAGAGGGTGGATGATTGCAGGCTTGATTTAATTCAGACCGTCATGCAGAGCGTAGCGAAGCATCTCGCTTGGGGTAGTAATCAATGTTTTGCAACGAGGCGGGAGAGGTGCTTCGCTGCACTGTGCGTGACAAACTATAGGGTTACTTGAGCACGCAAGATGCTTCGCTGCGCTCTGCATGACGGCCGTTTAATACACGTCCTCCAGGTAGCGGCGCTGCTTCCTAAGGTCGCGGACGTAGCTGGCGGCATCTTCAGCGGAGAGGCCGGCTTCCCGCCGCACTACTTCAGTCAAAGCAGCTTGCACGGCGCCGCCCAGGCGCTTCTTATCGCCGCAGACGTAGAACTGCGCGCCGCCTTCAAGCCAGGCGAAGACTTCGCGGCTGTTTTCCAGCAGGCGGTCCTGCACGTAAACTTTCTGGGCCTGGTCGCGCGAGAAAGCCACGTCCAGCTTCGCCAGACCACCGCGTTTTAGGTGCTGCTGCCACTCGGCCTGGTACAGGAAGTCGGTGGTGAAGTGCGGGTTGCCGAACAGCAGCCAGTTGCGGCCGGTGGCGCCGAGCTCCACCCGCTCCTCCACGAAAGCGCGGAACGGGGCCACGCCGGTGCCCGCGCCCACCATGATGATGTCGGTGGCCGGGTTGGTGGGCAGCTTGAAATATTCGTTGGTTTCCACAAACACGCGGGCCGTGTCGCCCACCGAAATCTGGTCGGCCAGGTACGACGAGCACACGCCGTGCTTGCGGCGGCCGTGGGCGTCGTAGCGCACGGCGCTCACCGTCAGGTGCACCTCGTCGGGGTGCACCAGCAGGCTGCTGGCAATGGAATAAGCGCGGCTGGGCAGCGGGCGCAGCGTTTCGGCCAGCACCTGGGCCGTGAGCTGGTCGGTGGGGAAATCGGTGAGCAAATCGGCTACGTCGCGGCCGTAGAGGTAGGGTTGCAAGCGGGTGGTATCGGCCAGCAGGGCGTGCAGCTCGGCGTGGGGCGTGAGGGCGGCGTAGCGCTCCACCACGTCGCGGGTCAGCACCGTAAGCTCGCGGCGCTTGGCCAGCACGTTGGCCAGCGGACGGCTTTTTTCGTTGCCCAGCGTCACCGGAGCCGTGTCGCTGAGGCGGGCGGCGCGCAGCACTTCTTCCACCAGGCTGTCTTCGTTCACCGGCAGCACCGCCAGCGCATCGCCCGGCGCGTACACCAAGCCCGAGCCGGCCAAATCCAGCTCAATGTGGTGGGTTTCTTTGGTCGAACCGCGGCCGTTCAGCTGAATGCTTTCCAGCACCCGCGCCGGCCACGGATTGGTGCGCGTGATGGCCGGGAAAGGGGCCGGCTCTGCCTTAACAGCCGCTACACGGGCCGCGGCAGCCGCAACGGGCACCGGGGCACTGGCCGAAATTTTATCGAGTGCAGCGCTTATCCAAGCCTCGGCGCTGGCATGGTAGTCTACGTCGCAATCCACACGCTCCAGCAAGCGCTGGCCGCCCAACTCGCCCAGGCGCTGGTCAAAGTCTTTTCCGGTCTGGCAGAAGTGCAGGTAGCTTTTGTCGCCCAGCGCCAGCACCGCAAAGCGCAGTTTCGGCAGCTTCGGGGCGCGTGGGCCCAGCACGAAGCGGTGCAGCTCTTCGGCGGCCACCGGCGCTTCGCCCTCGCCGTGGGTGCTCACGATGAGCAGCAGGTTCTCGGCCTGGGCCAGCTGGCGGGTGGGGTAGTCGTTCATGTCGAACACCTCCGGGCTCAGGCTGCGCTGCCGCGCCGATTCGGCCGCTTGCTGGGCTACTTTTTTGCCGTTGCCGGTATGCGAGCCGTACAGAATGGTGAGCTTTTCGCCCGGCGCCGGCGCCGGGGCCGATGCTGCTGTGGCGGGCTGGGCACCGGGCACCGTGGCCGCACTGGCCTGGCCGTAGAAATAGCCGCTCAGCCACACTAGCTGCTGGGCGTTGAGGCCGGTAGTAAGGTTGTTCAGCGCGGCCTCATCGAAGCCCGCCGGCAGGGGCGAAAGTGGGAAAGTCGGATTCACGGGAAGGGAAATAGGGCTTGATAATATTCAAAGAGAATGGGCCAACTCAGGCCACTTTGGCGTAGTCCGCAACTTCCGTGAGCAGGTCGGCCAGGCCCGCCGGCAAGGCCGCAGCCGCGCCGGTCGCCAGTCGCACCACCTCGCCCACCACAATGATGGCCGGGGCCCGCAGCCCGGCGCGGGCCGCTTTGGCGGCGATGTCGGCCACGGTGCCGGTCACAAGGCGGGCCGTGGGCAAGGTGCCATCCTGGACCACGGCCGCTGGCACGTCGGCCCCACCGTGCCGGCCAAACAGCGCCGTGATGTCGGCCAGGCGGTTCAGCCCCATGAGGATGATGGTCGTTGTGCGGGGCGACTGCGCTGCCTCGGCCACGGCGGCCGAAAGCTGGCCGTCGGCGGTGGTCGCGGTCAGCACCCGGAATCCTTCGCTCAGCCCCCGGTGCGTGGCCGGAATGCCCAGGCTGCCCGCCGCCGCAATGGCACTGCTGATGCCGGGCACGTACTCCGTGCTCAGGCCGTGCTGCTCAGCATAAAGCATTTCCTCGCGGCCCCGGCCGAACACAAATGGGTCGCCGCCTTTCAGCCGCACCACATGGCCGTAGCGGTAGGCCTGCGCCACAATCAGGTCATTGATTTCGGCCTGCGTGAGGCCGTGAAATCCCCGACGCTTCCCCACAAAAATGCGCGGTGCATCGGGCCGAACATGGACCAGCAGCGCCTCGTTGGCGAGGGCATCGTAGAGCACCACGTCGGCCGAGCCCAGCACCCGCGCCCCCTTAAGCGTCAGAAGCTCCGGGTCGCCGGGGCCGGCGCCCACCACGGTCAGGCGTGGAATGAAGAGAGAGTTAGCCATTGGATGAGTGTTAATAATTTAACCGTCATGCAGAGCGCAGCGAAGCATCTCGCGTGCTGCCACTAATTTTTTAGTGATTGAGTCGCTATTGCATGCGAGATGCTTCGCTGCGCTCTGCATGACGGGCTTTGCAGCTTTATCAAAATCAAATAGAAAAAGCCGGTTCGGCCGGAATGGGCGTGGCAAAAAGCTCCGGGTCGGTTTCGGTGACCAAGCCGGCAGCCAGGGTTTCGCCGGTTTGCTCATCGACGAGGATGAAGGCCCCGGTGGCGCGGTTGTGGCGGTAGTCATCTACCACCAGCGGAAGCGCCGTTTTCAGCTGCACCCGCACAATGTCGTTGAGCTGGGCCGTGTCGGTGCCCACCTGGTCGAAAGTGGCCACGTTGGTTTTGTGCACAATGGCCGTCACCGACGCTTTTACCACGGCGCTGTGGTGCTGCACCAGCAGCTTGCGGCCGGCTTTGAGGGGCCGTTCGTGCATCCAGCACAGGGTGGCTTCTACTTCGCGGGTCACCGCCGGGTGGGCGGTGGTGGGCACAATGGTGTCGCCGCGGCTCACGTCCACGTCGTCGCGCAGGCGCAGCACCACGGCCTGCGGGGCGGTGGCCGTCGCTACTTCGCGCTGGCTTACCTCAATGGCATCAATCACCGTTTCCAGGCCCGACGGCCAGATGCGCACCCGGTCGCCTTCGTGGTAAGTCCCGCTCTGAATGCGGCCGGCGTAGCCCCGGTAGTCCGGCAGCTCCTCGGTCTGGGGCCGGATGACATACTGCACCTGAAAGCGGGGCTCATTGGGGTTGGCATCGGCGGGCACGGGCACGCTTTCAAGGTGCTCCAGCAGGCTGGGGCCCTGGTACCACACCAGCTGCCGGGAGCGCCGCACCACGTTGTCGCCGTTCAGCGCGCTCAGCGGGATGGCCACCACGTGGGGCAGTTTCAACTGCTCGGCAATTTCCTGGTAGTCGGCCACAATCTGGTTGAAAATCACCTCTTCGTGCCCCACCAAATCCATCTTGTTCACGGCCAGCACAAAGTGCTGAATGCCCAGCAGCGAGGCAATGAGCGTGTGCCGCCGGGTCTGCTCAATCACGCCCTGCCGGGCATCGACCAGCACAATCGCCAAGTCGGCGTTGCTGGCCCCGGTCACCATGTTGCGGGTGTACTGCACATGGCCCGGCGCGTCGGTGATGATGAACTTGCGGCGCGGCGTGGTGAAGTATTTGTGCGCCACGTCGATGGTGATGCCCTGCTCGCGCTCGGCCTTCAGGCCGTCGGTGAGCAGGGCCAAATCCACGTCGCCGCTGGCGTGGCGGCGCTTTTCCAGCGTGGCCAGCACATCGAGCGACACGGAGTCGCTGTCGTACAGCAGGCGGCCGATGAGCGTGCTCTTGCCGTCGTCGACGCTGCCGCAGGTAATAAATCGGAGGAGGTCCATTTTCTATAGTTGTTAGTTGCTCGTTGTCAGTTGTTAGTCGGTTCATAAGTGCTAGTTGTCAGCCAGAAAAGCGTATGAGTTCTGACAACTGACAACAAGCAACTGACAACTAATCAATTAAAAATACCCGTTGCGCTTGCGGTCCTCCATCCCCGTCTCGGAGAGGTTGTCGTCGAGGCGCGTGGCGCCGCGCTCGCTCACCTTAGCCAGCAGCAGGTCGGCAATGATGTCGTCGACCGAGACGGCGTCGCTTTCCACGGCGGCGGTGCAGGTAGAGTCGCCCACGGTGCGGAAGCGCACGCGGCGGCTCACGATTTCATCGGTGTCGTCCAGGTTGAGGTGTTCGCTCAGGCCCAGCAGCTGGCCGCTGGGCAGCACCACGCACTGGCGCTCGTGGGCGAAGTAGATGTCGGGCAGCGGAATGTTCTCGCGCTGGATGTAATTCCACACGTCCAGCTCGGTCCAGTTGGAGATGGGGAACACGCGCACGTTTTCGCCCTTCTGAATGCGGCCGTTGTAAATGTTCCACAACTCGGGGCGCTGCCGCTTGGGGTCCCACTGGCCGAAGTCGTCGCGCACCGAGAAGATGCGCTCCTTGGCGCGGGCCTTTTCCTCGTCGCGCCGCGCCCCGCCGATGCAGGCATCGAATTCAAACTCCTCAATCACGTCGAGCAGCGTGTAGGTCTGCAAGGGGTTGCGGCTGGGGTATTTGCCGCCCGGCTCGCGCAGGCCGCGCTCCCGAATGGTGTCTTCCACCTTGCGCACAATCAGCTTTTCGCTCAGCGAACCGGCCAGGGAATCGCGGAAATCCAGGATTTCCTGGAAGTTGTGGCCCGTGTCGATGTGGACCAGCGGGAACGGAAACTTGCCGGGGCGGAAAGCTTTCTCGGCCAGTCGGGTCAGGGCAATCGAGTCTTTGCCGCCCGAAAACAGCAGCGCGGGCCGCTCAAACTGTCCCGCTACTTCGCGTAAAATGTGAATGGCCTCGGCCTCCAGCCGGTCCAGATAATCCAGGTTAACAGTAGCCATTGGTGCGTCATAATGCCGGCTCGATAAAAAGGCGGCCACAAGTAAAATGCTGATGATAATTGCTTAAGCGGGTAGCTTTTCCACCACCGGGTCGAGGCCCTGGTGAGCGGCGGTGGCGTGCAGGCCGCACTCTTTGGCGGCCTGGTCTTCCCACCACCAGCGGCCGGCGCGGAAGTCCTCGCCCGGCTTGATGGCGCGGGTGCAGGGCGCGCAGCCAATGCTCACAAACCCCTGCTGGTGCAGCGGATTGACCGGAATGCCGTTTTTCTGGGCAAAGTCCCAGCACTGCTCCCAGGTCCAGTCGAACAGCGGGTGTACTTTGATGAGCTGGTGGGCGGCGTCCCACTCGGCCGGGTGCATGGTCTGGCGGTTGGCCGACTGCTCAGCCCGGATGCCCGTCACCCAGATTTTCTGCCCCGCCAGGGCGCGCGCCAGCGGTTCCACCTTGCGGATGTTGCAGCATTCCTTCCGGTTTTCGATGCTCTCGTAGAAGCTGTTGGGGCCTTTTTGCCGCAACAGTTTTTCCACGCTGGCCGTCTGCGGGGCGAATACTTCGATGGGCTTTTCGTAGCGCAGCAGCGTCTTGTTCCAGGTCGAATACGTTTCCTGAAAATTGCGGCCCGTATCGAGCGTAAATACGCGAATGGGCAGGTCGTTTTCGAAAATAAAATGGGTGATAATCTGGTCTTCGAGGCCAAAAGAGGTCGAAAACGAAGCTGTGCCGGGAAAGTGGTCGGCCAGCAAGCTCAGGATTTCGGGCACGGGTTGGCCCACTAAGTAGCGGCGCAGGTCATCGACCAGCGCCTCGGTTGCGAGGTGCATGCGTACAAACGGAATGCGGCTTTCCCGGGTGGGAGTTGGCGAAAGCCCGATTTGAGTGGGGGAGCCCAGCGCGCGGAACAAGCCGGGCGGACGTGGGCGAACTACGCCGGAAGTAGTCAGGAAAGAGCGCAGCCCCGGCGCACTGAAATCAGCGCCGCGGAGCTACGAAACCGGCCGGAGGGGGAGTGGACCTAGGCACAACAACCCGCTGCCGTCGTCATACAGACGGGCAGACACACCATACAACAACACATTTGCGACGAGGCAAAGGCGGTGGCGGTCAGCAGGCGGGAGTTGTTGGAGGTTTCCACGGCAACTTGTTTTTATATGTCCAGGACTTGGCACCGTTTCAGGGATTAGCCTGAGGGTTGCCGGCGTTTCGTCGAGCCTGTCTCTCCACGCCTCTGTATAAAAACAATCCTTTTTCGGGAAGAATTGATTTTGCAAAGGTAATAGCGAAAATTTTGTAACTACAAAATTTTGTTGTTTCCTGGGACGGCCACGGACGGCTGGCGTTTTGAGAAAGCGGTGGTTTTTGCCGCGCGGCCAGCCGTGGTAGCGCGTTCTGGGGGTGAAGAACCGTGCGGCAGGCAGGAAGGTTTCGGCGGCAAGTTCACCGAAGAGTACAGGAAGGTTGGGGAAGCGGCTGGGAAGTACTTGCACAGCGGTTCACCAACTCCCACCCAACTCCCGTGGCGCTTCCTGCTGGCTTTCGACTGGTTCTGCTGCTGTTGCTCTTGTGCCTGGCGGGCAATAGGAGCCCGGCGCAGGTGCTGCGCCGGCCCGTGCCGGACCGCCTCATCGTCCTCACCTTCGACGATGCCGCCGTGAGCCACGCCACTTACGTGGCCCCGCTGCTGAAGAAATACGGGTTCGGCGGCACATTTTTCGTGTGCGAGTTCCGGGAGCCGCCGTTTGCGGACAAGACCAAATACATGAGCTGGGCCCAGATTCAGGGCCTGCACAACTTGGGGTTTGAGGTGGCCAGCCACACGCTCACGCACCAGCACGTCAACAAAATGAACCGGACGCAGCTAGGGGCCGAGCTGGATTCCATCGAGGCGCGCTGCCGCGCCTGGCGCATTCCGCGGCCCGTCACCTTCGCGTATCCGGCCTACGACACGGCGCCCACGGCCACTGCGCTGCTGCCCGAGCGCGGCTACCGGTTTGCCCGCGCCGGCGGCGCCCGGACCTACGACCCCGCCCACGACCACCCCATGCTGCTGCCCAGCTTCAGCATTGCGGGCACCGACACGGCCAAGGTGTACGGCGCCATTCGGCAGGCGCACGATGGCCGCGTGGTGATACTAACCGTGCACGGCGTGCCCGACGTGGCCCACGACTGGGTGACGACCCCGCCGGCGCTGTTTGAGCAGTACCTGCGCTACCTGCACGAGCACCATTATAAAGTCATTGCCCTGCGCGATTTGGCGCGCTACGTGAACGTGGCCGAAGCCCTGCGCCTGACTCCGCGCTACGAAAACCTGAAATAACGCCTTCCTTACCTCCTTTAAAATCCCACCCCAATGAAAACCAACCGCTACGTATTCGTCCTGGGCAGCCTGCTGCTAAGTTTCGGCAGCCAGGCCCAAACCAAGCTGGCCACGGGCAGCCAGAAGCCCATGCCCGCCGAGTGGATTGACGCCGACACCGGCCACAAAATGGTGCGCCTCACGCAACTCGATGGCGCCAACGAGAGCTTTTACTTTCACAACAACCCTTTTGTGAAAAGCCTGGGGGCCGAGGGCGACAAAATGGTGTACTACCACACCTCGCCGGCCGGCAAGCAGGTGTATGCGCTGAACCTGAAGACGCACCGGAGCGAACCGCTGACCCGCCCCTTTGCCAAGGTACACGGCGAGATTGTGGCGAAGAAGCGCCGGGAAGTGTTTTATCAGGTGGGCGACACGGTGTATGCGACGCATATCGACTCGAAGAAAACGCGCCGGGTGTTCGTGTTTCCGGCCGATTTTAAGGCCGACATTACCACGCTGAATGCCGACGAAACCGAGCTGGGCGGCGCCTGGGGCAGCGACGCGGAAAAGGAAATCTACCGCCAGTACCCGGCCAAAAAGGACTTCTTCAACCGCATCTACGACGCCAAATTGCCGCGCACGCTTTTCATGGTGAGCACCGACGGCAAGGGCCAACTCACCAAGCTGTTTACGGATAAGGCTTGGCTGAACCACGTGCAGTTTTCGCCCACCGACCCGCATTGCCTCATGTTTTGCCACGAAGGCCCGTGGGAAAAGGTGGACCGCATCTGGACCATCGACACCAAAACCAAGGCCGTGAAACTGATTCACAAGCGCACGCTGGACCGCGAAATTGCCGGTCACGAGTGGTTCGGGGCCGACGGCAAAACCATCTGGTTCGACCACCAGAAGCCGCGCGGTGAAACCTTCGCCGTGACGGGCACCAACCTGCAAACCGGCACCGAAAAAAGCTACGCCCTGACCCGCGACGAGTGGAGCGTGCACTACACCAGCTCGGCCGACCAGAAGATTTTTGCCGGCGACGGTGGCTACCCGACTTCGGTGGCCAAGTCGTCGGAAGGCCACTGGATTTACCTGTTCACGCCCGACGGCGACCATTTTAGGGCCGAGAAATTGGCCAACCTGAAGATGCACGACTACGCGCTGGAGCCCAACGTGCATTTTTCGCCAGATGGCAAATGGCTGATTTTTCGGGCCAACTTTGAGGGCCAGCCGCAGGTGTACGCGGTAGAAATTGCGAAGTCGGCGTCGTGAAGCATGAACGTCATGCAGAGCGCAGCGAAGCATCTCGCGTGCCACCACTAATCTATTGACAATTGAATTACTTGCGCATGCGAGATGCTTCGCTGCGCTCTGCATGACGTTCCTGTTAAACCCAATGCCCCTAAAAACCATCCTGAAATACTTAGTCTGCGCCGCGCTGCTGCTGGCGCTGCCCGCCGCCGCCCAGAAGCTGCCGAAGAAGAAAGCCGTGCTCAAGAGCATGACGCTGACCAACGACTACTTCATGAAAAAGTGGCCCGATACGGGCAAGGAAATCGTGACCAATATTGCCCGGCCCAGCCACATCTGGACGCGCGGTGTGTATTACGAGGGCCTGATGGCCCTTTACCAGACCGATAAGCAGCCGCGCTACTACGACTACGCCGTGGACTGGGGCACCAAGCACCAATGGGGCATCCGGCGGGGCATTACGGACCGCAACGCCGACAACCAGTGCGCCGGTCAGACCTACTTGGAGCTGTACCAGATTGACCCCAAACCGGAACGGCTGCACGATATCAAGGCCAGCATCGACAACATGGTCAACAGCCCGAAAATCGACGACTGGAACTGGATTGACGCGCTGCAAATGGCCATGCCCGTCTTTGCCAAGCTGGGCGTGCTGACCAAGGACACGGCCTACTACGAGAAGATGTACCGCATCTACAACTACTCCAAAACCCAGCACGGCGGCCACGGCCTCTACAACCCCGAGGACAAGCTGTGGTGGCGCGACAAGGATTTTGTGCCCCCTTACAAAGAGCCCAACGGCGAAGACTGCTACTGGAGCCGCGGCAACGGCTGGGTGGTAGCCGCCATGGTGCGTGTGCTGGACGTGATGCCCAAGGATGCCCCGCACCGCGCCGAATACGAGCAAATGTACCTGAGCATGATGCAGGCCCTGCCGCCCCTGCAACGCCCCGACGGCTTCTGGAATGTGAGTCTGCACGACGCCAACCACTTCGGCGGCAAGGAGATGACGGGCACGGCACTGTTCGTCTACGGCATGGCCTGGGGCCTGAACCACGGCCTGCTCGATAAGAAAAAATACGAGCCCATCATCGCCAAAGCCTGGAAAAGCATGGTAACCGACTGCATCCACCCCGACGGTTTCCTGGGCTATGTGCAGGGCACCGGCAAAGAGCCCAAAGACAGCCAGCCGGTAACCTTCACCAGCAAGCCCGATTTTGAGGATTACGGCCTGGGCTGCTTCCTGCTGGCAGGCAGCGAGGTGTATAAGTTGAAGTAAAAATGAATGCCTTTGCACGGTCATGCTGAGCTTGTCGAAGCATCTCTACCGCGCAACTAACCAATGATAAACTAACGAAGCGGTAGAGATGCTTCGACTGCGTTCAGCATGACGTTCTTAACTGAACGGCTGGTTGGGCCAACCAATTACTCCATGAAACGACTCCTTCCCTCGCTTTTCCTCGCCACGCTCGGCCTCACGGCCCAGGCACAAGCCCCCAAGTGGCCCGCCATCACCCAGCAAACCAAGCCTTGGACGCGCTGGTGGTGGGAAGGCAGCGCCGTGAACAAAGCCGACCTCACCACCGTGATGACGGAATACCAGAAAGCCAACCTCGGCGGCATGGAAATCACGACCATCTACGGCGTGAAGGGCGCCGAAAGCCAGTTCATCGATTTCCTCTCGCCGAAATGGATGGATATGCTCTCGCACACCCTGGCCGAAGGGCAGCGGCTGGGGCTGGGCATTGATGTGGCGCAGGCGTCGGGCTGGCCGTTTGGCGGTCCGTGGGTATCGCCGGCCGATGCCTCGAAGTACGTGGCCTACAAAACCTACGAGGTAAAAGGCGGCGCGGGCCTTACGGAACCGGTGAGCTTTATGCAAAAGCCCATTGCCACGGCCATCGGCCACAAGGTCGATATCAAAGAACTGAGCGACCCGGTGGCCACCAACAAGAACATGCAGAAGCTGGCTTTGGAGCAGGTACGCTTCGAAAAACCGCTGCCGCTTCAAACCCTGATGGCCTATTCCGACAAAGGCCAGACGCTGGATTTGACCAGCAAAGTCGGCGCCAATGGCAAGCTGAGCTGGACGGCGCCGGAAGGCTCCTGGACGCTCTACGCGCTGTTCCAGGGCGGGCACGGCAAGCAGGTGGAGCGCGCCGGCCCCGGCGGCGAGGGCGACGTGATTGACCACTTCTCAAAAACGGCCACCGACCACTACCTGGCGTATTTCGACAAAGCCTTCACGGGCCACGATGTGAAGCCCATCCGGGCGTTTTTCAACGATTCGTACGAAGTGGACGACGCCCAGGGCGAGGCCAACTGGACGCCCCAGATGTTTGCCGAATTCCAGCAGCGGCGCGGCTACGACTTGCGCCAGCACCTGCCCGCGCTGTTCAACAAAGCCTCGGAGGATGAGAACCAGCGCGTGCTCACCGACTATCGGGAAACGATTTCGGAGCTGCTGCTCGAAAACTACACCAAAACCTGGGGGGCCTGGGCCAAAACCCACAGCGCCCTGATTCGCAACCAGGCCCACGGCTCGCCGGCCAACATCCTGGACTTGTACGCCGCCACCGACATTCCCGAAACGGAGGGCGAAAACCTCACGCGCATCAAGTTTGCGTCGTCTGCTGCGCACGTCACGGGCAAGCCGCTGACCTCGGCCGAAACGGCGACCTGGGAGAATGACCATTTTCTGAGCAAGCTGAGCGACGTGAAAAAGGCCATCGACCGCATGCTGCTGGGCGGCGTCAACCATGTGTTTTACCACGGCACGGCCTATTCGCCGCCCTCGGCCAAGTGGCCCGGCTGGCTGTTCTACGCCGCCGTGGAGTTCAACCCACAAAACCCGTTCTGGACCGATTTCGGCAAACTGAACCAGTACACGGCCCGCGCCCAATCGTTTCTGCAAGCCGGCCGCCCCGATAATGACGTGCTGCTTTATCTGCCCATTTCGGACGCCTACACCCGGCCCGGCAAGGTGCTGCTCCAGCACTTCGACGGCATCGAGCACGGCTTCAAGGGCCTGCCCATTGAGGCCACCAGCGAGCTGCTGCTCAGCAAAGGCTACGGCTACGACTTTATTTCCGATAAGCAGGTTCAGCAGCTGAAAGCAACCGTGAACGCTCTGACTACCAGTGGCGGGGCCACTTACCAAACCCTGCTGGTGCCCAACGCCCACCTCATGCCCCTGCCCACGCTCGAACGCGTGGTGCAACTGGCCCAGGCCGGCGCCACGGTGCTGTTTCAGGGCGAGCTGCCGGCCGATGTGCCCGGCCTCGGCAACCTCGAAAACCGCCGGGTCAACTTCAAAAAGCTGGTGGCCGCGCTCAAGGTGGGCAAGCCCGGCGCTACGGGCATCCGGCAAGCCACCATCGGGCAGGGCAAGGTATTGCTGGGCGACGACGTGACGGCCTTGCTGGCGCAGGCCGGTGTGCAGCGCGAAACCCTGGCCGACCAGGGGCTGCAGTTTCTGCGGCGGCAGCACGTGCAAGGCCATTATTATTTCCTGGCCAATTGGGGCGAAAAGCCCTTCAGCGGCTGGATTACGCTGCAAACCCGTGCCAGCGCTGCCCTCTGCTACAACCCCATGACCGAGCAGGCCGGCCTGGCCCGCGTGCGCAACACCACCGGCGGCAAGCCCGAAGTGTACGTGCAACTAGCCCCCGGCGAAACCTGCCTGCTCGACACCCGCGAGGCACTGGTGGCGGCGTCGCCCTACCCGTACCTCACGTCCGACGCGGCACCCCAACCCCTCACCAATCCGTGGGACCTCACCTTCATCTCCGGCGGTCCGGTGCTGCCCGCCAAGTTGCAAACCAAGGAGTTGACCTCCTGGACCACGCTGGCCGGCGACGCGGGTAAAAAGTTTTCCGGCACTGCTACCTATAGCACCACGTTTGCCATGCCGCAAGGCGCAGGCGACGGCTTCGTGCTCGACCTCGGCCGCGTGGCCCAAAGCGCCCGCGTGCAAGTAAACGGCCAGCCTGCCACCACGCTGTTGGGGCCGGTGTACCAGGTATTTGTGCCCAAAGCGCAACTCAAAGCCAGCAACACGCTGACTGTGACGGTCAGCAACTTGATGGCCAACCGCATTATCGACATGGACCGCAACCACGTCGACTGGAAAATATTCTATAACACCAACATGCCCGCTAAACTCAAGGAAAACCGCGGCGCCGATGGCCTCTTCACCACCGAAAAATGGGAGCCGTTGGAGTCCGGTTTGCTTGGCCCCGTCACCCTCACGCCCACCTCGGTAAACGCGCCAGTTCAGTAAGGTTTAGTTGTTGGTTGTCAGTTGTTCGTTGCCAGTTGTCAGGCATTTATTTTCCACCTGTCATCCTGAGCGCAGCGAAGGAACTTATCCCCGATGAACAGTTAGTGGTAACTCAACCGGCTCAAACGTGAGAAGGTCCTTCGCTGCGCTCAGGATGACAGGTGGAAAATAAATGCCTGACAACTGACAACGAACAACCAACAACTGACAACGAACAACTGACAGCCAACAACCAACAACGAATAACCAATAAACTCTATGGAAGAAGTCGCTTTCACGATGCAGCTCAAGCCGGGCGTGGCCGCCGAGTACCAGCGCCGCCACGACGAAATATGGCCCGAGCTTTCGGCCTTGTTGCGCGAGGCCGGTATTCGGGACTATTCGATTTACCTGGATGCGGCCAGCGGCCGGCTGTTTGCCGTGCAAAAGCGCGTGCCCGGCCACACCGCCGACGGTTTGGCGGCCACCGAAATTATGCAGCGCTGGTGGGCCTACATGGGCGATTTGATGGATACCAACCCGGATAGCTCGCCTGTGGTGCAGCCGCTGGAGCGCGTGTTCCACATGGAGTAGCCGCGCTACTGGCCCTTGGGTTCGCCGCGACCTACATTACGCTGATGTTAAACTAACTCTTTTTTCTAAAAATCAGGAGAGTGCGGGTAGGTTAGTGGGTACTCAATCTCCAGATTTGTAGTGTGAGTGCAAATAACCTGACTGGCGCGCGGCCGGGTGGAGACAAGATGGGTGGGAGTCCTCTCTCTTCAGATACCGCCGCGGGCCACGTCAGTGTTGTTGTGTTACCCCCAAAAATGATAATGCGAAGGCCAAGCGGTTAAAACTGCAGCAACACGACCTCCAATCACAAGCATAGCTGTGCAGAACAGCCCGAATGACAAGTTTTAATGTGAGTTAAAGTGAAACACACAAAGTCAAAGAGGCGGCTTCCTTTGGAAGCCGCTTCTTTTTTGGGCCAGATGAACCCGTTGGCCAGTACCGCTGTCTTGGCGACGGAATAGCAGAACGGCTGGCTCAGGAAGCCGGGTTCTTGATGCACTCGATAACTGTTTCGCTCAGGGCCGAGAGCGTGGGGCCGAAGTAGTGTACCAGCTGGCCGGTCGGGCTCACCAGGTATTTGGTAAAGCTGCGGGGCGGGGCCTGTTCGTTCCAGCCATTCTGCCGGGCCGTGCTCAACCACTGGTACACGGGGTGTTGCTCGGTCGTTTTAACCACCACGCTGGGCTGCATCAGGGAAATAGTAGCGGCGCTGCTTCTGTTTGGCAACGGAACCGCTTGTAATTCCGCAAAGTCATCGGTTGGAAAGGCCAGCACCACCAGCTCTTCGGCAAACTGCTCGGCCAATTGCTGCAACTCCTGGTATTGCGGGCTGCCGGTCGCATTGGGCGCCGTGTTCACCAAGAGCACCTGCTTGCCCTTGAGGGCCGCAAATGGGAAGGGCTGACCGTTGTGCAACTGGCTGCTGAGTTGATAGAAGGAGACTGGAACTGTCTCTTTCGCAGCTTCGGCCCGCGGGCTTTGCTGGCCGGCTTTGGTTAGCCGTCTCACAAACGGCAGCATCCAAAGCAAAGGGCTTTGTAGAAAGGACGTCATAATGGGCATGAGGCAAATAGATAAAGCCTCGTGCCCATTATGACGTTTAACTCGACCGTTTGCTTTGCGACATCGGCCAAGCACTGCAATCGGCTGGTTGCCATTACCCCACTTACGGGTGGTTGCGCCCGCCTAATACACCAGCACCACCAGGCTGCGCGCCCCGTGCGCGCCAATCACCAGCGACTGCTCAATGTCGGCCGTTTTGGACGGGCCGGCCACGAACTTGCCGTAGCCGCCCGTGTCGGGCAGCTGCGCGTAGGCCTGGTGCATGGTGGCCACCAGGCGCCGGTGGTCGAGCACCAGCGCCAGGTGCTGGGTGATGGTGGGCAGCGCCCGGTGCAGCATGTTCGCCTCGGGCAGCCACACGGCGCCGTTTTCGGCCACGCCAATCTCGCCTTGCAGCACCGCCAGGTCGATTTCCGCCAGAATGCCCGTGGGCGTCTGGGCATTCACGGGCACGGTGCCGCGAAAAAGGGCCGCGGCCGTATTGCGAGCGTCGGGAAAAAGCCGTTGCAGCGTTTCCCCCAGTTCCTCCAGTGCCGCCATGCGCACCACCGTGCCGCCGATGCCCGTGAGCACGGTCGTGAACCGCTCCATGGTGGCTTCTCCACCAAAGTCGGGTACCGCAGGCAGGGGCAGTTCTTCGGGCTTGTTGGCCTTCGCGGCGGCTAAAATTCGGTCGCGGGATGCGGTGCTCATGCGGGAATCTGAGGTTGCGCGGGCTGGGCGGCGGGGGCGGGCTGCTGGGCGTACCACTCGCGGAAGCTTTGCTTGGGTGCCTCGGGCAGCTCGCGGGCCACGGCCCAGGCGTTCATCGAAGGGGCGTGGGTGAGGCCGTGCGGCAGCAGGCGCAGGGCCTTGCGCGCAAACTGCCCGCCCAGCCCGTACACGCGGGTGCTGGCCAGCACGCGGCCCATAAATTTCATGCCCCACTTCTTCGAGGCCGGAATTTCGTTGGCCTCGCCCAGCACCTGCCGCCACTTGTAGAGCTGGGTGTGAATGTCGATTTTCACGGGGCACACGTCGGTGCAGGAGCCGCAGAGCGTGCTGGCAAACGGCAGCGAGCTGTGCTTCTTCATGTCGATGTTGGGCGACAGGATGGCGCCAATCGGGCCGGGCACGGTAAAATCGTAGCTGTGACCACCGCTGCGGCGGTACACCGGGCAGGTGTTCATGCAGGCCCCGCAGCGGATGCACTTGAGCGAGGCCCGGAAATCGGGCCGGCCCAGCTGCTGCGTGCGGCCATTGTCGACGATGACGATGTGCATCTGCTTGCCCGCTGCTGGCTTGGTGAAGTGCGAAGTGTACGTCGTCACCGGCTGGCCGGTCGCACTCCGAGCCAGCAGCCGCGTGAAGACACCGAGGTCGCTCAGCCGCGGAATAATCTTCTCGATGCCCATGCAGGCAATGTGCACGGCCGCCAGGTTCACGCCCAAATCGGCGTTGCCTTCGTTGGTGCACACCACCACGGCGCCGGTTTCGGCAATGGCGAAATTGACGCCCGAAATGGCCACCTGCCCGGCAATGAATTTGCCCCGCAAGTGCTGGCGGGCCGCTTCGGTGAGGCGCTGCGGGTCGCTTTCGCCCTTGTCGGTGCCTAAGTGCGTGTGGAAGGTGTCGCCCACGTCCTCCTTTTTCAGGTGGATGGCCGGCAGCACGATGTGGCTCGGCGGCTCGTCCCGAAACTGAATAATTCGCTCGCCCAAATCGGTATCGACCACCTCGATGCCGTGCTTTATTAGGTACGGGTTCAGGTGGCATTCCTCGGTCAGCATCGACTTGCTTTTGACGATGCGCGTGGCGCCTTCTTTCCGGATGATGTCGAGGATAATGGCGTTGTGCTCGGCCGCGTCAGCGGCCCAGTGCACGTGCACGCCATTGGCCTGCGCGGCGGCCTCAAATTCTCGCAGATACATGTCGAGCCGGCTTAGGGTGTGGTTTTTGATGCCAGAAGCCAGCTCGCGCAAGTCCTGGAACTCGGGCACGGCGTACACGGCGCGGTCACGCTTTTCGCGCACGAACCAGAGGGTTTCGTCGTGCCAGGTGGTGCGGTCGGCATCCAGCAAAAACTTGTCGGCGCGAAGGGCGTGGTTCATCGAATTAACTGTTGGATTGGTGGATAGGCGGATTCATCTGTCATCCTGAGCGCAGCGAAGGACCTTGTCACGCCTGTTCCATTTGGATTTACTGCTAACTGTTCATCGGTGATAAGGTCCTTCGCTGCGCTCAGGATGACAGTTCTTAACTCACGACACCATTCAAAATCTCTGCCGCGTGCATCACCCGAATCGGCAGCTTGACGCGGCGCACAATGCCTTCGAGGTGCATCAGGCACGACATGTCGCTGCCGGTGAGCACCTCGGTACCGTTCAGTACGTGGTCGGCCACCCGGTCCTGGCCCATGCGGGCCGAGATGCCGGCCTCGCTCACGCAGAACGTGCCGCCGAAGCCGCAGCACTCGTCGTTGCGGTTCAGATTGGTCAGCTCAATGCCCTCGAGCGAGCGCAGCAGGCGGCTAAGCTGACCGTCGCGCACGGGCGTCATCTCCGATTCGTTGGCCTGGTGCAGGCCGCGCTGGCCGTGGCAGCTCAGGTGCAGGCCCACTTTATGCGGGAAGGCGCCGGGCAAGCTCTCCACCTTCAGCACGGTGCTGATGAAGTCAATCAGGTCGTAGGCCGCGCCGCGCACGTGCTGCACGTCGGCGGTCTGGTCCAGCTTGTCGAAGTGCTTGCGGACGTGGTACACGCAGCTGCCTGAGGGCGCCACCACGTAGTCGTAGTCGCTGAAGGTTTCTACAAAATGCTTGTAGATGGGCAGGGCGTCGCGCTCGCAGCCGCTATTGGCCAGGGGCTGGCCGCAGCAGGTTTGCTGGGCCGGGAAGTGCGCCTGCACCCCCAGCTTCTCCAGCAACTGCAGTGTGGCAATGGCTGCTTGCGGGTAGAACTGGTCGATGTAGCAGGGGATGAATAGGGCGACTTTCATTCTTGGGGTTTGTAGCTTGAAGTAGTAGAACGTCATGCCGAGCGTAGCCGAGGCATCTCGCGTGCCACCACTAATCTTTTTCTGACGATTGAGTTACTACCACAAGCGAGATGCCTCGGCTACGCTCGGCATGACGTTCGGGGTTCGTTCAACAACGACGCGACGCGAATACGCGTCTCTACATCGTTTTAATGTTTGTTCACGGGCACGGCATCGCCGCGCAGGGCGGTAGGCATGTCCTCATCATCGGTAAACAGCGGCTGCGTTTTCTTCAGCGCCTCGCCCTGCTCCAGGTGCACCAAAGCACCTAAAGCAGTTGCCTGCGGCACCTCCAGCGTGCGGATTTCCGCCTTCGGGAAGTTCCAGCTCAGCGTTTGCATGAAGAGCGGATTACGAGCGAAACCGCCATCGACGAAGATGGTTTTCTCACCCTGCCACACCAGATGGATGGATTCGAGCAGAATATTAATCAGCCCGTGCATGAGGTGCTGGTAGGCATCCGAGGCGGTGCGGAAGCCGCTCAAGTCCCACTCCTCGGCCGGTTGGTCGGGGAAGGGGCCGGTGCCGGCCATGCAGGCGGGGCGGAAGCCGGCCGACGCCTCATCGTACGGCCGGGCCAGCACGATGGAGCGGTAGAAATCGGGCTTGACGTGGAAGTGGGCGGCAATGCGCTCCACTTGAAAGTCGTGCTCGCGGCCCAGGAACACGCGGGCGGCGCGGGTAGCCTCGCCCCGGGGCGTCATGAAGCTGAGGCAGTCGCGGCGCAGCAGCTCCGGCGTCAGGGCGTTGCTGTTGAAAGGGTTGATGGTGACCGACCAGGTGCCGGTGGAAACCAGCACGAAGGGCTCATCATTCTCGGCCAAGTAGGGCATCACGGCCGAAGTGCTGTCGTGCAAGCCCACGCCCACCATGATGCCGTCCACCACCGAAGCGATGGAATCGCGGGTGAGGGGTGCCAGCTTCTCGTCGATGCCCTCGCGGTACACCCACTCGTGGTAGTCGCCGCGCTTGTAGTCCCACAGGGCAGTGTGGCAGCCGATGGACGTGAAGTCGCTGAATTTCTCGCCCGAAATCAAGTAAGAGAGGTAGTTCGGCAGGTGCAGCGAGGTGTGAATCTGGGCGTATTTCTCCGGTTTGGCGTATTTCAGCCAATAAAGCTGCAGGCCCGAATTCAGCAGCCCCAGCCGCGGCGAACAGGTGTCGGCCGCGAATTCTTCCGGCGACTGGCTGAGTTCGGCGTAGAACTTGGCCTCGATATCAGCCGGCATGGGCTTGAGGTAGTTGTAGAGCGGCAGCAGGGGCTGGCCGTCGGCGCCGAGGTGCACCCAGCTGGCGCCATAGGCCGTGAAATTCACGCCCTTCACGGTGTAGTGCGGGTGGTGGCGCAGCTGCTTCCAGTGGTCGAGCACCCACTCCGTGAGGCGGGGCAGGTGGTCGCACACGAAGCCGTCGTCATCGAGCACATCGGTGCACACGTGCAGCTCCTCGTTGATAATCTGCTGGTCCTCATCAAAGAGAATCAGCTTCTTATTGGTCTTGCCAATGTCGAAAACGGCGTAAACAGTTTTCTTGATGCCTGGATTCATAGCCCGGTCGATACGCTGTGCTTGCCGCGTTGCTGGATAAGTTTCTCGCGCACGCCCTCGGCGCGGAAGGCCGCGAGGGGCCGGATGGCGCCGCCGCTGCGCAGGTAGGCTTCCGAAACCAACGGGCGCACGTCGGTGAGGAAGGCGTCGCGCAGGATTTCCTCGGCGCGCACCACGTCGTTGGCGTCTTGGGCTTCGGCGAGGGCTTCGCGGTCCACCAAAAGGGCTTTGGCGTAGGCCGAGAGGATGTTTTCGACCGATTGCAGGAGGTCCTCCAGCGGGTCTTTCACGTTGTGGCTGGCGTCAATCATGTAAGCTACGGCCTCGGCGGGCACCGATTTATCGAGGGCGGCGTCTACCAGCTCGTTGAAAATCAGGAACAGCTGGAATGGCTTGATGCTGCCGGTGGTCAGGTCGTCGTCGCCGTACATTGAGCCGTTGAAGTGGAAGCCCCCGAGGCGGCCAAACTGCCGCAGACGGCCCACAATCTGTTCGATATTCGTGTTGGGCAAGTGGTGGCCCAAATCAACCAGCACCTGCGCCTGCTGGCCCAGCGCCTGGCACAGCGCCAGCGAAGTGCCCCAGTCGGGAATCACCATCGAGTAGAAGTTGGGCTCGTAGGGCTTGTACTCCACCAGCATGGTCCAGTCGGAAGGCATCGCCTCGTAGATGGACGCCAGCGACTCCTGCGTCCGCAGAAACGCGCGGCGCAGGTGCGACTGGCCCGGGAAGTTGGAGCCATCGGCCAGCCAGATGGTCAGCGTCTTGGCGTCGAGCTGCTTGCCGTAGCGCACGCAGTCGATATTGTGCTGAATGGCCTGCTCGCGCACGGCCTTGTCGGTGTGGCTGAGCGAGCCGAACTTGTAGGACTGCGGCTGGTCTTTCTGGTCCTGGAAGGTGTTGGAGTTCACCGAGTCAATCACCAGGCCTTTTTCCTTCAGCAGCTGTTGCAGGCCGGGAATGTCCTGTGGAATATCCCACGGAATGTGCAGTGAGATGGAGTTCGACGAGCGGTTCAGCGCTTGCAGAATGCCCACATCGCTGATTTTGTCTTCCAGCGTCGCGGGCTCGCCGCCAGCTGCGAAACGGCCGAAACGGGTGCCGCCCGTGCCCAGCGCCCAGCTCGGAATCGCCACCTGAAAATCAATCAGCTTTTTAACCACCGCCGCTACATCGGCATGGCGCAAGCCCGGCGACTCGGCGAGGTGCTGGAAATTCGTTTTATGGTCGGCCAGCAGCGGCTGGTTGAGTTCGGCTAGGCGTTGGTCAGAGAACATAGTTGGCGAGGGAATAATGTCCGGTGTTGAATGGGTAGATACAAATTACCCGTTTCTGTGAGGGCGAACTGTTCTGGGCTCTCCTGTTTTTGGCGACGGAAAATTTGAGCGGGTTAATTATCAGAACGTCATGCCGAGCGCAGCCGAGGCATCTCGCTTGTGGTAGCAACTCAATCGCCTAACGATTATGATTACTGCTACACGCGAGATGCCTCGGCTGCGCTCGGCATGACGTTCTTTCCTCGTCTGCTTGCCCTACAACGACCCCCGCCGAATCGTGTAAAACGGGTTCTTCACCTTCACGCGCTGCTTCTCCAGCAGCAGCGTGGCGGCGGTTTTGCCCATGGCTTCGAAGTCGGTGGTAATCACCGTCATGTTCAGCAGTTCTTTGAGGGGCGTTTCGTTGAAGGAAATGATGCCGACTTCGCGGCCCAGCAGGTAGCTGGTCTGGCGGATTTTCTTCACCAATTCTACCAAGTCGGTTTCGCGGATAACCACGTAAGCGGTTCCGGCCTGCACTACCTCGTTCATGGCGTTTTCCACCACGGCAAACTCTTTATTGCGCATCAGGCAGAAGGAGCGGAAGCCCCAGGGCAACTCCTCCGGGTGGTTGGCGTCGGAAGGCAGCACCAGCACCAGGCGGGAGTACTTTTCAAGCAGGTCTTCGGAGCTTTCCAGGGCGTTGAAAATGTCCTTATCGAAGTCCTGAAATACGCGCAGGCAGTCGTGGGTTAGCTCAGGAATGTCCTTGTCGAGCAGCACCAGCTCCTGGCTGGGAATGGTGTTCAGCACGGCCCGCGACTGGGCCTTGTCGCTGTTCAGCGCGAAGTGCGGCATCACCACGTAATAGTTGTACTTGCCGAGGTTCTTCTCGATGATTTCCTGAAACAGATTCACGTTATAATGGTGAATCTGCAGGTCGACGGTGGCGCGGTCGCCAAGGGTTTCGAGAAAGGCGTAGTAGATGATTTTTTTGTAGGAGCTGAGCTTGTTGAAGACCAGCAGAATCTTCAGTTTCGAGGTGTCGCTGGCTTCCACGTAGTAGCCCTTGCCCTGCACCGACGTGATGAACCCCCGCTCGCGCAGTTCGCGGTAGGCCTTTTCCACGGTGTCGCGGGCTAGGTAGTGCTCCACGCTCAGCTCGCTGATGCTGGGCAGGTGGTCGCCGTTTTTCAGCACGCCGCGCTCGATATCCATGATGACCGACTGCACAATCTGCTTGTACTTCGGCGTTTTATCGAGGGGCTTTAGTTGAAGTTGATACATCCCGGAGGTGGAGGGCAAGTCGTGCGATTTCATGCTTTTCTACTTAGGAAAACCCGGTTGGAAGCGGCGAAATTCAGCAGCGCAAAGAGAAAAGTGGGAGAGGGGAAAAACGCGAGGCGTTACCCAAATGTAGCCTTTTCCGCAATGCCAGTGGATAGGTGGGGAATAGAGGGGCGGCCCTAACAAACAAGAACGTCATGCAGAGCGTAGCGAAGCATCTTTACCTCAACAGTAAATCAATTACTACTGCGGTAAAGATGCTTCGCTACGCTCTGCATGACGTTCTAATTATTCGTCAAGCAGCCAACAGGTTAGCGCACGAAGGCCATGGCCACGCCGCCGTCTACGTTGAGCACGTTGCCGGTCGACTTGCTCAGCGAGCCGTCTACGAACACGCGCACGGCTTTGGCAATGTCTTCCGACAGCAGCTCTTCGCCCAGCAGGGTGCGCTTGGCGTAGTAGGCCGGCAGCTCTTCGATGGAGATGCCATAGGCCTTGGCGCGGCCGGCTGCCCAGCCACTTTCCCAGATTTTCGAGCCGCGCAATACGGCGTCCGGGTTCACGGTGTTGACGCGGATTTTGTCGCCGCCCAGTTCCGCCGCCAGCAGGCGGCTCATGTGCAGCTGGGCGGCTTTGGCCGTGCCGTAGGCTACGTTGTTGGGGCCCGAAACGAGGCCGTTTTTGCTGGCAATGTTCACAATATCACCGCCCAGGGCCTGCTGGCGGATGATGGCCACAGCGGCTTGGCTCACCAGGAACTGGCCCTTCACCAGCACATCATTCAGGATGTCCCAGTCGGCCTGGGTAGTGTCGGCCAGCGGCTTGGAAATCGACAGGCCGGCGCAGTTCACGATGATGTCGACGCCGCCGAATTGGAGGATGCCGGCTTTCAAAGACTCGGCGATGCTCTCGGCGCTGGTTACTTCGATGGGCGCGGTGATGGCGCTGTCCTTGCCGAATTGCTTGCGCAGGTCGGCCTGGGTTTCTTCAAGGCGGTCGCGGTCCACGGCTACCACGCAGGCGCCGAACTTCAGCAGCTCCTCGCAGATGGCTTTGCCGATGCCGCCGGTGCCGCCGGTGACATAGGCGATTTTGCCTGACAGGGCTTTGGGCGGAGCCATGCGCTGGAGCTTGGCTTCTTCCAGCAGCCAGTATTCGATGTTGAAGGCTTCCTGCTCGGGCAGGCCCTGATAGGTGCTCACGGCTTCGGCGCCGCGCATCACGTTGATGGCGTTGGTGTAGAACTCGGCGGCGACGCGGGCGGTCTGCTTGTCTTTTGAGAAGGAGAACAAGCCCACGCCGGGCCACAGGATGATAACCGGGTTGGCGTCGCGTATGGCGGGCGAGTTGGGGTGCTTGCTGCGCTCGTAGTAGGCGGCGTAGTCGGCGCGGTAAGCTTCGAATTGGGCTTCCAAGTAGGTTTTTACGCTGGCGGCGTCACCGTTCATCACGTCGGCGTCGAGTACGAGCGGGCGGATTTTGGTGCGCAGGAAGTGGTCGGGGCAGGAGGTGCCTTTGGCGGCGAGGCGGGCCAGGTCGTGCGAGTTCACGAATTCGAGGACGCGGGCATCGTCGGTGTAGTGGCCCAGCATGCGGCGCTGGCTGCTGGCTAGGCCGCGCAGCACGGGCATCACGGCGGCGGCGGCGTTGCGGCGGCCGGCGGCG
Source organism: Hymenobacter rubidus (assembly GCF_016734815.1). Classification (GTDB taxonomy): domain Bacteria; phylum Bacteroidota; class Bacteroidia; order Cytophagales; family Hymenobacteraceae; genus Hymenobacter; species Hymenobacter rubidus. The sequence goes on from NZ_JAERQF010000036.1 coordinate 31,402, forward strand.
TCGAGGGTTTGCTCGCGCTTCACGCCGCCGAAAACCGGGGCTTTCTTGCCGTAGTTGGCTTCGAGGTAGGTGGCGGCCTGCTCAATTACCTCCAGGGTGTTGATGTACGACTCGTACGAGGTGTCGCCCCAGGTGAACAGGCCGTGGCCGCCGAGGATGACGCCGCGCAGGCCGGGGTTGTCGGCCACGATTTTCTCGAGTTGCAAACCAAGGTCGAAACCCGGCTTCTGCCAGGGCAGCCAGCCCATGGTATCGCCCCAGATTTCGTGCATAATCTGCTCGCCGTCCTTGCTGGCCGCAATGGCAATCAGGGCATCGGGGTGCAGGTGGTCGATGTGCTTGAAGGGCAGCAGGCCGTGCAGCGGGGTGTCGATGCTGGGCGTGGCGCACTTGGGGTCGAAGAGGCAGTATTCAAACAGGCCTACCATTTCGTCTTCAAATTCGAGGCCGCGGTAGCGGTTTTTCAGCTGGTGCAGCTTTTCTACGTAAAGGTTGGCGCAGCCCGAGCGGGTCAGGGTGCCGATGTCGCCGCCCGAGCCTTTCACCCACATTACTTCGGCGGCTTCGCCGGTCACGGGGTTGGTTTCAGTGATTTTGCAGCTGGTGTTGCCGCCGGCGTAGTTGGTCAGGCGCAGGTCGGCGCCGAGCAGGTTGGAGCGGTAGAGGAAAAGGGCTACTTCGTCGCCGGCCAGCTCGGCGGCTTTGGCTTCGTCCCAGAGGTAGCTGACGTGCTGGAAAGTGAGGGTTTTTTCCATGAGAGATGGTGCAGATGCGTTAACCGGAATTCGAAATAGGTTTGCGATGGTACAAAGGTGCCCGGTGGCCGGGGCGGTCAACATCCTGCACTCTCCTGCTTCGGAGGTAAATAAAATGTTATACTCTCTGCTGAACGATGTAGGGGCGGGGCCTGCCCCCGCCCGTCGTTGAACGGAATCGTTAAGACGGCGCGAGCGCCCGGGCGGGGGCAGGCCCCGCCCCTACGTCGTCCGGGCGGCGCTTTCGCTGTTATTTCGCGGTCAGGAGAGCACAGGAGGGTTTGGACTCACTTACCGGGCAGCTTTGCCTAAAATCGACGTAACTATGGCTGTTATCTGGGGAGTTATCCTTCATGCGCTGGGCGGCTTCGCTTCCGGTAGTTTCTACCTGCCGTACAAGAAAATAAACGGCTGGGCCTGGGAAAGCTACTGGCTGGTGGGCGGCATCGTATCGTGGCTGTTGGCGCCCTGGATTCTGGGCTACCTCACCGTGCCGCACTTGTTCGAAGTGCTGCATCAGGCCGATAATTCGACCATTGCCTGGGCGTATTTCTGGGGCATACTCTGGGGCACGGGCGGGCTCACGTTTGGCCTGGCCATGCGGTATCTGGGCTTGTCGCTGGGAATGGCCGTCACGCTGGGGCTGTGCGCCGTGTTTGGCACGCTGGTTCCTCCCATTTACGAAGGCAAGATGGGCGCGCTGCTGGCCACGCCGTCGGGCCGGTACATTATCCTGGGCTTGGGCGTGTGTGTGCTGGGCATTCTCATCTGCGGCCGGGCGGGCCTGCTGAAAGAAAAGACGCTGACCACCGAGCAGAAGCAGGAATCCATTGCCGAGTTCGACCTGAAAAAAGGGCTGCTGGTAGCCGTGTTCTCGGGCATCATGAGCGCCTGCTTCTCGTTCGGCCTCACGGCCGGGCAGCCCATTGCCAAGCTGGCCGAAGCCAACGGCACCAACCCGCTGTTTGTGAACAACGCCATTCTGGTCATCATTCTGGCCGGCGGCCTCACCACCAACGCCATCTGGTGCCTCTACCTCAACCTTAAAAACAAGACCTATACCGACTACCTGAACCCCTCGTACCCGGCCCTGCGCAACATTCTGTTCTGCGCGCTGGCCGGCACCACGTGGTACTTCCAATTTTTCTTCTACGGCATGGGCGACAGCCAGATGGGCGCCTACCGCTTCTCGGGCTGGACGCTGCACATGGCCTTCATCATTGCCTTCAGCAGCATGTGGGGCCTGGTGCTGCACGAGTGGCGCGGCGCCAACCGGACCACCATGCGTACCGTTACGCTGGGCATTATTGCCGTGGTGCTCTCTACCGTAGTAGTAGGCTATGGCAACTACCTAGGGTCGCCGGAGCACAGCCAGGCAGCGCAGGAAACGGCCGTTGTCAACGAATAAACCGTTCGGCCATTTACAAACGGCAGGCCCCTCCGACAACACTTGTCGGAGGGGCCTGCCGTTTGTAAATGGCTCTTGTCCGGCATGTTGGAGTGGTGGGGAATTACTCGTTTTTGGGCAGCCGGGTCGAATAAAAATCGGCAAAAAATTATAGCTTTCATCAGCCTCGGCATTGGGGTGGAAATAGCGGTTGATAATCAAGCAAAATACTTCTTTGGTGAAGGGCTGGCTCTTCATTTATAGGGCTTGAATGCTGTAGAAAAGAGGGGAAAATAGTATAAGAATCAGCAAATTCAGGAGAGCACAGGTGAGTGTGGGCGGTGGGAAGCTCGTGCTTTGTCAGAACCTAAGGAAGCCCTCACTCACAGGTGGCTCCCTCGTATTCAAAACCCACCAATCATCCTTTCCATGAGCAAAATATACCAGCTGACCCGCCTTCTGCTGCTGGTGCTGGCGGCGCTGTATGCGCCGGCTGCACTGGCCCAAACCCAAACGAGAACCGTGAGCGGCAAAGTGAACACCGCCGACACCAAAGAATCCCTGCCCGGCGTGACGGTGCTGCTGAAAGGCACCACCACCGGCACCGGCACCGGCCCCGACGGCACCTACACGCTGCAAGTGCCCAATGAGGGCGGCACGCTGGTGTTTTCCTTTGTGGGCTACGCCACCCAGGAAGTGGCCATCAACGGCCAAACCACCATCAGCCCTACGCTGAGCCCCGACACCAAGGGCCTCGACGAGGTAGTGGTGGTGGGCTACGGCACCCAGAAGGCCGGCAACGTGACCGGCGCCGTGACGGGCATTACCGCCAAGGAGATTGAGGAGCGGCCCGTGAACCGCATCGAAAACGCGCTGGTAGGCCAGATGCCCGGCGTGTACGTGCAAACGCCCTCGGGCGAACCCGGCGCCGACCTGCAAATCCGGGTGCGCGGCGCGGCTTCCATCAACGCCTCGAACGAGCCGCTGTATGTGGTGGACGGTGTGCCGGTCGACAACCTGCGCGGCATCAACCCCACCGACGTGGCCAACATTGAGGTGCTGAAAGACGCCGCTTCGGCCGCCATCTACGGCTCGCGCGGTTCCAACGGTGTGGTGCTCGTGACCACCAAGCGCGGCCGGAAAGGCGCGGCCAAGCTGCAGTTTTCGGGCTTCACGGGCGTGCAGAAGGTGGAAAGCAAGCTGAGCGTGCAGTCGCCCGAAGATTGGATTCAGATGCGCAAAGAGGGTATTGACCTCGACTGGGTGGCCCAGAATCCGGCGTTGAACAAGCCGGAAGACTCCCGCGCCACGCGCCTGCAGCGCCTGACCGTGAACGGCGTGCCGCCGAGTAGCACCAACGTCATTCGCTACACTTACGACCCCAAATGGCAATACGGCCAGGACAGCCTAGCCTACACCGACTGGCAGAATGCGCTGTTTCGGAAAGCCAAAATGCAGCAATACACCGTGGGCGTGTCGGGCGGTACCGACAACGTGACGTATAACATCAACGGCTCGTATCTGGACCAGGACGGCGTGGTGCTGGGCACCAACCTGAAGCGCGCCACGCTACGCGCCAACTTCGATGCCCAGATTAAGAAGGGCATCAAGCTGTTTATGACTCTGGCGCCCAGCATGGAGTGGGCCAGCCTGGGCCGCGTGGACGGCACCGGCGCGCAAGCGCTGAACGCCGCCCAGATGCCCCCCGTGGGGCCCAAAGAGGCCGGCAACTACGTGGGCGCGCAGCCCTACCGCAGCTACAACTACTCGGGCAACTACATCAGCCCCGTGGCGGTGATGGAGCGTAGCGACGTGAGCGGCACCCGCACCCGCCTCAACGCCAACATGGGCCTGAACCTGGACCTCTACAAGGGACTGCAACTGCAACTGCTGGGCGCGCTCGACAACGGCTACTACCAGGACCAGCAGTTTTACCCCACCAGCACGGTCGTGACCTGGTACAATGCTACCAATGAGGGCGCCCTGAGCCGCTCGCGCTACTACCAGACCTTCAACCAGCGCTACCTCTTCCAGAGCGTGCTGAACTACACCCGCGCCTTTGGCGACCACCACCTGAACACCATCCTGGGCTACTCGGCCGAGCGCACCCAGGAAGACCGGTCGCAGCAGGAAAACACCCAGCTGCCCAATGACTGGACTTACCTGTTCGACCGGGCCAACTCGACCACCAACCAGAACAACATCGCCGTACCGGTGAAGGACCTGCTGCTGTCCTACTTCACCCGGGCGCAGTACGACTACAAGCAGAAGTACCTGCTGTCGGCCAGCTTGCGCCGCGACGGCTCTTCGAAATTTGGCAACAACCGGCCGTTTGGCTACTTCCCGGCCGTGAGCGTGGGCTGGCGCGTATCGGGCGAAGAGTTCATGGCCGGCGTATCGGCCATCTCGGACCTGAAATTCCGGGCCAGCTACGGCGTGACGGGCAACAACCGCATTCCGAGCAACTCGCAGTTTGCCGTGCTCGGCGTGAACAACTATCCGCTGGGCACCAACCAAACGCCCACCACCGGCTACAGCCCCAGCAACTTCCAGAACGACGTGCTGGGCTGGGAGCAGACGGCCAGCTGGAACTACGGCCTCGACTTCAGCGTGCTCAACAGCCGCCTGTCGGTGACGGCGGATTACTACATCAAAAATACCTCCGACCTGCTCTACACGGTGCCGGTGTCGTCCATCACGGGTTTCACGCGCAGCCTGCAAAACATTGGCAACGTGCGCAACGTGGGCGTGGAACTGGGCCTGAACTCGCGCAACCTGGTGGGCGCTTTCGAGTGGAGTACCTCGTTCAACGCTTCCTACAACGACAACAAGGTGACCAAGCTGGGCTACGACGACACCCCCGTGCCCGGCGGTTTCCAGAGCCTGACCAGCCTGCTGCAGGTGGGCGTGCCCATCAACTCCTTCTACCTCTACGACGCCATTGGCGTGTATAAGAACCAGGCCGAGCTGGACGCGGGCCCCAAAATGGCCGGCTCGCGGGTGGGGGACAGCAAGTACCGCGACGTGAACGGCGACGGCGTTATCACCAACGACGACCGCACCATCATCGGCAACCCGAACCCCAAGTTCACCTTCGGCGTGAGCAACAACTTCCGCTACAAAAACTTCGACCTGAGCGTGCTGGTGAACGCCCAGCAGGGCGGCAATTTGTATTCGCTCATCGGTCGCTCCATCGACCGGCCGGGCATGGGCTACCTCTACAACCACGCCACCAACTGGAATAACCGCTGGCGCTCGCCCGACAGCCCCGGCGACGGCATGACGCCGTCCATCAGCGCCACCACCGGTGCCTACTTCGACTCGCGCTGGCTGTATAGCTCCGACTACCTCCGCGTGAAGAACATCACCCTCGGCTACACCCTGCCCACCAAGCGCTTCTACTCCGGGGCCCGCGTGTATTTCGCGCTCGAAAACGCTTACATCTGGCACAACTACACCGGCGGCTACTCGCCCGAGGCCCTGCAGGCCGGCGGCTACGACAACGGCAGCTACCCGCAGGCCAAAACCTACACGTTCGGCTTCAACCTGTCGATATAAGCGCCTTCCCATCCCTTTAAACCGACATTCCGATGAACGCATTTAAACTTTTCGCGTGCGCCGCCACGCTGGGCCTGGGCACGGTGCTGGCCACGGCCTGCAATGAGAAAGACCTCTACATTCCGCCCGTGGCCAACAACACGGCCGACGAGTTCTACAAGGACGAGTCGCAGGTGAACCAGGGCGTAATCGCCATCTACAACGGCGCCCTGTCGTTTCCGCAAAGCTCGAACTGGAACATGTCGGAGTTTCGCTCCGACAACATCAACGCGCAGGTGCAGACGGTGCAGCGCGACTTCAGCGACATCAGCAACTTCACGGCTACCTCGCAGCTGAGCCAGCTCCAGACCACCTGGACCGACCTGTTCGAGGTGGTGTACCGCTCCAACATCCTGCTGGAAAAAATTCAGCCGTTTAGCTTTGCCCGCGTCAACCAGTTCAAGGGCGAAGCCCGGTTCCTGCGCGCCTATGCCTACTTCGACCTGGTGCGCTACTGGGGCCCACTGCCCATCGTGGACCACGTGCTGGGCATTGAAGAGTCGAAGACTGTGCCTCGCTCGCCCATTGCCGATGTGTACAAGCTCATCGTCGATGACCTGAAGTTTGCCGCCGACAACCTGCCGGCTTCCTACAGCAGCACCGACAAGGGGCGCGCCACCAAATGGGCCGCCAAGGCCATGCTGGCCCGCGTGTACCTCACCATGTACGGCTACCCGCTGCGCGACGCCAGCGCCCTGCCGCTGGCCAAGCAGCAGCTGATGGACGTGTACGCCGCCGCCGGCACTACCACCTTCTCGATGGCCGCCAACTTCGCCGACCTCTTCAAAACCGTGAACGACAACAAGTACGCGGTGTTTGAAATTCAGTACGCCTCGGGCGGCGTGGGCCTGGGCAGCACCATTCCGTGGGACCAGGGCAGCGTGTTTCCGTCGTGGTGGTCGCCCTTCGCGCCCAGCCAGACCGACATTACGCCCAGCCCCGACTTCCTGGGCAAGAACTGGCCCATGCGCGACCTGCGCCGCCGCGCCACCCTCGACACCGTGTACGTGAACCCCACCACCGGCGCAATTACGACCACCCGCGCCCAGTTCACCAAGTTCCTGGAAAAAGGCACCACCGCGCCCCAAAACAACCGCGACTATTCCAACAACTTTCCCATCATCCGCTTCGAAGACGTGATGCTGATGTACGCCGAAGTGCTGACCTACGAAAGCAACTCGGTGCAGCCGCTGGCGCTGTCGTTGGTGAATCAGATTCGGACCCGCTCGGGCATCGCCGCCTACACCACCACCTCGCCCGAAACGGCCAATGCGACGGCCTTCATCGACGCCATTCTGAAGGAGCGCAAGTACGAGTTTGCCGCCGAAGGCATTCGCTGGTTCGACCTGGTGCGCACCGGCAAAGCCATTTCGGTGATGACGGCCTACAAGCGCCTGACCACCCCGCTCACCGCCCGCCAGCTCGACGACCACGACCTGCTGTTCCCCATTCCGCTGCTGGAGCTGCGCATCAACCCCGGCTTCTGGCAGCAGAACCCCGGCTACAACTAAGCCGCCGGCTTTTAACTGAGGTTGTAGCAAAAAAACGTCATGCTGAGCGCAGTCGAAGCATCTTTACCGCAAGAGTAACCATTGCTTTTGTGGTAGAAATGCTTCCTCAACGCCCGGCATGACGTTCATTTTTAATACAGGTCGCTCTCCCAACCTTCGTACATGAAAGCACGCTTTTTGCCTTTGCTGCTGACAACCGTGCTGCTGGGCGCCGGCCCCTCGATGGCACCGACACCTGCTGCCCCGCAGGCGCAGCCCGAGCGCTTGGGTAGGGGAGTGGTGGCTCTGCCAGCCAGCCAGGGCTTTGGCGCATTCATCAGCTGGCGCTTGCTGGCTTCCGACCCTGCCAACGCTGCCTTTAACATTTACCGTTTGGGCCGAGATGGCAAGCCGTTTAAACTGAACAAAGAGCCCATCACGACCAAAACCAATTGGCAGGACGAATACGATAAAGTGGCAGGTGCTCCCTTCACCTACACGGTCGAATTAATTGGGTCTAAAGCCGCTCCCGACCCTTCGGCCATCGCCAAAGCCTGGGCAGACGGCTACCTGCGCCTGCCGCTGCAGCCGCCGCCTGGCGGCACCGTGAGCAGCGGTTCCGAAACCAGCCCCTACACCTACACCGCCAACGACGCCAGCACCGCCGACCTCGACGGCGACGGCCAGTACGAAATTGTGCTGAAGTGGGAGCCCACCAACGCCCGCGACAACGGCTCCAGCGGCATCACCGGCCCCGTCATTCTCGATGCGTACAAGCTGGACGGCACCCGCCTGTGGCGCATCAACTTGGGCAAAAATATCCGGGCCGGCGCACACTACACCCAGTTCATGGTGTACGACCTCGACGGCGACAGCAAGGCCGAAGTGGCCTGCAAAACCGCCGACGGCACCGTGGATGGACAGGGGAAAACCCTCGGCGACGCCAGCAAAGACTACCGCTCCCTCACCGTGCCAACGGATGGCGTGCCCGTGCCCGGCCCGCGCGACAGCAAGTACGGCCGCATCCTGGCTGGGCCGGAATACTTCACGGTTTTTGATGGCCGGACCGGCGCGGCCCTGGCCAGCACGCCCTACCTGCCCGCCCGGGGCGAGCTGGGCGGTTGGGGCGGCATCGGCGGCAACGGCGGCAACGACAGCTATGGCAACCGCGTGGACCGCATGCTGGCTTGCGTGGCCTACCTCGACGGCCAGCGACCCAGCGTGGTGATGTGCCGCGGCTACTACGGCCGCACCGTGCTGGCCGCCTGGGACTGGCGCGGCGGCCAGCTCACCTCGCGCTGGGTATTCGACTCGAAAGACGCTCAAAACCCCTTCTCCGGCATGGGCAACCACGGTCTGAGCGTGAACGACGTGGACGGCGACGGCAAAGACGAAATCGTGTACGGCTCGATGGTGGTCGACGACAACGGCACGGGTTTGTTCAGCACCGGCCTGCGCCACGGCGACGCCCTCCACGTGTCGGACCTCGACCCCAGCCTGCCCGGCCTCGAAGCCTGGGGCGTGCACGAAAACGAGGAGAAGGTGCCCGGCCACGAAAACGGCCCCGGCGCCGCCCTCTACGCCGCCGGCACCGGTAAAATCCTCGTCTCGAAGCTGCCCGGCGAGGACGTGGGCCGCGGCATGGCGGCCGACATCGACCCGCGCCACCCCGGCGCCGAGCTGTGGGTGAGCAACCCCGAGCTGTGCCTGCTCACCTGCAAGGGTGAAAGAATCGGCCCGTCGCCGCGCTCCGTCAATTTCGGCTTGTGGTGGGACGGCGACCTGCTGCGCGAGCTGCTGAACGACACCCGCGTGGAAAAGTGGGACTACCAGGCCGGCCAACTCAATAAGCTGCTCGAAGGCAAGGATTTCGGCGCTGCCTCCTGCAACGGCACCAAAGCCACGCCCTGCCTCAGCGCCGACCTGCTGGGCGACTGGCGCGAGGAAGTGGTGTGGCGCACCGCCGACAACACGGCCCTGCTCATCTTCAGCACCACCATCCCGACCACGCACCGCCTCGTAACCTTGATGCAGGACCGCGCCTACCGCCTCGGCGTAGCCCGCGAAAACGTGGGCTACAACCAGCCCCCGCACCCTGGCTTTTTCCTGGGCGAAGGCATGAAGAACCTGTAGCGTGGACTTTTAGTCCGCGCCGGAACAGCGCCGCTTGATACAGGCGCGGACTAAAAGTCCACGCTACAGCGCAGGTAAGTGCAGGACGCCGCCAGCCGCATTTAACCGAACATTTGACAACCAAAAGCCTCCTTTTTCACCCGAAAACGACTTAATGAATAGATTCCTCCTAGTGGCCTGCCACATGGCTACCGCAGTAATTTTACTCGGCAGTTTCCCGGCGCTGGCCCAGCGCGTCACCACGCCCTTCGATGCCGACTGGCGCTTTCTGAAAGCCGATGCCAAAGGCGCCGAAGCCCCCGCCTTCGCCGATGCCAAGTGGCGAACGCTGAACGTACCGCACGACTGGAGCATCGAAGGTCCCTATGACCAGGCCAACCCCACCAGCCGCGGCGGCGGCTACCTGCCGGCCGGCATCGGCTGGTACCGGAAAACCTTTACGCTGCCCGCTACCGACGCCCAGCGCCGCGTCCGCATCGAGTTTGATGGCGTGATGGCCAACAGCGAGGTCTGGATAAACGGCGTGTCGCTGGGCCAGCGGCCCTACGGCTACAGCAGCTTTAGCTACGACCTGACTAAGCACCTGAAATTCGGCAAGGGCCAAACCAACGTGCTGGCCGTGCGCGCCGACAACTCGGTGCAGCCGGCCTCGCGCTATTACACTGGCGCGGGCATCTACCGGCACGTGCGGCTGGTGAGCACCGCTCCCGTGCATTTTGGCGAAGGCGGCGTGTACGTTACTACATCGGACATCAACCACGAGACGGCGAAGGTGAATGTGACGGCTGATGTAATCAATCAATCGGCCACCAGCAGCGAGTTTGTGCTGCAAACCACCATCACCTACGGCAACCGGACCTATGGACCTTTTGAAGCCAAGAGTACCGTAGCAGCGGGAAAATCTGCCGAAATAAGTTTGCCGGCCTCCATCAACCGGTCAATCCTGCTGTGGTCGCCCGATAGTCCCAATATGTATAAGGCCGTGACGACGTTGCGGCAAGGCAACGCCGTGCTCGATGAGGTGACGACGCCATTCGGCGTGCGCGATGCCAAATTCGATGCCGCCAAAGGCTTTATTCTGAACGGCGTTTCACTGAAAATAAAGGGCGCTTGCCTGCACCACGACGCAGGCGGCCTGGGTGCCGCCGTGCCCCTCGACGGCTGGCGCCACCGCCTAGAGCTGCTGAAGCAGGCCGGCGTGAACGGCATCCGCACGGCCCACAACCCCGTGGCGCCGGAGTTTCTGGACCTGTGCGACCAGATGGGTTTCCTGGTGATGGACGAGACGTTTGACACTTGGACGGCGGCCAAAAACAACGGCGAGCAGGGCTACAACCGCTTTTTTACCAAATGGTGGGAGGCCGACACGCGCAGCATGGTGCTGCGCGACCGCAACCACCCGAGCATCGTGATATACAGCGTGGGCAACGAAATCCACGACAACCTGAACAACCCCGAGGGTTTTCAGAAATACAAGATGCAGCAGGACCTCATCCACCAGCTCGACCCCACGCGGCCCGTCACGATGGCGCTGTTTCGGCCCGGCCAGAGCAAGGTATACGAGAACGGCTTCGTGGAAACGATGGACGTGGTGGGCCAGAACTACCGCGAAAACGAGCTGGTAGCTGCCCACCAGGCCAAGCCCGAGCGCAAGGTCATTGGCACCGAAAACGGCCACACGCTCACCGCTTGGCTGGCCCTGCGTGACAACCAGTTCATGGCCGGACAGTTCCTGTGGGCCGGCTTCGACTACCTGGGCGAAAATGACTGGCCTGCCACCACCTCCGACCTCGGCCTGTTCGACCGCGTGGGCGGCTGGAAACCCATTGCCTACCAGCGCCAGAGCTGGTGGAGCGATAAGCCCGTGGTGCACCTCGTGCGCAAGGAAGGTAACGCCGGCGCCGGCCCTTGGGTGGCCAACTGGACGCCCACCGACTTCGATACCTACGATGATGGCAAAGTGGAAGCCTACAGCAACGCCGACGAAGTGGAACTGTTCCTCAACGGCCAGTCCCTGGGCAGCAAGCCCAAGCCTGCCAACGACGCCCCCCGTGCCTGGGACGTGACTTTCGCCAAAGGCACCCTGCGCGCCGTGGCCCGCAACAAAGGCCAGGAAGTAGCCACCGATGAGCTGAAAACCGCCGGCCCGCCCGCTCGCATCATCCTCACCACCAGCCGCCCCAAGCTGGGCGCCGCCTGGGACGACGCCGCTTACATCACCGCCCGCGTGGTGGATGCCAACGGCGTCCTCTGCCCCAATGCCGATAACCAAATCACCTTCACCATGACCGGTCCGGCCGTGCTGGCGGCCGTCGACAACGGCAACGTGGCCAGCCACGAGGGCTACCAGGCCAACCAGCGCAAAGCCTACCAAGGTCAGTGCATCGCCATCGTGAAGGCGAAATCGGCCGGTCCTGGCATCACCGTGAAGGCCTCCGCGCCGGGCCTGACCGAGGGCACCGTGACGATGGAAACGACGAAGTAGGCACAGCAATTGAATAGACACAAAAAGCCTGTCATGCCGAGCGCAGCCGAGGCATCTCGCGTGCCGAAGTAATCAAAACCGTTGGGCCGATTGGATTGCGTTGCGCACGCGAGATGCCTCGGCTGCGCCCAGCATGACGGGCCACTAGATTAGTCAAACTATGAAAACGAAAACCCTACTCGCCCTTTCGGCGCTTTTCCTGCTGCTGGCCAGCTTCCACAAGCCCAGCCCGCCGCCCACGCTGTTCCTCATCGGCGACTCGACGGTGAACAACTCTAACAAGCCGCAGATGGGCTGGGGCAACGTCATCAGTACGTATTTCGACACCACCAGAATCAAGATTCGCAACAACGCCAAGGCCGGCCGCAGCACCCGCACCTTCATCACCGAAGGCCGGTGGAAAACGACCATCGACGCCATTCGGCCCGGCGATTTCCTCATCATGCAGTTCGGCCACAACGAGGGCAGCGTGCCCGACACCAGCAAGGCCGGCCGCCGCGGCGTGCTGCGCGGCACTGGCGAGGAAACCAAAAGCCTCGTGTGGCCCGACGGCCACCCCGAAACGGTGAACACCTACGGCTTCTACCTGCGCAAATTCATCCGCGAAGCCAAGGCCAAAGGCGCCACGCCGGTGGTCTGCTCCATGATTCCGCGCAACGAGTGGAAGGATGGCAAAGTCATTCGGGCCAGCAACGACTTCGGTAAATGGGCGCAGGAAGTGGCCCAGCAGGAAGGCGTGGCGTTCATTGATTTGAACGACATCACGGCTCTGAAATACGAGAAGCTGGGCCCGGACGAGGTGAAGAAGTTTTTCCCCGGCGACCACACCCACACCAACGAAGCCGGCGCCCGCCTCAACGCCGAATCGGTGGTGGATGGCATCCGGAGCCAGAAGAAGCTGGCGCTTAATAAGTACCTGAAGAAGTAAAGTCGGCCAGGAAATTTTGTCATCCTGAGCGCAGCGAAGGACCTTATCATGGTTGCAATAATTGCTGCAAATTGTTCAGCCGTGATAAGGTCCTTCGCTGCGCTCAGGATGACAGCCGGTTAAAAACACCATCTTATGAAATCCACCAAAACCACTCTCGCCTACGGCCTGGTCCTCGTGGCCTTGCTACTGGCCGGCTTCACTGCCCGCGCGCCCAAACGCAAACCCACCCTCTACCTCATCGGCGACTCGACCGTGAAAAACGGCAAGGGCAAGGGCGACGGCGGCCTCTGGGGCTGGGGCAACTACCTGCCCGCGCACTTCGATACCACCCGCATCCGCATCGAAAACGACGCCTTGGGTGGCACCAGCAGCCGCACTTTCCAAAGCAAGGGCTTGTGGGAGGCCGTGCGCGCCAAGCTCCAGCCCGGCGACTTCGTCATCATGCAGTTCGGCCACAACGACGACGGCCCGCTGGCCGACACCGCCCGCGCCCGCGGCACCATTAAAAGCAACGGCGAGGAAAGCCAGGAAATCTACAACCCCCTCACCAAGCAGCAGGAAGTGGTGCACAGCTACGGCTGGTATTTGCGCAAAGTCATCAGCGAAACCAAGGCCAAAGGCGCTACGCCAGTGGTCTGCTCGCTGGTGCCGCGCAACGGCTGGAAGGACGGCAAAGTGAACCGCGCCACCACCGGCTACACCCAGTGGGCCGCCGAAGCCGCCAAGCAGGGCGGCGCGTACTTTATCGATTTGAATAAGCTGGTGGCTGATAAGTACGACCGCGAAGGCGAAAACAAAGTGGGCACCGTCTATTTCACCTCGAAGGACCACACCCACACCATCGAAGCCGGCGCGCAGCTGAATGCAGCCACCGTGGCAGAGGGCATCAAGGCCACTAAGGGGCTGGGGCTGCGGAATTATCTGCTTAAGAGGTAACAACCTGCTCCGTGCGGCTTTGGGTAGCCGATGCAAAACAGCATAGTGAATGTTTTCTAGCGCCTCTGAAGCCCTGCGTTGAGGGTTGCGCAGGAGGTTGTATGGGAACAGCACAGTTCAGCGGCCCGGCAGTGGTAGCGCTGATGCGCAGGGGGCAGCAGCGCAGGTAGGGAAATTACAAAGACGCGGGAATTGCTGCAAACGATTGGGGGCGAAGCGAATGTTTACATGAGGTGCTTTCTTCAGGCCGAAGCAATCCACTAAGATAGGCAAAAAATTCGTTTTTTATTCCCCTATCAGCCAGCTACCTTTGTTTTTTGAATCCCTAACTGCATCCGCCTGCGCCCTTCGTGAAAAAGAATTTTCTGTTGTTAATTCCGGCCCTGGCGGTGTTGGGTGTTGCTACGCAATGTCAATCTAGTAAGCCGGTTACCTCTGCCACAGTTGCGGCCCCCGCACCGGCTGTCGCAACTGTTCCTGCGGCTCCGAAAGAATACCGTTACGAATCAGTACCCGGCGACCCACTGGCTGTACGCATCTACCACTTGGATAACGGCCTAACCGTTTATCTTTCAGATTATAAGGACGCTCCGCGCATTCAGACCTATCTGGCTGTGCGCGCCGGCTCGAAGAACGACCCCGCCACCGCCACCGGCCTCGCGCACTACCTGGAGCACATGGTGTTCAAGGGCACTTCGCAGCTCGGCACGCAGGACTGGGCCAAGGAAAAAGTGGAGCTGGACAAGATTGAGGCGCTCTACGAAGTGTACCGCGGCCAGCGCAACGACCCCGCCGCCCGCAAGCGCACCTACCACCAGATTGACTCCATCTCCGGCGTGGCCGCCCGCTACGCCGTGCCGAACGAGTACGACAAGGTGATGGGCGCCATCGGCGCGAAAGGTTCCAATGCCCATACCTCGAACGAAGAAACGGTGTACCAGGAAGACATCCCCAGCAACCAACTGGAGAAGTGGGCCGCCATTCAGGCCGAGCGCCTGCGCGAAATGGTGCCGCGCCTGTTCCACACCGAGCTGGAGGCCGTGTACGAGGAGAAAAACCGCGGGCTCGATTCCGACTTCAACAAGGAGTTTGAGGCGCTTAACGGTGCGCTCTACCCCACGCACCCCTACGGCACGCAGACGACCATCGGCACGATTGAGCACCTGCAAAACCCGTCCATCACCGAGATTAAGAAGTATTTCGGCCAGTACTACGTGCCGAATAATGTGGCGCTGTGCCTGAGCGGCGACCTGGATTATGACCAGACCATTCGGCTCATCGACAAGTATTTTGGCGCCATGCCGAGCAAGCCGGTGCCGGCCTTCAACGCGCCAGTGGAAGCGCCGATTACGGCTCCCATTACCAAGGAGGTGCTCGGGCCGCAGTCGGAAAACGTGATGCTGGGCTTCCGCCTGCCGGGCAAGGCCTCGAAAGATGCCGTGCGGCTGCGCATGCTGGATAAAATCCTGACCAACGGCCAGGCCGGCCTCATCGACCTTGACCTAAACCAGCAGCAGAAGGTGCTAGAAGCCGCCTCGTTCACCGACCTCAACGACGACTATTCCACCCATGTCATCTACGGCACGCCGCGCCAGGGGCAGAAGCTGGAAGACGTGCGCGCCCTGCTGCTCGGCGAGCTGGCCAAGGTGAAAGCCGGCAACTTCCCCGACTGGCTGATTCCGGCCATCATCAACAACGAGAAGCTGACGCGCACCAAGAGCTACGAAAGCAACGAGGCCCGCGCCAGTGCCATGTACGAGGCCTTCATCGAGCGCATCGACTGGAAAGACTACTTGCAGCAGCAGGACGATTTCGGCAAAATCACGAAGGCTGAAATCGTGAAATTCGCCAACGACAACTACGGCCCGAACTTCGTGACCGTGTTCAAGCGCACCGGCACCGACCCCAACAAGGTGAAGGTGGTGAAGCCCGCCATCACGCCCGTGCCGGCCAACCGCGACGCGGCCTCGGCCTACTACAAGCAGCTCACGGCCATGCCTAGCACCGAGCTGACTCCTGTTTTCGTCGACTACAAAAAGGACATTCAAGAAACGGAAATCAAGCCCGGCCTGCCGCTGTACTACACGCACAACGCCGAAAACGGCCTGTTCAACCTGTACTACGTGTTCGACCTGGGCAACAACCAGGACCCGCGCTGGGGCCTGGCCGCCGACTACCTGCAATACCTCGGCGCGGGCCAGTACTCGGCCGCGCAGCTGCAGCAGGAGTTCTACAAGCTGGGCTGCTCATTCAGCGTGAACAGCGGGGCCGACCGCACCTTTGTCACCCTCAACGGCCTCGACGCCAACTTGGAACCGGCACTCCGACTGTTTGAGCAGCTGCTGCACGCCCCCAAGCCCGATGCCGCCGCCCTGAAAAACATGGTGGCCGGCATTCTTAAGCAGCGCCAGGATGCCAAGCTCGAAAAACGCGTGATTTTGAATCAGGCGATGGTGAACTATGTGAAGTACGGTCCGAAAAACCCATTCACAAACATCCTGAGCGAGAAAGAGCTGAAAGCGGTGAAGCCTGAGCAACTGACGAGTCTCATTCAGAAGCTGACTTCGTATCAGCACCGGGTGCTGTATTATGGCCCACGCAGATTCAACGTCAAGGTCATGTCCCAATTCAATGTCACTCCTGATGAAATTGGCAATCCTGAATTAGCGAAGGCACATCGGGCTGCAGAGGAGGAATATGACCGCCTCGACATTTTTGATGTTTTAAGGCAATTCCACCAGACGCCCGCCAAGCTCACGCCCACCCCAGCGGCTAAGGACTTCGCCGAGCAACCCCTGAAGGACAAAAAGGTCTATTGGGTCGACTACAACATGGTGCAGGCCGAAATCCTGTTCCTGACCAAGGGTGACCTGTACAGCAAGGACCTCGCGCCCACGGTGGCGCTCTACAACGAGTATTTCGGCGGCGGCATGGGCAGCATCGTGTTTCAGGATTTGCGCGAGAGCAAGGCGCTGGCCTACTCGGCCTACTCCGGCTACTCGAACGCCGACAAGCTGGGCCGCTCCAACTATAACCTGAGCTACATCGGCACCCAGAGCGACAAGCTGCCCGAAGCCATGGCCGGCATGGAAGCCCTGCTCACCGACATGCCCGTGGCCGATGCCAACCTCGAAATCGCCAAAAACGCCATCCGCAACAGCATCAGCACCGAGCGCATCACCAAGGGCAACATTCTGATGAGCTACGAGCGCGCCAAGCGCCTCGGCCTCGACTACGATATCCGCCGCGACGTGTACGCCAGCACCCAGAAAATGACTTTCGACGAGTTGAAGAAGTTTCAGCAGGCCAAGATTAAGGGCCAGAACCAGGTGATTCTGGTGATTGGCTCGAAGGACCGGCTCAATTTCAAGGAGCTGGCCAAGTACGGCCAGGTGCAGCAGCTCACGCTGAAGGAGATTTTCGGGTACTAGCACAATCCGAC
The DNA here is from genome assembly GCF_016734815.1 of Hymenobacter rubidus. Taxonomy (GTDB): domain Bacteria; phylum Bacteroidota; class Bacteroidia; order Cytophagales; family Hymenobacteraceae; genus Hymenobacter; species Hymenobacter rubidus. Next base: position 48,558 of record NZ_JAERQF010000036.1, read on the forward strand.
GATTGTCATGCTGAGCGCAGCGAAGCACCTTATCCCGCCTGCGCTCAGTTGAATTTTACTTACCACACCTGACGCGATAAGGTCCTTCGCTGCGCTCAGGATGACAGACTTACATAAACGACGATACCCACATGGCAGAGCAAAAAATCACCATTAAAAACGGCAAGCTGACCGTCCCGGACAAACCCACCATTCCCTTCATTGAGGGCGACGGGACGGGGCCGGATATTTGGCGTGCCTCCAAGCTGGTGTTCGACGCCGCGGTGGAAAAAGCCTACGGCGGCAAAAAGCAGCTGGTGTGGAAGGAAGTGCTGGCCGGCGAGAAAGCCTACAAGGCCACCAACAACTGGCTGCCCAACGAAACCCTCGACGCCTTCCGCGAATACCTCGTGGGCATCAAAGGCCCGCTGACGACGCCCGTGGGCGGCGGCATTCGTTCGCTCAACGTGGCCCTGCGCCAGGAACTGGACCTCTACGCCTGCGTGCGCCCCGTGCGCTACTACGACGGCGTGCCCTCGCCGGTGAAGCACCCGGAGCTGACCGACATGGTCATCTTCCGCGAAAACACGGAAGACATTTACGCCGGCATCGAGTACATGAACGGCACGCCCCAAGCCCAGAAAATGCTCGAATTTCTGCAGGACGAGATGGGCGTGAAGAAAATTCGTTTCCCCGATTCGTCTTCGTTCGGCATCAAGCCCGTGAGCAAGGAAGGCACCGAGCGCCTCGTGCGCGCCGCCATCAAGTACGCCCTCGAAAACAAGCTGCCCAGCGTGACCATCGTGCACAAGGGCAACATCATGAAGTTCACCGAAGGTGCCTTCAAAACCTGGGGCTACGAGCTGGCCGAAAAGGAATTTGGCCCCAAAGTCTTCACCTGGGCGCAGTACGATAAAATTGTGGCCAAACAAGGGGTGGAAGTGGCCGAGGCCCTGCAGAAGCAGGCCGTGGAGCAGGGCAAGCTCATCATTAAAGACAGCATCGCCGATGCCTTCCTGCAGCAGATTCTGCTGCGCCCCGCGGAGTACTCGGTGGTGGCCACCCTGAACCTGAACGGCGACTACGTGTCCGACGCCCTGGCGGCCATCGTGGGCGGCATCGGCATCGCGCCGGGCGCCAACATCAACTACCTCACCGGCCACGCCATCTTCGAAGCCACCCACGGCACGGCCCCCAAATACGCCAACCAGGACAAGGTGAACCCCGGCTCGGTCATCCTCTCCGGCGTGATGATGCTGGAGTACATGGGCTGGAAAGAAGCCGCTGCCCTCATCAACAAAGGCCTCGAAGCCGCCATCGCCAGCAAGCGCGTCACCTACGACTTCGAACGCCAGATGGAAGGCGCCACTCTGCTCAAAACCAGCGAATTCGGCCAGGAGATTATCAAGAATATGTAGTAGCTTGGCTGCTGCCTAAGCAACAAGAAAAACCCCCGCGTCGGCTGCAAGGCTGGCGCGGGGGTTTGCAGTTATGAGAGTTACTATCTATTTCATTTTTCTTTTTTGCTGCATTCTCGGAATTTATGCGCTTAATCGCGCTGATTCGGGAATAACTGAATGTGCAGAGTACGGATTGCAAAAAGATGCTCACTATAAAGGCATCGTTAGTAAGAAATGGAACGACCCTTCACAGCACGGTTATCCGATGCTTCGTATTGTGCTTGATGGCGAATTAAAAGGATTCACCAGAGACTTAAATTTTCGGGATGATACTGGCAAATTCTACAAATTTATTGAAGTTGGAGATTCCGTGAAAAAGAAGCAAGGAGAATTGAAAGTAGCCATTAGAAGAAATAGTAGGGCATATATAATTCATTTGCAGCCTGCCTGTGATTAATTGTGGCCATTATCAAACTACAACCGTTGCGGGAATTTCTAGAAGCGTAACACGTTCATCCATGCCCGTCATCCTCCGCGTCGGCCCCTACCGCTTCTTTTTCTACAGTAACGAATCGAACGAACCGCCGCATATTCATGTGCGGGCCGCCGGAAACGAAGCCAAGTTCTGGCTTGTTCCTATTGAACTAGCCGCTAACCACGGCTTCAGCAACCCGGAACTCAACTCCGTCGCTAAACTGATTCAGGAATACCAACCCACATTTTTGCAAGCCTGGAATGATTACTTCGCCTAACGAGCGGCCGTCGCTCACGCATTCGTACCGCCCCACTACGGCCCTGGCCCAGGCCGTGACCTTCGACGATATTACCATGCACGTCCAACTCACCGACGGGCGCACCGTGAGCGTGCCGTTGCTGTGGTTCCCAAGGCTGCAAGCGGCCCGGCCGGAGCAGCGGCTCCAAGTCGAGATTGGTGGCGGGGGCCGGGGGCTGCACTGGGATGAGCTGAACGAAGACTTATCAGTGGCCGGGCTGCTGGCGGGCGGCGACCAGCGAGCGGCGTAATCCCGGCACCTTTGCCGCCCGCCGCGTAGTTTAGTATAGCACTCTCAAGCCCCATCCCGCTATGACAACCATTGAAGCCATTGTACACGACTTACAGCAAGTGCCGCCAGAGCATCTGGACAAAGTGTATCAGTTGGTGCAGGAGTTGAAAGCCGAAGCCAACCGCAAGCTGCTGGCCGAAACCCTGCGCCTGCTGCAAGGCACCGACGACCTGCCGGCCGAAACCTGGGCCGAAATAGACGCCTACCAGCGGCAGCTACGGGCCGAGCTGTTCACGCGGCCCAACCCCTTCCTTGCCGATGAAGCCGACGCTGCTTGATACCGACACCATGTCGCACTTCGTGCGCCGCCAGCCTTCGGTAGTTGACCACGCCAAGCGGTATATTTTGGAACACGGGCAGTTGCAGTTGAGCATCATCACCTACTACGAGTCGCCGAGCGGCCTGCTCTACAAAGATGCCCGGCAGCAGATGGGGCAATTCGAAGCCCTGGCCCGCCTGCACCGGGTAATTCCCCTGACGGTTGAATCGGTCAATTATTCCGCCCGCATCGAAGCCGATTTGCGTAGCCGGGGCCTGAGCATCGGCGCTACTGATACCCTCATTGCCGGCGTGGCCTAGCCAATAACCTCGTATTAGCCACAAGTAATACCCGGCATTTCGAACGCATTGAGGGGCTGCAATTAGCCAACTGGATGCAATAACCAAAAAGGGCACCCACGCCAAGCGGGTGCCCTTTTTCATGCCTAATTCAAAAGCCTAGCCCGGCTGCTGGCCACCCGCCGGAGCATTACTACCCTGCTTCTTGCGCACCTGATGGCGCACGTTGCGCAAGGTGTAGTCCTTGAGCCGAACCTTGTCGGTGGTTTTGCAGCAGCTATTCTCCTGGCTTTAGCCGCTGAAACGCATTGTTCAGCACCTCGGCCCAGGTGGGGTGGGCCAAAATCATGTCCTCTAATTCCTGGTAACGCAGCCGGCCCGCCATGGCCAGCTGGAACATGGTCATGATTTCGCCGCCCTGCTCGCAGAACACGGCCGCGCCCAGCAGCCGGTCGTCTTCGCCCACCAGCACTTCCACAAAGCCGTCGGTTTCGCCCGTCTGCACGGCCCTCCCGATGGTGCGGGCCGGCAGCCGGCTCACGCGGTAGGGGATGCCCTTTTCCCTGGCCTGATTCTTCGAGAGGCCGATGCGGCCCAGCTGCGGCTCGGTGAATACCACATAGGGGAGGGGCCGGTGCTCGGTAGTACGATGGCCGGAGTGCAGCAGCGCGTCGCGCACAATGCGGTAGTCGTCGTAGCTGATGTGGGTGAACTGCGGGCCGCCCTTCACGTCGCCCAGCGCATACACGCCGCGCGTACCGGTTTGCAGGTGCTCGTTCACTTTAATGTAGCCGTCTTCATCCAGCTTGATGCCAGTATGCTCGAAGCCCATGTTTTGGGTATTGGGCTCACGGCCCACGGCTACCAGCAGGTGGCTGCCGCGCAGGCGGCGCTCGCCGTCCTTGGTAGTCACGGTGAGGGTGATGCTGCCGTCAGCGGCGCGGCTCACGCGGCGGGTTTCGGCGCTGAGCACCAGTTCTACGCCGGCTTCGGTGAGCAGTTCTTCCAGCGGGTGGCTCACGTCGGGGTCTTCGCGCGACATCAGGCGGGGCTTGCTGTCGATGACCGTGACGCGGGTGCCCAGGCGGCGGAACATCTGGCTGAACTCGACCCCGATGTAGCTGCCGCCCATGATGAGCAGGTGCTCGGGCTGTTCCTTCAGGTTCAGCAGCAGCGAATCGCTGGTGAGGTAGCCGCTGTCAGCCAAGCCTTCGATGTCGGGCACGGCGGCGCTGGTGCCGGTATTGATGAAGATGAGCGGGGCCGTGAGCTGTTGCTCGCCGCCACCCGCCAGCGCCACCTGCAATGTGTGTGGGGCCGTGAACTGCGCCCGCCCCCGAATGAGCGTAATGCCGTCGCGGTCCTCCGTAAGCTTACGGTGCAGGCTGTCGCGCGAGTGCTGGCGCAGCGTATGCATGCGCTCAATCACGGCTGCGAAGTCCACCACCGGCTCGGGCGCTTTGATGCCGAGCGTGCCGGCCGTGCGCACGTGGTGGGCGCGTTGGGCCGAAGCCAGCAGGGCCTTGGTGGGTGCACAGCCGTAGTTGATGCAGGAGCCGCCCAGAAAATCACTTTCGATGAAGGCCACGCGGCGGCCGGCTTCGGCCAGCGCGTAGGCCAAGGGGGTGCCGGCCTGGCCAGCGCCAATAATAAGAGCATCAAAGGTATCGGCGGGCATGGTGTGGCGCAGTTTGGAAAGAGAACAGTCGGGTTACATACGGTTATGCTTGTCGGGGCGCCGGAACGGGGCGTAGAAAAGCAGGACGAAGTCCGGCAGAAACACGAAATTGCCGTATCAGGCGTTGCCTGGCTACTATTTGTTCTTCTGAAGCTGTTTAGAGCAGTTTCGGGGTCATTGTATAGTAGCGCGAACGGTGTAGTTCGCGTCGCCGCGCCGTTTGCCCTTTCTTCACGGCACGGGTTAACGGCGCGGAGTACGCGAACTACACCGTTCGCGCTACTACTGCCGTTGCTTCGGAATGTACACTGATACCAAAACTGCCCTAGTAATTCGCTTTTTAAAATCTGTCATCCTGAGCAGAGCGAAGGACCTTATTCCCTCGGGACTTTCACCGAACGAGTGCTGTTCAACGGTGATAAGGTCCTTCGCTCCGCTCAGGATGACACGAAGATTCATGTTCTCCATATCCTGACCCTATGAAGCACCTGCTGCGCGTAGCTTTTCTGCTCATTCTCACGGGCCTCACGGGCTGTGCCTCGCTCTACTTTCCGCCACCTCCGCACGCCCCCATGCTCACGCACCAAGGCGAATTCTACGGCTCAGTCAGCACCAACCAGCACACCAATTATGCCTTTCAGGCGGCTTATGGCCTCACCAATCACCTGGCAGTGGCCGGGACTTTCTCCTCGCTGCACCGCAAGAAAAGCGACCGCACGGAGGACATCGACTTCGGTGAAGCCAGCCTCGGCTACTTCACCCGCCTGCCCGACAAGCGCGTGCTGGAGGTGTACGTGGGCGGCGGCGGCGGCAGTACCCAGCGCCTCGAGCGCAACGAGGCCCAGATTACCACCCGCACCCTCGACGGCAGCTTGTCCAAGGTATTTGCCCAGGTGAACTACGCCCGCAAAAAGAAGCAAAACTTGCACCTGTTCAACCACGATTTTCCGCTGACCTACGGCGCGGCCCTGCGCCTGAGCTACATGCAGCTCAATAATTTCACCATCGACAAGATGCCCACGCCCGGCGAAAACAACGTGTTTTTCGAGCCCATCACCTTCACCCGCACCCAAATAGCCGGCCCTGTGCAGCTGCAGCTCATCAGCGGACAGATTTTCGGCTTCCGCAGCAACAAGTACCTGAAAGCCGCCAATTCGGTCTTTCAGGTAGGCATTGTGATTAACCTGGACAAAAACACCACGTTGGATTGAGTGGTAGAGCATGCACGTATTGTAAAATCCTTTAGAAGCGGCGTATTGGCCACTGCGGATTGGCTGATTCGATGCTGTGCGGGATTCTGCTCGTAGCGTAGCGCGGCTGTAAAGTCAGGTGTCACAACAAATTGATTTGAGGGCGACGATAGCAGCGCGTTTCTTTGGAACAACTGCCGCTCCATACCCGCTCCGCCCATGAAAAACCCGCTACCACTTGCTCCCTTGCTGCTGGCCAGCACCGCACTGCTCAGCAGCTGCGCGGCGGTATACGTGCCCACCACGCCCAGCACACCGCTTCTCGAAAAAGGCCAGGTGGAAGTAGCGGCTGGCCTCCGGACCCTGCGCTATGCCGAAGCGCAGGCCGCGTGGTCGCCCGTGGCCCACGTGCTGCTTACCGGCGAGCTAGCCACCGGCATTGGCAAAAGCGTCAGCAGCACAAGCAATGGGCAGGGCGGCACCAATACTTACGAGGACACGCATGGGCAAGGCGGCCTGGGCCTGGGCCTTTATAACTCCAGTGCGAAAAGCGGTTATCTGGCCGTGATGAGTGGCATTGGCTGGGGGCGCAGCAACTTCTTTGCCTTCGATAACTACAAGCCTGCCTCGCCTTTCTTCCCGTTTCCACTGCCCACCAGCGAGGGCGTGTACGACGCCCGCTACCGCCGGTACTACGGCCAGGTGTATTTTGCCAGCGCCGACGACGACAGCGGCCCGCGCATTGGCGGTTCTTTGCGGGCCGTCTGGCTTGACTACACCCGCCTGACGTATGCCGACGTGCCCATTGTGGCCAGTACCCACGTCTACGTGGAGCCGTCGGCTTTCTTGCGCTTCGGCCAGGGGCCCCTACGGTTCTACACCGCCATCGGACTGTCGATGCCTCTTGGCAGCGACCGGGCCAATCCCTCCGATAATCGCACGTCCTCTACCTCGTACCTGCTAAGCGCCGGCATTATTTTACGTCCTGATTTACTGATAGGGCACAAGAAATAACGCAACCCACTATGTCTCGTCCGGCTAAAGGTTGACAGGTATAAGGCCCCGTTCGGATTTTCCGGCGGGGCTTTTTGCTGGCTGATGGA
>NZ_JAERQF010000037.1 GCF_016734815.1 Hymenobacter rubidus
ACGGCGGGTGCGTTTGGGACTCATGGCGTTGACTAAGATAGCCCGCCTTAACTGTCCAACTATTGGGGAGTACTACAAAGGTCCTTCGCTGCGCTCAGGATGACAACGATTTTGACTTTCTAAACAGCTTCACTTATATCTAATCTCTGAAGCAACACTTAATACCAAGCAACATGCTCTATTGGCTAATATTCTGAACTACTACACATACTAGAGAGTATAGCCTCAGTAGTTGATTCCTTCTGCTGCATTCCTAATGGCTAATAAATTGCCCTACGCTGACTTACCTATTCCTTCCATAGCAACTGCTGAGCCCGCTCCTTTTAACACATTATTACTTACAAAGGCCGAGGCCGAAGCCGCCAAACTAGCGCCGCAGCTGTTCGTCCAAGCCGCGGCCACCGATGTGGCAGGGGGCTTTCCCACGCAGGAATTCGATTGGCTGCGGGCGGCGGGTCTGCTCACGGCGGCCCTGCCGGCCGCGCTGGGCGGCGCCGGGCTCGATACGCCAGCGGCTACGCTGCCGCTGTTGCGGGTGCTTCAGCACATTGGGCGCGGCAACCTGGCGGTGGGCCGCGTGTATGAGGGGCACGTGAATGCTTTGCTGTTGATTCAGCAACTCGCAAGTGCAACCCAACTGATGCGCTACGCGGCCGATGCCCGCGCAGGCCTGCTCTTTGGCGTCTGGAATACCGAAGACCCGGCCGAGGGCGTGCGCCTCGAACCCTTGCCAACCGGCGGCTACCGGCTGCACGGGGCCAAGACCTTTGCCTCCGGAGCGGGCCATTTGGCGCGGCCCCTCATCACCGGGGCCTTGCCCGATGGCCAAGGCTGGCAATTGTTTGTGTTGCCGGCCGACCAGCAGGTTCCGGGGCTGGACCGCTCTTTCTGGCGGCCGCTGGGCATGCGCGCCACGGCCAGCTTCCGAGCCGATTTGACCGGCCTGGAAATTGGACCAGAAGACCTGATTGGCCTGCCCGACGCTTATTACCAGCAGCCGGCGTTTAGCGGCGGGGCCATCCGGTTTGCGACTGTGCAGCTGGGCGGGGCCGAAGCTGTGTTTGAAGAAACCCGGCGTTTCCTGCGCGACCTGGGCCGTACCGACGACCCTTACCAGCGGCAGCGCCTGGGCGAAATGGCCATCCTGCTGGAAAGCGGCCGGCAGTGGGTGCGCGGCGCGGCCGAGCACGCGGCCCGCCCCGAAGCGGCCACGCCCCAGGGCGCCGAAGCCACCGTGGCCTACGCCAACATGATGCGGACGGCCATCGAGAAAATCTGCCTCGACATGCTGCAGCTAGCCGAGCGTAGCGTGGGCGCCCGCGGCCTGCTCCAGCCCCTGCCCTTCGAGCGCCTGCACCGCGACCTGACCCACTACCTGCGCCAGCCCGCTCCGGATGGGACGCTGGCCGACGTGGGCCGTTTTGTACTCGAGGGTAAGAATTTCGTAGGCTAGCAGTTGAACGCCCTAGCTTATTTGCCTTGCCTGAAAACGAACTTCCTTTTGCTGAATATTCTGTGCGGCCGGCCAGCTTCGCTGCCACTCTCGGCCCCACGGTGGTGGTAGCGCCCCACCCCGACGACGAGGCGCTGGGCTGCGGCGGCTTGCTGGCTTTGCTAAGGCAAGCTAACCAGCCAGTGGCCGCGGTGCTCGTCAGCGACGGCACCATGTCGCACCCCAACTCCACCGCTTTTCCGGCTCCGGCGCGGCGCGCAGTGCGGGAAGCCGAATTTCACCACGCCCTCACCATTCTGGGAGCCGCTGCTGCCGCGCCGCTGCTGCTGGGCCTGCCCGATAGTCGGGTTCCGGCCGCAGCTCATGAACCCGGTTTTGCCGAAGCGGTGGGCCGGTTGCGGCAGTTTCTGGAACAGCACCGAGCGGCTACCGTGCTGGTGCCCTGGCGGCGCGACCCACACCCCGACCATCGCGCCACGGCCGCGCTGGTGCAAACGGCATTAGCGGATATGGCGCGCCCGCCACGCCGCCTTGAGTACGTGGTATGGGCCTGGGAGCGCGCTGCTGCTGAGGACCTGCCCACCGCCGAAGATGGCGTGCGCGGCTTCCGGTTAGACATTGGTGATGTAATGACCCAGAAGCGGCGGGCTATTGCGGCGCATCGCTCGCAGGTGGCGCCGGGTGTTTTCGTCGATGACTCCGACGGTTTTTTGTTGTCGGATGAGATGCTCGCGCATTTTGAGCGGCCGTATGAAGTTTTCTTTGAATCAGCCTCCACTACCTGAGTTTCATGAACCAAAACCAGCCCAACACCCTGCCGCCGGAATACTTTGACCACGTATACCAGGCCAACCGTGACCCCTGGGGTTTCGAAACCAGCCCGTATGAGCGGGAGAAATACGCCACTACCCTGGCGGCCCTTCCCCGTCCGCAGTATAGCGAGGCGTTTGAAATTGGTTGCTCGTTGGGGGTGCTGACCGCGCAATTGGCGCCGCGCTGCGGCCACCTGTTGGCGGTGGACGTGAGCGAGGCGGCACTGGCACAAGCTCGAGCGCGCTGCGCCGCCTTGCCCCAGGTTGAAATCAAGCAGCTCCGGGTGCCCGAGGAATTTCCCGACCAATCGTTCGATTTAATTCTGCTCTCGGAAGTGGGCTATTATTGGGCTCCGGCTGATTTAAGTCGGGCTGCCGATTTGCTGATAAACAACCTGGTACCAGGCGGCCAGCTGCTGCTGGTGCACTGGACGCCGCCCGTGCATGACTACCCCCTGACGGGCGACGACGTGCACGAATTTTTCCTCGAAAAAACAGCCGACGATGGCCCACTGCGCCACCTCACCGGGCAACGACACTCCACCTATCGGCTCGACTTGCTGGAGAAGCGCTAGCTCCTTCCTGGCTGAGCGCCAGGGCTGATGCATGCTGTTGAATAAGCGTGGGCAGCAGCAGCAGGGCCTGGGTCAGTGGGATGGGTTCTACTTGGGGCAGCCGGCCATTGTTCATCACCCAGTCCCATAGCTTGCCAAAGGCCGACGCGCGCCGCACGCGTGCCAGCAATACGGCGGCCGGCAGGCCCAGAAGGGTCGCCAGCGCAGGCGACTCTTGCGTGGGGCCGCTAGCCCAATACGTCCGCACCTGGCGGCGCAGTTGCCACAGGGCCGCCAGATGTGCCGGATTGGCCACTTGGGGCTCGCGCCGCTGGTGGCTCATGTGCAGCCATTCGCGGAGCTGCCACGACAGGCCCACTTCTACCCGCCCCTGCCGCCGGGCCGAGGTAAGCACCTGCACTTGCGGGCTGTGGCGCAGGCCCAAATCGTGCCGCCGCAGGGCTTGGCAGAGGGCTTCGTCTTCCAGAAACCGAACCTCGGGCAAGCCCCCAACCTGCCGGTAGGCGCGCGCCGTGAGGGCCAGACTAGCCCCAAAATGCTGGTGGTGGCGCGGCCACGGGTCTACTGGCGCGGGGTCAAGCAAGTCCTCCAGGCGGGCGCAAAGCTGCCGGTAGGCCGCGTCGCGCACCTGAATGCGGCGCAGTGGCAGCAGCGCCGGGCCATTCATTGCCGTGAGAATGCGGCCTCCCACCGCGTCGGCACCGGCCAGGACTTCGGCCTGGATGGCCGCCAGCCACGTAGGAGCCACGCGGGTGTCGGCATCGGTGCTGGCGATGATGCCGGCGGGGCGGCCCACCTGTTCCAGCCGGGCGCAGGCCTCATCCATAAGCAAACGGCGCGCCCGGCCAACGTGGGCCTTGGCAGCGGGCAGGCACAGCTCGGCAGCATGAAGCACGAGGTTCGGAAACTGCCGGGCCTGCTGGCGCACCACGGCGGCGGTGTGGTCGGTGCAATTATTGGCCAGCACAATGACTTCGTAGCTGCCCGCGAGCAAAGGCAGGCCGCGCAGGTCGGTTTGGTTGGCCAGGGCGGCCAGGGTGGCGGGCAGGTTATCTACTTCGTCTTTGGCCGGGATAATGACGCTTATCCGCAACTCGGCACGGGGCGGCGGCAACTGTTGGTGCAGCAGCCGGGCGCAACGTCCCCGGCGCGGCGGAGTCAGTAGTAGTGGCAGTGCCGGAGTGGTAGCAGTGGCCTCGTGGGCAGCGAGGAAGCGGGCGGGCGTAGCGTGGTTCATGAGCCCGGTGTACGCCAAGTGCAGCGAAAGGATAAGGCCCAGCTTTTACTACCGCGGCAAACACCGCTTTAAGGCCAGATAAAATCCATTGTTTATTAAAGCATGCAATCGATAAATGCTTGATTGGCAACAACCTAAAAAGCTTCGCCAATACTGAAATATACGCCCGAAGAACCTCCACGGCCTACACCGTAGTCGAGCCGGGCATTGAGGCGGTCGTGCCGGTTGAACTGGAAGCGAATGCCGCCCCCGCCTGCCACCTTCAGTCCGCCTTCGCCAAATGAATCCAGCGAGTCGCCTACCTGCCCGATACCGCCAAAGACGGCCCCGTTGAGGCGCCAAAACAGGTGGTGACGGACTTCGGCCTGCGCGGCCAACAGCTGCCGGTCGCGGTAACGGCCTTCGTAGTAGCCCCGCAGCTGGCTGGCCCCGCCCAGGTTGGCCAACTCCCGGAACGGCACGTAGCCCCCATGAAACTGCGCCAGCAGCTGTAGAGCCAGGATGGTTCGCTCGGAACGGAACAACGGCTGAAAATGGCGCGCATCGAGTTGGTAGCGGCCGAAGGCATTGTCGCTACCCAGGGCCCCACCATTAAACAGTGCACTTACTTCCAGATAGTTGCCATGAAAGGAACTTAGGATATTGTCGCGGTTATCGTAAAGAAAAGATGGGCCGATACCTGAGCTGACGGTGGTTTGGGTGCGCTCGCGCAACGGCCGGAGTTCGAGGGGGCTAGGGCGGCCATCCTCGGTGCCGGTATTGATGCGCACATCGCTCAGGTTGGTAAGGCGGTACTGCAGCCCGGCAAACAAGTGTGGCACCACCCGGCGTAATACCCGTTGGTTGAAGATGAGCAAGCTGTATTGAATTTTGGAATTATCATCCAAGGCCGTACCGGGACCGAAACCGTAGTAGTTAACCGGAAAGGCATAGTAGTAGCTTAATTCACCGGAGATGATTAACTTTTCGCCAGCCGTGAAGATGTTGTGCGTGAGCTGAATAGCCGACTGCTTTTCGGTGGTGCGGTATAGCAGCAGCCGTGCGTTCGACGGTCGCGTGAGGGTGTCGGCCCCCAACCGGTACACGGGCAGAATGGCCAGCCCGTAACCAAAACCGGTCTCGGGCTGCGAAAACAGGATGGGGAATGGGATAAAGCTCGGTTTATTGGGCGGGCTCGACTTGGGCTGTGGAGCGGGCTCAGGGGTTTGGGCCCCGGCCAAAAAGCTGCTCAGCACAAGGCTGAGGAAGAAGATAGTCACACGCATAAAACAACGCCACCAGCAACGGAGACAGTGACGCCCGCAATCTACAATTATTATTTATATATTATATTTATTTATTCAAATTATTTAACTCAATCAATGAATCAGTTTAGGAAGTCGTTTCTGCCCGGTCCGACGCCCCCGGCGTCCGACCGGTCGCCGCAAGAACGAGACACGTCCGACCGGTAACCGACAACCGATTGGACGTCCAGGGCGTCGGACCGGTTGTCGTTAATCTTCCTGAATAGCTTCATTATCAGCAGCATGAATAGCAACATATGCAGCCCAGGCTTACTTCAGTTGCGTAGTTGCTTGCTGCTTCCTCAGCCCATACACTCAACAGGCTCCCCTGCTAAGCAAGGGAGCCTGTTGAGTGTATGGGCATCAACCAAACGCCAGCCGCTGTCTGGTAATCAGCGAATTTTATTTTGCAGACGACAGCGCTAGAATGCTTCCCCAATGGCAAAGAGGATGCCCGGCGCGCTGCCTGTACCGCCAGCGTAGTCGAGGCGCAGGTTTACCCGGTCGCGCCGGATGAAGTTGAAGCGGATGCCCGCGCCGCCCGCGTACTTAGTATCGTTCAGGCTGAACTTGTCGATGTACTGGTTCACGTTGCCGACGCCGCCAAAAATGGCTCCGTCGATGCGCCAGAACAGCTTCTGCCGAATTTCGGCCTGGAACATTATCATCTGCCGGTCGCGGAAGCGCTGCTCGTAGATGCCGCGCAACAGGTTGGCGTTGTTGTAGAGCGTACCGCCCAGGTTGGCGCCCAAGCCCGCCAGTTCGCGGAACGGCACGTCGCCGGTATGGAACTGCCCGAGGAACTGCGCCGCCAGAATAGTCCGTTCGGAACCAAGCGGTTGGAAGTGGCGGGCATCGAGCTGGTAGCGCACAAACCGATAATCGGACCCCAGCCCCGTGCCATTGAACGTGGCCCCGAAGTCCAGCAAATTACCGTGGAAAGCCGCCAGCGGCACATCACGCGTGTCGTAGGTGACGACCGGGCCCAGGCCCGAAATCTGGGTATTCTGCCGCTCGCGGGCCGTCATGCGCCCTTCGTTGTAGAAGATGCTGGGGGTTTTGTTATCGGTAGCGGTGGCCGGGCCGTGCACGTCCGTGATTTTGGTGAAGCGGTACTGCGCGCCAAAAAACAGCTTAGGTGCAATCTGTTTCTGAATCCGCTGGTTGATAATGAATAGCTTGTAGTCGGTTTCCGACTCATTGGCGCTGGCAGTCCCGGCCCCTTTGCCGTAGTAATACAGCAGAATATCGTAGGCGCTGATTTCGCCATTCAGGTAGAATTTCTCGCCGGGCGTGTACACCGAATGCACCAGCTGAATCAGCGACTGACCTTCCGTAGTGGTCCAGTACTGCAGGCGGGCATTGGATGGGCGCGTAAGGGTATCCGACGAGAAGCGGCCACTCAACAGCGCCCCCAGGCCGTAGCCCAGGCCCGTTTCGGCCTGGTAAAACAACACCGGGATGGGCAGCAGCGTGAGTGTTTTATTCTTTCCCAGCTGGCCAAATGACTTGGGGCCACTCGCCGCCATTCGGGCCGACAGCGGCGCCAAGCCAGCACCGGCGCCAGGCGTATTGGAAACAGAATCGGGGGGGGCCGCCGGGAGAGCAGCCGCCGAAGAGGCCAGCCCCATCAGAAGCAGGGCCGCGAGAGAAAAACGCATGGGAGCGGGTGTGAAAGACAGATGAATTACCCTATCAACGGATTATGCCGCGTCACGGTTGGCACGGGCAGAAAAGCCCACGCTTTTAGGCAGCCCACGCCACAGCGCGGCAGCGCTACTCGTCAATGGCAAGGCGCTTTACCACTCGCCCACGGCCGAGGTGCTCGGCCACCAGTTCGGGCGCGTCGGCGGGGCGCACGTTGCCATACACGGTGCCTTCCGGATACACAATGAGGGCCGCTCCAGGGCCTTTTTTGCACTGCTTGCACAGGTCGAGGCAGTTGCAGGTTTGCACGCGCACCCGCTGCCGCTCGCCCCCACTTAGCAGCTTCTTTAGCCCCTGATATTTCAGCTCTTTTTTCAGGGCTTTGGCCACGTCCTCGCCCACGCCGGACTTCTGATTGGTACACACGAAAAGGCGGCGGGTCATGGGCAAAAGGGTATGAGGGTATTCTTGCTCAACTAAAAACGGTCATGCTGAGCGCAGTCGAAGCATCTCGCGTGCAGGAGTAATCAATGCCATTGCAACGAAGCGGTGGAGATGCTTCGACTGCGCTCAGCAGGACGGGCTGGTTGTGGTTTACTCAAAAATCTTCCAGAACCGCGAACAGCATTCGCCATCCCTGCTAATACTTACCCTCCAGCGCCGCCGTGCCAGTGCCGGTTTTGCAGCTTATACGCGGCCAGCTCGCGGTTCGACCACAGGGTTTGGTACACCTGCTGGTCGCGGAGCAGCTGGGGGTCTTTTTCCATGAATGTCAGCAGCTCCTGTACCAGCTCGGCCTTTTCTTCTTTCAGGAAGTAGTACATCCAGTTATCGAGCCGGCGCATGTTCACCAAACCTGCATTCTTCAAGTACGATAATTGCCGGCTGGTTTTGGTTTGGGTGAAATCCAGCACTTGTTCGAGGTCGGCCACCACCATTTCCTTGTTGCGCCACAGCAAATGCAGGATGCGCACCCGGCTTTCATCGCCTAATGATTTAAAAAGTTGCTGCCCAAAAGCAACCGTGAAATGTTTCAAGCGCATCTGCTGTCTGGGAAGGGCGGATGTCCTTCGTTCCTTTCCGCCCAAAGTTACTATCGGCCCCGAACCCGGCGCCGTATATTTGTCTTTCCGCCCTCTGAACATGCCTGATTCCTTGCGCCTTCCCCGCTTCTTTTCTTTTTTCGTCGTGGCCCTGTTGGGCACGCTGCTGCTGGCGGCCCCGGCGGCGCACGCCCAGGGCAAGCGCAAAATCATTCAGTTTACGGGCATTGTGGCCACCGGCGACAGCCTGCTTGGCGTGCCGGGTGCTACCGTCTACGTGCCCAAGGCCGGGCGCGGCACCACGTCCAACGCCTACGGCTATTTCTCGATGGCCGTGCTGGCCGGCGACAGCATCGTGATTCGCTCGCTGGGCTACGCCAACCAAACCATTGTCATTCCCAAGGATTTTCAGCGGCTGAGCTACTCCGTTATCGTGCAGCTGAAGGAAGACGCCACGGTGCTGCCCGAGGTACGCGTGTTTCCCTACACCACCGAGCGCGACTTCAAAAAGGCGTTTCTGGCCCTGCGCCTGCCCACCGAGCGCGGCAGCGCGGCAGCCGACAACCTGAACCAGGAGCTCATGAACAAGATTTTCCGCACCCAGCCCATGGGCGCGGTGGCCAACTTCCGCCAAACCATGAGCAACCAGCAGTACAACCAGGACGTGCGCGCCGGCTTCGGCCCCAGCACCTACGCCAACAACCCGCTGCTCAACCCCTTCAGCTGGCTGCAGCTGATTCAGCAGGTGAAAAAAGGTGAGTTCAAAAAGAAGGCTAGCAACGACGATTACTAGCGCCAGCTTTTAGCAACGGAACGGCCAGAGCGGAAATCAGGCCGTCATGCAGAGCGCAGCGAAGCATCTCGCGTGTGGTAGTAAGTCAATCGTCAGAGATGAAAGGAAGCACGCGAGATGCTTCGCTGCGCTCTGCATGACGTTGTTTTATTTGTGCTGATAGCAGCAGCCGGTGCCAGCTCCACCATAACCTCAAGGCCATATTTTGGGTTAAGTACTGGTTTGACCCTTGCTTAATTCTATGGATACCAATCTTCCGGTTTCGGATAAACCCCGTGTGGTCATCATTGGCTGCGGCTTCGGCGGCCTGCGTTTGGCGAAGGCCCTGCGCCATGCGCCGGTGCAGGTAGTGGTGATTGACCGCAACAACTACCACAATTTTCAGCCGCTGCTGTATCAGGTAGCCACCGGCGCCCTCGAAGCCGATAGCATTGCCTACCCCATCCGGAAAATTTTTGCGGGCCAGCAAAATTTCTTCTACCGCATGGCCGACGTGCAGCGAGTGGAGCCAAGCACCAACACGGTGGTAACCAGCGTAGGCGACATTCGCTACGATTACCTGGTGCTGGCCACCGGCTCGCTCACCAATTTCTTTGGGCTGGAAAGCATCGAGCGCAACGCCATGCAGATAAAGAGCATCCCGAATGCACTGAACCTGCGAAGCTTCATCTTTCAGAATTTTGAAAAAGCGCTGCTCACCGAAGACCCGGCCGAGAAGCAGGCCCTGCTCAACATTGTGGTGGTAGGCGGCGGCCCTACGGGTGTGGAAATCAGCGGCTCGCTGGCCGAAATGCGCAAACACGTGCTGCCCAAAGACTACCCGGAGCTGGATTTGCGGCACATGCAGATTTTTCTGGTTGAGGCCGGCCCGGCGCTGCTGGGGCCCATGTCGCCCAAGTCGCAGGCCGATGCCAAGCGGTACATGGACGATTTGGGCGTGCTGGTACACCTCAACACGTCCATCAAACGCTACGAGGGCGGCAAAGCTTATTTTTCGGATACGGATTTCATCCCCACCGAAAACCTGGTGTGGGCCGCTGGCGTGAACGGCGCCGAGGTGCCCGGCCTGCCCACCGAAGTAGTGACCCGCAACAAGCGCATCAACGTGAACCGGTGGAACCAGGTGCAGGGCCTGACCAACGTGTTTGCCATTGGCGACGTGGCCAACATGGTGACCGAGGACATGCCCCGCGGCCTGCCCATGCTGGCTCCCGTGGCCCAGCAGCACGCCGACCTACTGGCCGAAAACCTCCAGCGCCTACTGCGCAACGAAACACCCAAAGACTTTGTGTATAACAACAAAGGCTCGATGGCTATTGTGAGCCGCAACAAAGCCGTGGTGGACCTGCCGCGCGACGTGCACTTCAACGGCTTCTTCGGCTGGCTCACCTGGCTGTTTGTGCACCTGATGACGCTGGTGGGATTCCGCAACAAGGTGGTGGCCTTCGTGGACTGGGCCTTCAGCTACTTCAGCTCCGACCAGGCCCTGCGCCTCATCATCCGGCCCTTCAGCCGCCGCGATGTGAAGGACGACCAGGGCAAGAAAAGCGCCGAGCACCGCACCGCTACGGCCGAGTATAATCCGACGCCGCCGGCTATTCAGGCGCCGGCGTAGGGTTTTTGTGGACGGCTAGCAGGAAAAGGCTTCAAAACGGTCATGCTGAGCGGAGTCGAAGCATCTCTACCGCAGGAGTAATCCAATCGAGAGGATTTAAGTAGTCAAGCAAAAGTAGACGGACAGTAAAAAGAACGTCCTGCTGAGCGGAGTCGAAGCATCTCTACCGCGTAGGTAATTTGATTTACTCTGGCGGTAGAGATGCTTCGACTCCGCTCAGCAGGACGTTCATTTCAACCGAAAAAGCACTACTCCCCTACCGGCCCTGCAATTACAATGTGCAAGTCCTCCGGCGCGAAATAGTGTTGCGCCAGTTCGCGTAGCGTCTCGGCGTCTACGGCCTCGGTTTGCTGCACAAATTGGGTGTAATAATCGGCGGGCAGGCCCAGGAAAATCAGGTTTTTGTACTTGTCGCACTGCTCGAATACAGTGGAAAGCTCATTGGCAAACTTGCCTAGAATGTAGTTTTTCACCGTTTCCAACTCTTCGGCCGGAATCAGCTCTTCCTGCAAGCGGCGCAGCTCTAGCTGAATTTCGCTCACGGCAAAGTCGGCACTTTCGCCCTTCACATCGGTTCCGATGACGAGCGAGGTACCGAACTCCCGCGGGGCTACGCTGGCGTAGATACCGTAAGTCAATCCCTTGTCTTCCCGGATGTTGCGCATCAGGCGCGAACCGAAATAGCCCCCAAACACATTCACCAGCAGCTTCAGTCGATGGGTATCGGGGTGGGTGGGCGCCGGCCAGCGGCGGCCCATTCGAATGGACGATTGCAGGCTACCAGCCACCGGCACCCGGTCGGTAGCCAACACCACTGGTTGAGCCAGCGCTACCGTGGCCGGTGAGGCGGACGCGCCGGCACCGGTCGCCGACGGGTGGCCAAAGGCAGCGGCTACCAATTCTCGCTCGGCCGCCACGTCGCCGCACAGAAATATTTCGGCGTTGCCAAACGAGTAAGTGGCTTGGTGAAAGGCCTGGGCTTCGGCCGCCGTCAGGGCTTGGTAGGCGTCGGCATCGAAGGGACGACCGTAAGGCGTTTCGGCCCCAAAAATAATTTCGTTGAACCGCTCCGTGGCCAGAAAGCTGGTTTTGCGGCGCTCCACCCGCACATTCTGGATGGTGCGGGTTTTGAGCTGGTCCAGCTCGGCGGCCGGGAAGGCGGGGTTGCGCAGCACATCCACCACCAGCGGCAGCAGCGTAGGCAGGTGCCGGCTGAGGCAATAGAGCGTGAGCGTGGAGCGGTCGAAACCAGCGTCGCACTCCAGCGAGGCGCCGTAGAAGGCCACTTCGTCGGCAATCTGGCGAGCGGTGCGGGTGGTGGTGCCCTCCAGCAGCATGCGGGCCGTGAGGGTGGCCAAGCCGGGGCGGGGCTCTGCCACTTTGCCGGCCCGAAATACGACCTGAAGGCGCACCACGGGCTGGGCATCGTTGGCCAGCACATGGAGCCGGGCGCCACTATCCAACGAGACAACATCAACTGCGGGCAACGCAACGCGGGCCAGCGGCTTAACGGGAGGGGCTATGGTACGGTCGAGCATTTTTTGCTTAATAAGGAGCAGTGAAACGGTGGGATATGCAGAACGTCATGCCGAAAGCAGCCGGGGCTGCTCTCAGCATGACGTTCATTTACGTCGGGGGCTGGCGCCGACGGAATTTAGTTTGTGGGCGAGCCACTGGTGCCGCCAGCGCCGTTCTGGTCGAAGGCTTCGTCGAGCTTGTTCAGGTTGAAGTGCAGCGACACCCGAATGGTTTGAGCCAGGGGGTTTGCCTGATTGTTTTGGCCGGTGGGCACTAGGTAGGTTCCATCGATGCCAAATACCTGGTAGCGCACGCCCAGGCCCAGGCTTAGGTATTGACGGGCGCCTTTGTCGGGCGCTTCGTAGAAATAGCCGCCGCGGGCATACAGCAGGTCGTTGTAGTTGTATTCGAGGCCAGTGGAGAGGTTGATTTCGCGCAGTTCTTCCTTGAACCCGCCGGGCGCGTCGCTGAACGAATTGAACATGGCGCTGACAATGGGCTGGTTGGCCCGGTCGGCATTTTCCTGTTTGATGCGGGCTACCTGCACGGGGTCGGCAGCGTTGTACGGCGTTTCGTAGTAGGGCGAGGGCACCAGCAGCTTGGTGGCGTCAAATACCAGCGAAATTTTATTGTACTGGTCGATTTCGCGCGTGATGGCCGTGCCCAGCTTCAGCGAGGTAGGCAGGAAGCTGGGGTTCTCGATGTCGTTGTAGGTAATCTTGTTACCGATGTTGGAAATCGAAGCGCCAAAAGCCAGGTTGTACAGGCCCGTGCCAATGGTGGCATCTTTGGCGTAGTAGGCCCCCAAGTCGACAGCCGCCGCGTTGCCGGGGCGGGCGTCGTTGCCGCTGGCGGTGCCCGTCAGGTTGGAGCGGATGTAGCGGGCCGAAGCCCCCACCCCAAAGTTATCGGTCAACTGAATGCCGTAGGACACCGAAACGGCGTATTCCTTGGGGTTAAAAGAGCCCTGGGGAATATTCTGGCCGTTGCGGTAGTCAATGGTGCCCAAATCAAAATACATCAGCGAAGCCCCGAAGGCGGAGCGCTGCCCCACCTTGCCGTAGCCCGAGAGGTACGACAGGCTCATGTCGTCGGTAATGTTGCGCAGCCAGGGCGAGTACGACAGCGAGGCCCCGTACTTGTACTGCTCGAAGCCCAGCTTGCCTGGGTTGAAGTAGGCCGCGTTGGCGTCGGGCGAGGTAGCCACGCCCGCTTCTCCCAGGGCCGAGGCCCGCGAATCGGGGCTCAGCGTGAGAATGGGCACGGCCGTGGTAATCACGGTTTGTTGGTTAGTCTGAGCCTGGGCCGCGGCCGAAGCGGCCAGCAAGCTGGCGACCAGTGCCACGCGTGAACTTGAAAAGAGAGGCTGCATAAAGGGGATAAGGGAGGCCATGCGCGGCCCGGGCGCAAAGAAAAGCGGATTAATTGAGGATAACGAGTTTTTCGTACTTCGAAGCCACCGTGCCGTGCAGCTGCGAGCGCACACTCAGGCGGTACACATACACCCCACGGGCCAGCTGGCCGTCGAAGTCGTCGCGGCCGTTCCAGGTAATGCTTTTCTGGTGCGACTCACTGTTCGATACCACCGCACTGAGGGTACGCACCAGGTGGCCGGCAACGGTAAAAATCTGCACCTGCACGTCCAGGTTGTCGGCTTCGCCGCCGGCCTGGTTGTGGTCAAACAGAAACGTAGTGGAGTTGGCAAACGGATTGGGATAATTCAGGACATGCGAGAGAGCGAGCTTTTCGTTCTGGGCCACCACAAACTCAATGTCCTTTTCAGCCGAGTTGTTGTAGGTATCCCAGGCTTTGAGCGTGAGCGAGTGCGGCCCGGTTGCCAAGTCCTTGAACAGGTTGTTGACGCGACCGGAGCGGAAATCCCCAACGCTCGATACGTAGCTGTCGTTCAGCACGACGATTTTATTGGGGTCGTGGTCGAGCACCGCCGTGATGTCGTGCCCAATGCCGGCCCCCGTGGTGTTGATGCCGCTGGAGTCGCTCAGCTGCGCCAGCAGCGTCGTCGTCTGGGCAGTTAGCCCCCCAAAAACAAACGATTCGCTGTCCATGAACAGCTTGATGTCGGGCGGGGTGTTGTCAACTGGGAAGTTGCGCGCCGCGCCGCCTACGCGCATCTGCTGGTAGCCGTTGGCGTCGACCGCGTGGGAGGCATCGTAGGCATACATGCTGATTTTACCAAGGTCTGTTTTGTAGTTGATGTCCTTGGGCACCACAAACTCTACGCTGAACTGCCCATTCACCACATTGGCCTGCCCGCCATACACCACGCTTTCCTGCACCGAAATGGGAATGGGGGTATCCGCGGGTTCGTTGCCCAAGGTCATTACCGAAGTCGGCTTGTCATAAATTGTGACTTGAGCACGGCCCGTAAACGAACTGTTGAGCGCGCCGTTGTTCGTCAGGTGGCCTTTCAGGCGGATGCGCGCCAGCGCCTGAATGGTATCGGCCACTGCCCATGCCTTATTTACCCGGCGGCGGATGCTATCCAGCACCACCGTTTGCTTGGGGTAGGCCAACGTCATGGTGGGGTCGGCCAGCAAGGTATAGCTGCGGTTGTTGATGCCCCCACCCGGGAAATCATTTTTGGTTTTTACCACCACCGTGCCAATGTTCGGCATCTGCCCGTTGAGGGGCTGCAGCACGCGGGGAAAATAATACTGCATGAGCTGCGAGTTACTGCCGGCTTCGACCACGCGAACCGTGGTAAACAGACCAATGGCACCGCCCGCGGTATTATCGGTCAGCAGCTGCTCGCCGGCCGAAAGAAAATCGGGGTTATCATAAGCAGCGAAATCGCAGGTACCCGTGACGAAAAACGCC
Source organism: Hymenobacter rubidus (assembly GCF_016734815.1). Taxonomy (GTDB): domain Bacteria; phylum Bacteroidota; class Bacteroidia; order Cytophagales; family Hymenobacteraceae; genus Hymenobacter; species Hymenobacter rubidus. The sequence continues at coordinate 14,815 of NZ_JAERQF010000037.1, forward strand.
AGATTATTGGGATTATGCATGGCCTGCACCGAAGCATTGGTCAGAATTTGCTCATCCGTCCAGCCTTTAGGCCCTCCGTGGCCCAGATAATGCACAATCAGCGAGCCCTGTTCGACCGACTGGTCGATGGCGTGGCTGGCTTCGGGCGAACGTTGGCCTGCCGCCACAGACAGTTGTGGATACAGGTCCAGGTACACCTTGTGCACGTTGTAGACCGGTGCTGTGTTCTGAATAATGCCGGCCATTTTATCGGAGCCGAGAGTATTATCTACGAAGAGGTTGCCATTGCCGTCATCGGCCACCAGCGTAATACGGTTGCGCCATTTGCCGTAAGAAGCCGTCGCGTCGTAGCCAATAATCTTATCCACTACCTGCCGCGCTTGCTCTGCATTGGTTTTCTCGCCCTTATCCATGCGTACCGGCAGGCGGCCTACGCCTGCATCAAGGAGTTCGGTACCAGGGATTAGCTCATTCCACTCGCCCTCGTTGTCGTCGAGCAGCACGTAATAATCATCCGAAGAATAAGTAGACTGACCGAATGCCCCGCCCCCGCCAACGAATGGTGACAGTGACTCCCTCGACTCATACGTAGGGACGTAGTTTTGATTGAATGCGTCAAAATCGGCGTCGTTCTTAAAGGGAGTACGCTCTTTTTTAAACCAATCCGGTTCAAATGCCTGGTCATTATAAACGTCGGACTTGTAGTCAAACGAGGCATCGCCGAAGAGCAGCAACTGCATTTGCCGGCCGGCTGGGGCAAGGTCATAGAGCTGCTTCATGAGGTCGCGAATGGCCGTCACGTCCTGTCCACCGGAACCGTACTCGTTGTATACCTGTGACGTAGTCACTACTGCCACGCGCAGGTTGTCGTGGGTAGTGCGGTAGTTGCCCAGCCGCACAGCCTGCGCATAGAAGGCCGGGTGCGTCACGATGAGCAAATCGATTAACGAATTGGGGTTCTGGTTGAGCGCATGCAGGTCCTGGTTTGGCAGCTTGGCCTTGCTGAACGGGCGAGGCGTGGCGAACGTGCCACTGGGTTGCAGGGCCACAAATTCGCGCAACGTATCGGCCGGGGCTACAAAAGCAGAATTGACAAGGGGACGAGCCACCGGATGACGCGGATTGGTAACATCCCACACCACCATACCCGCCGGGGCGCTGTTCACCACATAATTGACCGTGCCCGTTGGTACTACCGGGGTCGCCTTGCGAAACGACAGCTGCGAACCGCTGAGCTTGATTAGGCGCTCGGCATTAATGTCTACAAAGTCCAGGTAGCCACTGGCATTGCCATCGGGACTGTTGTACGTGATGCCGACCGTGAGTTCAGTACCCAGAGAAGAGGGGGTCACCTGCCTCACCACGGTGCTGCTCGGCACAATGACGTAACTACTATTGGTCAGGCCTACCGAGAAGAGGGCGCTGAAATCCCCTGGGTATCGCTCGTCCATATCCTGTGTTCCCAGCGGCGTGTTGTTAAGCGTCAGCTGGAAATTGCTAGGGGTGGCCGAGCCAGCCACCAGCGACGTGACCACGCGCACCGGCGAGCCGGCCACCAAATCGGAAATGTTACTGAATTTTATGTCCTTTTGCCCGCCTACCCGGAAGCCTTCGCCCACCCAGTTGCGGCCGGAGTGCATAAGGTTCAGGAGGTCGTGCTCGTAAAAGTCGCGGTAAGTAAAAGTGGTGACCGTAGGAGTGGCGCTGGAGGCAGTGAGGGCCGGCGCAGTGGGCACTCGCAGGCCCGGCGTGCTGTTCACGGTCACGAAGTAGTAGGCAGTGTCGGTATAGATATTACTGCGGTGCTTGAACATTTCGCCCTGCTTTTCCCAGGTATGGGCGCCGGGCGAGTAGAACAGGAAATATTCGTTGTCATCCAGCACGTTGTCTCTGTTGTTATCGACAAACATGATGTGATTTTCCACCAAGTCATCGGGGCGCCAGGTGGCGTTGGGCTGGGGCAGGATGCCGGTGCCATTGCCGTAGATGTGCAGGTTGTTGGGATTTACCGTTTGGGTGAGTCCCATCTTAGCCAGCGTGGCCTTGTCGAGCTTATAGATTACATCTTTGTTACCGGTTTCGCTGGGGGCTACGCCCATCTTGTACCAGTCGCCGGTACGCAGCACGGAGTGGTCGGCATGCGAGCGCACGCCGGCCATCCCCCGCGCCGCAGTGGGAGCGTTATCAATCAGATAATTATAATCGAACGAGACCAGCCGCTCAGGCTGCCCGGTTTGAGGGCTGAGGCGTACCGGCCGCAGGGTAACGTAGCTAATGACCCGCTTCATTTCCAGGCCCGTCACGAGTCTCACCTCCGGCCCGGCAGGCAGCTTGCCAGCGGTATAGAGTCGGGCGTCGGCCGCCGAAAAGGGCTCGTACACCAAGTTGGCCAGCTGGCCCTGCTGCACCGATGCATCTACCCGCAGGCTGAACCAGCCCACTTGGTCATCCAGGCCCAGCTGGGCTCCTTGATACACGGGTACTTTCTGCTTGCGGACGGCGCGGGAAGGCACTTCGGCATAGCCACCCCAAACAATTTTGCCGTGGGCAACGGCCGTGCCACCCGACTGGGCCCGTGCCGGCCCAACGGCTGCTAATAGTCCCGCAAGTGCAACAAAGAGGAAAAAAGAGCGCATACTTGTTGATTTTTGAAACCCGTCTTTGCTGTGCGAAACTCTCAGGGAGATGGCCCCGCAACAGTGCTGCCGGTTATCAGGTTCATCCGGTAGTGGCTTCTTAACAACCAAATACTCCATTTATTGTAGTCACTGTACCAAAGTTGGTTACCGGGCCGCGGTCTTGGGTACCGACAGCAGCACGTAAAGCAGCACAACCAACGGAACAGCGGCGGCCCGCAGCCCTAGCAATAATCCTGCCGCCAGCAGCAAAAACAGAAACCGACGCCGGTTATCGGCCCACCGCAGGGTCTTAAACTTGAGGGCAAACAGCGGCAGCTCAGCCACCAACAAGCCCGAAAGCAGCACCGTGAGCCCCAACAAGACAAGGGGATTGAGGATAACGCTGCTGAGGCTAAAATGGTCGTTGGCCAGAATGAGCGGCAGCGAGGCCACAACCAGCGTGCACGCCGGCGTGGGAAGGCCAATAAAGGAAGTAGTCTGCCGGGTATCGTTGTTGAATTTGGCCAGCCGCAGGGCCGAAAAAATGCTGACGAGGAATCCGAAGTAAGGTAGCCACTGCCAGTTCCCGGTAGCAAGGGCCTCGTTGGTGGTCAATAACTTAAAGATAATAGCCCCCGGCACCACGCCGAACGATACCATGTCGGCCAGCGAATCCAGGTCCTTGCCAATGGCTGAGGAAACGCGCAGAGCCCTGGCCAGCAGGCCATCGGCAAAGTCGGCGGCGGCAGCGGCGGCTACCAGCCAGGCACCGGCTTCCAGCCGTCCGGCAAAAATATTGGTCAGCGCCAGGCAGCCGCATAATAAGTTAAGGCAGGTGACGGCGTTGGGCAGGTGTCTTTTCAAAGGTCAGTGAGCAGTGAGCAGTGAGCAGTGAGCAGTGAGCAATTAACGGTGAGCAAAGATGCAGCGATGCTAAACAGCATTGCCAACTGCTCACTGTTAGCTGTTCACTGTTAATTGAGAAAAGGGTTGGCGCGGCGTTCCGCCCCGATGGTGGTGGCGGGGCCGTGGCCGGGATATACGGTGGTGGCGTCGGGCAGCGTCAGCAGCTCGGTTTCGATGCTGTGAATCAGGGTGGCGTGGTCGCCGCCGGGCAGGTCGGTGCGCCCAATGCTGCGCTGAAACAGCACGTCGCCGCCAATGACGGTAGCCGTGGGCGCGTGGTAGAACACGACGTGGCCGGGCGCGTGGCCGGGCGTGAAGCGCACTTCCAGCTCGGTTTCGCCAAAGCGCACGGGCTGGCCGGCCACCAGCTCACCGGTGGGTTCGGCGGGCTGATACTGCGGAAAGCCGTAGTTGGCGGCGTAGGTGGGCACGGCACGCAGCGTGGCCAAGTCGAGCCGGTGCAGCAAAAACGGCGTGCCGGGCCAGGTGCTCAGCACAAACTGATTGCCGAGCACGTGGTCGATGTGCGCGTGCGTATTCAACAGCAGCGCTACCTGCAGCTTATTGCCGTCGATGTATTGCCGGAGGGCTTGCTGCTCGGCCGGGGCGTAGCAGCCGGGGTCTACGATGGCACACTGCCGCGTGGCGTCGTCAATCAACAGGTAGGTATTTTCGGAAAAAGCGTTGAAGGTGAATTCGGCGACGGTCATGACAAAACAGCGGGTCTGAGCAATGCGGAAAGGTACGACGCTGCGCTGAACGCCACGCTTAAAGAGCAATGAGCAATGAGCAATGAGCAATGAGCAATGAGCAATGAGCAATGAGCAATGAGCAAAAGGAATGTCATGCTGAGCGTAGTCGAAGCATCTCTCCCGCAATAGTGACTCAATTGATTGGATTACTCTTCCAAACGAGATGCTTCGGCTTCGCCTCTGCATGACGGGTCATTGCTCATTCTTCATTGCCAATCCCTCATTAAGCGCAGCGTTACTACCTTGCCGGCCATGACGGACTGTGACTTTCTGGTGGTAGGCCACGGCATTGCGGGCGCCACATTGGCCTATGCATTGCGCCAGCGTGGCGCCCAAGTCCTAGTCTATGACCCCGGCATGGCCAACTCCGCTTCAAACGTGGCAGCCGGCCTGATGAACCCCGTGGCCGGCAAACGCTTCGCCCTAAGCTGGCGCGCGGCCGAGCTACTGCCCTCGGCCGCCACGTTCTACCGGGAACTGGGCCAGCGCTACGGCCAGCCGTTTTTCACCGAAACGCCCATTTTTAAGCTGTTTGGCTCGCTCGAAGAGCAAAACGCCCTCCTGGCCCGCAGCGCCGACCAGCCCTGGGGCGGCTTCGTAGCGGCTCTGGCCACCACCGACCCAGGCCTGCCGGGCGTGCAGGCGCCGTTTGGCGGCGCGTGGCTGCAAGGCGGTGGGCATGTGGCGGTGCGCGAGCTGCTGGCGGCGCTGGCGGCCGAAGGCACCCGCGCCGGCTGGCTCCGCCGCGAAACTTTTAACTGGGCCGCACTCGTTACCGACTCCGCCGGAGCGACTTACGCGGGGCAGGTGCGGGCGCGCCACGTCATCTGCTGCGAGGGGGCGGCGGCCGTGCGCAATCCGTATTTCAATTGGCTGCCGCTCACGCCTAACCAGGGCGAAGTACTGGACGTGGAATGCGGTGGCCTCAGCGCAGCGCAGGTACTCAATCGGGGTGCCTATGTAGTGCCGGTGGGCGCAAACCGGTTTCGCGTGGGGGCTACGTACCGGTGGCCGCCATTTGCCGAAGGCCCTACCGCTGTGGGGCAGGAGGAACTGGCCGCCCGCCTGTCGGTCATCACCGACCTGCCTTTTGCCGTGCTCGAGCAGCGGGCCGGCGTGCGGCCCACCGTGCGCGACCGCCGGCCGCTGCTGGGGCCGCACCCCACGGTACCGTCGTTAAGCTTTTGCGGCGGCTACGGCTCCAAGGGCGTGATGCTGGCTCCCCGGCTGGCCGTCCTGCTGGCCGACTGGCTGCTGAACGGCACCGAAATCTGGCCCGAAGCCAGCGTGCAACGCTACCGGGCGTTGTGGCCGGACCAGGCAGCCCGCCCAGCCCGCTAAGTGGCGGCCACAGGCCTGGTTTTTTGTTCCCCTCACCGTTACCCGCAACTTCACAACAATTTCACGTTAATTGCCTTTACTTCAGTGGCCCTTACCTGCGCGGCGCGGCGGACTGAAATCTGGCAGCACCCACATTTTTTTTAATGCTCTGGCGGATTAATTTTTGTCTTTGCTCGTTGCTTCTATTATGACGATTTCACTATTCGCGAAGCGCGCCCTGGGGGCTTTGGCGCTGCTGCTGCCCTTGCTGGGGATGCCGACGGCGCAGGCCCAAACGGCGCAGGAGCCGTTTGGCCGGGTGCGCATTCAGTACAAAGATTTCCATTGGCAGCAGCTCACCACCCAGAATTTCAACGTGATGTACTACGAAGGCGGCGAGGGCAACGCCCGCCGCGCCGCCGAGTACGCCGAGAAGGAGCTTCAGCGCATCACGGCCCTGATTGGGTATTATCCCTACTCCAAAACCACGCTGCTGTTTTACAACTCGGTGGGCGACCTGCGCCAGAGCAACATTGGCCTTACGGCCACCCTGCAGCAGGTGAACGGCGGCGAAACGCCGCTGGCCCGCATGAGCAAGGTGCAAATTGCCTTCGGCGGCACCGAAACCGACTTTAAGCGCGTGCTGAGCACCCAGATTACCGAGGTGCTGCTGAACGACATGATGTACGGCGGCTCGCTGAAGGAAGTGCTGCAAAGCAGCTACCTGCTTCAGCTGCCCGATTGGTTTATCGGCGGGGTTTCGGCCTACGCGGCCGAAGGCTGGAGCGTGGACATGGACGGCTACATGCGCGACATGAGCAAGCAGTATCCCACCGGCAACCGCACGGCCCCGTTCTTCTTGCGCAACTCCACCTTGGCCGGCCAAAGCATCTGGAACTACGTGGCCGAGCGCTACGGCTACACCACCATTCAGAACATCCTGAACCTGACGCGCATCACGCGCGACGTGGAAGTGGGCATCAGCTCGTCGCTGAACGTGCCGTTTAAAGTATTCCTGAAAGACTGGCTGGCGTATTACCGCGACCTGAACGGGCAGCCCGTGGCCACGCTGGTAGAGCCCGATAAGAAATTCCGGCAAAGCGGCCGCAACCGGCATTCGGATGTGTTTTCGCAGCCCGTCGTGAGCCCGAACGGCCAGCTGGTGGCCTATGCCCAAAACGAAGGCGGCCGCTACCGCGTGATGGTGGTGGACCGCGACGGCCGCCACCGCCGCATCCTGAGCCGGGGCGGCTACAAAACCCCCGACCAGCAGGTGGAAACCCACCTGCCCGTGCTGGCATGGCGCGGCAATGCCCAAGTGGCCGTGGCCGAAATGAGCCGCGGCGAAATGGCCCTGCACCTGCGCGATGCCGACGGCCGCGGCCTGTTGCGGCGCGTGCGCGAGGCCATTCGGTTTTCGCGGCCTGAATCACTTTTTGCCGGCTACGAAAAGGTGCTGAGCATGAGTTATTCGCCCGACGGCAAGGCACTGGCCTTTAGCGCCGTGCGCAATGGGCAGAACGATATTTACTTACTACGCGCTGGCAGCCGAAAGGTGGAGCAGCTCACCAACGACTTGTTCGACGATGTGGACCCGGTATTCCTGCCGGGCGGTCAGGGGCTGGTTTTCAGCTCCAACCGCTACCTCGACTCGACGGGCCGCGCCCGCCCGGCCACCTTCCAGAACGTGGTGAACAACTACGATTTATTCCAATACCACCTCGATGGCCGCGCCATTCCGGTGGAAACGCTGGTGAGCACCATCTCGAACGAAACCCGGCCGCGGGCCATTTCCGACGACGAAATTTTGTATCTGGGCGAGGAAAGCGGGGTGCGCGCCATGTACCGGTATTCGCTGAAAACCAAGCAGAAGTCCCTGGTGAGTAACTGGCTGGCCAATACGCAGGACTTTGATTACAACCCCGTTACCTCGGCCTTGGTTTTTGTAGCGCCGGCCCAGTCGCGCGATATCCTGTATGTCTACCCGGAGTACCAGTTGCCCGGCGCGCTGCCGCTGACCAAAACCTCCCGCCAGCAAACCCTGGAAGACCGGTCGATTCCGGCCAAGGTGGTGGCACCGCCCAAGCCCAAAGCCGCGCCAGCCGTCACCATTGCCCCGGCCGCCGATTCTGCCACCACGGCCCCGGCCGCCCGCCGGGAGCGCCGCAAAGCCGGCGAAGCGGTGAATACCAGCGACTACCAGTTTGAGGAAGACGAGCCCAACCAGCCGTCCCAAACCAAGCGGCGCCGCCTCACCCCCACGGCAGCTTCGGCGGCGGCGGCTTCGGCGGCGGCGGCCCAGGCAGCCGCTCCGGCTGTCACGGGTCCCTTCCGCTACGATACCCGCTTCATGGCTGATAATGTATCGACGGCCCTGTATCTGGACCCACTGCTGGGCTTGGGCCTGCAGTTCAAGGCCTCGCTCACCGATGTGCTCGAAAACCAGCGCATCGATGCCAGCCTGTTTGGCGTGTTCGACCTGCGCACCAGCAACATCAAGGTGGCCTATACCAACCTTACCCACCGCTACGACTGGAGCATTGCCTACCAAAAGCAAGCCTACTTCTTCCCCATCAACAACGACGAGTACCGCTACGGCCGCCACGAGCTAGCCCCCACCATTGCCTATCCCTTAACCCATAACCTCAGCCTGCGCGGCGGTCCACGGTTTGTGACGCTCTCCCGCACGCGCCTGGGCACCGAATCGACCGATGAGGACGTGAGCTCCAGTTATGTGGGCTACAACGGCGAGCTGGTGTTTGATAACAGCATCAATACCGGCGTCAACATGGTAAGCGGCACGCGATTGAAAGCCAGCTTGCTGAGCCTGAAAAACGTGAACGACGGCGGGCTAAGCTTTAGCAAGTTCGTTATCGACCTGCGCCACTACCAGAAAATCAGCCGCTCCATTGTGTGGGCCAACCGGGCCAGCTACGGGCAATTTTTGGGCCGCCGCGACCAATATTTCCGCATCGGCGGCATGGACGACTGGCTGAACGCCGGCTACCAGAATGGGGGCCGCTCTACCCCGTTTGCCCCCGACCAAACGTTTTACCAGGACTTTGTCACCAACCTGCGCGGCTTCGACTACAGCGCCCGCACCGGCCCGCGCTACGTCCTGTTCAACAGCGAATTGCGCATTCCCATCGTGCAGTATTTCGCGCACCGGCCCATTTATTCCGGCTTTTTCCGCAATCTGCAGCTGACGGGCTTCGTCGATACTGGCACGGCGTATTCGGGCACCAACCCTTTTGGGACGGACAACTCCTCGAACACGGAGATTAAGCCCAGCCTGGGCAGCTATTTCTCGGCCACGGTCATCAACTTCCGCAATCCCTTCCTCATCGGCTACGGCACGGGCATTCGCACCACCTTGCTGGGTTTCTACGGCAAGATGGACGTGGCCTGGGGCCAGGAAGACTACGTGACCCACGGCCCGAAATTCTACTTCACGCTGGGCTACGACTTTTAACCACCGATTTAACGAATTAGGATGGATTTGGGGGTTCCATTTCTGCAGTTCCAAGTGGGTGGAGCTACAACGAATCCGTTGCATTCGTTTAAATCCGTTAAATCTGCGGTCTATCTTTGCGGCCCGAAACCGAACCGCCATCCGTGCCGCTGCTCCGCGAAATATCCACCCTGCTAGCCAAAGACTTTCGCTTGGAATGGCGGCAGCGGGCCGCCTTGGGCGGGCTGCTGCTTTACGTGGGCAGCACAGTGTTTGTGTGTTTTCTCAGCTTCAGCCTCCGGGGCGGCACGCCCCCGCCTCCGGCCTGGAATGCGTTGCTCTGGGTTATTCTGCTCTTTGCGGCCCTCAATGCCGTGGCCAAGGGCTTTATGCAGGAAAGCCCCGGCCAGCGGCTGTACTACTACACGCTGGTGCGGCCCCAGGCCGTCATCCTGGCCAAAATTCTTTACAACGCCTTGTTGCTGACGGCGGTAGCCCTACTGGGCTTGTTTCTCTACACCGTGTTTCTGGGCAATCCCATTCAGGACGCGCCGCTTTTTGTGGCCAACCTGCTGCTGGGCGCCGTGGGCTTTGCCACCACGCTCACGCTGGTATCGGGCATTGCGGCCAAGGCCGGCGGCAACGGCGCCACGCTTATGGCCATCCTCGGCTTCCCGCTGATGGTTCCCATGCTATTGCTGCTCATCAAGGTGAGCAAAAATGCGCTGGATGGGCTGGACCGCGGCGTGAGCCAGCAGTCGCTGCTCACGCTGCTGGCGCTGAACATGCTGGTGGGGGCGGTTTCCTATCTGCTGTTTCCGTTTTTGTGGAGGGGCTAGAAGGACAGCAGTCGGTACTGATTCAGTAGCAATGCAGCCCTTCCTATTTGCCCATCTGTTATCTGACTACTACATACTTAATACCTGATACTACTTATGAAATGGACCTGGTGGAAAGTATTGACGGTGGTGTGCCTGCTGTATTCGGCGGTGGCGGGGTTCCTGCTGCCCGTGCCGCGGCTGGCTATTGTGAATGAGAGCATTCGGAACCTGTATTTCCACGTGCCTATGTGGTTTGCCATGATGGTGATTCTGGGCACGTCGGTGTTCCGCTCGATGCAGTACTTGCGCAACCCCTCGGCGCGGCTCGACATTCTGAGCCACGAGGCGGCCAAGTCGGGAATCGTGCTAGGCCTGCTGGGCCTGGCCACTGGCAGCCTGTGGGCCAAATACACCTGGGGCGCCTGGTGGACGCCCGACCCGCGCCTGAACGCCGCCGCCGTGGCCATGCTCATCTACGGGGCTTACCTGGTGCTGCGCGGCTCGTTTCGCGATGAGCAGCAGCGGGCCCGCGTGTCGGCCATCTACAATATTTTTGCGTTTGCGGCGGCCATTCCGCTGCTTTTTATCCTGCCACGTCTGGCGGGCAACTCGCTGCACCCGGGCCAGACCGGCAACCCCGGCTTCAACAAATACGACCTTGACAGCACCATGCGCCTGGTGTTTTACCCCGCCGTCATCGGCTGGATTCTATTTTCCTTCTGGATGACCCAGGTGGGCAGCCGCTTGGCCTTTTTGCAACTGAAACTCGATGAAAAATAACCTCTTGGCCCGTTTCTTCAGCGCGCTGTGCCTGCTGCAGTTGCTGCTCTTCACCGGCACCTCGGCCTTCGCCCAGGCACCCGGAACCGAGGCCCCCGAAATGGCCGATGTGCTGCGCCAGAGCGGCAAAATCTACGTGGTGGTAGCGGCGGTGGTCATCATTGTGGCTGGCCTGCTGGTTTACCTCATCTCGCTCGACCGCAAGGTGGCCCGGCTGGAGCAGGAAATAAACAAGTAACTGGGCACCCGAGCGGGACTCCATGTGTTGGTCACGTACACTCTATATCTAAACAGCAAATAGCCCGGTAACAGCGCCATTCACAAAATCCGTGAAATCCGCTTAAATCCGTGCGAATCCGTGGTCTTATGAAGAAGTCGCACCTGTTCGTTCTGGCCATTATTGCGGTGGCCGCCGCCATCATCCTCAGCACCACTGCCGATGCCAGCGTATACGTCGGTTTCGGCGAGGCCCGCCAGCGGGCCGCCGAGGGCAACACGACCAAGGTGCATGTGGTGGGCCGACTTCCGCGCGATGCCGCCAAGCACCCCGTGGGCCTGGAGTATGACCCCATGACAGACCCCAACTACTTCGCCTTCACCCTGATTGACACCACTCACCTGGCCCAGCGCGTGGTGTATAATAACCCCAAGCCCCAAGATTTCGACGCCTCCGAGCAAGTCGTCATCACCGGCTGCATGAAGGGCGACGTATTTATGGCCGACAACATCCTGCTGAAGTGCCCCAGCAAGTACGTGAAGAAGGATTTGAAGGGCGCGACGACTTCGGTCAACTAAGCAGCATTGATAGTCATTCCGACGGTCATGCTGAGCTTGTCGAAGCAGCTCTACCGCGCAAGTAAATCAATTACTGTTGCGGTAGAGCTGCTTCGACAAGCTCAGCATGATGTTCTTTTTTTCTTCATTTGCGGCCTGCTGCTGCTCCTCTTCGTCACTTTAGCCTCTACCGCCACCGCCCAGGTTGCCAACGATAACATCGAAAACCGGCGCCGGCTGCTCCTCGAAGAAACCATTACCAGCACCTCTACCGGCTGCACCGTGCAGCGCAGCTGCGTGGATGAGCGCCTGACCGGCAAGTGCATCGAGTACCACAACGACCAGTGGTTTGAGTTTACGCCGAAGGCGGCCGGACGGTATTACGTCAATATTGGCGGGCAGAAATGCCGGGATGTGCGTGGGGTGCAGCTGGTCGTGCTCACCGGGCAGCCCTGCCAGCCGGCCACCTACCGGGTGCTCAGCTGCACCTCGCTCGGCACCCAGGACGACGTATTTGTGACGCTGGATTCGCTGCGCGCCGGCCAGCCTTACCTGCTGGATGTGGATGGGTACTTGAAAGACTACTGTCAGTTCACGCTGCAGGTGAGCCAGACGGCCGCGGGCATGCCCGTCAGCTATTTTCCGCCCAGCCCTACCCGGCTGCTGCCCACCGCCAGCCGCGTGGTGGAGCTGAGCTGGACTTTGCCCGACTCGTTGGCCCGCATCCCGGATTTCCGGGTGATGCGGCGCGAAATCCACCAGTACCGCAGCACCGAGGTGCGCCGCGTGCCCGTGCGCCGCGACACCTACGGCCGCGCCGAAACCAGCTACGCCGTGGCTGATACCTTGCCCGGCCCCGGCATCTACGACTACCAGGTGGTGACTTCCCGCGCCGAAAATGGCCCGGCCGCCGCCCGATTGCGCCAGTGGTGGTACGCCTACGGCACGGCCGCTACCATGCCGCTGCCCGGTACCACGCCGGCCCGCGACGTGGTGGAGTTGCCACTGCGCAAGTACCCAGCCAGGGCCCGGCTATCCGTTGTGGTGACGGACCCGGCCAGCGGGCGGGTGCTGCTGGCCCAGCAGCTCATCAACCAGCCTGGTAACCTGCGCCAGGGCCAACTGCCCATTCGCCGGTGGCAGGAAGCGGGTTTGGAAAAAATCAGCGTCGAAATCACCTGTCATCCCGTGCGGGGCGACTTTTTCACCGACCGGTTGTTACTGAACCTCCCGCCTCCGGCGGCGCGGCCTTAAATTTGCCTTTCCGATGCGAACCCTCGACTCTTCCATGCTATTGCGCTGCTCCCAGGCCCTCGACCAGGCGCTAATGTTGTTGCAGCAGAGCGCGCCCGGCTCGGTGCTGTATGAATTGTATCGCTCGGCCTGCGTGAAAGAGTTTGAAGTCATCATCGAACTGGCGGGCAAGTTGCTGAAGAAGGCCTTGCGCCCCTATTATGCCTCGCACCGCCAGGCTGAGGCGCTGGTGTACAAAGATATTTTTCGCGCCGCGGCGCAATACGGTCTCCTCTCGACGCTAGACGCGGAGCGGTGGCTTACTTACCGCGACAGCCGCAATAGTACCGCCCACGAATACGGGGCCGGCTTCGCGGAGGCCGCCGTTACCTTTCTTCCTCGTTTCGTGACCGATGCCACCGCGCTGGCGCAACTGTTACACGGCAAACCCATCGATTAACCATGCTCGACCTCAACCCGCGTTACGTTGCTATGCTGCACGACCTCATCGCCCGGCACCTGCCCGCCGAGGTGGCCGTGTGGGCCTACGGCAGCCGCGTGAACGGCAACCACCACGAAGGCAGCGACCTCGACTTGGTGTTGCGTACGCCCGGCCTGCAAGCGTTGCCAGCCGGCGTCATCAGCCGTTTCCGCGAAGCCCTGACCGATAGCAACCTCCCGATTTTTGTGGATACCCACGACTGGGCCACGCTGCCCGAGTCGTTTCATCCCCGCATTTTAGCCCGCTATGAAGTGGTGCGCCCCGGCGCGCCCGCACCAGCGGTACCCGCCTGATTTTACTTGTTGCTTATGAACTTATTAGTAGGACAAATCGGCCACCTGAGCGTCATCATCGCGTTTGCGGCGGCGCTGGTGGCGGCGTATAGCTATTTTCAGGCCTCGCGGGGCCGGGCGCTGGGCGAGGAAGACCCAAGCTGGCTGCGGCTGGCGCGGGGCGCGTTTTTTGTGCACGGCGCGGCCATCATCTCGGTGATTGTGTGCCTGTTCAACATCATTCACGCGCACCGCTATGAGTACTACTACGCCTGGAGCCACAGCTCCAATCACCTGCCGGTGCAGTACATGATTTCCTGTTTCTGGGAAGGCCAGGAGGGCTCGTTCCTGCTCTGGATTTTCTGGCAGGTGGTGCTGGGCTTCTGCATCATGCGCTTCAACCGCAAGTGGGAAGCGCCGGTGATGGCTGTGTTCAGCGGCGTGCAGGTGTTTCTGGTGAGCATGATTGTGGGCGTGGTACTGGGCGGGGTCAAGATTGGCTCCTCCCCTTTTATTCTACTCCGCGAGTTCCTCACCGACCTGCCGGTGTGGAAGATGAACCCCAATTTCGTGCCCAAAGACGGCACCGGCCTCAACGCCCTGCTCCAAAACTACTGGATGGTGATTCACCCGCCCACGCTGTTCCTGGGCTTCGCGCTCACGCTGGTGCCGTTTGCTTTCGCCATTGCCGCGCTCTGGAAGCGCGAGCTCACGGCTTGGGTGAAGCCGGCTCTGCCTTGGACGCTCGTCGGCGGCGGTGTGCTGGGCGTGGGCGTGGTGATGGGCGCCTACTGGGCTTACGAAACCCTGAACTTCGGCGGCTACTGGAACTGGGACCCGGTCGAAAACGCCGTGTACATTCCCTGGCTGGTGCTGGTGGCCTCGCTGCACGGCATGGTGCTGTGGCAGAAGCGCCGCACCGGCCTGCGCACGGCGTTTGCGCTGGTGGTGGCCACGTTTGTGCTCATTCTCTACGCCACCTTCCTCACCCGCAGCGGGGTGCTGGGCAACGCCTCGGTGCACTCGTTTACGGATTTGGGCCTGTCGGGCCAGCTGTTTATCTACCTGGCGGCCTTCACGGTACTGGCGGTGGCGCTGCTGGTTTCCCGCTGGAAAGAAATTCCCATCTCGCCCAAAGAGCTGAATGCCTATAACCCCGAGCTGTGGGTGTTTGTGGGCGCCACGGTGCTGTGCCTGGGCGCGTTCCAAGTGCTGTTCACGACCAGTATTCCGGTCTATAATTCGTTCATGGGCCTGCTTGGCATCAAAACCAACGTGGCTCTGCCCGCCGACCAGATTGCCCACTACTCCAAAATGCAGCTCTGGATGGGCGTGGGCGTGGCCTTGCTTTCGGGCGTGGCCCAGATTATGTGGTGGCAGCGCAACAACGCCGAAACCCTCGTGAACTCCCTCACGGCGCCCACGCTGCTGGCCCTGCTGGGCACGGCGCTGGTGGTGCTGCTGGTGCGCTACAACGGCCTCACCATCTCGCCGGCCTACGTGGTGCTCACACTGGCGGGCCTGTTTGGGGTGCTGGCCAACTTCGGCACCATTTTCAACCTGCTGCGGCGCGGAGTGCGGCTCTCGGGCGGCGCGGTGGCCCACCTGGGCATTGCCCTGATGCTGCTGGGCATTCTGGCCTCGGCCGGGTACTCGAATATTATTTCGCGTAACGTATCGGGCCTGCTCTACTCGCGCGATTTTGACGAGGACCTGAACCGCGACAACGTGCTGCTGTGGCGCAACGAAAGCGCCCCCATGCACGGCTATCAGCTCACCTACACCGGCCAGTATTTTGAGGTGCCCGGCGTGCCCGGCTACGTCGATAAGCAGTTCCTGTTCCGCACCGACGACGAGTACAAGGCCGTGGCCCGCGCCCCCATCGCCGTGGAGGGCAAAACCTACTACAAGACCGGCGACACGGTAAACATTCTGCCCGAAAACACCTACTACCGCATCAATTACAAGGACCAGAAATCGGGCGAGCAGTTCACGCTCTACCCCCGTGCCCAGATTAACGATGAGATGGGCGGCGGCGGACTGCTGGCCTCGCCGGCCATCAAGAAATTCTGGGGCCACGACATCTACACGCACATCAGCTCGGTGCTCGACCCGCGTAAGGACAAGCCTTGGAGCGAGGCGAAGGAATCGGTGCTGAGCGTGGGCGACACCATCTTCCTCAACGACTACTTCGCCGTGTTCCGGGCCGTGGAAGCGGCCCACGAAACGGCCGGCCTCAACCTGCAGAAAGGCGACCTCGCCCTGCAGGCCGATATGATTGTGTACGGCGAGAAGCGCCAGTACCACGTGCACCCCGTGTTTGTGGTGCGCAACCGCATGGTGGGCCGCGTGCCCGACGAGGTGGAAGACCTCGGCGTACGCATCACCTTCAATGCCGTGGACCCCGCCACCGGCAAGTTCACCTTCGGCGTGAGCACCACGCAGAAGGACTACGTCATTCTGAAAGCCATGGAAAAGCCCTTCATCAACCTGCTCTGGAGCGGCACCCTGCTCATGGCCCTCGGCTTCGGCCTGAGCGTGCGTCAGCGCGGCGGCAAAGGCGTACTGGCCGAAACCACCCCCGAACCGGAAGCTTCGGAAGAGGCAAACAGCCGCACCGCCCGGCCCCAGCCGGTGGGCTAGCACTTAAACCATATATCGTCGCAAAGGCCGTCTCAACTGCTTGAGACGGCCTTTTTTGGCTAAAGCTACCTTGTTCATGCTTCCACATTCCGCCTCGTTGCACATTGGTTTGCTCGGCGCCGGCCGCGTCGCCAGCCTGTTGGGGCCCGCTCTGGTAAAAGCGGGTCATCGGGTTGTATTTGTCTGGAGCAGGACGACTGCCGCTGCCGCAGCACTCGCTGCGCAGCTACCCGGCGCACAGGCAATCACAGTGCTCACCGCGCCGCTGCCAGCCGCTGACATCTACCTGCTGGCCGTGCCCGACTCAGCGGTGGCGCCTCTGCTGGCCGCCACCAACTGGCCCCCAAGCGCACTGGTGGCCCACTTGGCCGGAGCATTGCCGCTGTCCGTATTCAACGGCCGGCCGACGGTGCGCGGCGGTGTGTTCTATCCCTTGCAAACTTTCAGTCCGGGCCGGGCCATCGACTGGCGCACCGTGCCGCTGTGCATTGAGGCCAGCGACCTGGCTGCCGAAACCACTTTGCTCAACTTGGCCGCCAGCCTCAGCCAACACGTGTTGCGGCTCGATTCGGCCCAGCGCCTGAAGCTGCACGTGGCGGCCGTGTTTGCCAACAATTTCACCAATCATCTGTTGGGCATTGCCAACGCCCTACTGGCCGAAGCCGGCTTGCCCGCCGCGCTGCTGGCCCCGCTGGTGCGCGAAACGGTGGATAAAGCCCTGGCCAATCCCCCGTTCAGCGTGCAAACCGGGCCCGCTGTGCGGCGCGATGCCCCCACTTTGGTTGCCCACGAGGCGGCGCTGGCGGAGCATCCGGCCTGGCAGGCGCTGTATGCGCAGCTCACGGCCAGCATTCAGGCGCAGCTTTGATGCCGGGCGCGGGGGGAGTACCTTTGCGGCTTCAAAAGCTGTGTTTTTTCGACTTATAAGTTCCTCGTTTTGTCTGTTCCTGCCACCACCATCACCTTCCAGTTCAGCGACGGCCAGCCGGCCCAAACCCACGTGGCGGCCTCCGGCGAATCGGTGCTCGACGTGGCCCTGAACAACGGCATCCAGCTGCAGCACAACTGCGGCGGCGTGTGCGGCTGCAGCACCTGCCACATTTACATCAACGCCGGCGGCGACGACCTGCCCGAGATTTCCGACAAGGAAGAAGACTTCATCGACCGCGCCGAAAACCCGCGCATCAACTCCCGCCTGGCCTGCCAGTGCGTGGTAGAGGCCGATATGCAACTTGTGGTCACCATTCCGCCCCAGCACTTCCTGGGCCACTAGTTTTTTATTTAAATGTGAAAACAGGATTGGTGTGGAGAGGTGAAAATGCCTTCTGAAGCGCACCATTTCTACAAGCTAACACCGCCCCATTTTCACATCAATTCACATTTTCATATTTCACCCGTGAACCACTTTGAGCCGCCCATGCACTGGGCCGACCACGAGGACATTGCCATGGCGCTCTACGAGAAGTTTGGCGACGACTTCACCGAAGCCAAAATCTACCGCATTCGCTTCACCGACCTCATTGAGTGGGTGCTGAGCCTCGACAATTTCGACGGCACCCGCGAGCAGGCCACCGAAGGCCACCTGGAGCAGATTCAGGCCAAGTGGGTGTACGAGTGGCGCGATAACCAATAGATGGACCGCGGTGGACGCCGCCGGCGGCCAACCCCGCGCCGCTTTCCCGCGTAAGCTGCCCTGAAGTGGACGTTCTAAATGCCATTTCAGGCATTGCCGCAGCCTTTACCCGGGCAGTTTATCCACCTTTCCATTTTTAGTTTTTTTGCATGAAAACCGGCATCATTAAATTTTTCAACGAAGCCAAGGGCTATGGCTTCGTGACCGACGACCAAACGAAAGAAGACTTTTTCGTCCACGTAACGGGCCTGAACGGCGCCACGGTGCAACAAAACGACCGGGTAGAGTTTGAAACGCAGGAAGGCCGCAAGGGCATCAATGCCGTGAACGTCCGCAAAATCTGAGCTAGACCAACAAACGCCGGCGGGACTTCCCGCCCCAAAAGCTTCTCCCGCCACGGAGAGGCTTTTTTGTTGCCCCACAGCTAGGGCCGAATGACGCCGGCCCGCCGGTTTCACCGACCTTTGCAGGCAACTGCCCCGCTCCATGAACCCGCACCCGCCCAAGCTGCCCGCCGCTGCCGTGCCCCCGCCCCCGGCGGAGCGGCTGCGCACGGCCCTGCCCACGCTGGTGCGCTGGCCCAACCTGCTCATCATGCTCTTGTGCATGGCCTTGGTACGGGCCGGCCTGTTGCTGCCCGATGCGCCGCTGCGCGAGTCGCTGCTGGACCTGCGCTTCGGGGCGCTGGTGCTGGCGGCGCTGCTGGTGGCGGCGGCCGGCTACATCATCAACGACTATTACGACGTGAAGATTGACGCCATCAACCGGCCCGACCGGCTGGTGGTAGGGCGCGTGGTGAACCGACGCAAGGCCATGCTGGCCCACATGCTGCTCAGCGGGGCGGGCGTGCTGCTGGCGGGTTGGCTGCACCCGGTGCTGGGCGCCGTCACGCTGGGCACGGCGCTGTTGCTGTGGGGCTATTCGGCGCGCTTCAAGCGGGTAGCGCTGGTGGGCAATGCCAGCATTGCCACGCTCACAGCGGCGCTGGTCCTGCTGCCCGAGTTGCAATTGCAGCTGGCCCGCAACGACAGCAACAGCGTGGTATGGCCCTATGCACTGGCGGCTTTCCTGCTCACGATGGTGCGCGAGATTGTGAAGGACGTGGAAGACATGCGCGGCGACGCCCAGCACGGCTGCCGCACGCTGCCGCTGGTGTGGGGCGTGGCCCGCACCAAATGGGTGACGGGCTTTTTCCTGGCCTGCTTGGCCTTCCTTACGGCGGGCGCCACGGCGCGCTTGTTTGTGAGCGGGCACTGGCCGCTGGGTACCTGGCTGGTGTTGTTGGTGTTGCTGCCCATGGCCCAGTTGGTGCGCCTGCTCATTCGTGCCGACCGGCGGCGGCATTTCCACTCCCTCAGCACGCTGTGCAAGGGCATCATGCTGGCGGGCGTGCTGAGCATGGCGCTGGCGGGCAGGTTGTAATGTTTTTTGGTTGTTTGATTGAAAAGCACGTCATGTCTCGGCTGCGCTTGACATGACGTCCTGATTCTATCCGACCATTCCTTTGTATTCACTGCATAACCACTAACTGTTCATTGAAAACCTACCGTCACCTCTTTTTCGACCTCGACCATACGTTGTGGGACTTCGAGAAAAACGCCAACGAAACGCTGCACACCCTGTACGAACGCCACGATTTTGCACGGTTTGGCACCTTCACGGTGGACCAGTTCATTCAGGTGTACAGCGATATCAACCATGCCCTGTGGCGCATGTACCAAAGTGGCAAAATATCGCAACGGCAGCTGCGCGACGTGCGTTTCGCCCGTACACTCGCCAAATTGGGCGTGACGGAAGACGACACCCCGCCCAACATCTCGGCGGAGTTTACCGATATTCTGCCGCAGAAGTCGGCTGTCTTTCCCTTCACGCACGAGGTGCTCGACTACCTGAAGCCGAAGTATCGCATGCACCTCATCACCAATGGGTTCAATGACATTCAGGAAATCAAGCTGGCCTCCTCAAATTTGACGCACTACTTCGAATCCATCATCACCTCGGAGCACAGCGGCCACCTCAAGCCCGACCCACGCATGTTTCAGCACGCGCTGGCGCACACCGGCGCCACGGCCACCGAAAGCCTGATGATTGGCGACAACCTGGAATGCGACGTACTGGGTGCCTTCAACGCCGGTATCGACCAGGTGTACTTCAACCCCGAAAAGCGCCGCCACTTCGCTCAAACCACGCACGAAATCAGCTGCCTGAGTGAACTAAAGACGTTTTTATAATACGGCAAAGGGTTAATTAGAACGAAAAAGGAACGTCATGCAGAGCGTAGCGAAGCATCTTGCCCGCAATAAGTAATCCAAACAAAAAGGGTTAGTGGTGGCGGGCAAGATGCTTCGCTGCGCTCTGCATGACGTTCATGAAACCTCTCAACATGGTACACCTCATTGGTCTGTCCGGCCGCCGGGGCAGCGGCAAAGACACTGTGGCCCGCATCCTGCAACAGCTGCAGCCCGAGCACAACTGGCAAATCCGCTCGTTTGGCGACTCCATTAAGTCGGTCTGCGCCGCGCTTACGGGTGAAAGCGTGGCCCCCTACTACACCCAAACCGGCAAGGCCGAGCTGGTGCCCACTTTCCGACGCACGCGCGGCGAAATGCTTCAGCAAGTGGGCAGCGCCCTGCGCGCCTGGGAGCCGCTGGTCTGGGTCGACGCCTTCTTCGCCGGCCTGCCAACCGATGCCTTCGTGCTGGTGCCTGACGTGCGCTTCGCCAACGAGGCCGACCCCATCCGGGCCCGCGGCGGCCTGATGCTGCGCGTAGAAGGCGACCCGCTGCAGCAGCGCGGCGACGGCACCCGTGACGACAACCACCCCAGCGAAACAGCCATGGACGACTACCCGCACTTCGACTTCACGCTGCACAACACCGGCTCCCGTGAAGACCTGACGCGGCAGGTGCGGGAGCTGCTGGGGCAGCAGCGCTATTTATCCAGCGGCCTAATCTAGGGCATACGGACAATTATCTTTGCGGGTATGGGACTTGACGGAGACGAACTGAGCGAGGCCGCGTGGGAAAAACTCTCCCCGCAGCTAGCGGGTAAATTGGGCGATGTGGGCCGCACGGCCGCCGATAACCGGCTGTTTTTGAATGCCGTGCTGTGGGTAATGCGCCACGGCGGCACCTGGCGGGTGCTACCCGAACGCTTCGGCAAGCACGACACCGTGCGCAAGCGGGCTTTGCGCTGGGCGCAGAAGGGCACCTGGCAGCGCCTGTTTGCGGCGGTGCGCCTGCCCGAAGTGGAAGCCGTGCTGCTCGATTCCACTATTGTGCGGGCGCATCAGCGGGCCAGCGGACAGGTAAAAAAAAGCGCGTCGGCGACGAGGCGCTCGGGCGCAGCCGCGGCGGGCTAACAACCAAGCTGCACGCGGCCGTGGACGAGGCCGGGCGGCCCCACGCCCTGCTGCTGGGGCCGGGTCAGCAAGCCGACTGCACCCGCGCGCTGGAGTTGCTCGACGCCGTGGGGCCGGTGCGTTACGTGCTGGCAGACAAGGGGTATGACACCAACGCCATCGTCGAGGCCGTCGAAAAAATCGGGGCTGAAGGGGTGATTCCAAGCAAGAAAAACCGCACGTTTTGTCGCCTGATTGACCGGGTACGCTACCGGCGGCGCAACCGGGTGGAGCGCTTCTTCAACCGCCTCAAAGACTTTCGCCGCCTGGCCACCCGCTACGAAAAAACAGCCATCAGCTTCCTCGGGTTTTGCTTTTTCTTCGCCGCCCTTTGCTGGTGCCACTAATTGTCCGTATACCCTAACAGCGTGCAGGCCTCGGCTTGCTAATAATATACTCATCATAATTTTAAAGGTTTATCAAGTTAAATCAGGTAAGTTGGGTCACTTATTATCAATCTACCTTTGCACCAATGAACTTTAACTTGAAGCAAGAAAATGGATTCAGTAACGGAAACCAAAAAAATCACCATTGTCTACCTGGCTTATAACCTAGAAACAATTAAGTATCAAGCCATTATTTCTATATTCTCGCTTTATCACCATATAAGCAAGGATAATGGCGACTTTTTATTTGTAATTTATACCGATAGTAATACTGGCTTATTTGACAAATACCTGAAGGGACTTCCGGTGAAACTGGAAGTTTTATCCAAAGAACAGGCAAGCACTTTCCTTGGCCCCAGCAACTATATATTTCGGTTGAAGCCCAGCATCATTCGCGACTGTTTCACAAAATACAAGCGAAATATCCTTTATATGGATACTGATACTTTCTTTCTGCGTAACCCAATCGAAATGCTGTCTGGCATTTCCAAGGGTCATACCATCATGAATGTGAAAGAATACGACTTTATTGATGGCGGCATGGGAGAATACTTGCACTGGTTCCATTTGCGACAAGCTCTCAAACGTTATAAATACACCGTACACGGCCAGGAAATCGCGATTCCGCTATCAACTATGATGTGGAACGCCGGGATTATCGGCATTAGCTATAGCGACGCTTCCCTTATCGACGACGTCATCCAGCTCATCGATGAGATGTACGGCCGAGCAAAAACGTTCATTGTAGAACAATTTGTAGCGTCTTATATACTTCAAACAAATACGGAACTTCGTTCTTCGGAAGACTATATTCAACATTATTGGTCAAAAGATATTAAAAACACTTTTAACTTAAGAATTCCGACTTTTTTGAAGGAAAATGAGGGGAAATCAGGACAAGAATTATTTGATTCGGCTTTCATTTTCGCGACACAAGCCAGCAGCATTCGGACCCCTATCCAAACACCGGTTACTACCCGGATTGCCGACCGCATTAAGCTAATTTTTAAAGTTGCTCGCAAAGGCTATATATAAGCCCAGCTCACCCAAGTGACGACGCAGTAGCGGCCAGTTTGTAGTAGCATACTATGGCCGAGAGAAAGCCGCGTAGTGGTAACAGAATCAGTGGTAAGTTTATCTGCACAATGCGGCTTTATACCGCCTGAGCCTATACCACAGGCCTCTACTGTGCTGCACCCACTGCGCACCTTAGAGCAGTTTTCGGGTTGGTGTACGGATGTAGAGACGCACTATTTTGCGTCTCGTCGTTGAACGGAATCGTGCAACGTTACTCCCGCGAGCTGTTCAACGACGAGACGCAAAATAGTGCGTCTCTACCTCGTTCATACGACCATACACTGACCTGAAAACCGCTCTAAGTGAGTTTATTGACGCAGCAAAATGCCCTGTCCGATGATGGAACCGAAATTCAGACTCTTTTCAGCGCATTCAAAAAGTATATAGGCTTTGGTGAAGCGCCCGAACAGATTTGATGCCGTTGCTGCGTGTGGCCATATACGTATTCATCCCAGATGTGGTGGACGCGACAGAATTGGCGACCACGTCCGGCAGCCCGCCGTACCCGCGCTAGCCTTCGGTGCGGGCGATGGGGATGCCGCCCGCGCCCCGGCCTAATTTGTCTGCACTCGTCGCGGGCCGAATTCACGTTTGTTATGGTCAATCGCACCGGCCATCGGAGCCGGTACGGGACTCCAGTCCACGAATTGGTCGCGCAAACACAGGTAAATGATGTTGAGGGCGCCAGGGTATACTCGTAAGTCAGGCCGAATACGAGGCCGTCAAATCCAGGGCAAAAAGGCGAAGCAAATAGCGAGACCTAGGCATACAGATTTTTCTACGATTGCAATAATACTTAGCAAAGCACATAACAGATAATTATATACTGTTTTCTGACTTCGCTTCCTGAGCCACTGCTTTTGCTAAACGTTGAAGTCCTCCCTGAATCATTTAATGCTCCTTCGCATGTTAAGCACCCGCTACGATAGCTGCTGCTTTATCGCCCTACCTTTGCCCCCTCCCATCCCAAACCTTCCCAAAACCTAATCCGAACCCCTATGGCCACCGGCTTTTTCAACGCCCCAGTACCAGTTAATGAGCCCGTCAAAGGCTACGCGCCCGGCTCGAAAGAGCGGCTCGAGCTACAACAGGAGCTCAAGCGCCTGCGCGGGCTGGAGCTCGACGTTCCCATGCACATCGGCGGGCAGCAGGTGCGCACCGGCGACCTGCGTCGCATGAGTCCCCCGCACGACCATCAGCGCACCCTCGGCCACTTTCACTACGGCGACGCCAGCCACGTAAACCTAGCCATTGAGGCCGCCCTGGCCGCCCGCACCGCCTGGGCCGAGCTGCCCTGGGAGCACCGCGCCGCCATCTTCCTCAAAGCGGCCGACCTGCTGGCCGGCCCCTACCGCGCCCGCATCAACGCGGCCACTATGCTGGCCCAGAGCAAAAACGCCTTCCAGGCCGAAATTGACGCCGCCTGCGAGCTGATTGACTTTTTCCGCTTCAACGTGCACTTCATGCGCCAGGTGTATGAGCAGCAGCCCGAGAGCCTGCCCGGCATGTGGAACCGCCTGGAGCAGCGCCCCTTGGAAGGTTTCGTGTTTGCCCTCACGCCCTTCAACTTCACCTCCATCGCCGCCAACCTGCCCTCATCGGTGGCCATGATGGGCAACGTGGTGGTGTGGAAGCCCGCCGACACGCAGGTCTATTCTGCCCAGGTGCTCATGGAGCTGTTCGAGGAAGCGGGCGTGCCGGCCGGCGTCATCAACCTTATTTACGCCGACGGCCCCGTGGTGGGCGACGTGGTGTTCAAACACCCCGATTTCGCCGGCATCCACTTCACTGGCTCCACCAAAGTCTTCCAGACCATCTGGCAGGAAATTGGCCAGAACATCCACCGCTACAAGTCCTACCCCCGCATTGTGGGCGAAACCGGTGGCAAGGACTTCATCGTAGCCCACAAAACGGCTCACGCCAAAGCCGTAGCAGTAGGAATTTCGCGCGGAGCGTTCGAGTACCAGGGCCAGAAATGCTCGGCCGCCTCGCGCGTGTACCTGCCCAGCAACCTCGCTGATGAAATCCTTGGCTACGTGAAAGAAGACCTCGCCTCCTTCAAAATGGGCGACGTGGAAGACTTCTCGAACTTCATCAACGCCGTTATCAGCGAGGTTTCCTTCGATAAGCTCGCCAAGTACATCGATGGCGCCAAGGCCGACCCAAATGCCGAAATCATCGCCGGCGGCGGCTACGACAAGTCAAAGGGCTACTTCATCGAGCCCACCGTCATCGTGGCCAAGGACCCGAAATACATCACGATGTGCGACGAGCTGTTCGGCCCCGTAGTTACCGTATTTGTGTACGACGCCGACAAATTCGAGGAAACGCTGGAACTGGTCGACACCACGTCACCCTACGCCCTCACCGGCGCCGTCTTCTCGCAGGACCGGTACGCCATCGACCTGGCCTCGAAGAAGCTGGTGCACGCCGCCGGCAACTTCTACATCAACGACAAGCCCACCGGCGCCGTGGTCGGCCAGCAGCCTTTCGGCGGCGCCCGCGCCTCCGGCACCAACGACAAAGCTGGTTCCATTCTGAACCTGCTGCGCTGGGTATCGCCCCGCGCCATCAAGGAAACTTTCGTGCCCGTCACGGATTACCGCTACCCCTTTCTGGGCTCGGAGCCGGCGGAGGATTTGAACCGCGACAAAGGCTTATAAGCAAAAACGGAAACGGCCCGCATCGAGTGATGCGGGCCGTTTTTATTTATCCTCCCGGTTCTTGTAGTCCGGGTCTTCCGAGTCGAAGCGGATGGTCATTTGGGTTATCCCGGTGTCCTCGTAAATGTCCTGCAGCTGCAGCGTCAGGTCCAGCTCTGGAATGAACAGCGCGTCGGTAAACAGCGCCAGCGGCGTGAACGACCACACCCCACTCTCCTCCCGCCGATACCATTCCACCAGACAAGTGGCCTGCGAAACCAACAGATAATGCTGGAGCGAAGGCAGGTGTTTGTACTGGTTAAATTTCCAGCTCCGGTCGCGGGTTTCGGTCGACTTCGACAGCACTTCAATCACGAGCACGGGGGCTGTCACCGTGCGCTCCGCCAACAAGTCGGTTGGGTCGCAGGTGACCATCAGGTCCGGGTAGTTGTAGTACCGCCCCTGTTCGACCGCCAACTGCACGTTTTCAAAAAAAGCCCGGCAAGCCCGCCCCCGGAGCCCGGTCCGCAATGCCGCATAGCAATTACCAATCAGCAGGTTATGCTTGATGGTTCCGCCCGACATCGCAAATACCTCGCCCTCAAAAAACTCGTGGCGCACTTCGCTCCGCGCTTCCAGTGCCATGTATTCGGCTACGGTGTAGCGCTTTGCGACTGATTTTTCCTGTTCCATGGAGCGGTTACGTATCCGTCAAATATACAGCCGCCCAAACGGCTGTGCACCGCCCATGCGATGCCGCTCACGCCCCTGTGGGCCCCTCGTCAAGCCGCGACTGAATGGCCCGGATTTCTTCACTGTCGAGCGGCTTATGAATCAGGCCGGCCACAAGGTCGTATTCCTTCGATTTTTCCAAATCTTTGAGCGCCAACGACGAGGTAAGGATGTAGATGGCGCAGTTGCCACGCAATTCTTCCTCGTAAGGCACCAGAGCGTCGAGGAATTGCCAGCCGTCCATTTCGGGCATGTTCAGGTCCAGAAATACCACTTGGGGCACAAGGTTTTCCTTGGCCCGCATCAGCAGCTTGTCTAGGGCCTTTTTGGCCGACTGGAAGGTGCAGATAGCATCGGAGAAACCCTCGGCTCGCAGGAGCTGCTCGGTGAGGTAGGTGGCGAGGTTATCGTCGTCAATGAGGTAGGTTTTCATCCGCGCGGGGCCTGAATTGAAGGGTGAATTCGGTGCCTTCGTCAACCCGGCTCCGTACAGATATTTGCCCGCCCATGGCTTCCACGTGGGCTTTCACCAGAAAAAGCCCGATGCCCCGGCCCGTTTCGCCGGTGTGGAAGCGGCGATACAGCTGAAAAACATTGGCGCTGAATTTTTCCTGGTCGAAACCCGAGCCATTGTCGCGCACCGTAATGGTCAGGCCCGAATCCAGTGCCTCAACTGCTGTCACCTCAATTTGCAAGGGCCGCGCATCGGAACGGTACTTGATAGCGTTGGAAATCAGGTTGTAAAAAATGCTGTGGAAATAGGCCCGGCTGCCGAGTACGCGCAAGCCCTCGGGAATGGCATTGCGCAGGTGCCCGCCGCAGCCGCGCAGCGCCTCCTGCAAATCGAACAGAGCCTGCTGGCACGCAGCGGCCACGGCCACCGCTTCTGGTCGGTACCCGGCTTTCGTGTCGCGCAGCGAGAGGATGTCGTTAACGTCCGTCATCACCTGGTCCAGTTGCTTTAAGCTGGTGCGCAGGTGCTGCATGGAAGTATTAAACGTTTCGGAGTTCTTGTCGAGC
Organism: Hymenobacter rubidus; assembly: GCF_016734815.1. GTDB lineage: Bacteria > Bacteroidota > Bacteroidia > Cytophagales > Hymenobacteraceae > Hymenobacter > Hymenobacter rubidus. The sequence continues at coordinate 41,777 of NZ_JAERQF010000037.1, forward strand.
CGTGCCAGCAAATCGGTAAAACCCAGCGCATTGGCCAGCGGCGCCCGTAAGTTGTGCGATACGATGTACGTGAACTGCTGCAAATCAGAGTTTTGCTGCATGAGGCGCTCCGTCAGTAAAAGCTGCTTTTCCTCGGCTTGCTTTTCCTTGGTCAGGTCGTGCACCACGCCCACCAGTTGGTAGCAGCGGCCGGCCTCGTCGCACACGGGCATCACGCTCACTTCGCCCGTCACGCGGCCCGTCGGGTAATCGGAGGTTTCCAGCCACACCACCCGCTCTCGGGTGGCAACAGCTTCGTGGTATTTCGTTAGTACCAGGCTGAGCGAGGGCTCCGGTATCACCTCATTCACGTACCGGCCCACCACCTTATCAACGGGCACACCAGTGGCTTTTTCGAATGCTTTGTTGGCAAAAATGAAACGGTAACGGCCATCATCCTCAACACTCAGCACAAACGTCACATCGGCAATTGTATTGAAAATGACCGAAAGCTGGTGCTCTCGCTTCGCCAGGTCGGCATAGGTCAGCGTCGATTCAACTACAGGATTTTCGCTGGGCGGCATAGGTCGAGGTGGTTAGGGCATCACAGGCTCAACGGCCCCGAGCAGTATATAGCAGCTAAAACTACTCAATAAAGTCTATTAAAACTTGAATAATTCCAGTTATTGTTCTTTAACGCAATCCACTGCCTCAAGGATGGAGCCCATTTAGGTGGTTGACATCTGACCATTATAGTCAGTTGTCGGTTACGTATTGGCAAGGTACCAGGCACGTCCAATTCAGGTTCCTGCCCGGCACTTCAACTCAACATTGCGCCCCAACCCCGTGGGCGCTACCTTTGCCCTTCAGCGCCCGTGAGGCCTGTTTGCTATATAATTGACCACTATGTACCTAGCCCTGCCGGCTGCCAATTATCAGCCCTCCGATTATCTGCCCATTGTCATCCAGTTTGGTCTGGCCCTGGCTTTTGTGGCTTTCGCCATGATTGTTTCGCACTTGGTAGGTCCCAAGCGCCACAGCACCGTGAAGGACGCCTCCTTCGAGTGCGGCATCGAATCGGTGGGCAACGCCCGTACCCCGATTTCGGTGAAATACTTCCTCACGGCCATCGTTTTCGTGCTTTTCGACGTCGAGGTTATCTTCATGTACCCCTGGGCCGTGAATTTCCGCGCCCTCGGCCGCGCCGGTTTCATCGAGATGATTGTGTTCATGACGCTGCTGCTGGCCGGTTTCTTCTACATCATCAAAAAGGGCATTCTGCGCTGGAATGAAGTGCCAGCAGGACAAACTTTCGCCAACGCGCCGGTGTTGGAAAACCGGCCCGCTCAAATAGCGAAAGCCGCCTAATCCGCTTGCCTCTTATAACTATGGCTGATAACCGAGTTCCTGAAATTAAAACCGTCGAAGCGCCCGAAGGCATCGAGGGCGCTGGCTTCTTTGCTACCTCGCTGGAGAAAGTGGTGGGCATTGCCCGCGCCAACTCGCTCTGGCCCCTGCCCTTTGCTACCTCCTGCTGCGGCATCGAGTTCATGGCCACCATGGGCTCGCACTACGACATTTCCCGCTTCGGCTCCGAGCGCCCCAGCTTCTCGCCCCGCCAGGCCGATTTGCTGATGGTGATGGGCACCATCGCCAAGAAAATGGCCCCCATCGTGAAGCAGGTGTACGAGCAAATGGCCGAGCCCCGCTGGGTACTGGCCATGGGCGCCTGCGCCTGCTCAGGCGGCATCTTCGATAGCTACTCGGTGCTGCAAGGTATCGACCGCATCATCCCGGTTGATGTGTATGTGCCCGGCTGCCCGCCCCGCCCCGAGCAGGTGCTCGACGGCCTGATGCGCGTGCAGGACCTGGCCCGCAACGAATCCTTCCGCCGCCGCAACGCCCCTGAGTACCAGGAGCTGCTGGCGTCGTACAACATTAAATAGTCTGTATCAGGTAGTCGGCAGTCGGATAGAAAGGCCGCCTTTTTTCCGACTAGCTGGCTAATACCAACCCCGAATGAATCCTCAGGAATCTGCCGCCGCTCCCGAAGCGCCCGTTGCCGAAGACCCGATAAAGGCCCAGAATGCGCAGGTGCTGGCGTTGCTACACCGTTTGTTTGGCGAGGCAACGTTCACCGATGTGCATGAGCCCTATGGCCTGCTGACGGTGACCACCACGCGGGAGAAAATTCACGAAATCGTCGCCGGCCTGCAGCAGGACCAGGAATTGAAATTCCACTTCCTGACGACGATGTGCGGCATTAATTACCCTGAAAACGAGGGTAAAGAGCTTGGCATGATTTACCACCTGCACAGCATGACGAAGAACATCCGGCTCCGCCTGAAAATCTTCTTCCCCATTGCCGACCCGGTGGTGCCAACCATGACCGACCTCTACAACACGGCCAACTGGATGGAGCGCGAGGCCTACGATTTCTTCGGCATCATCTTCACCGGCCACCCCAATCTCATTCGCATCCTCAACGTGGAGGACATGGACTACCACCCGATGCGGCGCGAGTACCCCGTGGAAGACGGAACCCGCGAAGACAAAACCGACCTGTTTTTCGGCCGCTAGGCCCCTGATAATCATATCATGGCAGTAAACGACGCCCTGGCAGGCACCCACAAGATTCAAGAAGAGGCCGCCGCCCAGCGCCCCGGCCAGTTGATGCCCATTCTCAACGACTTCAGCCAGGAGCTGACGACGCTGAACCTGGGCCCGACGCACCCCGCCACGCACGGCATTTTCCAGAACATCCTGCAAATGGATGGCGAGCGCATCGTGTCCGGTGTGCCCACCATCGGCTACATCCACCGCGCTTTCGAGAAGCTGGCCGAACGCAAGCCGTTCTACCAGATTACCACCCTCACCGACCGGATGAACTACTGTTCGTCGCCCATCAACAACCTGGGCTGGCACATGACGGTAGAAAAGCTGCTCGGCGTGACCGTGCCGAAACGTGCGCAGTACATCCGAGTGATTATGATGGAGTTGGCCCGCATTGCCGACCACCTCATCTGCAACTCGATTCTAGGCGTTGACACGGGCGCTTTCACTGGCTTCCTTTACGTGTTTCAGGAGCGCGAGAAGATTTACGAAATATACGAGGAGGTGTGCGGCGCCCGCCTCACCACCAACATGGGCCGCGTGGGCGGTATGGAGCGCGACCTGTCGCCGGCTGCCCTCGACAAGCTCCGCGCATGGCTGAAAAGCTTCCCGGCGGTGATGAAGGAGTTCGAGAACATGTTCAACCGCAACCGCATTTTCATGGACCGCGTGGTGAACGTGGGCCCAATTTCGGCGGAAAAAGCGTTGAGCTACGGCTTCACCGGTCCCAACCTGCGGGCCGCCGGCGTCGATTACGACGTGCGCGCCATGAACCCCTACTCTTCTTACGAAGACTTCGAGTTCGACATTCCAGTGGGCACCAACGGCGACACCTACGACCGTTTCATCGTGCGCAACGAGGAAATCTGGCAAAGCCTGCGCATTATCAACCAGGCCGTTGACAAGCTGCCCGATGGCCCCTACCACGCCGATGCCCCGCATTACTACCTGCCCACCAAGCCGGAAGTATACAAGAACATGGAGGCCCTGATTTACCACTTCAAAATCGTGATGGGCGAGATTGATGCGCCCGTTGGCGAGGTATATCACTCCGTGGAAGGCGGCAACGGCGAGTTGGGTTTCTACTTGATTTCAGACGGTGGCCGCACGCCTTATCGCCTACACTTCCGCCGGCCCTGCTTCATTTATTATCAGGCTTATCCCGAGATGGCCGTGGGCACGACGCTGTCGGATGCCATTGTCATTCTCTCGTCCATGAACGTCATTGCCGGCGAGCTGGACGCTTAGTTTTTGTTGAAATTGACTGCTATGGAGCCGACCACCGCGCCCACCAAACCGCAATTCTCTCCCGCCGCCCAGGCGGAAATCAAGCGCCTGCTCACGCACTATCCGGAAGACCGGAGCAAGTCGGCTCTGTTGCCGATTCTGCACATCGCGCAAGCCGAGTTTGGCGGCTGGGTAAGCCCCGAAGTACAGGATTTGGTAGCTGAAACCTTGGGTATCAAGCCGATTGAAGTATACGAGGTAGCTACTTTCTACACGCAGTACAACCTGAAACCGGTAGGAAAGCACGTGCTGGAAATTTGCCGCACGGGTCCTTGCATGCTGCGCGGGTCCGATGAGCTGACGGCCCACCTGGAGCGCATCACCGGCGCTAAAGTCGGCGGCACCTCGCCCGACGGTACCTTCACCCTGAAGGAAGTGGAGTGCCTGGCCGCCTGCGGCTTCGCTCCCATCGTGCAGGTGCGCGAGAAATACTACGAGCAGCTCGACACACCGGAAGCGGTGGACGCGATGCTGAACGAATTGAAGAGCCTCGTGCATCGACCCATTCTCCCCTGGGAGGAAACGGGCCTGCCGAACTCGCTGAAGAATTACTAAAAGCTGGCCATCAGCACAACGCTTACCACTATGGGCCGCAAGCTATTAACTGAACATATCAACGTCGAAGGCATCAATACCTTCGAGGTGTACCGCAAGCACGGCGGTTACCGCTCCGTAGAAAAGGCGCTCAAAACCATGACGCCCGACGAAGTGGTGGAAGAAGTGAAGAAGTCGGGCCTGCGCGGCCGCGGCGGCGCAGGCTTCCCCACGGGCATGAAGTGGAGCTTCCTGGCCAAGCCGGAGGGCGTGCCGCGCTACCTCGTCTGCAACGCCGACGAATCGGAGCCTGGCACTTTCAAAGACCGGCAGCTGATGTCGAAACTGCCCCATCTGCTCATCGAGGGCATGATTACGGGCAGCTACGCGCTGGGCGCGCGCACCAGCTACATCTATATCCGCGGCGAGCTGTTGTACGTGTTGCGCATTCTGGAAAAGGCCATTGCTGAAGCCTACGCAGCCGGTTTCCTGGGCGAGAACATTCTTGGCTCGGGCTACTCGCTCGATTTGCACGTGCACCCCGGTGCCGGCGCCTACATCTGTGGCGAAGAAACTGCGCTGCTGGAGTCGCTGGAAGGCAAACGCGGCAACCCACGCAACAAGCCGCCATTCCCTGCCGTGCAGGGCCTTTACGCCCGCCCCACGGTGGTGAACAACGTGGAAACCATCGCCGCGGTAGTGCCGATTATCAACGAAGGCGGTGATGAATACGCCAAGCTGGGCGTAGGCAAAAGCACGGGTACCAAGCTGATTTCGGCTTGCGGCCACCTGAACAAGCCGGGCATCTACGAAATTGAGTTGGGCGTGCCGGTGGAGGAATTCATCTACTCCGACGAGTACTGCGGCGGCATCTGGAAAGGCCGTGACCTTAAGGCTGTCGTAGCTGGTGGTTCGTCGGTGCCGATTCTGCCTAAGGAGCTGATTCTGAAAACCGCCGCCGGTGAAAACCGCTTGATGACTTATGAGTCATTGAGCGACGGCGGCTTTGTGACGGGCACCATGCTGGGCTCGGGCGGCTTCATTGCGATGGACGAAACGACGTGCATTGTGAAGAACACTTGGAACTTCTCGCGCTTCTACCACCACGAGTCGTGCGGACAGTGTTCGCCCTGCCGCGAGGGTACGGGCTGGATGGAGAAAGTATTGCACCGCCTAGAACACGGCCACGGTTCGATGCACGACATCGACCTGCTGGTGAGCGTGGCCAAGCAGATTGAAGGCAACACCATTTGCCCGCTGGGCGAAGCGGCCGCGTGGCCGGTAGCTGCCGCCGTGCGCCACTTCCGCCACGAGTTTGAGTGGCACGTGACCCATCCCAAAGAAGCTACGGCTCCCGGCGCGGCCTATCGCGGCCCGGCGGTGCTAGCGTAGGGGCTATAATGAACGACAAAAAGAACGTCATGCTGAGCGCAGCCGAAGCATCTCTACCGCTTCGTTGAATTGATTGAATTACTTACCCGGTAGAGATGCTTCGACTGCGCTGCGCTTCGCTCGGCATGACGACCTAAATAGAAAACTATCCAATGGCTAAAATAACGTTCGACGGCATTGAGGTGGAAGTTCCGGACGGGACCACCATCCTGAACGCAGCCCGCCAGATTGGCGGCAGCATCGTGCCGCCCGCCATGTGCTATTACACGCCGCTGAAGGGCTCGGGCGGCAAGTGCCGCGCCTGCTTGGTAAAGGTTTCGGCCGGCTCGGCCAAAGACCCGCGCCCCATGCCCAAGCTGGTGGCCTCGTGCATCACCACGGTGCAGGACGGCATGGTGGTGGAAAACACCATCAACCAGCAGGTGATGGACGTGCGCAAGGGCATCGTGGAGATGCTGCTCATCAACCACCCGCTCGATTGTCCGGTGTGCGACCAGGCCGGCGAGTGCAGCCTGCAGGACTTCGCCTTCGAGCACGGCGTGAGCACCACCCGCTACGAGGAAGAGCGCCGCACCTTCGAGAAAATCGACATCGGTCCGCTCATTCAGTTGCACATGACGCGCTGCATTCTGTGCTACCGCTGCGTGTACACTGCCGACCAGCTCACGCCCGAGCGCGTGCACGGCGTACTGGGCCGCGGCGATGCTTCGGAAATTGGTACCTACATCGAGAACATCATCGACAACGAGTTCAGCGGCAACGTCATCGACGTGTGCCCAGTGGGCGCGCTGACTGACAAAACCTTCCGCTTCAAGCAGCGCGTGTGGTTCACAAAACCCGTAGACGCCCACCGCGACTGCACTACCGACAAGTGTAATGGCCGGGTGACCCTCTGGTACAAAGGCAAAGATGTGCTGCGCGTAACGGCCCGCAAGGATGCCTACGGTGAAGTGAAGGAGTGGATTTGCAACACCTGCCGCTTCGACAAAAAGGAAACTTCGGACTGGGTACTCGAAGGCCCGGCGCACATCAGCCGCGCCTCGGTTATCGCCCAGAACCACTACGAATTGCCGGTGGTTAACCCGCAGGTGATTCAGGATTTGCCCGAAAGCACTACCCGTGAACTGGAGCGCAACCCGCCGTTGCGGTTGGGCGGTTTAAATAATTAAAATCGTCTGTCATGCTGACGAAGGAAGCATCTTATCACCGCTGCCTTCGTCAGAAATACTAACTCAATAGCTGCGCGGACGTGATAAGATGCTTCGTTCCGCTCAGCATGACACATAAAATATGACTCTCCCCGTTCTGGGCTGGCAAGGCCTCGTCGTTCTGGCAACCTTCGGCATTTCGCTGCTGATTGCCACGTATTGCACCTACGCCGAGCGCGTAATTGCCGCATTTCTGCAGGACCGGGTGGGCCCGGACCGCGCCGGCCCCTTCGGCCTGCTGCAGCCGCTGGCCGATGCTGTGAAGCTCTTCACCAAAGAAGAATTCTTCCCTGCCGGAGCCAACCGGGCGCTGTTCGTATTCGGCCCTTGTCTGGCCATGATTACGGCCCTGATGTCGTCGGCGGTGATTCCGTTCGGCAACTTCCTGCAGTTCGGCGATACCATCGTGCACCTGCAGGGCATCGAAATCAACGTGGGCATGCTCTACGTGTTCGGCATTGTGTCGCTCGGCGTGTACGGCATCATGATTGGCGGCTGGGCTTCGAACAACAAGTTTTCGCTGCTGGGCGCCATCCGCGCGGCCTCGCAAAACATCAGCTATGAACTGGCCATGGGCTTGGCGCTGATTGCTGTGCTAATGATGTCGGGCACGCTTTCGCTGCGCGAAATCACGCTGCAGCAGTCGGTAGCCGGCGAGTGGCATTTCTGGAACATTGCCAAGCAGCCGCTGGGCTTTCTCATCTTCATCGTCTGCGCGTTTGCCGAGACGAACCGCACGCCCTTCGACCTGCCCGAGTGCGAAACCGAATTGATTGGCGGCTACCACACCGAGTATAGCTCCATGAAAATGGGCCTGTACCTGTTTGCTGAGTACATCAACGTATTTGTGGCGTCGGCCGTGATGAGCGTGCTGTACTTCGGTGGCTTCAACTTTCCGTTCCAGTACGAGCTGCGCGATTGGTTGGTATCGAGCCGCGGCCTGGAGCTGGTAACGGCCCAGAACATTATCACCATTCTCGGGCTGGTGGGCTTGTTTGGCAAAATCTTCGCCTTCATTTTCTTCTTCATGTGGGTGCGCTGGACGCTCCCCCGCTTCCGCTACGACCAGCTGATGCGCCTGGGCTGGACCATCCTCATCCCCCTGGCCATCCTCAACATCCTGCTGACGGGCGGCCTGATTACGTTCGGCGTAATTAAATAACAACTATGGAATCCTTAAGCAAACGCGCGAAAGTTCTCGAAAAGAAGCCCATGACCCTGGCCGAGCGGGCCTACCTGCCGGCTATTTTTCAGGGCTTGTCGATTACGATGCAGCACTTTTTCCGGGCGGCGACCAAAAAGCAGGTCACCATCCGCTACCCCGAAGAGACGCGCCCCTTTTCCCCCGTGTTCCGCGGCCTGCACGTGCTGAAGCGCGACGAAGCCGGCCGCGAGCGCTGCACCGCCTGCGGCCTCTGCGCCGTGGCCTGCCCAGCCGAAGCCATTACCATGGTAGCCGGCGAGCGCAAAAAGGGCGAGGAAAACCTCTACCGCGAGGAGAAGTACGCGGTGAGCTACGAAATCAACATGCTGCGCTGCATCTTCTGCGGCCTGTGTGAGGAAGCTTGCCCGAAAGCCGCTGTGTACCTGCAAGCCGATAAAATGGCCCCGCCGCGCTTCGAGCGCGACGAGTTCATTTATGGCAAAGACCGGCTGGTGGAACCCGTGACGCCAGACAACCGCTCGAAGCGCGGCATCCAGCTCACGCCCGAGCAAGCCGATAAGCTGCGCGCGCAGCTGGCGTAACCGCTTGTCATGCTGACGAAGGAAGCATCTTATCACCGCTGCTTTCGTCAGAATTAGTAATTACACCGAGCGGCGCAAGCGTGATAAGATGCTTCGCTGCGCTCAGCATGACAAATTCATGTCTCCCCTCTTCCTCTTTCTTTCGTTCGTGGCCCTGCTGAGTGCATTGGGCGTGGTGCTGGCCAAAAACCCGGTGCACAGCGTCCTGTTCCTCATCCTCACATTCTTCACGCTTTCGGGCCACTACCTACTGCTGAATGCGCAGTTTCTGGCGGCGGTGAACATCATCGTGTATGCCGGCGCCATCATGGTGCTGTTCCTGTTCGTGATTATGTTCCTGAACCTGAACGAAGAGACGGAACCGCACAAGCCGGCTTTGGCAAAGTTCGCGGCGGCTATTGCCGGCGGCTCGCTGCTGCTGATTCTGGTGGCGGCGCTGCGCAACGTGAGCCCGGCGGGCTACGACCCCGCCAGCTTCGACTCGCAAATTGGTATGGTGGACAAGCTAGGCATGGTGCTGTTCCGCGACTATGCGCTGCCGTTTGAGTTGGCTTCCATCCTGCTGCTGGCCGCCATGGTGGGCTCAGTGATGCTGGGCAAGCGCGAGACGGGGGAACGGAATTTTTAACGCTGCTCGTTGAAGAAACAAAAGAGCCGCACCCAATGGGCGCGGCTCTTTTGTTTCTCAGAATTTTTTCTTTGGCTGACGACCACGGCGCTTGGGCGGCAGCGCAGCGGCAGGAGCAACGGCAGGAGCAACGGCATTGCGCTTGCGGGGCTTGGGCGGCAGGCCGGTAAATTCTTCGGGAACGATGATAGTGAAACCGGCTTGTTCCAGACTGCTGCGAAGCGCGCGCAATAGACGGTATTGTTGCATCAGCTCGGAGGCAAACAGCTGTACTTGTGCCGATAAAACCGGTAGCAGAGCCAGGGATTTGAGGCAAGACGTCAGCCGACCATATAACAGATGCGTGCGCAGTGATTTATTTTCCAAAAGGCTTTCGAAGCGTTCCATCACGGCGTCGAAGGTGGCTTCGGGTTGGAAACGAGCGGCTTCGCTTAGCAGAAAAGGTAAGGTATGGCTATCATGAACAGGTGGTTCCTGAAGCCAATTCACCGACAACAGCAGCGGCAGTAAATCAGGGCCCTGCTGCTGTTTCACGAGCTGTTGGGCTTGCTCGAAGAGTGTGAGCGCCCGGCCCGGCGCTGAGCGCTGGGCGAATTGAGTACGTGGCTTAGCCGGGTGAACTGCCGGTACCAGCCGGACAGCTAATGCTTGCTCGTCAAACTCAAAATAAGCCAGAAACCGTCGTAATTGCTTGGGCTTTTGCGCAAGCAGCTGCCGCAGAAAATTCAGTTTCTCTTTGTCGCTGGTGCGATTCCACGCACCTTGTAGCACGTGCAAGGCCTTTTCAACCTTGCTGATAGGAGCACCTAGTACATCTGGTTTTGCGCTATCCGGCTCATCCCCTACCAAATCAAGCACTGCCAGGCCTAAAGCAATGCCGTGCTTACACACATCGCCGTGCTCATACGGACAGTCACATGCCATTTTGGGTGGGCCGGCAGCCCGGATTTTCAAGCTAACGCGGTACGTATCGGTGCCCCGTACCATGGCCGTGAAAACATTTCCTTCCTGCCGAATGCGGCCCACGGCATCCTCCTCGTAATAATAGGCGGCACCACGGTCGAAAATCTTGCGTGGTACCAACGCTGCTAAATCATTTTCGGTGAACATGCGAAGGGCGGTTGGCATCGCAATAAAAATAATGGGCTCACCGATTAATAAGCCACACAACAAAGCCGCGTCCAAGGGGTGCGGCTAAGTTCTTTTTAGCTATAACTTCTAAAATGCAGTACAGTGAATAAATCTCCCCTCAATAGCCTCGCCAATAGCGGCAATGCCCTGATTAATTATATGAAACAGCAGCAACAGGGGTATTGGTCTGCGCTACAACCATGGAGCGGATAGGCATAGAACGGTAGGTAGGCACCCGCATCTTGTGCACCGGGGAAGCTACCAGCTGCGCTTGCATGAGGGAGGCAGTAAGGGCAGTCCAGAACAGGAAAACGGCGGCGAAGATGTACAGTTTAGACATGGGTGCGGGTGTTGAAGTGGTTAACTGATACAAACCTACTAGGCCGGGGTGAGGTCGGATTTCGACCTTCGTTCATCTATGCGCTTCGCCTGTCGAATCAGGGAATTTGGGCGTCGAAAATCGATTTATTGATTTTGCATGGTTATGGAAATAGTGCTTTCCCTCTGGTCCTAAGCAATTGGATTGTTAATAAAAAAAACGGCGACTGAAGTATCAGTCGCCGCTTCTGTTTCTACCGGCTAAGGTTATCCAGGTCGTTTTGGTCGCGCGGGCGGCCGGCGGCGCGCTTCGCTTGAAGCAGGTGTTGGTACTGAATCAGCCGGACAATCAGGCCATCCTGTTCGATATCGGTAGCTGCCGCGTAGGCTTCGGCAAATTCCGGCCCTTTAGAGCGGGTTTCAAGTTAGTGTACGTGGTAGCCACAATGGCCAAACCAGTTTTTAGCGTCCTGTTCGCTTATCCA
>NZ_JAERQF010000038.1 GCF_016734815.1 Hymenobacter rubidus
GGCAGTAGGGAAAGAGTGAGAAAATATACCCCTTTCCTCTACTTTTCACTGGCCTACTTCGAGGGGAAGCCTACAGAGGTGGTTTAGCTAAAACGCACAGCGAGAAGTCTTAACTTCCGTTGCTCATGACCGAAAAACCGAATCTTGGCGGCTTGCCCGCCACCCGTAAGAAATATACGCCGACTTTTAAGGCCGAGCGCGTCCGCCAAGTAGCGGCCGGGACCCGGCAAAGCGACGTGGCCCGTGCCCAGGACATTTCACCGGCCCTGCTGGGGCGCTGGCAACGTCAGGCCCTGGAAGCGGCCGTACCCAGCAGCGCGGAGCGCGACGAAATTAAGCAGCTGCGGGCCGCGCTCAAGCGCTTGGAAATGGAACGCGACATTTTAAAAAAGTCGTGACCATCTTCTCCCAACCGCCTCAGTCATGAGCCGCTACGCCTTTATCGCGACCTGCGCCGAGCCGTGGCCCGTGCAGGTGCTGGCCGTGAGCCCGGCCGGCTATTACCAGTGGCGGCAACGGCCGGCCGCCGCGCCAGCCCCGTGGCAAGTGGCGGCGCAAGCGGCCTTTACGCGCCACGCCCGACGCTACGGCACCCGGCGGCTGCGGGCCGAATTACACGCCGAAGGGCACGCTGTGGGGCGCTACGCCCTGCGCTCGTGGCTGCACCGAGCGGACTTACGTGCCCTGAGCACCCGGCCGCAACGCCCGCGCACGACGGTGGCCGACCCGGCGGCCCTGGTGGCCGAAAACCGGCTGCTGGGCCAACCGCCCCCCACCGCCCCGAACCAGGTCTGGGTCGGGGACATTACGTATCTGCCGCTACTGGGCGGGCGCTGGTGCTACTTGGCCACGTGGCGCGATGCCTGCTCCCGGCGCGTAGTGGGCTGGCACCTGGCCGCGCAGATACCCACCGAACTCGTGCTGCTGGCCCTAGAATAAGCCCTAACGCTGCGCCAGCCCCCGCCGGGGCTCATTATTCATGCCGACCGCGGCAGCCAGTACACCAGCGCGGCCTGTCGCGCCCGCATCGACCGGGCCAAGGCCGTGCCCAGCTTTAGCCGGCCCGGTAATCTCTACGACAACGCCCAAGCCGAAGCCGGCTGGAGCACGCTCAAAACCGAACTGCTGCCCCCTGGAAGCGTCTTTGCCTCGCTTGAAGAAGCCCGCCTGGAAGTGGCATACTACCTCGACACCTACTTCAATCTGGACCGGCGCCACTCTGCCCTCGGCTACCGCTCACCGCATCAATTTGAACAGGACCTCAAATTCACCCTACCTTAGCTCACTGTCCGTTTTCACTGCACCACCCCAGACTAACCCCTCTGCTAAAGACCTGTTCACTATCTTTGTCACGCGAAACAGTGATTTAACCGTAGCTTACGAGAGCTGCCCTACCATATAAATTAGTTTGTGCAAACTACTGAATTCCTAAGTAAGCCCAATCCAACCACTCCCGCTATCGATAGAGGCGAAGAAAAGTGGAGCGAGATAATACAACCACATACTCGGTTGCTCGACCTTCGCCTAGGCGATGTATGGCGCTATCGTGACTTGGTGATGCTGTTTGTAAAGCGCGATTTTGTTTCCAATTATAAGCAGACTATTCTTGGGCCTATCTGGTTTATCATTCAGCCTTTGCTTACTACTATTACCTTTTACATCATCTTTGGGCGGGTTGCGAAGTTAGGTCCGGCAGGTATTCCGTCGTTCATTTTTTACTTGGCGGGTAATACAGTATGGGGCTATTTTTCGCAATGTCTTAGCGCAGTATCCACTGTATTTACTTCCAACGCGGCCATCTTTAGCAAGGTGTACTTCCCACGCCTAACTATGCCCTTGTCAATAATCATCTCGAATCTTGTGCGATTCGGTATTCAGTTCGCCCTTTTTCTGGTAATGTGGGCTTACTTTCTATTTACTACTTCTGCTCTGCATCCCAACTGGGCGATTCTGCTAACGCCCCTGCTAGTTGTGTTGATGGGCCTGCTATCGTTGGGGTTAGGCATGATTTTCAGTGCGCTTACCACCAAATACCGCGACTTGGCCATGCTCCTGACTTTTGGGATACAGTTAGGGCTATATGCTACTCCTGTAATTTACCCCTTATCGAAAGTGCCTGCCAAATATTTGTGGCTGATTATGGCTAACCCCATGAGTGCCATTGTCGAAACCTTTCGGGTTGGCTTCTTGGGTTCAGGTATTTTCAGTTGGCTATATCTAGGCTACAGTACGTTGTTTACTGTGATTACTCTGATAGCCGGTACTATTATTTTCAACCGGGTAGAAAAAAGCTTTACTGATACTGTATAGCTCACTTGGTGAATTATTAGAGTATACAGCTTTGGGGAACTATTCATCAACTAGAATATAGAGACGTCATTTAGTCATGAGCGATATAGCAATAAAAGTTGAGAACGTAAGTAAACTTTACCGTTTAGGTGAGGTTGGTACTGGTACCATTAGTCAGGACCTTAATAGATGGTTTGCCCGCGTGCGTGGCAAAGAAGACCCATTTGCTAGGATAGGGGAAGCCAACGACCGCACGTCGAAAGGTAATAGTGAATTCGTGTGGTCGTTGAAGGATATAAATTTTGAAGTAAAGAAAGGGGAGGTGCTAGGTATTATTGGCCGTAACGGAGCTGGTAAATCGACACTACTTAAAATTCTATCAAAAGTAACCACGCCTACTACAGGCAACATCAATGTTAATGGACGGATTGCTTCTCTGTTGGAAGTGGGCACCGGTTTCCATCCAGAATTGACGGGTAGAGAAAATATTTTCCTGAATGGCGCTATACTTGGCATGACCAAAACGGAAATTCGTAGCAAATTTGACGAAATTGTAGACTTCTCAGGCGTTGAGCGTTACATAGATACACCGGTTAAACGATATAGTAGCGGTATGTATGTGCGACTAGCCTTTGCTGTATCTGCTTTCTTAGAACCTGAAATTCTTATTGTAGACGAAGTGCTGGCCGTTGGTGACGCTGAATTTCAGAAAAAGTGTTTAGGTCGGATGCAGGATGTGAGCCGCAATGATGGACGAACCATCCTGTTTGTGAGCCACAGCATGCCAGCAGTAAAAAATATTTGCACCACTGGGTTATTGCTGAAAAACGGTCAGATTTCGTTTGCCGGTACGGCTGATGAAACCGTTGATTTTTATATTGCCAACTCGTTGGATGTTAATACCGATACTTTAACTGTAATTACGGACGCACATCGAACTTACGATTTGCCACGTTATATAGAATTTGTTTCCTTCGAGATAGTAAATCCTGTAGAAAGCAATATGTATGCTATTCAGGAAGACATAGAGCTTCGGGTGAAATTAAAGGGCAATAGTGACCGTGAAAATTTCCGAATATCCTTCTCCGTTAATAAGATGGATGAAAGTCTGGCAGGTGTCTTCTTCTCAAAAGAGAATCTTTCTATTCAGAAAGGTGAAATAAAAGAAGTCAATATTAAAGTAAAAAACCATCAGTTGGCAAAAGGACAGTATTACTTTGACTTTTCAGTAGGCACTGGTGATGAAACTATTGGTACTACTGAGTATGATAATGTTGCCAAAGTTATGTTCTTTGAAATAGCTTATAAAGATTTGGCGAAACAGCAGATGATTGCCTTATGGCCTTCTGCATGGGGAAGTACTAGTTTCCAGAATGTTGAAGTTTACTAATTGTAATTTGTAATGAAAGTTGTCCTACTTGCCGGAGGATTAGGCACTCGTCTCTCGGAAGAAACAGTACTTAAGCCTAAGCCGATGGTAGAAATTGGTGATATGCCCATCTTATGGCATATTATGAAAATTTACTCTTCTTACGGATTTAATGATTTCGTAATTTGCTTGGGCTATAAAGGGTATGTTATTAAGGAGTATTTCGCTAACTACTTTCTACATAAGTCCGATGTTACTATCAACTTGAAGGATAACAGGTTGCAGGTGCATGACAGTTTTGCCGAGCCGTGGAATATTACGCTGGTAGATACCGGTTTGAATACCATGACTGGCGGGCGTATTAAGAGGGTGAAACAGCATATCGGCAATGAAACCTTTTTCTTAACCTATGGCGATGGAGTAGCGGATGTAAACATCAGTGAAGCGCTGGCTTACCACCAGAATCATGGCAAACTTTGCACTGTAACTGCTGTGCAACCAAGCGGGCGTTTTGGAGCACTCGATTTGAATGAGCAAAACCAAGTAGTTTCATTCGCAGAAAAGCCGAAAGGTGATGGTGCTTGGATTAATGGTGGCTTTTTTGTGTGCGAACCAGCAGTAATAGACTACATTGATAATGATGCTACCATTTGGGAGAGGGAGCCGCTAGAGCGCATCGCGGCGGCCAATCAAATGGATGCTTATAAGCACAATGGTTTCTGGAAGCCAATGGATACCCTCCGCGATAAGATAGAGTTGGAAGGTGATTGGCAAAAAGGAGAAGCCAAGTGGAAAAACTGGTAACTTATGGAATTAGAGGCTGTCTACAAGGGTAAGAAAGTTTTCCTGACCGGGCACACCGGGTTTAAGGGGGCTTGGCTGTTGCAATGGCTATACCTACTTGGAGCCGAGGTGAAAGGTTATGCCCTAGCTCCAGTTAGTGAAGATGACTTATATAACTTAATAGAAGGGAATACACTTTGCCATTCTATTATCGCAGATTTGCAGGATTCGGCTCGATTAGAGAAGGAAATTCTTAGCTTTCAGCCTGATTTTATCTTTCATCTGGCTGCTCAGCCATTAGTAAGGTTATCGTACGAGGTGCCGTCAGAAACCTTTCTGGTAAATGCTATTGGTACAGCGTATGTGCTGGATGCCATCCGCAAGCTACAGAAACCTTGTACAGTGGTGCTGATAACTACCGATAAGGTGTATGAGAATAAAGAGTGGGTGTATCCCTATCGAGAAACTGACCGGCTTGGCGGCTATGACCCCTATAGTGCCAGCAAGGCGTGTGCGGAGCTAGTCATCAATTCTTACCAACAGTCATTTTTCAATCTGGCATCTTTTACACAGCACCGTAAAGGCATTGCAAGTGCCCGAGCTGGTAATGTAATTGGGGGAGGCGACTGGGCGAAAGACCGGATTATCCCCGACATTGTGCGAGCACTACGGGTAGACCACCCCGTGACGGTACGCAACCCGCAGGCAGTGCGGCCATGGCAACACGTATTGGAACCTTTGGGTGGCTATCTTCTCCTAGGAGCCAAACTAGCCGCTGAACCTCTCCGTTACAGTGGGAGTTGGAACTTCGGCCCCAATGCCGAAGACAATAAAACTGTAGGTGAACTTGTTGATATTGCTATCACTACTTGGGGTAGTGGCAACTACGAGTACCCCCCACTAACAGCGCAACCGCACGAAGCCGGCCTGCTTAAGCTCGACATTAGTAAAGCCACTAATGAACTGCGCTGGCATCCTAAGTATAAGGCGGCCGAAGCTATTGCACGAACATTGGTTTGGTACAAAGCTTTTAGTCAAGACCGGACCGTGGCTCGCCAATTGGTGCATGAGGATATTATGGCATATCTCCATGCGTAAAATATTGCTTATCGGTGCTACTGGCTTTGTAGGCCAACATATAAGGGAAGTGCTGGCTGCCGATATGGGCTTGGAACTGCGGGTGACAGCCCGACAGCCTACGACGGTAGATACGCAGACAATTCCATTCGACTTTCACTATCCGGCTAGTTGGCAGCATATACTAGATGTTGCGCCCGATATAATCGTGAATGCGGCGGGGTATGGGGTAGTGAAAGAGCAAACGGACTTGGAGGCCATGTATGACGTGAACTACCGCCTACCTGTTCGTCTAATAAAGTTTTTGCATGCCGCTGGTCAAGAGCCTTTCTGGCTACAGGTAGGTACGGCATTCGAGTATGATTTGACCGAGGAGCGCCTACATGAGGATAGCGCCTGTGTGCCACTTACGCACTACGGAATGTCAAAATACTTGTGTAGCAACTTTCTGCAATCGACAGCTAATTCATTGCCTTTCCTAATTTTGCGACCTTTCGCCATGTTTGGGCCCTATGAGAGCGATAGTAAACTGTTACCTTACTTGCTGAATGCTCAAAAAATGGCGCGACCTATCCAATTATCCAGCGGAAAGCAGGAACGTGATTACTTTTACGTGAGAGATTTAGCTTGTTTCATTAATTATCTTATTAACAATGGCTTACATGAGTTAGATGGGGCTGTTCTGAATGTAGGCAGTGGACATCCAACCTCCTTAAAGGATTTGGCTACTAGCTTAAGTAAGTTTATTCCTGATTTTAGGTCGGAAATTTGGAAGTGGGGCGAAGTTGCCCAACGAGCAAATGAAACGCAAGTCTTCTATAACGCATCGACAAAAGCGACCCAATTAAAATTGCAACTGACGCCCTCATCACAAGCCTTTCAAGAAACCATTTCTTATTACTATCAGCAACGCTAGGTCCTGGCCTTCAAGAAATATGTTTAAGAATTTTAGTAGTGAGCTGCAGGAACTGCTGACTCAGAAAGCAACCGAAAATACCACCAAGGCATTTGTTCCAGGACAAGACTATATTCCGGTTACTGGTAAGGTATTGGATGCGGACGACCTTTTACATGGGGTAGATGCCACACTGGATGGCTGGCTGACAACCGGTCGTTATGGACCCAAATTTGAGCAGAAGCTGGCAAAATGGTTTGGCTGTAAGTCATCTATCTTGGTGAATTCTGGGTCATCGGCCAATTTGGTTGCTTTTTACACTCTGACCTCGCCCAAGTTAGGTGACCGCGCCATCAAGCCCGGCGACGAAGTAATTACGGTAGCTGCTGGCTTTCCGACCACAGTCAACCCAATGGTGCAGTTTGGGTGCATACCAGTATTCGTAGACGTTGATATTCCCACTTACAACATCAAGCCTGAACTAATAGAGCAGGCCGTAACGCCCAAAACGAAAGCCATTATGATTGCGCATACCTTGGGCAATCCGTTCAATCTGGATGAGGTGATGCGGGTAGCCAAGAAATACAACTTATGGGTGATTGAGGACGATTGCGACTCGTTGGGCGCTACATACAATGGCCAGAAAACCGGAACTTTCGGAGACTTGGCTACTTTGTCGTTTTACCCAGCGCACCATATCACGATGGGCGAGGGTGGCGCGGTACTCATCAACAATATTCGACTAAAGATGATAGCCGAAAGCTTTCGCGACTGGGGACGCGACTGCTATTGCGAACCTGGCAAGGACAATACCTGCAACAAGCGTTTCTGTTGGCAACTAGGTGAACTGCCTTATGGTTACGACCACAAGTACACCTATTCGCATATAGGCTTCAACTTGAAAGTAACCGATATGCAGGCGGCAATAGGATTGAGCCAGCTTAACAAAGCTGATTTCTTTGTACAGCGCCGTCGTGAAAACCACGCGATGCTGTATCAAAAGATGAAACAATTTGAAGACCATTTCATTCTGCCCGAAGCTACTCCTAATGCCGACCCCAGCTGGTTCGGTTTCCTGCTCACCATTCGAGATGATAGTCCCATTGAACGACAAGCACTCATTCAGCACCTCGAAGACCATAAAATAGGTACTCGTCTGCTATTTGCTGGCAACCTTTTGCGCCAGCCCGCTTATCAGCATATCGAACATCGGATAGTGGGTGATTTGAGCAACACCGACACTATCATGAATCGCTCCTTCTGGTTGGGCGTGTGGCCTGGATTGAATGAAGGGCATTATGACTACATGGTGGAAATATTAAATCAGTTTTTTAAGAAGTAACGATGCGCTATTTAGTAACTGGAGGTTGTGGGTTTTTAGGCTCAAATCTAGCTGCCGAAGTCCTACGGCAAGGAGATGAGCTTTTTGTATTTGACAACCTTTCACGAGAGGGTGCATACCTGAACTTAAAATGGCTGCAGGAGCAAGGGCAGTTCAAATTTTATAATAGTGATATCCGCTCGTATAATGATGTGGAGAAAGCTGTAAGGGAAGTAAAGCCTGACGTGCTTTTTCACTTAGCTGGTCAGGTAGCTATGACTACTTCGCTTGATGACCCCCGCCGGGATTTTGAGATAAATGTGTTGGGCGGGCACAATGTCTTGGAAGCAGTGAGAAAATTCTCTTCAGATACTATTGTAACATACTCATCTACTAACAAAGTATATGGCGACTTAGAGGATATAGAGTATATTGAAGCAGATACACGTTTCATTGCTAAAGGGTTCGAGAAAGGATTTGATGAGAATTTGAGACTTAACTTTCAGTCTCCTTACGGATGTTCTAAAGGCGCTACCGACCAATACATGCTTGATTATGCCCGTATGTTTGGTTTAAAAACCATTGTATTTCGGCATTCATCTATTTTTGGGGGGCGACAGTTCTCTACTTTTGACCAAGGCTGGATAGGTTGGTTTGTAAAGCAGGCTTTAGACATAAAATCTGGGAAGCTTACTATGCCATTTACTATTTCTGGCACTGGTAAACAAGTTCGCGATGTACTCTTTGCTTCTGACTTGGTATCATGCTACTTCGACGCCATAAAAGCCATCGGAGCCACGGCTGGGCAGGTATATAATATTGGTGGGGGTGCTAAAAATAGCATGTCTCTGTTAGAGCTTTTCGGCATGCTAGAAGAAATTGTGGGAATCAAAATGCAGTACACTAGGCTGCCTGTGCGGCAAAGTGACCAAAAGGTATTTATTGCTAACATCGCCAAAGCAAAGGCAGATTTCGAATGGCAACCCATTGTAAATAAAGCAAGCGGTCTACTAGGGATGATTGAGTGGCTTTCTTAATGCAAATTGGTTTATATAATGCCCCCAATGTCATACAAATTACTGACTATTGCCATTCCTACGTATAATAGACCTGATGACCTTGACCGGTCTTTAGCTTCGATCTTGCCTCAAGTCAAAAGATTTGAGGAATATATAGAATTTTTAGTGTCAGATAACGCTTCCACGAGGGATAATGCCAGTGTGATAGAAAAATACCGGCGAGATGGGTATGTAATTAATTATATAGTTCAAGAAACTAATCTGGGTATGGACGGCAATTTTACATTCATATATAATTACGCGAAAACAAAATATGTTTGGATGCTTTCTGATGATGATTTGTTGATTAATGATGGAGTTGAAATTATTATTGGTTTCTTATCATCGAATAAAGAAGTTAGTTCGCTCTACTTAGGTAATATTTGGTATGATGCAAGTGACCCCAATATAGACTTGGATACTTTAATGCCAAAGCGAAAATATAATATAATGGTTTATACAGAGCCTCTCAAATATTTCGAACAAATTAACTATTGGATTACATTCCTGTCAGCTAATATAATCAATAAAGATTTGCTATATAAAAAGGTAGATACGCAAAGATTTCAAGGTACTTTTCTTGCCTTATTGAGTTGGATAATTCCAGCAATATTTCAGGAAGCACCAAATGCAATTATCGAGGGGCCTATTTTAATTTGTAAGGGTAATAATCAAGGCGGTTATAAATTAGTGGAGGTATTTGCTAATAATTTTAATAAAGTGCTAGATTACTTTGTTAATCAAGGTCTGCCTAAGCAGATAAAAGAAATTATTAATCGTCATCTATTAAGAGAATATTTTCCTTATTTTATTATGGCTGATAAAGAGAATAAACTATCAGCCTCAAACTATTTGAGAGAAGGCTGGATAGCTAATTTAATGAGGTTCTATTACAATGATAAAAATTTTTATTTATATATTTTGCCAGCATTCCAGCTGAGTAAGTATAGGTATAACCAATGGATGCAATCTAAATTGCTTAGATTTTTATCCAAATAGACTTTGTTTAAAGCGTCAATAATAATTAGATATGATATGTTCATGGGTGAACAAATCCTTTTTATTAGGCATTATAATTGGTAACAATCCAATGCTAAAGTTAAACGTTGAATCCTAACACAAGTAATAACATACGTTATTCTAGCAAAATTAAAGACAATTCTGAAATGAAAAAAATAGTATTTACCATCTGCTCTAATAATTACTTGGCTCACGCAGCCACTCTGATGCAAACGTGGTTTCATTACCATCCTGATACTATTGGTTATATTATATTAGTTGATAAAATCAACAAAGCAGTCGATTATTCGATAGTTTCAGCGGCAAATGTTATAGAAATAGAGCAACTGAATATTAGTAGTCTTAACGAATTAGTTGAGAAATATAATATCACTGAGCTTAATACGGCTGTCAAACCCGATGCATTCCTCTATTTATTCGAAAAGCACCCAAGTAGTAAAATTATTTATCTTGACCCAGATATCATGATTACCGGAGCGTTTGATGAAGTCTTTGACTCATTAGATGTCAACGATTTTGTTTTAACGCCCCATATCTGTAAGCCAATCGATGATGACAAAGCCCCAACAGATTTCCATACCTTACGAGGCGGCGTTTTCAACTTGGGTTTTATTGGCCTTAAGGATACTGAACAGATTAACGAATTCTTATATTGGTGGCGCGACCGTGTTTATAAATATGGTTACTGCGACTTAACCAATAATATGTTCTATGACCAGTTGTGGACGAACTATATACCTACGCTCTACGATAAGTATAGTATACTAAAACACCCAGGATATAACATGGCGAATTGGAATTTGCATGAGCGTACACTGAGTAAGACTGAAGATGGTAATTGGTTAGTGAATGAGAAAGTAGAATTAAAATTCTTTCACTTTAGTGGCTACAAGTTTACTCAACCAAGTGAAATAGGTTTTTATCACACTAGGTATACATTCGATACTAGGCCAGATTTACAGTCTCTTTTTGCTGAGTATCAGCACAACTTGATTAAAAATGGTGCCCCAGCATTGAAGATGATTCCGTGCGTATACTTTGAAAAATATAAACAAATTAAACTAATAAGACAAAGTGCAGATGAAAAAGCGATAAATGCAGCCACTCCATATAAAGTGAAGGCTGCTCGAAAGCTGGCTAATATATTTCGAAGGATTATATATCGTTAGAATTTTTTTAATTCGATAAGTTAAGCATGTTCTGATTAAATGAATAGACCTTTGTATACGATATTGTGTACTATACGCCTAAACAGTTCGCTGATTATTGTCTAATATCTAGTACGCAGTTAGGTTTCAGATTCATGACATACTGACAACGACCTATAAAATGAGCCTTAATTTGCCGTCATGAATTAGATTTTGCGTGACGTTGTCATGTTGCGCGCATTGTATGTACCACTGCTCAAATAGGTACTGATGCTTGCTTTTTATACGCCTTTTTAGAAGTATTGCTTTACATGTCAGTTAAATCAGTAAAAGTATCCGTTGTAATTCCCTGTTACAACTCCGGTGAGTACTTGGGTGATGCTTTATCGAGTGTGGCCAAATCTGAAGGTGGGATACACTACGAGGTAATTATTGTGGATGATGGTTCGACGGACATTAAAACTAAAGAATTTTTACGGCAATTACCATCTAACAAATACACTATAGTATATCAAAAGAATACTGGACCTGCTGGTGCTCGCAACCGCGGTATAAAGGAAGCAGCCGGTGAATATATTCTGTTTCTAGATAGTGATAACAAAATTAGGGCCTCTTATATAGCTAGGGCAGTAGATTTATTTGAAAAATATCCGAGTATAGGTGTTGTTTACGGCAATGCTAGTTTTTTTGGCGATAGCAACGCGCCACGTTTTAAAAGTAAGCCCTTTGACCTTATAAGAATGTTGGAAAACAACTATATCGATATGTGTAGTATGGTAAGGCGGCAGGTGTGTGAAGAAGTAGGTGGTATGGATGAGGCTAGAATTCTAATTGGTCATGAAGACTGGGATTTCTGGCTTAGAATAAATGAATTAAAATGGCAATTCTATTTTATTGATGAAGTTTTGTTTGATTATCGTATTAGAACAGATTCTTTGGTTATGCAAGCTGTCATGGCAGATAAGTATGAGAACATGCTCCAATACTTTTATAGTAAACATTGGCGAATTTTATTGAGAGAATATAAATACTTAGTAGAACAAAATGCTTATTACGTTTTCGATCGACGAAATCCGTTTCGCTCGTTTCTGAAATACATTAAAAATAATACAATTTCAAAAGAATAGTTTTATTCATCTTCAATGATTGTGTGTAGATTTTTGATATTTTGATTTAAATTCAGCAAATCCTCCACTTTATTAAATGCAATAGTTTCGTAATTTGTCATCCTTGAATGATTCGTATAACGCTACATGCAAACACATATACTAAAACACTACTTGGAGAGTTATTTAGAATCGTCAGATTACTTATCTTATTTGAGTATTGAAATTGAGGTGTCTGTAATGCGTTCAATAATGATTTAGATTTTAATCTTGCTTCAGACAGCTTGGTTTTTATCAATATGACAATGCCCATATCTCCGTTAGTTAGTGTCATTATTCCAAATTATAACCACGCTCGCTATTTATCAGCGAGGCTAGATTCAGTATTATTTCAGTCTTATTCTAATATTGAAGTAATAATACTTGATGATTATTCTCTTGATAACAGCCGTGATATCATAGAAAAATACGCAAGCTCAGACAGCCGAATTAGTGTATTTTATAACGATGAAAATAGTGGGAGTACATTTAAGCAATGGAATAAAGGTTTCGCTTTGGCAAATGGTGACTATATATGGATTGCTGAGAGTGATGATGAATCAGACTTGTTTTTTTTGCAAAAGGCTGTTTCTAAATTAGAAAATATTAGTTCTATTGGCCTAGTATATTGTCAGTCATGGTGTATAGATGAAAATGGAGTAAGGCATGGAACATGGGCCCAGTCGTTCGATAATCTTGATAGTTATCTATGGCTTACTGACTTTGTATTGCCTGGCAAAGAGTTAGTCAGTCGGTTCATGGTGTACAATAATATTATTCCTAATGCAAGTAGCGTTGTAATGAGAAAAAGTGCTATATTGCAACTGCCACCTGCTGATGAGAGTACTAAACTAGTAGGCGATTGGATATTCTGGATTCGATATTTAATGAATAATGACATTGCTTTTTTAGCTGAACCGTTAAATTATTTTCGATTTCATACGAATTCTACTCGTAGTAAAACGGAAAGGGATGGTACACAATTAGTCGAGTTAGCAAAGGTTGTTAATTTAGTAAATAATTTGGTAACACCTAACCCTTTTTGGAACAAAAAAACCATCAATTGGTTGATTCAAAAATGGCTTCACGGGTTAGTATATTATAGAATGCCAATTGCAAAACATAAACAATTTTTGCAATTGATGTCTGCATTGATTCCTAATTTTAAATACCGTTTAGCAAAAGATTTTGCTTATTTTTTAATAAGAAATAAATTCAGCGGAGTGAAAATGCTAATCGGTGATAGATTAGTTAATAGTTTATTAAAAATTAAGGATTAGCGTAGCGAACGCTAGTTGCTCATATACAATTAATTTGTTATCAACAGAAGTGATGGGAGGTGGATAAATTGTATTTATTGTTTATGGTATAGTCAAAAGTAATTGTATAAACCTACTACTCATTTTTGTGATTTCTTATATTGTGCGGCCGGTATACAGTTTGGAATATTGACTTGATTTATACTTGCGATTTTGAAAAATAGTATTGAATCAAAATTAGATTTTCCCTCAGTAAAAATTATTATCACATATTATGTTTGCTTTACCATTAGTAACTGTAATAATTCCTAACTATAATCATGCTCGCTACTTGCCTGCTAGAATAGAAAGTGTACTAAATCAGGATTATTCTAATTTAGAAGTTTTGATTTTGGATGACTGTTCACCAGATGAAAGTAGAAGTATAATTGATTTATATAAAAGAGCAGACAAGCGAATCAAGACAATTTTCAATGATTATAATAGTGGAAGCACTTTTAAACAATGGAATAAAGGACTTCAAAAAGCTAATGGGAAATATGTGTGGATAGCAGAGAGCGATGATGTTGCGGAACGTAGTTTCTTGAGTGTGTTAGTTGCTGTACTTGAAAAAAATGATGAATTAGTCCTGGCTTATAGCAATTCATTCGATATTGATGAAAATTCTGTAAATAATGGTACTATAGAGAACGTGCTTGTGGGTCTAGATGATAGATGGTCAAGTGATTTTATTGCTGATGGATATGAGATAATTCAGAAATATATGCTATACCGCAGTGTTATTCCAAACGCCAGTGCAGTGGTATTTCGCAAGGATATAGCCATAGCAGCTGGTGCTGCTGATGAAAATTATAAGCTATTCGGAGATTTGCTGTTCTGGGCTAAAATCATGTCAAAAGGCAAAATTGCTTATATTTCAACACCACTAAATTATTTTCGCTCGCACAATAATAATGCTAGAACAAAGAATCATTTTGATGGCACAAGCTTAGAAGAAAATAGCAGGTTTTTTGCTAAAATGCATGAGTATGGTGAGCCAGATGCTAAATTTCGTAGTCTAGCACTCGATGAGTTATTGAATAAATGGTACGATACCTGGGCACATCAGAGGATGAGTTATGGCCGGCATAAGTTAATTTATTCGAATATATCGCTTGTTGAAAAAAAATTAATATCCAAGTTATTAAATGCTATTTCTAAGCGTTTCTTTCATAAAGCCAGTGGATTTCGAATTCTGCTGGGCGATAAATTGCTTTATCGACTCTTGAAACAATAAAAAGTTTCTACTTAAGTATGCTGATTTGTATGCATAATAAATATAAAAATAGTTAATCGAATTATTCAAATTAACTGCATAAGCAACATACGCATTCATATTAGGCCTGACTGGTTATGCTTAGAGAAGTTCTTTTACAACTGTTGAAACTTAATAGCGGTGGCATACAAGACGGGCTGTTTTGATAAGCGTTTTTTTCATTATGAATAGGTGCCGATTAAAATACTTGCTATATTGACATACCAATCCTACTTGCTACTATTAGAATTTCGGCTGCTGCTACCCAATAATTTGGGACCATGTTGCCTCTTCATCTGCCGTGGTATGTTGTATGTTTCCGCTATACATCTTTAATATGCATATACTAATCTGAAGCCTGCTATAACTTATTTGAAGCTAATACCCGAACTATTTGTTATAGCAATGTGTAGCAAATGGCTAATTCGCTACTGAAGCCTTCCTATTTTTGTGCTGTTAAATTTGCACAAATTATTACTTGACTTTGCGTTATGCTTTCAATTATAATCTGTTCTCGTGATGCTGTGGCATTAGCGGCTGTTAGCGAGAATGTAGCACTAACAATTGGCATTCCTTACGAAGTTATCGGTATCGACAATAGCGAGGGCAAGTATGGCATTTGCGAAGCGTATAATATAGGTGCTGCTCAAGCGCAATATGAATTACTGTGCTTCATGCACGAGGATATTCGTTTTCATACCCTCAATTGGGGTAAAGTCGTCGCTACTATTCTGAATGACCCTACGGTGGGGGTACTTGGCGTAACGGGTGGGTGCTACCAAGTGGCTGCACCTGCCGCCTGGTGGGGCTGCGGCTTAGAATTATGCCGCGAAAATGTTCTCAATGTTTTTCCGGATGGGCATAAGGAGATGGACTTACGCAATCCTGAAGAGGTGAGCCTGGCTGATGTGGCTGTGGTGGATGGCCTTTGGATGTGTTCGCGTCGAGAAACTTGGCAGCAGTACCCATTCGATAGCCGGACATTTACCGACTTTCATTTTTATGACGTAGATTATTGCACGGAGATATACCGGCATGGCCTACGCGTGTGTGTGACATTTGAGTTACTCATTGAGCACCATTCACGGGGTTCGGTCAATACTTCATGGCTGCACAACGCTTTAAAATACGAGGATAAACGCGAAGGGCAGCTACCTTTTGGACCAGCAAAGGTTTCGGCGGTGCGTAGCCATCAACTAGAAATCGTAGCTTTGCAGGAGTTTATTGGGCGGCTGCTGCGGGCTGAGTTCCCACGTTCCCTAAGCTTTTCTTACTTGCTTCGTTGCTTTAAGTTGGCCCCCCTTAACCGCGATACTCTGTGGCTATTCAAGCAGTGGCTACGCGGAGCAATAAGTGGAAATGAGAAGAAGACAGTGATTTCAGCCTAATGAGAATTGCCTTTGTTTCTACTATGCTATCTGCCCCTTGGGGCGGCAGCGAAGTACTTTGGCAGCAAACGGCCTTATCAGCGCTTGCCCAAGGGCATGCCGTTTTTGCATCTGTATATCAGTCCGACCATTTTCCGGCGCAGCTGCGGGTTTTAGAACAAGCAGGAGCTGAGCTGCAAGTACGTCCATTTTATTCGCCGGCGTTAGCGGTCCGCCTTAAGCGCCGGCTTCAGATAGCCTTACGCCTTGCTAAGCCGTTTAGCGCAGCATTAGAGGCATTCCAACCGGATATTATATGTGTAAGCCAAGGGGGTAATTTCGATATCATACAAACGGCCTGGTTGCGGGAGGCCTTACTGCAGAGTGGTGTTCCTTTTTGCTTGGTGTGTCATAACTACGATGCCAACCACTTGCCCTCAACTGAAATGAGGCGACTGGGCCGGGAAATATTTGGTCAATCCGCTCGGGTCTTTTTTGTGTCGAGTGAACAAGCAAGGGTGTCGCAACGGCAACTGGCAATTAATTTGTCCAATGCAGAGCTGGTAAAAAATCCGGTCAATCTACCTGAAGCCAAATTGTTGCCATGGCCTAGTGATGAGGTGCCACAGTTGGCCATTGTAGCAGGTATTGATATTGACCGTAAAGGGCAGGACATTGCGTTGGAGGTGCTGAGCCAGCCACAGTGGCTGCAACGCTCGTGGCACTTAAATATCTTTGGTGATGGGCATGACCGAGATTACCTCGAGGAATTAATTACGCTTTATCGGTTGCAAAAGCGCGTCACTCTGCATGGGAATGTCGCAGATGTAAAGGGAATCTGGTTGCGTAATCATTTACTGTTAATGCCCTCGCGCCGTGAAGCTGCTCCGTTGGTGGTAATAGAAGCCATGTTATGTGGGCGCCCTGTAGTCGCCACGGCAGTGGGCACCATTCCAGAATGGATAACTTCTAACCAGACTGGTTTTATTGCATTGGCCGCTACTGTACCACTTTTTAGCGATGCATTGGAACAAGCTTGGCTTGCCCGAAACAACTGGGAAACAATAGGTCGCGACGCTCATTCATGGGCCTTTCAATATGCTGACCTTGGGGCAGCTACTACCTTTTTGGCAGAGCTGCGAAAAATAGCTGCTGAGGGGACTGTGAATAACAGGTAAATGGGCGGCTGTGCCTTTTTCTGGTGATGGTCTAATCATCGATGAAATGCTATAACGGCTTTATAATCAATATCTCTGCGCTGCATGCTGCATGCTGCATAGACCAGCTTCGGCCGCTGTCAAAATCATTTCGAGTATCATCTGGAAATAGATGAAAACAAAAGGAGAGAACTATATTATGGTTATATGGTCATCTCATTAGCTGTAATGGATATGGTGACAAGGCTACTTAAATAGTCTGGCTCTTATGGGCTCGTATTGCTGCTTGAAAAGCCCCACCGGGATAAGCGCCTGCCCGTAGCTTTGCAATACGCAAACTCAGTTCATGAAGCAAACCATTCCTTTCAACAAGCCCTATCTCACCGGACAAGAGGTCCAATACATTGAGCAGGCCATTCGTTCGGGCAAAATTTCGGGCGATGGGCGCTTCACGAAGCTATGCAAAGCGTTTCTGGAACAGCGGCTGGCAGCCCAGAAGGTGCTACTGACCACCTCCTGCACCGATGCACTGGAATTGTCGGCGTTGTTGCTGGACTTGCAACCGGACGACGAGGTGATTATGCCTGCTTTCACGTATGTGGGTACGGCCAATGCCTTTGTGCTACGGGGAGCTAAAATCGTATTTGCGGACAGCACAGCTCAGAACCCCAACCTTGATGTGACCGGACTAGAGCGCTTGGTGACGCCGCGTACCCGTGCTATTGTGCCGGTGCATTACGCCGGCATTGCCTGCGACATGGACCCGGTGCTGAAGGTGGCGCATCGGTACCAGCTAACGGTGGTGGAAGATGCGGCTCAGGGAATTGAGAGCTTTTATAAGGGCCAGCCATTGGGCACCATTGGGGCAGTAGGGGCTTTTTCATTTCACGAAACCAAGAACGTGACGGCGGGAGAGGGCGGATTGCTGGCCGTAAATGACCTACAAAAGGCGGCGCGCGCCGAGATTATGCGAGAAAATGGCACCAACCGCTCGTCGTTTTTCCGAGGCGAAGTCGACAAGTACACGTGGGTGGATGTGGGCTCCAGCTTCCTGCCTTCGGACATGATTGCGGCTTATTTATGGGCACAGCTTGAGCAACTGGATGCCATTCAGCACCGGCGTATTGCTATCTGGCAGCGCTACTTCGATGGGTTGGAGGGGCTGAGCGCGCTGGGGGTAGGACTGCCAGTTGTGCCGGAATATGCCACCAATAACGGACACATTTTTTATGTGGTGTGCCGCAGCCTGGCAGAGCGCAGTGCCCTTATTGAGCACATGCGGAGCCTCCACATTTCGTTGGCTTTTCATTATCTCGCCCTACACAAAAGCCCGTATTTTGCCAACAAACACGACGGACGGGCATTGCCGTGGGCGGACCGTTATACCGACTGCCTAGTACGGCTGCCATTGTATTACGAGCTGGGTGTCGAAGACCAACAACGGGTGGTGGAAGGGTTGTTAAGCTTTTACGGGTGCTGATTGAGGGCAGTGGCTAGAAGGGGAGGAGCCTAGAGGGCTGTTCGCAAATTGGTGTGCATCAGCAATGGGAATGACTGCCGCTGCTTGTGGGTACCTTTGTGGTTGCACAAATCCGGGCGGATAGTGCCGACCGAACAATTTGCAGCGCCGCCGATTCTGTATAATGCCTGCTTCGACGACTTGGCTTCTTGCCGCGGTTAAGCCAAGTTGTATGGTTTGCTAAAGTTATTATTGAGCGTTAATTACCGATGAAAATACTGCTTTCCATTGAAGACCTACGAACCGGCGGCGCCCAGGTATTTGGCATGCGGCTGGCGCAGGCCTTGCACGAACGGGGCCACCGGGTGTGGCTTTATAGCCATTACCCCAGCTACGTCAACCACGAACTGGTGAAGCAGGTGGCGCCGGGCGTGCCCGTGCTTTCTTTCAACGGGGCCGGCGTGCCGGGCCTCGACTGGGTGAGCCGGAAAATGCAGGGATTGATGCGCCGCTTGGGCAAGGGCTTTCCGCTGCGGGAACGGCTGGTGGAGCGGCACCTGCGCCAGTTGCTGGAAAAGCTGCAGGTAGACGTGGTGAACTCGCACATGATTAAGTCGGACATTGTGGCGGCGGAGGCTGGTGCGGCCGCGCAGCCGCAGGTGCCGCTGGTGATTACCATGCACGGGTGCTACGAAGACTTCCTGCACAAGCCCGAGCAGCCGGAAGTGACCGTGAAGTCGCGGGAGGCATTGCAGAAGGCGGCGGCCGTGGTGTACCTGACTCAGAAAAACCTGGAAATATTTACCGTGCCGGGCGTGCGGCCCTTTGAGGATATTTTGCACGCCCAGATTTACAATGGGTTCGATGGGCATTTCTCGGCCCCTGACCAACTCCCGACCCGTGCACAGTTGGGCATCGAAGAAAAAGACATCGTGTTTGGCATGGTGGCCCGCGGCATTCCCGAAAAAGGGTGGCAATACGCCATCGATTCGTTTGAGGCATTGAGCAAGGAGTTTGCCAACAGCCATTTGCTATTAGTGGGCAGCAGCGACTACCTCAGTGGGCTGGCCGCGGCCAACAAGAACCCGCGCATCCACTTCGTGGGCTTTGCGAAGAACCCGATTGATTGGGGACGGCTGTTTGATGTGGGCTTGCTGCCCAGCTATTTTGCTTCGGAAAGCCTGCCCAATTCCATTGCCGAGTACCTGTTCTGCGGGGCGCCGGTCATCGCCACGCGCATTGGCGAAATCCCGCAAATGCTGGACGTGCCGGGCGAGGGCCTGGCCGGTGTGCTGGTGGAGCAGGACGGCCACCGCCTCACCAACCCCGCGGCACTTACGGCCGCCATGCGCGCCTACCTCACCGACCCGCAACTGCTGGCCGTGCACAAAGTCCGGGCCGCGGCCTGCTTCGATAAATTCCGGATGGAGCGGTGCGTGGCCGCTTACGAAGCTATTTTTACGCAGGTAGCCTAAGCGCGGGCTGCCCTGAATGTCCTCCATAAACCCCACTATGACTGCAACCGATTCCCGGCCGCGCCTGCTCATGATTATTCCCAACCGCGGCATGGGCGGTGCCCAGCGGGCGTTTCACGACCACAGCGTGGAGTTGAGCAATTATTATCAGGTGACGGAAGTTATTTTTAACGATGACTTGCCCGACATGTACCCCAGTGGCAACGCAGTGCGCAACCTAGACGTGCCGGGCGGCGGCGGCCCGGTAGCCAAGGTGCAGAATTTCTGGCGGCGCGTGAGCCGGTTGCGGGAGTTGAAAAAAGAGTTGAACTGTGACGTGGCGGTGAGCCACTTGGAAGGCGCCGACTACATCAACCTGCTGAGCAAGGGCCGCGAAAAAGCGGTGGTGCTTATTCAGGGCTCGAAGGTGCACGACCGCAACATCAGCGGGGCCATGGGCTGGCTGCGCAAGTCGGTGCTCATGCCCTGGCTTTACCAGCGCGCCGACAAAATGGTGACGGTGAGCCGGGACATTATTCCGGAAATGACGGCCGTGTTTGGCGTGCCCCGGCACAAGCTCTCGGCCATCAACAACTCGTTTGAAGTCGAGCACGTGCGCAAACTGAGCCAGGAGCCGCTCGATGCCGCCACGCAGGCCGTGTACGCGGCCGGGCCCGTGCTGGTGACGTCGGGCCGGTTGGCCATTCAGAAAAACCAAGCGCCCTTGCTCGATGTGGTTGCTGCCCTGCTGAAGCGGCAGCCGGCGAAGCTGGTATTCATTGGCGACGGGGAACTGCGCGAGGACTTGCTGGCCCACGCCCGCGCCCTGAAGCTGCGGGTGTACAACGCCATGAATTCGACCGATGTGCTGACGCCGGACTACGACGTGTACTTCGTGGGGCTTCAGGAAAATCCGTTCAAATACATTCGGCCGGCCACGGCGTTTGTGTTTCCCTCGGCCTGGGAAGGGTTTCCGCTGGCATTGGGCGAGGCCATGACCTGCGGCATTCCGGTGGTATCGACCGACTGCCCCACGGGCCCGCGCGAGATGCTGGCCCCGACGGTCGAGGCGCCAACTACGCCCCTGCGCCACGCCGAATGGGCCGAGTTTGGTGTCCTGATGCCCATGCTCACGGAACCCGCCAGCCTGGCCGCCGACATGGCTTGCTGGACCGATACCCTCGTGCAACTACTCAATGACGCACCGGCCCGCGAGCGCCTGGGCCAGGCTGCCCGCCTGCGCTCCAACGACTTTACGCACCGGCGCATTTTTGGGCAGTGGAAAGAGCTGATTGATGGGTTGTTATCGGAACGCCCCGCTAACGCATGAGCCCATTGCCTGCTGCTAATTCTGGCGTGAAGTCCCGGCCGCTGATTCTGCTAGTGGATAATTCCCGGGCCGTGACCGGGGCGCTCAATGCCCTGCGCCACGCCACCAGCCCGCTGCGCGACCAATACGATTTTGCCTACGTGCTGCCCACCGGCAGTGCTGGCAGCGCCGTACTCGCCGCCGACGGCTACCGCGTGCACGAACTGCCTTTTGTGGAAATCAGCCGCCGGCCCGCCGATTTGCTGCGCTATTTCCCCATGCTGCTGCTCAACGGCTGGCGTTTGCTGAAGCTGGTGCGGCGCGAGCGGGCTGTCGCCGTGCACCTCAACGATTTTTATAACCTAACCGGCTACGTGGCGCGCTGGCTGAGCCTGGGCCGCCTGCCGGTCCTCACGCACGTGCGGTTTTTGCCGCAGGTGCTGCCGCAGTTGTTTGCCCGGCCGTGGCGTTGGCTGGCCGAGCACGCGGCCCAGCAGGTACTCTGCGTGTCGGAGGCCGTGCGGGCGTACTTCGCGCCCGGCCATCCCACCGTACGCACCGTGTACGACCCGCTGCCGGCGCGCGGCGAGCGCCTCGTACCTTTCGCACTGGAAGTAACTGCCCCAGAGCGTCCCATCCGGTTTTTGTACCTGAGCAACTACATCCGGGGCAAGGGCCAGAACTTTGCGCTGGACGCATTTGCGTTGGCGTATGCCCGCAACCCCAAGCTGCGCTTGCATTTTGTGGGCGGCGACATGGGCATGGTGAAGAACCAGGAGTTTCGGGCCGAGCTGGAGGCGCGCACGCAAGCATTAGGCCTCACGGCAGCGGTGCAGTTCGACGGTTTCGCCGCCGATACCGAGGCCCTGATGAAATCCTTCGACATTGCCCTGAATTTCTCCGAGGCCGAATCCTTCTCCCTCACCTGCCTCGATGCCCTGTACTACGGCGTGCCGCTGATTGCCACCGATTGCGGCGGCCCGGCCGAACTGTTCGAATCCGGTCGGTCAGGGCTGCTGGTGCCCAACCGCGACGTGCCCGCCATGGCCGAAGCCATGCACACGCTGGCCAACAGTGCAGAGCTGCGCCAACAGTTCTCGGTAGCCAGTCGGGCATTTGTGCGGCAAAAATTTGCCCCGGCGCACACCTTCCATCAGCTGGCAGCCTGCTATGGTCGGGTGCTGGCGCGGGCCTAATGCAGCGCCGTATGCAAGCGTCTTCTTTGCGTGTGCTGCCGCGCCTGTTGCTTGCAATCATCTTATTGGGGCTGGGCGCACGGGTCCTGTTCATGGTGGTGGGGGTGGCCGCGTATTATCACAGCCCCGACTTGTTCTGCCTCAACGGCGACTCTAGCTCGTACACCCAATCTTTCGAAAACCTGTGGCGTGTCGGCCGCTATACTTTTGATTTACAAGTGCCCGAAGCCTCATTTGGACGCTTGCCGGGGTATCCGTTTTTTTATGGCGTCCATCGCCTGGTATTTGGGGCTGCGCTGGCGCCTGTCGCCACTGCCTGGAGCCAGTTATTGCTCGATACAGCCGCTATCTGGTTGGTGTTTGGTATTTTGAGCCGAATGGCGCCAGCCGTGCGTTGGGCGCCGTACCTAGGGGCATTTCTGTACGCTACCTATCCGTTTGTTATGGTGTGGGTACCCGTCATCGGCACAGAAAGTCTAAGTACAGATTTAACATTGCTTTGGTTTTACCTACTGTTGGGCTGGCGGCCTACGTTGGCTTATTCATTGGGTACGGGAGTACTCGTGGCGGCTAATTTATTCGTCCGCGAATACATGGGAAGTTTGCTGCCCATCACCTTGCTATGGGTGGTAGTGAAGGCGATGCCCCAGGGGTGGCCCTTGGCCTGGCGCCACGCGGCGCTGGTGGCTGCCGGATTCGGGGTGCTGTACATTGGGTGGCCCGTGCGCAACTATGTCTTGGCTCACCGCCTGATGCTGCTAAAGCCCCAGGCGGCGGGCTACATCAACCAAACCCCCGATGTGGACGAGTTCTATAAATGGGTGCATTGCTGGGATGCCAACGAAAACCCCTGGCTCGATTCGGTATTGATTGGCCAAGGGCCTGTTCATTTTCCGGAGTCCGCATGCAGCACGCCTGCCGAAGCGGCGCAGGCGCAAACGCTGGTATTGCTGGCACGCCACTGCGGCTCGGGGTTCTACGCGGTGCGCGGGTCTCAACCCGCCGATTCGGTGTACCGGCGCTACCGCACCGACAACTGCAATGCCGCCATTAGTACGGGTTTTCAGCAGTTGCGCCAGCAGTTTGCGGCCGAGCATCCGTGGCGGTACTGGTTCGATGTGCCGGTGCAAAATTTGCGAAAGGCCTTCTTCAAGTCCCGGCTGGTGCCGCCGCAGGCATTGTACCCGCACGCACCGCCACGGTCGGCGGGCTTGTTAGGACTGATTTTTGGGTATCGCACGGCTTTGTTGTTGCTCGGATGGGTGGGCCTGTTTGCCAGCTTGCGCCGCTACCCCGCGTTGTGGTTGGTGCTGGCGGTGAGCGGGTTTCAGTACGTTTACATTTGCTTCTTTTACCGGGGGCTTGAAATGCGCTACTTGCTGCAGGCCGATGCATTGCTTATTCTACCGGCTGCGCTGTGGCTGGGCCGAGGGCTGGCGCAAGTGCGAAACTGGCGGCCCGGTGCGCTTGCCTCTAGCACTGCTAACTAAACCGCCAAAGCTGAGCCGAACATACTGATGACATCCAAGTCTACCATTTTTCTTTCGATTGTGAGCCCCGTGTACCGGGCCGATGCCACGGTGGAGGAACTGGTGCGGCGCTTGGTGAAGGCATTGGAACCCATCTCGCCGCAGTTTGAAATCATCCTGGTCGACGACCGCAGCCCCGACGATTCCTGGCAGCAGATTCAGGCCCAGGCGACGCGCGACCCGCGCGTGCGCGGCCTGCGGCTCAGCCGCAACTTTGGGCAGCACCGCGCCATCCTTGCCGGCTTGGAACAGTGCCAGGGCGAATGGATAGTGGTGATGGACTGCGATTTGCAGGACCAGCCCGAGGAAATTCCCCAACTCCTGGCCCAGGCCCAAACCGGCTTCGACCTGGTGCTGGCCCGTCGCGTCGAACGGCAGGATTCCTGGGTTCGGCGGTATTACTCGGCGTTATTTTATTGGCTGCTGTCCTACCTCACCGGCACCGCGCAAGACCCCGCCATTGCCAATTTTGGCGTCTACCACCGCAAGGTGATTGCGGCCGTGCTGGCCATGCGTGAAAGCGCTTCCTACTTCCCCCTCATGGTGCGGTGGGTGGGGTTTCGACGGCTCGAT
The DNA here is from genome assembly GCF_016734815.1 of Hymenobacter rubidus. Lineage (GTDB taxonomy): Bacteria > Bacteroidota > Bacteroidia > Cytophagales > Hymenobacteraceae > Hymenobacter > Hymenobacter rubidus. The sequence continues at coordinate 24,703 of NZ_JAERQF010000038.1, forward strand.
GTGCCGGTGGCCCACGCCAGCCGGGGGGGCGGCAGCTCCTCCTACAGCTTCAGCCGCATGAGCAATCTGGCGCTCGACATCATTCTGGCCTATTCCGACAAGCCCCTGCGCCTTACTGTCAAGTTAGGGCTGGTGGTGTCCGGCACCACATTCGTCATGATATTGGTCATGCTATTCCGCTTCCTCAACGGTCAGATTGTTGTGCTCGGCTACACCAGCCTCATTTTATCCATCTGGTTTTTCTCGGGCTTGGTTCTGTCGGTACTGGGGATGGTGGGGCTCTACTTGGGCAAAACGTTTGAGCAGGTGAAAAACCGCCCCCTCTACCTTGTTGACGAAGTCAGCAAGTAAGCCAACCAGCGTCGTACTGCCTCCCATTGTCTGCTCATGCCACCTGCCGCGTCGCCTGCCAAAGTCACCCTTTTTCTGATGACCGAAAAAGGCTACACCGTGCTACGGCACATCATCGAGCAATTGGACGCATCCCTTATCGACCAGGTTATTGGCGCCCAAGACCCGCATCTCACCCACGACTATTTTGAGGAGATTAAGAATCTTTGTCAGGCTTCGGGCATTCCATTTGCTTCGCGTACCGAGCCTTACAGCGTTACTTCAACGTATGCACTGGCCATTTCGTGGCGTTGGCTAATTCGGGAAATAGACCAGCTTATCGTGCTGCACGATAGTATTCTGCCACGTTACCGGGGGTTCGCTCCCCTGGTGAGTGCCCTCATTAACGGGGAAAATCAATTGGGCGTCACGGCCTTGTGGGCCAGTGGTGAATACGACCGCGGCCCCATTATCCAGCAGGCTGTGCGGCCGGTTTCCTATCCATTGAAAATTGCGCAAGCCATTAGCTTAGCCATTGAATGCTATAAGGAGCTAATTAACAGTGTTATGTCCGCAGTGGCCAGCGGTAGTCTGCCTTCGGGCGAGCCTCAGCAGGAGGAATTTGCCACCTACAGCCTTTGGCGCGACGAACAGGACTACCGCATCAACTGGCAGGCTGATTGCCACACCATCAAACGTTTCATTGATGCACTGGGGCCGCCCTATCAGGGCGCATCTGCCCAAGCCAACGGAGCATTAATTCGGGTGTTTGATGCCGAGGTGGAGCCCGATGTGCGCATTGAAAATCGTACGGCTGGCAAAGTCCTGTTTCTGAAGGACCAGTTGCCAGTTGTGGTATGCGGGACCGGCTTGCTCCGCCTCACGCAACTGCGCCATGCCAATAACGAAAGTGCCTTGCCGCTGAAGCAGTTTCGCACCCGCTTTACCTGAAGTAACCGTAATTGAACACTCGCAAGGCTGCTTTCAAGCGAACGGCCTTAATTTTGACTCCCGGCTGTTGCCAACTTTGGGCTTTTTAACTCAAGGTGTACAAGCATTAGCTTCCCGTGTTTTAAGACGATGACTGTAAGTCAGTAGGTTGTTTAATAAGTAATATCCCGGTGCGCATTTTATTTTTAGTCCCTTATCCTCCCGGCAAAGCCCCATCACAGCGGTTTCGGTTCGAACAGTACTTGTCCATACTCGAGGCCAACGGCCATCAGTACCGATTGGTGTCGTTTCTGGACGATGCGACTTGGGCCATTCTTTACAAGCCCGGCCACGCCCTGGCGAAGGCCTGGGGCATTTTGAAAGGATTCGGACGTCGTTTGGGGCACGTATTGGCTGCTACAAGATACGATTTTGTGTTCGTGCACCGCGAAGCTGCACCATTGGGCCCGCCCGTGGTCGAATGGCTGCTGACCAAAGTGCTGCGCAAACGCGTCATTTACGATTTTGACGACGCCATTTGGATTCCCAATACTTCGGAAGCCAACCGCGTGGCCGCTGGCCTGAAGTTCCACCACAAAGTGGAAAGTATTTGCCGGTGGGCGTACCGCAACAGCTGCGGCAATGCATACTTGGCGGCCTATGCCCGGCAATTTAACCCCAGCGTGGTCATCAATCCGACGACCATCGATACCGAACATCTTCACAACCAGGTTCGGGACCAACTGGCCCCAGGGACGTTGGTAATTGGCTGGACCGGCACCCACTCCACCCTAAAGTATCTTGAGCCGCTAATTCCTGTATTGGCTCAGTTGGAAGAGGATGGGCTTGAGTTTGAGTTCCGGGTTATATCAAATCAAGCCCCCGATTTGCCGCTGCGCTCCTTGCGTTTTGTGCCTTGGCGCAAGGAAACCGAAATGGCGGATTTGCTCACATTCCACGTGGGCCTAATGCCCTTGCAGGACGACCCCTGGGCTCAGGGTAAATGCGCTTTCAAAGCCTTGCAATACATGGCTTTGGGTATTCCAGCCCTAGTATCGCCAGTAGGCATGAATACGGAAGTAGTGCAGGATGACGTAAACGGCTACGTATGCCGTGAGCCCGCCGACTGGCGTCTGCGCCTGCAGCAGTTGCTCACCAATGCCTCGCACCGCCAGGCGCTGGGCCAGGCGGCCCGTGCCACCATCGAGCAACGCTATTCCGTACACGCCAACACCCCCAACTTTCTGCACCTATTTACTTAAGCTTTACTTAAGCGCGGGCCAGTTGGGCACCGGCCCCCGCGGCGCGGCGCGGCGCCGCTTTCGGGGCAGCAGAGGCTACGGTAACGCTTTGAAGGATGTAAAGCCCCGCCAGATAAAAAGGCATTAGTGGTATTTTGTAGCGCACCAAAGTGCCAAAGTTTCCGCTGGAAACCCCCACGGAAATGGCAAATATGAGGCTGAACACAAAGCAAAGTGTGAGTACCGGAATCCGGCCAATTGCTGAAATGGTTTTGAAAATGCCAACTCGCCGCAATATCTTGAACGTCAACCAAACAAAGTAGGTAGACTCGAGCGCTGATAACAACATGGTGGGGTTGCGGGCCTCCCACAAAAACGGCCGAAACAAGGATACTACTATAGCCTGCGGTGCAAGCTTAAGCATGCCGCCAAGAGTGCCGTCCTGCTCACCAATATTGTAGCCCGAGCCCTGTTCGCTTTTACTTACTCCTTGTAGGTACTCAGCGGTGAGCTTGCTCTGGGCCGCCACATTGTCTACATTGAAACGGGCATCAGCCGCACCAAGCTGCGCCATGGCATACACGGCAACTATTGCTCCAACACTTAGGAACAGTGGCTTAACCAGTATGCGCACGGTACTGCTACGAATGTCGCGCGTACTTTCATTGAATACCCATAGGAGAGCCGGTGGTAGAAATGCGAGCAGAATATAAATTTTCATGGCATATATAACGCCAATTGCGGCAGCACCCATTAGGATGCTTTGCAAAATATCCTTTCGCTCAATGGCCCCGCGATAAAACGCATGAAACAGCCATCCCAAGGCTCCAATACATAAGGAATCTTTCATCAACCCCGAACCCCAAAAAAATACTGAGGGCAGGAAAAAAACCGCAGTCGCTAGCTCCTTATATACCTGAGGCCGGATTTTTGCAAAAGTCATGTACATTGCCCACATCCCGGTAAATGTGGTGGCGGCAAAACAGACGGCAATAGCGGAATAGGTATTGAAGGTAAGTAAGGCAAATACCCCGGCCACTCGAATGACAAAATACTCATTACTGCCCTGACCATACCAGGACAATTGGTCAGTGTATTTTTGAATGGAAGGTGTAGGAATTCCGTTGGAAAAGACCAATTCCACGCCTGCGGCGAATGAGTCGCCGAAGGCTTTGTATAGCACCCCAGCGTGGGCATAATAGGTGTTGGTATCGCCGCCGTAAATGGTGTAAAAAAGAATGCCAAGCACAATAGCACCTACCAGCTTTACCGTAAGTGCGGGAATAAAATACTTCTTAGTATAAATGTTGGTAACGGATGAGCGCACGCCGTACGCAATTGCGTAGACAAGTATTATGTAAAAAGGGGTAATATATAAATCCTTTAACTCCATAATTATAGTAGCTATTTATTCTTTTTTAAATACGCCTTGGCTTCTTTGTATTGCTCCGATTTGTGGTCGGCCTTGTCAGCTAAAACGGTATAGTAGCGTTTTGCTGCTGTTATATCTTTCTCCTTTACCGCCATGTGGGCAAGGTTTGCATTGGCAAACAAATAAAAGCCACGCTCGGTGTCACCGGTGCTTTCGGCAAATACAATGCATCGCTGGTAATAGTCCTTGGCTTTGGCAATATCGCGGTAGCGGTTTTGCATGAGGTATCCCAGAAAGTAGCTGGCATAACGCCCGCTAATGCCTTCGTAGCCGGGCATGCCTTTGTTTATTTTATCCAAGATTTCGCGGCTTACCCGCTCACAGTCGGAAAACTCGCCCTGGTCGTAGGCCAGCAGGGCATAGAAGCGTTGGAAATAGCCGTTGTCAGGGTAAGTGGTGGCAAGTAGCTTGGCCACAGGCATGGCCTCTTCGGCATTATTCTCCTCGTTTTTAAGAATGCGCATGAGGAAAACACGGGCCTCGGTCGCCGTATAAAAACCGTTGGCTGCGACGCTGCGCAGCTGCTGAAGCCCAAGTTTTTTATCACCCTTTGGAAAAAACAGGAGTACTGGTTTCAGCAGGGGATAATTGTCCGGAATCCACACCGCGTAATAATTGAACAAGGCTTGTCCAAATTGAAATTCAGGACTTAGGCCATTGGCTTCCTGACTCTTTTTTAAAAAATTGAGTGAACGGCGGGCCCCGACTGTGGCCTTGCGCCAGTCGTGACGCTCGGCGTGCAGGCGCGCGTCGAACCCGTAGGCAGCAGATAAGAAGAAGCTGGCCTCGTAGTTGTTATTATCCGCGTCGTATAATTTCTGCGCCTTGGTCGCGGCTGTATCCATGTACGCGAAAAAGGTCTTGTCGTACTGCATCGTCTGAAAATTGGTGGGCATAATCTTCCACCACGTGCTCAGGCCCAGCAGGAAATACGCCATGGGGTGGTTGGGATACCGCCGCCGCAACGAGCGGAACTGCTTTTCCGCCTTGTCGTACTTGAAGTTATAGATGTTGTGTACGGCGCCATCCAATTCCAGCTGAATGTCTTTGTCCAACAGCAGCCACCCTTTGGTGTCGATGGCCGAGGGCAACACGCCCACTGTGTCGAGCGCCACCGTTTTCATGGGCGGTGGGGTGCGGATTGTATCGGGCGTTTGGGCCCTGCCAAGCAACGGTAGCATGAGCAGCCCCAAGCAGATACCAAACAGCGAACGCAGCATAGAAAATAAGTAGAAAGCCGTGCCAAGCCCCTGCACGTCCAACACGAAGGGGCGGGTACGGGAAACGGGCCTGCTAAAGTACGGACTTTGGCCTAGCTTTGGCCGTAATTCCGTTTGTCTATGCAATTGCTTCACTCACTTTGCCAAATTGCGGCTCCCGCTGGGAACGAAGTTTCGCTCACGCGGTTCCTTCTGGATTACGTTGGCGAACACCAACACACTTGGCGCCACCGGCCCCAGATTGTCGCTGATAACCGCTTTCAAGACTGTGTGCTGCTGGTTTTTGGGCAGCCGCGAACGGCGGTTTTCGCCCACCTCGACAGCATTGGGTTCACCGTGCGCTACGGGCGGCAACTGGTGCGTATCGGGGGACCGCAGGCCGAAGCCGGCTACCGTTTGGTAGGAAAGGATTCGCATGGTGAAATAGACTGCAGGTTGACAATTGACGAGGAAACCGGGGAACTTGGCTACGCGTTCCACCGCGACATTGACCGCGGCACCGAACTCACCTTCTACTGCGATTTTCGCGAAACCGAGACCACCGTCCAAAGCTGCTACCTTGACAACCGCTTGGGCGTGTGGAACGCCCTGCGCCTGTGCGAAACGCTGGAGCACGGCGTCATTGCCTTTTCCTGCTGGGAAGAACACGGCGGGGGCTCAGTGGCCTACCTGGCCAAGTTCATCTACGAAACGTACGGCGTGCACCAGGCGTTGATTTCGGACATAACCTGGGTGACAGAGGGCGTGCATGCCGGTCGGGGCTGTGCTATCTCGCTGCGGGATTCGCTTATTCCTCGCCGGGCTTACGTGGACCGAATTCGGGCCATTGCGGCCCGGTCAGGCATTGCCCATCAACTCGAAGTGGAGGGCAGCGGTGGCTCCGATGCCAAGGAACTGCAACACGCCGCTGCGCCTTGGGACTGGTGCTTTGTAGGTGCTCCGGAAGACCATGTGCACTCGCCCAACGAACTGGTGGACAAGCGCGATATCGACAGCATGTTGGCGCTTTACCGCGTGCTGATGAGCGAGTTGTAGTTTTAATGCTAAAAATTCAGGCCTTTTGAGCAAGCGCTACTGGCGATGCTTCCGAGGTAAAGGAAAACTGAATTGACTTATCAAGGGCCCGCTTCCGACGATAATCCAGCAGTTGCTTAAATGGAAAAATGCGGTACTTCTTGATTAACGCGAGTGTCTTACCTAATAGGTTATCACTGATTACGTAATCTATATCACTTGTGAAACCAGCTGGTTTTACAAGAAATGGTGTTACGCACCGCAAACTGCCAATAGCCTTGTCACGATAAAAGGCTATCCAAGCATCAGGACCTATATGAAGCGGGAGCATGTACGCCAACATGCCTTGCGCTGCAGCTTTGCTAATAATGTATCCTGCTGTTGAACCCAAAGCCCATGGCTCCATCGGGTAAGCTAATAGGTGATTGTTGGCTAGATTTTCCGCATGCTGTTTGGAAAATACCGTAGGCATAAAGTTGTTTTGCGAGAAGAGCAGTACGGCTTCATTTGGCTGAATTCTAGATTCCAAGTCATCTAATACAGCTTTAAAACCAGGCTGAACTACAATGTCGTCTTCCAGAATCAAAGCATAAGGAAAATTCTCAGCTACTATTCTTTGGTAAATTCCATAATGGCTTAGGATACACCCATACATGCCTTTGCGCATAATATGCGGCCGCTTTTCTAGCTCCTCAAAGTCACATATCTGCGCTAGGTACTCGTCGCTGAGCGTAGCCCCATCAACGGCTTTGATAAATTCAAAATCAATGCCTTGGGCATCAAGCTGTTGTTGCATAAATGCGCGCCGGGCAATGGAACGCTCCAAATTGATAACAAATGCTCTCATATCACAGCTAAAAGCCAACTTAATAAGCCCCAAAGTTAACGCCGCCGGGATGAGTTCCAAACGAAGCGCCACAGGCAGGGGTTGGCGGAAACCCGGATTTTGTCCGGGCCGATGCAGAAGAAAAATGCCCAACGTATTGCATATGACGCTAATCGGCTAATTTGCTCCCGCAAACCCATCTCACTTCTTTCAAACATTCCCACTTTTTATGACCCCATACCTTTACGCTGTGCCTGCCTTGGGCATTTTTGCGTTGCTATACACCTGGTTGCGCGCTGGCTGGGTAGCCAAGCAGGACGCCGGCGACGCCCGCATGACCACCATTGCCGGCTACATTGCCGATGGGGCCATTGCCTTTCTGCAGGCCGAATACAAGGTGCTGGCCCTGTTCGGCTTAATTGCCGGGGCCTTCCTTTTCTACCTAGGCAGCACCAGCAGCAACTCCAGTCCGGTCATTGTCATTGCCTTCCTCATTGGGGCGGTGTTTTCGGCGCTGGCCGGCTTCATCGGGATGAAAATTGCCACCAAAGCCAACGTGCGCACCGCCCAGGCCGCCAAAACCAGCCTTAGCGGTGCCCTCAACGTGTCGTTTTCGGGCGGTTCGGTCATGGGCATGGGCGTGGCCGGCTTGGCCGTGCTGGGCCTGGGCTCGTTGTTTATCGTATTCTACAAGATGTTCGTGCCCAGTGGCCTAGCCAACGGGCAGGAAATGGAAAAGGCGCTGGAAGTCCTCACTGGCTTTTCGCTGGGCGCCGAAAGCATTGCCCTGTTTGCCCGCGTGGGCGGTGGTATCTACACCAAGGCAGCCGACGTAGGCGCCGACCTGGTGGGCAAAGTGGAAGCCGGCATTCCCGAAGATGACCCCCGCAACCCCGCCACCATTGCCGATAACGTGGGAGACAACGTGGGCGACGTAGCCGGCATGGGCGCCGACTTGTTTGGCTCCTACGTGGCTACTATTCTGGCTACCATGGTGCTGGGCCGTGAAGTGACCGTGACCAACGACAGCTTTGGCGGCCTCTCGCCCATTTTCCTGCCAATGGCCATTGCCGGCATGGGCATTCTGGCTTCTCTTATCGGCATTCTGTGCGTGCGGGTGAAGGAAGGCGGCAACGTGCAGGCGGCCCTCAATCTGGGCAACTACGTTTCGGTGCTGGTATCGGCGGCGGCTTCCTATGGGCTTATTATGTGGATTTTGCCGGTGGGTACCTTCACCATTCGGGGCATCAGCTTCGATGCCCTGCACGTTTTCTACGCGGTGCTGGTGGGCCTTGTGGTTGGCACCTTGATGAGCATCATCACCGAGTACTACACGGCAATGGGCAAGCGCCCGGTGAACAGCATTGTGCAGCAAAGCAGCACCGGCCACGCCACCACCGTCATCGGCGGCCTGGCGGTGGGCATGGAATCAACGGTGCTGCCCATTCTCGTGCTGGCGGCGGGCATTGTGCTCAGTTTCAAGGCTGCTGGCCTATACGGCGTGGCCATTGCCGCCGCCGGCATGATGGCCACCACTGCCATGCAGTTGGCCATCGACGCCTTCGGCCCGATTGCCGACAACGCCGGGGGCATTGCCGAAATGAGCGAACTGCCCAAGGAAGTGCGGGAGCGTACCGACATTCTGGATGCCGTGGGCAATACCACGGCTGCTACCGGCAAAGGCTTCGCCATTGCCTCGGCGGCCCTCACGTCGCTGGCGCTGTTTGCCGCCTTCATGGGCACGGCTCACATCGATACCATTGATATTTCGAATGCCGACGTGCTGGCGGGCTTGTTTGTTGGGGCCATGATTCCGTTCATTTTCTCGGCCTTGGCGATTTCGGCCGTGGGGCGGGCGGCGATGGCCATGGTGCAGGAAGTGCGCCGGCAGTTCCGCGAGATTCCGGGCATTATGGAGGGCACGGGCCGGCCGGAGTATGAGAAATGCGTGGCCATTTCGACCCAGGCCGCTATTCGGGAAATGATTCTGCCGGGGGCCATTGCACTGCTCACGCCCATCATCGTCGGCTTCCTGTTTGGGCCCAAGGTGCTGGGGGGCGTGCTGGCGGGCGTTACCGTGAGCGGCGTGCTGATGGCCATGTTCCAGAGCAACGCCGGCGGCGCCTGGGACAACGCCAAAAAGTCTTTCGAAAAGGGCGTGCTGGTGAACGGCAAAATGGAATACAAAGGCTCCGATGCACACAAAGCGTCCGTAACCGGCGACACCGTGGGCGACCCTTTTAAGGATACTTCCGGGCCCAGCATGAACATCCTCATCAAGCTTATGAGTATTGTGTCGCTGGTTATTGCCCCCCACATTGCCGAGAAGGGCGGAGAGCGCGGCATGGCGCCCGTGCACTTGGACAACCAACGCCTTGAAACCGCCGTGCGCCCGCACGTGCGCTACGCCGAGGTACTGGCTCCTGCCGCTGTCCGCGTCATTTACACGGCGCTGCGCGAAGTAAAGTAGCCACCGCTTTGCTGCACGGTCCTTCGTAATTGGACGAATTCATTCGGACACCACGACTTTATGGACCGTAAAAACCAAAAGGCCATTTCTCGGAATGGCCTTTTTTATGCGCGAACCAATCCTCGGACATGCACTCCAAACAAGCAGCGTCGTGAAGAAGCGCGTACGGTAACGTCCACAAAATCCGTGGAATCCGATAAATGCAAGCGAATCCGTGGTGCAGACAGTAGCTTTGTACCCTCATTCCTCTCCCCCCACGCTGCATGGGCACTTCCCACATCACCATCCACAACAAAGAATTTCGGCCGTATTTCTCTGCTGCTCAATTGGATGAGGTGGTAACTCGCCTGGCCGGACAACTCAGCGCCGACTATGCCGGGCACAAGCCTTTGTTTGTGGTGGTGCTCACGGGGGGCTTCATGTTTGCCTCCGATTTGCTGAAGCGCTTTGCTGGCGAATGTGAAATTGTCTTCATCCGCGTAGCTTCCTACGAGGGCACCGGCAGTACCGGGGTGGTGCAGGAAATACTGGGCCTGCGCGAGGAGGTGCAAGACCGCCACCTCATCCTCGTCGAAGACATCGTCGACACGGGCACCACCATGCACCACCTTATGCCCACGCTGCTGGCCAAAGGCCCGGCCTCAGTCGAAATTGCAGCCTTGTTTTTCAAGCCGGCCAGCCTGCGCCACCAGCTTAGCGTGCGCTACGTGGCCCTGGAAATTCCCAACGACTTTGTGGTCGGCTACGGCCTTGACTACGACGGATTAGGCCGCAACCTGCCCGACGTGTACGTAGCCGTGTAACAACGCTTTTGGCATCAATTGAGTAACTTGCCCAGACCCACCTCACCACTCGCCTTCGCGCAACTCTTCTACATGTTGAACATCGTGCTGTTCGGCCCTCCCGGCGCCGGCAAAGGAACCCAAAGCCAGAAACTCATCGCCCACTACAACCTCGTGCACCTGAGCACCGGCGACCTGCTGCGCGCCCAGATTGCCCAAGGTACTGACCTCGGCTTGCGTGCCAAGAAGCTGATGGACGAGGGTTTGCTGGTGCCCGACGAAGTGGTGATTGGCATGATTGGCAGCGCGCTGAAGGATAACCCTCAGGCGGGCGGCTTTATCTTCGACGGTTTCCCCCGCACGGTGGCCCAGGCCGAAAGCCTCGACCAACTCATGGCTTCGCACAACACCCACATCGGCTGCATGATTGCGCTGGAGGTGCAGGAAGAAGAGCTGGTGAAGCGCCTGCTGGAGCGCGGCAAGACCAGCAACCGCCCCGACGACCAGGACGAAACCAAAATCCGCCGCCGCGTGACGGTGTACAACACCGAAACCGCCCAGGTAGCCGGCTACTACGCCACCCAGAAGAAATTCCACGCCCTCAACGGCATCGGCCCCATCGACAGCATCTTCGGCCAAATCTGTGGCCTGATTGACCAACACCAAGCTGCCAAGCCCGAAGCCCCGGCCGAGGCGACTAAGGAGGTAAAAGCATAGTCGCGCTGGCGGCTATTTCATCGAACGTCATGCCGAGCGCAGCCGAGGCATCTCGCGTGCAGCAGTAATCCTTATGTCAGGGTTTACTATGGCACGCGAGATGCCTCGGCTGCGCTCGGCATGACGGACAATTTCAATACATTTAATCTAATCCCCGTGGCCTCTAATAACTTCATCGACTACGTCAAACTCATCTGCCGCTCGGGCAAAGGCGGCGCGGGCTCGCACCACTTTTTCCGGGCCAAGGGCCTGCCCAACGGCGGCCCCGATGGCGGCGACGGCGGCCGTGGCGGCCACATCATCCTCGAAGGCAACTCGCAGCTCTGGACGCTGCTGCACCTGCAGTACCAGCGCCACGTGTTCGCCAAAGACGGCGAGGGCGGGGGCGAAAACCTGCGCAGCGGCGCGCAGGGCGACGATATTGTGCTGCAAGTGCCCCTTGGTACCGTGGCCCGCGACCCCGACGGCACCCACATTCTGGAAATCACGGAGCACGGCCAGCGGCTCGTCCTCGTGCCCGGCGGGCGCGGCGGCTGGGGCAACGACCATTTCAAAAACTCCATCAACCAGGCCCCGCAGTACGCGCAGCCCGGCGAGCCCGCCATCGAGGCCATCATCATCCTGGAGCTCAAGCTGCTGGCCGACGTGGGCCTCGTGGGCTTCCCCAACGCGGGCAAGAGCACGCTGCTGTCGGTGGTGAGTGCGGCCAAGCCCAAGATTGCCGACTACGCCTTCACCACCCTCGTGCCCAACCTGGGCGTGGTGGCCTATCGCGACTACAAATCCTTCGTGATGGCCGACATTCCCGGCATCATCGAGGGCGCGGCCGAGGGCAAGGGCCTGGGCACCCGCTTCCTGCGCCACATCGAGCGCAACTCCATGCTGCTCTTTATGATAAGCTGCGACTCGCCCGACATCAACGCCGAATACGACGTGCTAATCGGCGAGTTGGAGCAGTTCAACCCCGACCTGCTGGAGAAGAAGCGCCTGCTGGCCATCACCAAGTCCGACATGATTGACGAGGAGCTGGAGGCCGAAATCCGCGCCACGCTGCCGGAAGAAGTGCCTGCCATCTTCATTTCCAGCCTCACGAATAAGAATATCATGCCGCTGAAAGATATGATTTGGAAGGCGCTGGAAGAAACCCGCCGCGACGCTGCCCCAGCGAAACGCCAGGGACTTGGCGAAGAGGAGGGCGATGAGGAATGGCCTTCGTAGCGCGTTAGGTTTGGCAGATGCTCCCGGACGATAGGCATTTCATTTTCGATTTCAGCCTCGCGAACGGGACCAATCAGCAAATGCGGAAAACGATTCGGAAGGCGTGCATAATTGGTTACTCGTCGCTTAGTTGTCCATAAGTGTTGTTATAGATTTCTTGGAGTAGTTGTCCTTCAAAAGACCAGTATGGGCTTGGGGCAACGCTGTAGTCAATATTCAAAACTTTACGGGTAGCTGCAGTTAAAGACATTTCTTCACCATTTAGCTGTACTCTTTTCGAATCCACTACAACTACTACCGCTGCATTGACCTTGCAAACAAGTTCTGAATGTAGCGGTATCTGCATCTCGGTGAAGTTGAGAGGTGGTCGCTTTTTCTTGAGTTGTGTCCCTGCATCAAGTTCTGATTGAGCGATGTTGCTAGTAGTCGATTGACTTTCAATCTCATTCGTTGCATCTTGAACATGAAGCAACTTCAAAATTGCAATTGCCTGACTAGGCTCTATCGTAAAAAACTCACGTTTAGGATTCACTCGATGAGGGGCAAAAGCAAGATGTAGTGCTTTTTCAACTTCTTCTGAATTGGGGACTTTACAAACAAATTCTAAGTTGAACGGCACTGGGAAACCGGTTGTGTAAAGTTGGTCAATCCTAGTTTTGGCATCGTCATGACTTGTGCGCCCAATCTTTACCATTCCAGGCATTGCTGGATTCGTTAGAACATAGACAACACTCAGTTGGGGAGACATCTGAGAGAAATAATTTAATGATTGAGATATCAGTTGCTGGCCTGAGGGATTCATACAGATTATTGACTGTTGTGGAAGTGGAATGACGAAGTTAATGCCAGTGCCACTATGGCAGCCCGCGCCCCTTTGGCCCACTCCTTGCGCCCTCAGCCTGACTAACCGGCTAACCCCGTGAAAAACCCCTTCCGACGAATATTTCCGCAAATGGCTAACGAGCAAAACCTGCCCCAGGACGACAACCTGACCGCTGACCCCAACCACGTAGCTGGCGAAATGGCCGACGGCGAAAGCACCGACCCGGACATGACCGCCACCGGCGCGCCCCAGCCCGAGACCTCGCGCACCGATGCCGAGCTGGCCGAAATTAAAGACAAGTACCTGCGCCTCGCCGCCGAGTTCGAGAACTATAAGCGCCGCACCAGCAAGGAGCGCATCGACCTGTTCAAAACCGCCAACCAGGAGCTGATGGTGGCCCTGCTGCCCGTGCTCGACGATTTTGAGCGCGCCCGCAACGCCACCGCCACCACCACCGATGCCGGTGCCGTGCGCGACGCCATCGACATTATTCAGGGCAAGCTGAACAAAACGCTCCAGCAAAAGGGTTTGACCGCCATGGAAGCCAAAGGCGGCGACTTCGATGCCGAACTGCACGAGGCCATCACCCAGATTCCCGCGCCGAGCGACGACCTGAAAGGGAAAATCGTGGACGTGGTGGAGCAAGGCTATTATTTGGGCGACAAGGTTATTCGCCACGCCAAAGTGGTGTTGGGGCAGTAATTTTAGGGTTTGGTTTGAGGTTGAAGAAATTAAAAAATCTGTCATCCTGAGCGTAGCGAAGGACCTTCCTACAACGGCACGACTTGCAGTAATTACTGCCCTAGGCGTGATAAGGTCCTTCGCTACGCTCAGGATGACAGACGATTCATACAAAAGCAGATGGCTACGAAGCGCGATTATTACGAGGTATTAGGCATTGCTAAAAATGCGGAAGGCGACGTTATCAAGTCGGCTTACCGCAAGATGGCCATCAAGTACCACCCCGATAAGAACCCCGACGACCCGACCGCCGAGGACAAATTCAAGGAAGCTGCCGAGGCCTATGAGGTGCTCAGCAACGCCGACAAGCGCGCGCGCTACGACCGGTACGGCCACCAGGGCATGGGAGGCGGTGGCGGCGGCGGCCCGCAGAATATGGAGGATATCTTCTCGCAGTTCGGCGATATTTTAGGAGGGGGCGGGGGCTTTGAGGGCTTCTTAGGGGGCGGACGCCAGGGTGGCGGACGGCGCCAGAAGAAGGGCTCGAACCTGCGCATCAAGCTGAAGCTGGATTTGGAGGAAATCGCCAACGGCGTCGAGAAGAAAATCAAGGTGAAGCGCTACGTGGCCTGCCAGCCGTGCAGCGGCACCGGCGCCAAAAACGGCACCGACCTCAAAACCTGCCCCACCTGCCAGGGCCAGGGCCAAACCAAACGCGTGGTGAACACCATGCTCGGCCAGATGGTGAGCAGCAGCACCTGCCCTACCTGCAACGGCGAAGGCAAAACCATTGTGAGCACCTGTGACGTGTGCAAAGGCGAAGGCCGCCAGCTGCACGAGGAAGTGATTCCCATCAACATTCCCGCCGGCGTGGCCAACGATATGCAGCTGAGCATGAACGGCAAAGGCAACTTTCCCGAGCGCGGCGGCGTGCCCGGCGACCTGCTCATCCAGATTGAGGAGGAGCCGCACGAATTCCTGAAGCGCGACGGCAACAACATCATGTTCGAGCAGTACATCTCGTTCGTGGATGCCGCCCTCGGCGCGAGCCTGGAGGTTCCCACCATCGAGGGCAAGGTAAAAATCAAGGTAGACCCCGGCACCCAGCCCGGTAAAATCCTGCGCCTGCGCGGCAAAGGCATTAAAGACCTGAACGGCTACGGCCGCGGCGACCAGCTCATTCACCTGAACGTGTGGACGCCCAAAAACGTGAGCAACCAGGAGCGCGAGCTGCTGGAGAAGCTGCGCGACTCGGACAACTTCACGCCGCACCCCGGCAAGAACGAGAAGGGCTTCTTTGAAAAGGTGAAGGAATATTTCGCTTAGGGATTGCCCGAGTAGAATTGCAAAGCCCTGTCTGGCCATTGGTCAGGCGGGGCTTTTTGTTTGCTAGCTGTTTAGCAGAACGTCATGCTGAGCGCAGTCGAAGCATCTCTACCTCAGTAGTAAATCAAATTGCTTGCGCGGTAGAGATGCTTCGACTGCGCTCAGCATGACGTTCTTGTGTATTGCTGGAAAATATTCCAACGGTGCCTGTAATGCTGCGCCGCTGCCGCCGATTCACCTCCTGAAAACGCTTACCTCCGCATGGCCGCCGCCACCCCGTCTGCTGATTTTGTTGCCGCGCTGCACGAGTACCAGCCGCTGCTGCGCCGCGTGGCCCGGCTGTACTGCCAGGATGCGGACGACCGGCAGGACTTGTTCCAGGAGATGGTGCTGCAGCTGTGGCGGGCGTGGCCGCGCTACGTGCCCCAGCCCAACGCCAAGCTCAGCACCTGGCTCTACCGCATCGCGCTGAACGTGGCCATCTCGAACCTGCGCCAGCGCACCCGCCGCCCGGCCCCGAGCGAGCTGGATGCTGAGGCGCTGGCCGTGGCCCAGGCCCCGGAAACAGGCTACGACGCCGACGACCGGGCCCAGCTCTACCGGGCCATTGGCCGGCTGTCGGAGGTCGACAAGGCGTTTGTGCTGCTCTACCTCGAAGACCGGTCTTATGAGGAAATGGCCGACATCCTCGGCATTACCCAAAACAATGTGCGCGTGAAAATGCACCGCGTGCAGGAAAAACTTCGCGCCCTTTTAGTCCCCGCCGCCCGATGATGGAACTCGATGACCTTCGCCGCCAGTGGCAGCAGCCCGAGCCGGCCGCACCGCCCCTCAACCAAGCAGCCCTGAGCCACCTACTGGCCCAGCACTCGGATGGGCTGGTGGAAAAAATGCGCCGCAATGCCCGGCTGGAAATGGCCTTCGTGGCGCTGGTGGCCGTGGTCATGCCGCTGCTCATTGGGTTCACTGATACTTTTCTGGAGCGGGCAGAAGTGTTGAGTTTGTTGCTGCTGTCGCTGGTGCTGCTGGGATATTATTACCGCAAGCTCAAGATGATGCGGCAGATGACCCAGCCGGACGCCCATGTGCTGGGTAACCTGCGGCGGCTGTGCGCCGGCCTGCGCAGCATGCTTCGCTTCCATTATCGGCTGACGCTGGCCATGGCCCCGGCCTCGCTGATGTTGGTGTATGAGTACGTGGCGGGCAAGGAACTGGCCCGGCCCGGCGGGGTGCGCACGGCCATGCTGCTCGGCCTGGGCGCGGCGCTGCTGGCCGCAGGCCTGCTGCTGCAATGGGCCGTGGTGCGCACCACCCGTTGGTACCTGCAGCGCCTCTATGGCCAGCACCTCGACCGCCTCGAAGCCAGCCTGCGCGAGCTGGATGAGGACGAGGCCACCGGCTCGCACTAGCCCGCCCGGTCCCATTCATCCGGCTGATTTACCGTTTGAGTGGCGGTTGGCGCCGCTTGGCGCACGCCTATTGCGGTGCCAAGCCCGAGGCGGCTACATTTGCTTTCAACCTGCTTTCTCACCTTTTTCTCGCCATGCAACCATCTTCTTCCCGGCCCATTCTCGAAGCCATCGATGTGCGGAAGGCCTATGCCAACCACGTTGCGCTGTCCGGCGTGAGCCTTGCCATTCCAGAGGGCAGCATCTTCGGGCTGCTTGGGCCCAACGGCGCCGGCAAAACCTCGCTCATCCGCATCATCACCCAGATTACGGGGGCCGATGAAGGCGAAATCCGTTTCCGGGGCGAGCGGCTCAACCCGAGCCACATTGCCCATATCGGCTACCTGCCCGAGGAACGGGGCCTCTACAAGAAGATGAAAGTGGGGGAGCAGCTGCTTTACCTGGCCCGCCTGCGCGGCCTGAGCCGGGAAGACGCCACGGCGCGCATCAAGCAGTGGCTGAACCGTTTTGAGATAAAAGAATGGGCCGGCAAGAACGTGGAAGACCTGAGCAAGGGCATGCAGCAAAAGGTGCAATTCATTGCCACGGTGCTGCACGACCCCAAGCTGATTATCCTGGACGAGCCCTTCTCGGGCTTCGACCCGATTAATGCCAACCTCATTAAGGACGAGATTTTGCGGCTGAAGCAGGAAGGCGCCACCATCATTTTCTCGACGCACCGCATGGAATCGGTGGAGGAAATGTGCGACAACATTGCCCTCATCAACCGCTCGCGCAAGGTGCTGGATGGGCCGATTGAGGTGATTCGCGACCAGTTCAAAACCAATACCTACGAGGTGGAGGGCGTGGGCAAACCCATTGTGACGCACCCTGAGTTTGAGGTGGTGGAGCAAAAAGCCCGCGAAAACGACCATTTCTACATCCGGGTGCAGCTGCACGAAGGCGTGCGGCCCAACGAGTTGCTGCGCTACCTCATCAATTCTCCGGGAATCGAGGTAGAGTCTTTCCGTGAGAAAATCCCGAGCATCAACGAGATTTTTATCCGGCGCGTGGGCGAAACCATGCCCGAAACCCTTAACCAAACCGCTAACGCGCTGCTCTAATTTCACGTCATGGCTTCTAAATTTTTACTCGTGGCCCAACGCGAATACCTCACGCGGGTTCGCAAGCGGGCGTTTATCATGCTCACGCTGCTGGTACCGGTGCTCATTGCGGTGTTCGGGGTGTTCGTGGGCAAAATCATTCAGTCGGATGAAACCACGGAAATCATCAACGTGCGCGACGACAGCGGCCTGGGCATTGCCGGGCGGCTGGTTTCGACGCCGCAGCTGCAGTTTCAGCCGGTAGCGGGCGGGACGCTGGCCAGCGCCAAAACGGATTTTCAGCGGCAGAAACACGCCGGCCTGCTCTACCTGCCCGCCGGCCTGGACGAAAAAGACCCGCAGGGCGTGCAGTTTTTTGGCAAAGGCAACATCAGCCTGAGCAAGGAAAACCGGGTGCAATCGGCCCTGACCGACGCCTTCGCAGAGCTCAAGATGCAAAAGTCCGGCCTCACGCAGGCCCAACTCGACCAGCTGCGCGCCAAAGTGCCGCTCAACTCCATCAGCGTCGATGAATCGGGGGCGGAGAAGGACAGCAACTCGGGCGTGACGACCAGCGTGGCGTCGGGGCTGGCCGTGCTCATTTACTTCTTTATTTTTCTGTACGGCGTGCAGATTATGCGCGGGGTGGGCGAGGAGAAGTCAAGCCGCATCATGGAAGTCATGCTTTCGTCGGTGAAGCCGTTTGACCTGATGATGGGCAAAATTGTGGGCGTGGCGGCCGTGGGCCTCACACAGTTTCTGCTGTGGGGCATTCTGTCCTACGGCGCCACCGCCGTGGTGCTGCCCATGGTGATGGACCGCGACCAGCCCGCCAAAACCAGCGTCGCCGCCACTACGTCGGCCACGCCCGGCGGCCCGGCCGCCCAGCCCTCGCTGGCCGACAATGCCGCTGCCTCGGCCGACCAGATGAACCCCGCCAAACGTGCCAACGCGGTAGGCGGCGTGTTCGGAAAAATCAAGGAGCTCAACATTCCCATCGGGACCATCATTTTCGGCTTCATCGTTTATTTCCTGGGCGGCTACCTGCTCTACGGGGCCTTGTTCGGGGCCGTGGGCGCGGCCGTCGACGACCAGACCGACACCCAGCAATTCATGTTCCCGATTACCATGCCGCTGATTTTGAGCTACATCATTGGGTTCGCCGTCATTGTGCGCAATCCCGACGGGCCGGTGGCTTTCTGGATGTCGATGATTCCGTTTACCTCGCCCATTGCCATGGTTATTCGCCTGCCGTTTGGCGTGCCGGCGTGGCAGCTGGCGCTGTCCATCTTCCTGCTCATTCTGGGGTTCATTGGCACGGTGTGGGTGGCGGCCCGCATCTACCGCGTGGGTATTCTGATGTACGGCAAGAAGGTGACGTATAAGGAGTTGGGCAAATGGATGTTTTATAAGGGGTAGTAGAACTAGAAAGAACGTCATGCTGAGCGCAGCCGAAGCATCTCTCCCGCACAACTAATCCTATCGATTGGCCCAACGAAGCGGGAGAGATGCTTCGGCTGCGCTCAGCATGACGTTCTTTGTTAATAATCGTCTGCTGCCTTATTCTATGCGATTCCTGCGCCTCGCCAGCTTCCTGCTGTTACTTACCAGCCTTGCCAGCTTCGTTGGCGACCGGCCCGCCTACCGCCTCTTCAGTGCTACCGGCCAGCCTGCCGACTACGACCAGATGCTGCAGGAGCTGGCACAGGCCGACATGGTCCTCTTCGGTGAACAGCACAACGACGCCCTTGCGCACTGGCTGGAGCTGCAGGTAGCCAAAGACTTGCTGAAGCTGAAGAAACCCGGGCAGTTGGTGCTGGGCATGGAGATGTTTGAGCGCGACGTGCAGCCGCTGGTGGCCCAATACGCCGCCGGTACGCTGGCCGATACCGCCTTTGAGCGCCAGGCCCGCCCCTGGCCCAACTACGCCACCGACTACCGCCCGCTGCTGCAGTTCGCTCGCGAAAGCCACGTTCCCGTCATCGGCACCAACGCCCCGCGCCCCTTTGCCAAAGTGGTGGCCCAGCGCAGCCTTACTGCGCTCGATAAGCTGCCCGCCACCGACCGCGCCCTGCTCGCCCCACTGCCGCTGAAAGTGGATTACGACCTGCCCGGTTATAAAAATATGGCCGCCATGTTCGGCGGCGACAGCAAAACTCACGGTGGCGGGGCCCAGAACATCATTCAGGCGCAGGCGCTAAAAGATGCCACCATGGCGCACTTCATCGAAACCGGCCGCCAGCCCGGCCAGACCCTGCTCCACCTCAACGGCAGCTACCATTCCGACCACCACGACGGCATTTTGGCCTACCTGCGCCAGTACGCGCCCAAGCTGCGCGTGAGAACCCTGAGTGTGGTGACCCAGGAGCAACTTCAGACACTGGACAAGGAACAATTGAACCTGGCCGATTACGTGGTAGTGGTGCCGGCCGATGCAAGTAAAACGTATTAGCCTAAGGTCCGCTGATGCGGCTTCGGGAAGCTAAACCCGCTGGTGTGGCAGCAATGATGGCTGTGCGGATGGCAGTGCACGAAAACCGGCTCTCGCGCCCGGAACTCGTGACGCCGGCCAATTGCCTCGGCTACATTGCGCGGCGCGGCAAGGACCGGGTGGCCGAGGCGACGGGGCGGGTCGTTGGTTTTGCCATTGCCGATTTGGTCGGCCATAACATCTGGGCGCTACTTCGGGACCCAGAGTCCGAAAAGCCAGGCATTGGCCGGGCCCTACGCGACCCCTTGTTGGGTTGCTCTTTCACCCAAGCCCCTGGCAATGTATGGCCCAGTGCCGGGCCAGGCACCCGCGCGGAAGGTTGCTATCGCCGGGCAGAATGGCCGGAAACCGGCCTCAACAAGAGCGGAGCGGTCCGGTTTGGAATGAGCGCAGAAAAGTGGGCGCGCAAGCAATAGGCTGGGCTGGCTTGAGGGCGCGACCAGCGGTGCGGCCGACTGAATGATTCAGGCCATAACTTGCAGTCCCAAATTTTGAAGCGCTGGCCCTAGTAGCAGAATTAATGCCCATCACCGACTCGCAAAAACAAGCCCTGTTCCAACAAGTAGCCGCGCAGCTTCAGCGGCAAGGCTTCGTGGTAGAGCGCCAAGACCCGTTGCGGCCGTGGGGCGGTTTTTTTGTCATCGACGAAAACCAGGCCCAGCAATTTGCCGACATCTATTTCGATGGCTTGTCGGTGGAAGGGCTGCGGATTTCGGGCCGGCTTAGCCCCAAGATATTGCTGGTGGCGCCCCAGCAGCGTCTGAGTTGGCAATACCACCACCGCCGCGCCGAAATATGGCAGGTGGTGCAGGGCCCGGTGGGCGTGGCCACCAGCGACACCGACGAGCAAGGTGAAGTGAAAAGTCTGCAAGTGGGCGAGCGCATCGTGCTGCGGCAGGGCGAGCGCCACCGCCTGGTGGGCCTGAAGGACTGGGGCGTGCTGGCGGAAATCTGGCAGCATACCGACGCCGACAACCCCTCGGACGAGGACGACATTGTGCGGGTACAGGACGACTTCGGGCGGTAAAACCCGGCCATCCCTCGTCCGTTACCTTTGCCAGGTTCTACATTTTATCTCCCATGAGTACTCCCGATGCCACCGCGGCCAGTGCCTTCGATAAAGCCCGCACCGGCCTGTGGGTGAGCCTGCAAAAGCACCTGGCTGCCGTGTACGAAGCGGAGGGTGCCTTTGCGCAGGCCACGGCCTTTGCCGAAACCTTCCCGTTTGCCGGCTCCTCGGCCAGCCCGGAGCAACTGGCCGAATATTGGTTGCGCCGCAACGCCCTGCGCGATTTATTTACCGATGAAACCGCGCAGCTCGACACGCTGAACAAAGCCATTCGGAGCAAGGGCTACGCCGAAGCGGAAAAGAAGCAGCTGTACCTGCTGCTGCTCGGCTACATGGACATTGCCGCTTCCATCTTCGAGCGCCTGCACGCGGAGGTACCCAAGCCCTTGCCCAAGGACGAAGAGCTGGACGAAACCACCGCCCGCTTCGACCGTGTGCGGAAATTCGCCCGGCTCAACGTGAAAGGCATTGCCGGCCTGCTAAGCCTGCCGGCCCGGTAGCTTGAGGGCAAGCCTGCTACTGCTATTCTGGCTTGGCCTTCTTCAGGGCGTCAGCCAGCGACTGTTGCAACTTGGCACCGGAGTCGGCTGGCGTTTTTTCGGTAATGCTGTACTGCTTTTGCAGGCGCTCCCATTCCTCGATGGCAATGAATACGCCGGTGATGTTGCCTTTGTCGTCGGAGAGGTACTTAATGTCCATGCTTGTTGAGGTGGCGTGTGGGGAAGGGAGAGAGGCAGGCGCGCGGCGGGCTTACTCGCCGGGATGGTACGTTTTTTCTGCGTGGGCTTGTACGTCTTCGGGGTAAAAACGCACTTCCTTGAAGCGGCCGGTGCAATACAAGTTGGCCTGGTCGAGGAAGTGTGAA
Source organism: Hymenobacter rubidus (assembly GCF_016734815.1). Lineage (GTDB taxonomy): Bacteria > Bacteroidota > Bacteroidia > Cytophagales > Hymenobacteraceae > Hymenobacter > Hymenobacter rubidus. Next base: position 46,629 of record NZ_JAERQF010000038.1, read on the forward strand.
GTACCGGGTTGGCTGCTCTGCCCGCCCGTCACCACCGAGCGCGCCACGATGCGCTGGCCAAACTCCACCACGGCCACGAAGCTGTTGCCCACGTTGCCGTAGCGCTTTTGGGTGCCGGGGTAGGCCTGCGCGCCAAAAGCGGCCAAGCTGCCCCACTTCGAGGAAGTGAAGGCGACGGGCAGGCTGGGCCGCCGGTCATCGTAGGTTTCCTCGACGCGGCCGGTTAGGCGCTGGTAGCGGTTGATGTCGCCCCAGGCTACTTTCCAAGTGCCGAAGGCGCGGGTGAGGTCATCAAGCGCTTCGGCGAGGGCAGCTACTTTCTCGGGGGCTGTCGTGTGCGTCAGCGCAAAACGGGTAAAGCGGATGTAGTCGAGCGGTGGCTGGGCGGCAGGCACACGGGCGCGGGCGGTGGCGAGCAGGCGCTCGGCCCAATAAATGGCCACCGTCTGCGCCACGGAACTCGCGGCGTAGTTGTGATTCCAGGCGCGCAGGGTATCAACGGCTTCCGACGGCCGCACGGCGGCAGTATCGTGCTCAATGTCGTAGCTCGCAAACAGGGGCGGCAGCATGTCGTCGAAAGCCGTGAGGTGCGGGTTGTCGGCGGCGGCAATAAGGGTGTCCAGGGTAAATTTACCCCGGTGGCTTAGCACGCGCACGGCGTTGAGGCCGCGGTAGTTTTCGGCATCAGGGGCCATGTAGCGTGGGTAGCGGGCCGAATCGGGGCTGCTGGGGCCGGCTACGGTAAACGGCGTCGAGTTGCAGTTCTGGACGAAGCCACTGGCGGGGTTGTGCACCTGCACCAGCTCGCTCACCGGGTGGAAGCCCTGCCATTCGGTGGCCGGATTGCTGCCATCCACGGGCTGGCTCCAGTCGAATGTGGGGTCGCGCTTCGGCATAAAGTTGCCGTGCCAATAGGCGATGCTGCCTTTGGTATCGGCAAAAACGGTGTTGTTGGAGGCGTTGCCGTTCAGCTTCATCACAGCCTGAAAGCTGGCGTAGTCGGTGGCCTTGGTGCGCAGGTAGGACTGCTGCAGAGCGTGCAGGGGCTCGTTCATCATGCGCACGGCCACCCACTGCTGGTCGGTTTTCTGGCCCACAATGGGGCCGTGGTGGGTGCGGTAGATGGTGAAGGTTTTGCGCAAGGTTTTATTGCCGGCTTTGTAGGGCAGGCTCACCTGCTGCACCTGCACGGGGCGCCACTTGGTGCCGTATTTATACAGAAATTTGCCGTTCTGCTGCGTCACGGTTTCCAGGTATTCATCCATCGAGTCGGCGTTGCTGGAAGTGTGCATCCAGCCGCAGTGTTCATTAAAGCCCTGGTAAACAAAAAACTGGCCCCAGGTCACGGCTCCGTAGGCATTCAGACCTTCTTGGCTTACCATCTGCACCTCGGAGCGAAAGTAGAACGAGGTGTGCGGGTTGATGAGCAACAGGGCGTGGCCGCTCGCGCTACGAGCCGGCGCAATGGCAAAGCCGTTGGAGCCGACGGGCTCCCGGTCCTGCTTTTCCACGTCGCCATCAATCCAGGAACTCGACTTTTTCAAGCTGTAAAAGTCCTTCAGCCGCTCCAGCGACACCACGCTGATGTTGCCCCCAATGCTGCCTTCACTGAACATTAGTGGCATCCACGGCTCGAAGCGGTGCAACAGCCGGGGCCGGGTGTCGGGGTGCGTGGCCAGGTAGTAGTTGGTGCCCGCCGCGAAGGCGTCGAGTAGCTTTTTGGTTTCGGCCGGGCACTTGCGGTAGATGCCGATGGCCTGCGTGGTATCCATAAACAGGCGGGCGCGCAGGTCGTGGTACAGGGCTGCTTCGCCATCTACTTCCGCCTGCCGTCCAATGGCATCCAGGTAGTTGGCTTCCACGCGCTCAAAATCGTCCTCGCACTGCGCGTAGAGCAGCCCAAACACGGCGTCGGCATCGGTCTTGCCGTAGACGTGCGGCACCCCATACGTGTCCCGCCTGATGGTGACCTGCTTTGCCTGTTGCCCCCAGCGTGCCAGCTCGGCCGGACTAAATTTCTGAGCCTGTGCCGCGCCGGCCGAAAGCACCAAAAGCAGCGAAAGAAACAAGCGCATATGGGAGGGACTGAAAGGTCGCAAAGTGCGCCAAAGTAAATGAAAAAGCCCTGACCAATGGGCCAGGGCTTAACATGCATATGTAATAACGTCATGCAGAGCGCAGCGAAGCATCTCGCGTGCTTCGACTAATTACTGGTGGCACGCGAGATGCTTCGCTGCGCTCTGCATGACGTTCTATGAACTTAATTAGACTTACGCTGAGAACGACGAGCCGCAACCGCAGGTGCTCTTGGCCTGGGGGTTGTTGAACACAAAGCCGCGGGCGTTGAGGCCGTCCTGGAAGTCAACTTCCATGCCCAGCACGTACATGGCGTGCTTCTTATCCATGATGAGCTTGAGGCCGTCGAGGTCGTACACTTCGTCGGCATCCTTGGCTTTGTCGAAGCCCAGCAGGTAGCTCATGCCCGAGCAGCCGCCGCCCTGCACGCCAATGCGCAGGCCGTAATCGTCGGGCACGTTCTTTTCCTGAATGATGTTTTTTACCTCAACCACGGCACGGTCGGTGAGGCTAATGGGGGCGAGGGTGGCAACAGCAGCCATAAGTAAAGTCGATTTAGCGGGAGGTGGATAACAAATATACGGCAGCCGCCGGTGTGGTCGTTACTGCGGTGCCGGGACAGAAACAGCAGTTGGGGCCCGGCGGTTCACGGCGTAAGTTTGCAGCCAAGTGTGTTGTGGCGTAATGTTCACCCAAAACGTCATGCCGAGCGCCGCGAAGTATCTCGCGTGCCACTACTAATCAACGTAATTACTACCAAAGCGAGATGCTTCGCGGCGCTCGGCATGACGACTGCCAATCTGACTATTTTCTTCAATGGATTCGACAACGTATTTTTTCGACCTGCTTAAAACTATTCTCCCCGCCCTCATCGTGGCCGGGGCCATCTATTACCTGTTCAAGGAATTTCTGGACAAGGAGCAACAGCGCCGTCTGATTGAGCTGCGCCTCGAAAGCAACAAAACCACGCTGCCACTGCGCCTACAGGCTTACGAGCGGGCGGTGTTGTTTCTGGAGCGCATTTCGCCCAACAACATTCTGGTGCGCCTGAGCAGCGCCGGCTCCACCGCGCCGGAGTTTCACCGTCTGCTCCAACAGGAAATCCGGGCCGAGTACGAGCACAATCTCTCGCAGCAACTCTATATATCGGCCGACGCCTGGACTTTGGTGAAAGAAGCCAAGGAGAACGTATTGACGATGGTGAACCGCGCCTACCACGGCCTTGGCAACCCAGCTCAGGCCCGCGGCACCGAACTCGCCAAACGCATTCTGGAAGGCCTAATGATGGACGGTGCCGAGCCCACCGCGCAAGCCCTGGCCGTAGTGAAGAACGAGGCGGCCGGGCTGTTTTGACGCCTACGGCTTAATGAGGAATGAGGAATGAGGAATGAGGAATTGCGGGCATCTGTCATCCTAAGCGCAGCGAAGGACCTTATCGCCGAGGAACAACTTGCAGTAGTATCAAGTGACGCAAACGTGAGAAGGTCCTTCGCTGCGCTCAGGATGACAGATGCCCGCAATTCTTCAGTCCTCATTAAGTTGCGAAGCGTCAAACCGCCACGCTTACGGCTTCGATGGCGTTCCGGTAACACTCCTCGTAGCGCGGCACAATGTTCTCCACTGCAAATTCCTCGGCGCGGGCGCGGGCGGCGGCTTTGAAGCGCGGCAGGTTTTCATCTTCGAGCACGTAGAGGGCGTTTTTCACCATGTCGGCCACGTCACCGATTTCGCTCAGCATGCCGGTCACGCCGTGCACGTTCAACTCGGGGATGCCGCCGGCGTTGGTGCTCACCACGGGCACTTCGCAGGCCATGGCTTCGAGGGCGGCGAGGCCGAAGCTCTCGTTCTCCGAAGGCATCAGAAACAGGTCGCCCACGCTCAGCACTTCCTCCACGGCTTCGAGCTTGCCCAGGAAGCGCAGGTCGCGGTGCACGTCGAGGTCGCGGGCCAGCTTTTCCATGCGGTTACGGTCGGGGCCATCGCCCACGAGCAGCAGCTTGGCTGGGATTTTTTCGCGCACGCCCACAAAAATCCGCAGCACATCTTCCACTCGTTTCACAGTGCGGAAGTTGCTGGTGTGAATGAGCAATTTCTCGCCCTCGGGCGCAATAGCGGCCCGGAAATGGCTTTTTTCCTGCTTCCTGAAGCGTTGCAGGTCGATGAAGTTGGGGATGACCGTAATGTCTTTCTCAACTGCGAAATACTGATAGGTTTCGCGCTTCAAGTCGTCGGAAACCGACGTTACGCCGTCGCTCTGGTTGATGCTGAATGTCACGACCGGCTCGAAGCTGGAGTCTTTGCCCACCAGCGTAATATCGGTGCCGTGCAGCGTGGTCACCACCGGAATCTGAATGCCGCGGGTGCGCAGTATCTGCTTGGCCATAAAGGCCGCCGAAGCGTGCGGAATGGCATAATGAACGTGCAGCACGTCGAGCTTCTCGTTCTGCACAATGTCGACCATCTTGCTGGTTAGCGCCAGCTCGTAGGGCGGGAACTGGAACAGCGGGTACGCCGGCACATATACCTCGTGGTAAAAGAGGTTCTCGTTAAAAAAATCGAGCCGCACCGGCTGGCTGTAGGTGATGAAATGCACGCGGTGGCCGCGCTGGGCCAGGGCTTTGCCCAGTTCCGTGGCCACCACGCCGGAGCCGCCAAAAGTGGGATAACAGACAATACCGATGTTCATAAGGGAATGCGTTTGCGCTTAGCCAACCGGGAAACGCATGGTTTGTTGCAACGACGAATGAGCCGGCCAAATGCTGCATTGAGCGTAGCTTTAGCGGCGTCTACTTCCCTACGTAAATCTGTTGCACATTCGCCATGCCTCCTGGCAAACAGTGCTCCTCATTTACTGCCTGAACCCTGAAAAAGAATATGGAAAACAAGCTAATTGAGCAACTTAACGCAGTAATGCCAGTTGGATTCGATATCCCAACGCCGATAAAAAAGCTATACGAGTGGATTGAAGCAAATAATTTCTATGTTGATAATGGAGCCGGTAGAATTGGCTTTCTCTATCCAGAAGAGGAGTTAAAAGAAAGCTGGACTGACACTGGTAGAAACGGCGGTACCAATATTGAATTTGCTGCTTCAGGAAATGTGAATCTGAAATATTGGTTCGGAGCAGAGAATGCGGAGGTTAACCGACGGCTTTGTGTGTTTGGGCAAACGGGTGCAGAAGGTTCAGAATGCGCGTTTTGGGTAAGTGATAGCAACGAATTGAAAATAGTGCATATGGGTTCGGGCTCGGGTTCAATGCTAAACTGTATTTTGGTGGATGACGCAGTCGATTTCTTACGCTTACTTGCAATCGGATATGATGAAATCTGTTGGGATGAAGAATTTGCGTTACCTCCAAACGAAATCAATCAGGATATCAAAGTCGAGCCTAATCTGGAATTCCAAGAATGGGTGAAAAATACTTTCCAGGTAGAAATACCGAAAACAGCTTTAGAAATAGTAAAGCATCCTGCGCATTTTGGCGACGAAGATTCAGAAGATGAGTTTTGCCGCTGGTGTCAGCAGTTCACTACCTAAAAAAGCTGGGGGCGCAACTTCACCGTTGCTCCCCAGCTTTTTTAGGTAGTAACCAAAAGTTATACCCGTCACGAAGTGGGTTGCGAATCGAGCAGGTGAAAGTGGAGGGTGAGTAAGGACGCGAGTTCGTGCCC
>NZ_JAERQF010000039.1 GCF_016734815.1 Hymenobacter rubidus
GTAAAAGCAGGCGAATAGGGCGGCAAAAACAGCAGACGGGTTGCCGCCCCGCGGGCGGCCACTGCTGGCCGCCCGCGGGGCCTTGTGCACGCGCAGGTTGTCGAGCACGACCACTTAGCCGGGCACGAGCGTAGGGCTGAGCACCTACTCGAGGTAGGCCACGAAGCTGACCGTGTTCACGGCCCCATCAAGTTCCATGACGGCCTCCACACCCTGCGGCGTGAGGGCAGCGAGCACCGACACGTTCGGCACTTATGCCGGGACACGTCCTGGTCGAACCGGCGGCCCCCTGCAGCGTGGCCATAGCGGCGCGTATACGTCAAATTTACGCTCGTCTACAAACTTGAAGCGCGTGATGTCTTCGCCCGGCAAGACTTCGAGGAATGCTCGACGCAGCCCCTTCGCATGTTCGGTGCCGCGCTCGGCGGCGTGGACGCTCTTTTTGCGTCGCAAGTCCAGCGCCTGCACCGCCTGCCAGACCTTGGTGCGGCCCGCCGGGGCTCCGGCGGCGAGTTGGGCGCGTAACTCGTCCAGCGTGGCGTCGGGCTGCTGGGCCACGCAGGCCGCTAGTTCGGCGCGGGCTGCGGCATCGGGCAACGGGGCCGAGCCGCCGCGGTGGGGTAAAGCCGCGGCTGACCCCGTGGTGCGCTGATGGCGGCGCAACTGGTGGACGAACGAGTACGACACGCGAAACCGCGCGGCGAAGGCGCCAACTGAACTAGCACCCTCGGCGCAGGCGGCAAAGCCCCGTTCGCATGAATCGTCAGAATACGCCTTCATACTGTTACGTAAAATAAATCGTTGTACACTGCCCTCGAAACCTCTAAAAAAGCCTTGGTCATCTTCGGCCAGCCGTCCCCGTGAGCGTCTACCAGCACATCGCCCACCAGCCTCCTACGTGCCCGTGCGTCAGTTCTGCCAAGTGCTGCGCGTGGCTCCGGCTGCCTATTATGCGTGGCAGCGCCGCCAAGAGTAGCTTGCGGTCGAGCCGGTTTGGCAAGTGGCCGTGCGCGAAGCCTTTGGGCGGCACAGCCAGCGCTATGGCACGCGCCGAAGTATACGCCGAAGGCCATGCGGTGGGCCCCTGGCGCATCTGCTGCGTGTTCCACGCCCGCGGCCTACGGGCGCAGCAGCCCCGTTCGTTTGTGCCACCTACCACCGACTCGGACCCGGCCGTACGGGCGGCGCCCAACCGCCTGCTCAGCCAGCCGGCCTCAACCGCCCCGAACCGGGTGTGGGCGGGTCGTGCACGGCAGGGCGACATCACGTACTTGCCCTGCTAGGGCGGCGGCTGGCTCTACCTGGCCATGTGGCTTGACCGCTGCTCACAAAAAATCGTGGGCGGGGATGTGCGCGAAACGATGCCGGAAGACCTGGTCAGCGAGGTCCTGCGCCGGGCCCTTGTGGTGCGCCACCCACCGGCTGGACTTATCGTGCACTCCGACCAGGGCAGCCAGTACACGGCTACCCGCTTCAAGGGCTCGCCCGCCACGAGGCCGTGCCCAGCATGAGCCGGCGTGGCAACTGCTACGATAATGCGCATGCCGAATCGTTTTGGAGCCGATTCAAAGCTGAATTGCTCGATGGCGGTAGCTTCCCCGGGATGGCCGACTCCAATCTTGAAATCAGCCACCACATCGCCGACTACAACGTCGAGCGGCGGCATTCTTCGCTCGGCTATCTTGTCCCCAACCACTTCGCAATCCACCTTCAAAAAACGTCCCAGTTCTGTCCGGCTTAGTTAGACCACGTCAGAAGTACCTTTGGTACAATTGACCAGCAGCGGTGCGAATTCCTCGGCCTTTACCCCAACGATTCAAAGCCCTGGTAGTGTCACGGCACTTGTGCGCCAACCGAACGGCCAGTTTATTATAGGCGGTAATTTTACCGAACTTAATGGCCAGCCTGTGCACAGGATGGTCCGCCTCACAACGACTGGCGCGCTGGATGCTGGCTTTACTGCCGCTGTTGGCGTGCTACCTGCGCCGGTGAGTTGTCTTGCTTTACAGCCAGACGGTAAAGTGTTGGCTGGTACCGCGCAGGGTACCTTCCGGTTTGCGCCTAGTGGGAATCCGGACCCTTCCTTTTCTTCGGCGCTTGCTGCTACTGTCCTTGCAATACAAGCCGACGGCAATATAGTAGTTGGCGGGGGGTTCACATTCACTGCCGGGGGAGCCACGTACAGCCGACTGGTTAGATTGACTAGTACAGGAGCTGTTGACCCAAGTTTTACTCGAAACACAACCGGCGCTTGGACACCAAGTACCACAGATGCCATATTGCTACAACCCAATGGTCGAATTCTAGTAGCGGGCACCTTCTTGCCTCCTGGCCAGCCGGTAGTCACAAGGGTAGTTCGATATGAGGTCAATGGAACTCTTGACGCCACGTTCAATAACAACCTAGCTTTCACAAACGCCAACGGGTCTACATCAAGTACCAACCGTATTTTCGCACTAGCCTTACAGCCAGACGACAAAATCCTAGTAGGTGGGAACTTTGGCGCTGTGGACGGAACGTTTCATCCTCAATTAGTGCGCTTCGACCCCAATGGGGTTTTAGATGCGACTTTTGGGTCAATATCAACTTTGTCAGGCAGCGTTTTTAGCATTGCTTTGCAGCCTAATGGGCGAATATTGTTGGGCGGAAATTTCGTTAATACAGGTTCGGGAAGTGCTGGGACATTAAATAATTTAGCTCGCGTACTCGATAATGGTCAGACGGATGCTTCATTCTCCACCAGTACAATACCTAATGATATAGTTCGAGCTATACTAGTCCAACCTGATGGGGCAATTGTTCTCGCAGGAAATTTTCTCACGATAGGAGGTCAATCTGCCGTTGGGGTAGCACGAATTATTGCGGCGAACGTATTGCAGATTAGTGAACCCGTAAAAACTCCTGAAGCGAAAATCTACGTATGGCCAGTTCCTACTAATTCAGTGTTGCATGTTGCCTTAGCAGCTGGTGAGCATGCTTTGTATTATGAGTTACTAGACCTATTGGGAAGGTCGGTTCGTTTCCAAACAACCACGAACGAGCCAGATTTTCAAATAAATGTATCTAACTTACCTGCAAGCAGTTATTTGCTTCGAATAAGATTGAGCGGTAGTATAGTCACACATCGCATTCTTGTACAATGATAAAATGGGACAGTTTAGTAAAAACTGAGGTGTTCCAGCTAAGCCGGACACAAGTGGGACATTGTTTGGAGTTGGGGTTCGAGGTGGTTGGGCGATTGGTTGCCGAGCGGGGAATGGCGGTGTTCAGCGTTGCAGTAGGCGATGAGGTAGCTGATTCCGGGCCTGGCTTCGGCCAGACAGGGGAAGCTTCCGCCGTCGAGCAGTTCGGTTTGAAGCGACTCCAAAAGGATTTGAGTCGTACTCGGTAGTTATCGTAGCAGTTGCCGCGCCGGTTCATGCTTTGCCGGGCGCCGTATTTGGCGACTAGGTTCTCGAGTTGGGTAGCTGTGTACTGGCGGCCTTGGTCGGAATGTACAACGAGTCCAGCAGCGAGGGCATGTACCGTCAGCGCACGGCGCATGCCCTCGCTGACCAGGTCTTCCGGCATCGTTTCGCGAAGGTTCAAGCTGACGGCCTTGCGTGAGCAGAGGCCCAGCCAAGTGGCTAGGGAGAGCCAGCCCCCGCCCTGTTTGGGCAGGTAGGTCGCCCACCCTCACCCGATTGGGGCCTGCTGGTCGAGTAAGGGGTTGGGCGCCGCCCGCCGGGCGGAGTCTGAATCCGTGGTGCGCGGCACGAAGGCCATGCGGTCGGGTGGGGCGCGCAAGCCGTGCGCGGCTAGCGTGCGGCGGATGCGCCCCACCCGACCGCACGGCCTTCGGCGTGCAGCCGGTGGGTTCCATAGCGACGACCGTGCTGGGCAAACGCTTGCTACACGGCCATCTGCTAGGCCAGCTCGAGGGTCAGCGCTTGGGAGATGATCAAGGATTTTTTAAAATATCGAGCTCCTGCTCGGCCCGCTTGAGGCAGGCACGTAGGGCGCGCACTTCGGGGCCACATCCTCACTGCCCAACTCGGCCACGAACTGCGCTTGTTACCCGCAGTAAAGCAGCTTGGGGCTGATGCCCAATTGCCGGGCGGCCGCTTGCCTTCTGCGGCTCTCAGACGCCAGGCGCAGGGCCTCGGCTTTGAAAGCCTCGTCGTATTTTCGGCGTTTGTTGGGCGATGCCCACTCTTTTTGGCTGTTATCACAGAAGAAATATACGTCCTGCTTCTATCCGGCTTGCCTAGACCATCTCAGCACGCAACTGCTCCATCCAACAAAGCCACCTTGCGCATTGAGCTGAGTAACAAATAAAATCTTGCCCTAAAGGGAGCTTTAACTGGCTTACCTAAAAAGTAAAACCGACCAACACGACGCCCGCCTGCTCTGCCGCTCAAGCTTGGAACATGCCCTACGGGCGTGGCAGCTCCCCACTCCGGCGTTGCGCCCTGCAGGCGCTTTCGCGCGAGTGCCAGAGCCTGCCCCAGCAGACCGCGCGCCTCAAGAAGTAGCGCCATGCCCATTAGCACCGCTATAAGCCCGATGCACATACCCTCCCTGGCTAATCGCCCGCCGGCACCTGCTCGAGCAGCAACTGCAGACCCTGGACCAGGACGTATCGGCGCTGCTCAAAGCCGAGCCCGAACTCGCACGCAAGCTGGCGAACCTGGCCAGTATCCCGAGCATTGGCTAGCCCCCGCCATTGCTACCGTCGCCGAAACTAACGGCTTCGTGCTGCTGGAAAACGAGCGCCAACTCGCTTCATAAGCCTGCCTGGACATGGTGCAGCGCCTAAGTAGGCTCTCCGCTGGGACGTATCTCGCGTTGCGGCAACGTGTGCACACAGCCCTGTATCTGCCGGCCGTGAGCAGCTTGCGCTACAAACCGCAGCAATGGCCTTTCACACCCGGCAGCAAGCCCGCTTCGTTGCCGTAATGCGCAAACTGTTTCTCTGCTACGCGCTGTGGAAAAACAACCGGCTCTACGACCCGCAGTACCAATCACCCCACATCGCCGAAAAAGAAGTAACCCCGACAAGCTAATGTGCCGAGGCTACACAGGATGAACCCAAAGGCCCTCTTTCAAGGAGTCCAAAGATAAAAAAACTGCCCGATTCCTTGTTTTTCATCACAGTATCTATTGCCATCGAGAAAGAGATGGGCGAGTTCGAGTGCAGGATTTCTTCCTTTTGTTGTACGGGCCGGGTGCCAAAGCTGGCGTTAGGCCGCCCACGCTACTACCTCAACGTGGGGAGCTGCCAAGAAACAAGAGGGGACAACGCGGGGACATTGGAATTGAGCAAGGGGCAAAAAAGGCTTTTGCTGCATCCATTGCAACCGTTTTTCAATCCTGTCCCCTAAAACGTCCCCCATTGAATAAAAAACCCTGTTTCCAGTGCGGAAACAGGGTTTTTAGTAGAGAGCGAGGGATTCGAACCCCCGGAGGTTTAACCCTCAACGGTTTTCAAGACCGCCGCAATCGACCACTCTGCCAGCTCTCTGGGTCAATTGTTCCTGCGCTGTGATACGTTTGGTCAACAAAAAAGGCTTTTTCCAGCGCAGAAAAAGCCTTTTAGTAGAGAAGGGGGGATTCGAACCCCCGATACCGTTGCCGGTATAACGGTTTTCGAAACCGTCGCATTCGACCACTCTGCCACCTCTCTATACAGGCCCCCGAGCGATTGGGGAGTGCAAAAGTAGAAAGGAATGAGGAATGAAGAATGAGGAATGAAGAATTTTTCTTGCGTTTTTTTCTATTGCGCTCAAAATCAATTCCTCATTCCTCATTCCTCATTCCTCATTCCTCATTCCTCATTCTAAGCTGCTCGCGCATCATCTGGCGGCGCCGGCCGGTGATGGCGTCCATGCTCACGTTCACTTCGAAGCCGATAATCAGCGTCATGCACACAAATTCGAGCCACACCATGAAGCCCACCAAGGCGCCAATGGAGCCGTAGAACGTGTTGTAGGAATTGAAAATGCGGACGTAGAGCGTGAAGAGAAACGACACCAGAAAGATGAGCAGCGTGGCCACCACCGCCCCGGCCGAGAGCAGCGGCCATTTGTCGTGCACGGGCGGCACAAAGTAGTAAATCACGCAAGTCGTGCTCAAAAACAGCCCCACCAGCGAGCCGTAGCGGATGAGCGTGAGCACCAAATCGGTGAACCGCTCGGGCACAATTTCATAGAACACCAACCCGTCAATCAGATAGGTGCCGAAGAAAATGCCCGCGATGGACAGCAGCAATATCAGCGCCAGCACGAAGGTGAGAGCAGTGGCAATCATGCGCTTGCGCAGGTAGCTGCGGTGCTTAAACCAGGGGTATTTCTTCTCGAACGCATCGAGCAAGGCCATGATGCCATTGGAGCTGAGCACCAGGGCCGTGAGAAAACCAAACGAGAGCAAACCGCCGTGGTGAATGGTCACGATGTCCTCGATGGTAGAAGCCGTGGCCGCATACAACTCGCGCGGCATGAAATCGGCCAGAAACTGCAAAATGTCCACGTTCAGGTTCGGCACGGGGATGTACGGAATGAGCGTGAACAGGAAAATGATGGTCGGGAACAGCGCCACCGTGAGGTTGAACGCCATGTAAGCCGCCCGTTTTTCCAGCGAATCCAGCCGCAGCTCGTGCAGAATGCGGTCGAGCACGTCATAAAGCGAGGCGTGCCCCCCTGGCAGCCGCAGCCGCTTCAGGCCCACAATCATCCGCCGGTAGGTGCGCTGCTTGCGCACATCGGGGAAGCGGGCTCGGCTGATAGCGGCGGGGGCTTTCAAGGGGGTTGGAGTATTATGAACGCGCTAATAGAACGTCATGCAGAGCGCAGCGAAGCATCTTTACTGCAACAGTAAATCCTTTTGATTGGATTGCGTTGCGCAGTAAAGATGCTTCGCTGCGCTCTGCATGACGTTCATGCTACTTCCGAAAAGCCGCCGGCGCCGGCGCATCGGGCAAGATGGCGCCGGGCTTGGGCAGCACCGGGCTTTCCAGGTCGTCTTCGCTAAAATACGGCGCCAGCTGCTGCTGGATGCTTTCCGGGATGGGCACGGGCCGGCCGGTGGTGGTTTTCACGAACACCATGAGCGTGTGGCCTTCGGTAAGCAGCTCGTGGGCTTCGTTGTAAATCTCGTACTCGAACAGCACCCGCGTGCCTTCGGGCGGCTGGCGCAGCAGCAGGCGTACCGTCAGCAGGTCGTCGTAGCGCGCCGGGCGGCGGAAACGGGTGCGCAACTCCCCTACCGGCATGCCCACACCATCCGCCTCTAGCTCCTTGTAGCTGATGCCGAGCTTGCGAAACGCCTCGGTGCGCGCCACTTCAAAATACGCCGCGTAGTTGCCGTGATAGACGTAGCCCATCTGGTCGGTTTCGGCGTAGCGCACCCGGATTTGGATGTCGGATTGGTACATATGCTTTGATGTCCTTTGTCATCCTGAGCGCAGCGAAGGACCTTATTACGCAAAAACAGTTTTGCAGTAACTCATGCTGCGTGAACGTGATAAGGTCCTTCGCTGCGCTCAGGATGACAGACGAATTACTTAATCCCCGCCCGGTTCAGCGCCGCCTGGTAGCGTCTTGCATTCGCAATGTGCTCGGTCTCGTTCGTGGCAAAGGCATGGTAGCCGCTGAAATCCTCCTTGGCGCAGAAATACAAGTAATTATTGCTCTCCGGTTTCAGCACGGCGTCGATGCTGGCAATGCTGGGCAGGTTGATGGGGCCGGGCGGCAGGCCGGCGTACTTATAGGTGTTGTAAGGGGAGTCTTTTTGCAGGTGCACATTGAGCACGCGCTTGATGGTGAAGTCGTGGTTGGCGTACACCACGGTGGGGTCGGCCTGCAGCTTCATGCCGCGCTTGAGGCGGTTGAGGTACACGCCGGCAATGCGAGGGCGCTCGTCGGCGTGCTGCTGCTGCTCGGCTTCCACGATGCTGGCGAGGGTGCTCACCTGGGCGCGGGTAAGGTGCAGCTTCTCGCGCTCGGCGTCGCGGGCAGGGGTCCAGAACTGCTCGTAGGACGTTTTCAGGCGCTGAAAAAGGCGCTTGGCTGAAGTATTCCAATACACGTCGTAGGTGTTCGGGATGAACATGGTGAGCACCGTAGTGGTGTCGAAGCCCAGGCTTTTGGTGTACGCCGGGTCGCGCAGCAGCGAGTCGAGCCGGGCGGCGGGCACATCTACCTGGCTGGCCAGCTTGGTCACCAGCTCGTTGCGCAGGCGCACTGTGTTGAAGGTGAGCTTCACCGGCGACTGGGCGCCGCTCTTGAGCACGTTGATGAGCTGGCGGTTGGTGAAGCCGTTTTTCAGCTCGTAGTTGCCGGGTTTCACGGCGCCGGGCTTGTCGTACTTCATCAGCCGGGCCACGAAGTGCAGCGAGAGCTTGTCGACCACGGCTCCGGTTTTATCGATGGCCGCAAGGGCCGTTTTCCAGGTGGCGCCGCGCGGAATCACCACGTAGGTGGGCTTGCCCTTGGTTTCGATGTTGGCGGTGAAGAACACCTGGTAGAAATAATACGAGAAGCACACCAGCGCGAGCGTGAACACGACGCTCACAACGCCCCAGCGTTTGCGGCGTTTGAGGGCATCGTCGCGGCGTTCGAGGACGGACTTTTGGGCGGGTTTGGCCATGGGAAATAAAGCGGATAGCAAAGGAGCGGCGCCAAAAGTACGAAGGCCGGCAACCCGGGCGCGCACGGCCCGCGTAGTTGTTTCGTTTCGGCTGGGCGTAGTACCTTGCCCGCCCCTTCGGCTTGGCCGGCCCCGCGCCGCCGCCCGGGGCTGTCCAATGCCGGCCGCGGCTGGCCCTCACGCATTCATTCCCCACCTCACCTCATGCCCGCCACCCTTCTTCGCATTCACCCCGAAAATCCGCCGCAAAACCGTATTCAGCAAGCTGTTGACGTGCTGCGCAAAGGGGGAGTTATTATTTATCCCACCGATACCGTGTACGGCATCGGCTGCGACGTAACCAATGCCAAGGCCGTGGAAAGAGTGTGCCGCATCAAGGGCATCAACCCCGAAAAGGCCAACCTGAGCTTCATCTGCTACGACCTGTCGCACATTTCCGACTACGCCCACGGCATCAACACGGCCACCTACAAGGTCATCAAAAAAGCCCTGCCCGGCCCGTTCACGTTCCTCTTCGAAGCTAGCGCCAACGCCCCCCGCTTCGGCGGCACCAAGCGCAAAACCGTCGGCATCCGCGTGCCCGACAACCAGATTATCCGCCAGCTGGTGAAGGAGTTGGGCAATCCCATCGTGAGCACCTCGGTGCGCGAGAGCGAGGAAACCCTCGAAGAATACGTGACCGACCCGGACCTGATTTACGAGAAATACCGCCTGCTCGTCGACCTCGTCATCGACGGCGGCTTCGGCGGCAACACCCCCAGCACCATCATCGACTGCACCAACGACGACTTCGAGCTGGTGCGCGAAGGCGCTGGCGACATCGAGCCGTATTTGTAGGCGTTAAGGCGATAACAGGCAGCTGACGCTTTTAACCGGAACGTCATGCTGAGCGCAGTCGAAGCATCTCTACCGCAATAGTAAATAGTTACTTGCGCAGTAGAGATGCTTCGACTTCGCTCAGCATGACGTTCTTTTTTGCTTCTAACTGCGCTTGTGCTTCCACCTTCTATGCGTCCACAGGTACTGCTCGGGCGAGGCGCGCATGTCCGCTTCCAGCTGCCGAGCGAAGGCTTCGGTGACGGGGAAGGTGCCGGCCGGCGCTAGCTTGGCCTGGCGGCCATCGGGCAATTCGGTGAAAGTGACTTCGTAGTAGCCGCGCCGCACGCGGCGAATGCCCACGTAGAGCACGGCGCAGTCGAGCTGCACGGCCAGGCGGTCGGCGCTGGTGTAGAAGCTGGTGTCCTGGTGCAGGAAATTGGTCCAGTAGGGCTTGTCTTCGGGGCCGGCGGCCTGGTCGGATAGCAGGCTGAGGGTGTGACCCTGGCCGCGGTGGGCCACCAGGTAGCGCAGCGTGGCCAGCATGGGCACTGCATCGGCCCCAAGGCGGGTGCGCAGACGCCGCATAAAGCTCTCGAAGAACAGGTTGTTCAGCGGTTTATACACCCCCGCCGCCCGGCCGGGAAACTCCAGCGCCGCGCCGCTCAGAATCCATTCCCAGTTGCCCATGTGCGAGCCGAGCGAGAGCACCAGCCGCTTCTCGGCGAAGTAGCGCGTCATTAGCTCGGGGTTCACGAAGCGCATCCGCTCCCGCAGTTCGTCGGGCGAAATGGCCGCCAGCCTCAAAATTTCGATGATAACCTGCGAAAAATGGCGGTAGAACGCCTTGCCGATGCGCTCGATTTCGGCCGGCGACTTCTCCGGAAAGGAGTTGCGCAGGTTTTCCGTGACGACGCGCCAGCGGTAGCGCACCACGTAAGCCAGCAGGCAATAGATAACGTCCGCAAACAGGTAGAGTACCGCCAGCGGCAGGTGCGCCAGGCCCAGCAGCAGCCAGCGCAGCGGCTCGAAGTACCAGGCATAGGGCCGGCCGGTGCCGGCAGAAGCGCCTTTCGTGGCCATGCCTATTTAGCGGCCGGGGCGCTTACCTGCCCAAACTCGGCCGAGGCGCGCTGGCCAATGGAACGGTGCCCTGCGAGCAGCTTCTTGTTGCCCGGCCCGCCATACACTTCGATGAAGAGCGTGAACGGCCCATCGGGCAATGGCCCCAGCGGAATCTGGCCCACGATGGTGGTGGGTCGGCCGCTTTGGGGCGTGAGCGAGGCATCGGCATCGGCGGCCGAACCGTCGGGGGTGGTGAGGTGGTAGTGCACGCGCAGGGGCTGGTCCACGGGCGCGTTGTGCAGCTCGGTGTAGAAGAACACATTATCGGCCCCGCGGCCATACACGCCGCCGGCCGCGCGGGTGAGGCGGTAGCCGCCGCGGGCGAAATTATCGTCGCCTCCGCTCTTGGCCGCCGGGCGCGAGAGCAGCACCACATCCGATATGAACGGGCCGGTGGGGCCTTCCAGCACCAGGGGCTTTTCGACGGTGGTTTCGCCGCCGGCGCTACGGTACTGGTCTTTCACGGTGCCGCGCAGGGTGTATTTGCCATCGGGCAGCAGGATGCGCTTTAGGAAGCTCTGCGGGTTTTTGATGGCAATGGTGGTGTCGTTGAGCACCGGCGGCTTCAGCGTGATGACTTCGTGGTAGGCTGAGGAGCCGTCAGCTTTCAGTATGTCCAGCGTGACCACGGCCGCCGACTGAAACGCCTTGGGTGCCCGCTGCCGGTACTGCAGCGACTGCGTGGGCACCGTCACGTAGATTTCCACCTCGGCGCCCTTTTCCACCCGGTTCAGGTTGCGGAAGCGGGCCACGTCGAGCAGAATTTGCGGCGGCCCGGCGTGGGCGGCCAGTGTGAAGAAAGCGACGAGGAGAGTCAGGAAGTAGCGCATGGGGCAAAAGTACGGCGGGGGCTAATAGAACGTCATGCAGAGCGCAGCGAAGCATCTTGCCCGCCACACTAGCCAATGACGCCCTCACAATTGAGTTAGTGACTGCGGGCAAGATGCTTCGCTGCGCTCTGCATGTCGTGCTTTATAACCCACCAGGCTATTTTTGTGCCAACAACCCGCCAAACATTTGCCGCGCCCGCTTCGTTTACCTGCCGCTATGCGCTCTACCGTCGCCTTCTTTCTGGGAATACTGATGCTGCTGGGCAGCTTCGTGCCCGAGAACGACCTGGGCGAGTTGGCCAAGCTGCCGGAGCTGGTGAAGCACTACGAATACCACCATTCGGCGGCGGGTGGCGGGCTGAATTTCGGCCAGTTCATTGCCGAGCATTACGGCGCGGGCACCAAGCACTACGCGGGCTGCACGCTCTCGCCCCGCCACCAGCAGGACCACCACAACCTGCCCCTGCGCTGCCACCATGGCTGCGTGGCGCTGAATTTTATTGTGGCATCGGTTACGCGGGTAGTTTTCACGGCCCAGCCTGAAATGGCAGTACCCCGGGCCTACCGTGTAGCCGCCGCGCCGCGCTACGCCTTCAGCATCAGCCGCTCGCTGGCCCAGCCGCCCCGAGCCTAGCCCGCCCGCGCCCCCGGACGCAGTGTGCCCGTGCCTGATTGGCTTCGGCACCGAAATCTCGGCCCCTCCCCTCTCTTATTGGATTGTTAGCGCCTCCCGGGCCGGCCACTGGCCGCGTCCGGCCGGGCCGTAGTGCACCGTATTCGCATGATTTCGGCAATTATTAATTTCAGCATCCGCAACAAGCTGCTGGTGGGTTTGATGCTGGCGGGCCTCGTGGCCTGGGGCATTTTTTCGGCGGCCAGCCTGCCGCTCGACGCCATTCCGGACGTCACCAACAACCAGGTGCAGGTCATCACCCAAAGCCCCGCGCTGGCGGCGCAAGAGGTGGAACAGCTCATCACCGTGCCGCTGGAGCTGCAGCTGCGCACCATCCCGGGCGTCACGGAAATCCGGTCCATTTCCCGCTTCGGGCTGTCGGTGATAACCGTGGTTTTCGACGAGGACGTGGACACCTACCACACCCGGCAGCTCGTGGCCGAGAAGCTCAAAGTGGCCGAAGCCGACCTCGGCCAGGGCTTGGGCGCGCCGGGCATGGCGCCCATCACCACCGGCCTGGGCGAGATTTACCAGTACACCATCAAGGTCAAGAAAGGCTACGAGAAAAAGTACGGCCTGGCCCAGCTGCGCGACGTACAGGACTGGCTCATCAAGCGCCGCCTGGCGGGCGTGACGGGCGTGGTCGACGTGAGCAGCTTCGGCGGCTACGTGCGGCAGTATGAGGTGAGCGTGGACCCGACGCGCCTGGCCGGCGCCGACGTGAGCATGGCCGAGCTGTACGAAGCCCTGCAGGCCAACAACGGCAACGCCGGCGGCAGCTACCTGGAGCGCGGGCCGCGGGCCTTTTTCATTCGGGGCGAGGGCCGGGCCACGTCGTTGCAGGACATCGGCAACATCGTGGTGAAGCCCGTGGCCACGCCCGGCCAGGGCGGCGCCCCGCTGTTGGTGCGCGACATTGCGGCCGTGCGCTTCGGCCACGCCGTGCGCTACGGCGCCATGGACCACGACGGCCTGGGCGAAACCGTGGGCGGCGTGGTGCTCATGCTGAAGGGCGCCAGCTCCGAGGCCACCATCAAAAACGTGAAGGAGCGGGTGGCCGAAATCCAGCAAACGCTGCCGGCCGGCCTGGAAATCGTGCCCTTCCTCGACCGCACCAAGCTGGTGGACAAGGCCATTCATACGGTCGTCAAAAACCTAATTGAGGGCGGCATCATCGTGATTGTGGTGCTGCTGCTGCTGCTCGGCAACCTGCGGGCCGGGCTGGTGGTGGCGGGCATGATTCCGCTGTGCATGCTCTTCGCGCTGGCCATGATGAAGCTCTTCGGCGTGTCGGCCAACCTGATGAGCCTGGGCGCGTTGGACTTCGGCCTCATCGTGGACGGGGCCGTGATTATCGTGGAAGCCGTCATCGCCCACCTCGTGCTGGAGCGCGAAAAAGCCGCCCACGAAACCATGGACGGCATCACCGAGGGCGTGGCCACGCGGCTCATGCGCTCTGCCCTGTTCGGGCAGCTCATTATTCTGATTGTGTACCTGCCGATTTTGTCGCTCACCGGCGTCGAGGGCAAGATGTTCCGGCCCATGGCCCTCACGGTGAGCTTCGCCATTTTCGGGGCCATGCTCCTGTGCCTCACCTACGTGCCGGCCGTCACGGCCTGGGCGCTACGCAAAAACATCGGCGAGAAAAAGAACTGGGCCGACCGCATCGTGGGCTTCCTGCACCGGCTCTACGACCCCGTGATTCGGGCGGCGCTGGGGGTGCGCTGGCTGGTGGTGGGCGGGGCCGTGGCGCTGCTGGCGCTGGGCGGCTTCGTGTTTTCGAAGCTGGGCGGTGAGTTTATTCCGCAGCTCGACGAGGGCGACTTTGCCGTGAACGTGACGCTGGCGCCGGGCTCGTCGCTGGACGAAAGCATCCTGCTCACCAGCCGCGTGCAGCGCATTCTCAAGAGCAAATTCCCGGAAGTCATTCAGGTAGTGGGCAAAATCGGCACCTCGGAAATCCCCACTGACCCCATGTCGCTGGAAGACTCCGACCAGATGGTCATCCTGAAAGACCGCAGCGAGTGGACCAGCGCCAGCAGCCGCGAGGAGCTGGCCAACAAGATGCAGGCCGCCCTGGCCGGCGTACCCGGCGTGAGCCTGGAGTTTCAGCAGCCCATCCAGATGCGGTTCAACGAGTTGATTTCGGGCGTGAAGTCGGACGTGTCGGTGAAGATTTACGGCGACGACCTCGACGTGCTCAAGGCCAAAGCCGACGAGGCCGCCGCCCTCATCCGCCCGCTGGCCGGCGTGGGCGACATCAAGGTGGAGCAGATTATCGGCCTGCCCCAGCTGCGCGTGGCCTACGACCGTGCCAAGCTGGCCCAGTACGGCCTGCGCGTGGCCGACCTCAACGCCCTGCTGCAAACCGCCTTCGCCGGCCAGACGGCCGGGCAGGTGTACGAAGGCGAGCGCCGCTACGACCTCGTGCTGCGCCTCGACTCGCTGCACCGCCGCGGCCCCGACGACCTCAGCCAGCTGCTGGTGGCCCTGCCCGACGGCAACCAGATTCCGCTGGCCGAAGTAGCCACCGTAGCCCTGAAACCGGCCCCCGCCCAAATCTCCCGCGACGACGCCCGCCGCCGCGTCAACATCGGCGTGAACGTGCGTGGCCGCGACGTGCAAAGCCTCGTGCAGGACATCCAGGGCAAGCTGAAAACCGGGCTGCGCCTGCCGCCCGGCTACAGCATCACCTACGGCGGCCAGTTCGAAAATTTGAACCACGCCAAGGCCCGGCTGGCGGTGGCCGTGCCGGTGTCGTTGGTGCTGATTTTCATGCTCTTGTTCCTGGCCTTCCGCTCGGTGAAGGAAGCGCTGCTGATTTTCACGGGCATTCCGCTGGCGGCCATCGGCGGCGTGCTGGCGCTGGGCATCCGGGGGATGCCGTTCAGCATTTCGGCCGGCGTGGGCTTCATCGCGCTGTTTGGCGTGGCAGTTTTGAATGGCATTGTACTGGTAGCCAGCCTCAATGAGCTGGCGGCGGCCGGCGTGGCCAAGGTGCGCGAGCGGGTGCTGCGCGCCACCGAGGAGCGGTTCCGGCCGGTGCTGCTCACGGCCTCGGTGGCCTCGCTGGGCTTTTTGCCGATGGCCTTGTCTAACTCGGCCGGCGCGGAGGTGCAGAAGCCGCTGGCCACCGTCGTCATCGGCGGGCTGATTACGGCCACGCTGCTCACGCTGCTGGTGCTGCCGGTGCTCTACACCTTCTTCGTGAAAGACGACGAGCCCAGCCCCGTGGAAGCCGCCAAGGCCGAGCACGACGCCAAAGTGCGGGAAGAAACCGGCGAAGAGCCCAACGCAGCGATGACAGCCAACCCCACTGAAACCCCCAAACAACCCGAGACAAAAGCTTCTGGCGCCCCGGGCGCGGCTACGGTGGCGCTGCTCCTGGTGGCGCTGGCCGCCCTGCTGCCCGCCACCGCCCGCGCCCAAAAGGCCCCGACGGATGCGCCGCTTAGCATCTCGCAGGCGCTGAGTACCGGCCTGGCGCAGAGCCCGCTGGTACAGGCCGCTGCCCTGCAGGCCCAGCAGCAAACCGCCCTCGCCCGCACCGGCTACGACCTGCCGCGCCTGGTGTTCGACTATCAGTACGGTCAGATTTCGGGCCCGCTGGCCGACCACAGCTTCAACGTGTTGCAGCAGTCGGCCTTCCCTACCGTGTATGGCGCGCAGCGGAAGGTGCTGCAAACCACCGCCGAGGGTGCCAATATCCGGGCCCGCGCCCAGCGCCGCGAGCTGAGCCGAAGCATCCGCTCGGGCTACTACAACCTGCTGGTGACCTACCGCCTCGCAGCCCTGCTGCGCCGGCAGGATAGCCTCTACCAGCGCGCCGCCCGCGCCGCCCGCATCCGCTACCAGGTGGGCGAAACCAACCGCCTGGAGCAGGTTTCGGCCGAAGCCCGGTCGCGCGAGCTGCAAAACCGCCTCGCCACCCTGCACTCCGAGCTGCTGGTGCAGCGCCGTCAGCTGGCCCTGCTACTGGGCCAGCCCGGCCTAGCCAGCATCGACACTACCGCCAGCCCCCGCGCCGTCCTGCTGCCCGCCGACACGGCCGCCCTCACGCCCGCCACCAACCCCACGCTGGCCCTCTACCAACAGCAGCTCACCCTCAGCCAGCAGCAAACCAAAGTCGAAAAGCTCCGCCGCCTGCCCGACCTGCGCGCCGGCTACTTCAACCAGACCATCAACCAGGAGCGCGGCTTCAACGTGGCCCAGGCCGGCATTGCCGTGCCGCTGCTGGGCGGGGCCCAGCGCGCCCGCATCGCCGCCGCCAAAATCGGCGAGGAAGCCGCCCAGGTGCAGCTGAACTATGCGAACACGCAGTTCGGCACCCAGCTCAGCACCCTGCGCCAGCAGCTGGCCCGCGCCCAAGCGTCGCTGCTTTACTACGAAAACTACGCCCTGCCCCAGGCCCGCCTCATCCTCGACACGGCCGAAAAAAGCCGCCGCGCTGGCGATATCGAGTACGTGGAATACGTGGTGAACACCCAGCCCGCCTGGCAGATTCAGGAAGCGTATTTTGAGCAGCTCCGGCAATACAACGAGCTGGTGGCCAACATCCAGGCCCTGGCCGGGGCCGACGCTCCATAAAGCCGTCATGCAGCGCAGCATCTCGCGTGCCACCACTAATTAACCAGAAATGCTACCCCACGCGAGATGCTGCGCTACGCGCTGCATGACTGGCAGAATACCCCATCACGGAACCCATCCCATGAAAGCCCTATCCTACATCGCCCTCCTCCCCTTCCTCATCGCCTGCGGCGGCAAAACCGAAAAGGCCGCCGACAAGCCCGCGCCGCCCCCACCCCGCGCGCCCAACGAAGTCTTCCTCTCCAAAGCCCAAATGCAGGCCGCTGGCATCGAGTTGGGCACCTTCACCAGCCGCGACCTCGGCATCGAAGTGCAGGCGACGGGCCAGATTGACGTGCCCCCCAGCCACAAAGTATCCATCACCGCCGTGATGGGCGGCTACGTGCAGCAGTTGCCGGTACTGCCCGGACAGCACGTATCACAGGGCAGCGTGCTCGCCACGCTGCGCAATCCCGACTACCTCAAGCTCCAGCAGGACTACCTCCAGAGCAAGGCCCGCATCGTCTTTCTCCAGCAGGAAACCGCCCGCCAGCAGGTGCTTAACGATGAAGACGTGGGCGCCCGCCGCAAGCTTCAGCAGGCCACTTCTGAGCTGCGCACCGAGCAGGCCGCCGCCGGCAGCCTCGCCGCCCAGCTCCGCCTCATCGGCCTGAACCCAGGCAATATTACGGCCGGCAATATCCGGCCCAGCGTGCCGCTCATCGCACCCATCGGCGGCTACGTGAAGGCTGTGCTGGTGAACCCCGGCCAGTTCGTGAACCCGCAGGATGTGCTTATTGAACTGGTCGACCGCTCCGACCTGCACCTTGAGCTCAAGGTGTTTGAGCGCGACATTGCCAAAGTGAAAGTGGGTCAGGACATCCTGTTCCGCGTGCCGGCCCAGGGCGCCAGCGCCCGGCCGCTGCCCGCCACCGTCTTCCTCGTCGGCAAAGCGTTTGACGACGACGGCCGCACGGTGAGCGTGCACGCTCACCTGCACGACACTGGTCCCGATGCCGCGGCCACTGCGGCGTTGCTCCCCGGCCAATACGTCAGTGCCCGCATCCTCGCCGGCCGCACGCCCCAGCGCACCCTGCCCGAAGACGCCCTGGTGCCCGGCGGCGAAGTAAGCTACGCCTACTACCAGGTTAAAGCCGACGCCAAAGGCAGCACCTTCCGCCGCTTCAGCCTCCGCCCCGGCGCCACCGACCAGGGCCAGGTGGCTGTGCGCCCGCTGGACAAGCTGACTGACACCACGCACTTGGTTGTGAAGGGAGCCTATTTTCTGGATGCCGAGCGTAGCAAAGGCCAGGGCGGGGACGAGTAACGCGCCCACGCCAACCTCACCCCCGGCCCCTCTCCCGCGGAGAGGGGAGCCTGACGATTCTAAACCGCACCGAACCGGTGCCCCCTCTCCGCGGGACTCTGCGCTTAAAGCAGATGCGGGGTCAGGGGGTGAGGTCAACGTCTGGCTGATTCCCGTTATTTGCGCCCCATGATTCTCCTCTCCGAACTGCACTACCACCCGCCAGCCGCCCTCTTCGCGGCACTCATAAACGCTGATGTCCTCTTACTAGAAGCCCACGAGCACTACCGCAAGCAAACCTACCGCAACCGCTGCCTCATCCGCACCGCCCAGGGCGTGCAGCCCCTCACCGTGCCCGTTATTGATGGCAGCCGAGCAGAAAAGGTCCGCGTTTCGGCCATTGAAATTGATTACCGGCAGAACTGGATTCACCGACACTGGCGCACCTTGCAAACGGCTTACGGCAACAGCCCATATTTTGAGTTTTACGCCGACTACCTGCACGATATATATCTGAGTAAACCGGCGCTGCTATTTGACCTAAATCAGCAGTTTTTGCGTTTATTGCTAAAGTGTTTCCGGCTCACCCTGCCGGTGCACCTCACCGCCGAATACCACGCCCACTACCCCGCGCAACCTTCTACCCCGATTTCTGGTCTAGCTTCTACCCAATTAGTCGTTGCCGACCGGCGCGACTGGCTGACACCCAAAGCCGACTCAAAAACCCGCGAACCTGACACTCCGGCAGCCTCTACCCTGGTGCGGCCCTATCCGCAGGTGTTTGGCCCAGGTTTTGAGCCCGGTTTAAGTGTGCTGGACCTGCTGTTTTCGCAGGGCCCGGCAGCTGGCTCTTTTTTACAGTAATTCTGTACTCCCTACAGCAACCTGTAATTTTCTACCGACGTTAAGAGGAACGACTCATCGGTTGCTCTTGGCCCGAACCTTCGCCCGAACCAGCTTGTTTTCAAGCTACATCGGCCCAACCCGTACATCGTGTTTTTCGCCCGACGCGGGGCTTATTAGATTTTTCACTACGTTTATTGGCATGGAAGCTAAATTCTCAAACCGCGTCAAAGAGGTTATTTCCCTCAGTCGGGAAGAGGCCATCCGTCTCGGCCACGACTATATCGGCACCGAACACCTGTTGCTCGGCATGATTCGCGAGGCCGAAGGCACCGCCCTCGGCCTGCTGCGCAAGCTGGGCGTGAGCATCGACGAGCTTAAATTTTCGCTCGAACAGGCCACCCGCAACACCGCCAGCCAGGGCACCAGCATCACCGGTTCGATTCCGCTCACCAAGCAGACCGAAAAGGTGTTGAAAATAACCTATCTGGAAGCCAAAATTTTCAAGTCCGAAATCATCGGCACCGAACACCTGCTGTTGTCCATCCTGCGGGACGAAGACAACATTTCTTCCCAAATTCTCAGCAAATTCAACGTGAACTACGAAACTGTGCGCGACTCGCTGGATTACCACGGTAATGCCGGCGCGGCTCCGCAAAACCGCACGCCCGACACCGACGACGACGATAACGACAAACTCTTTGGTTCGTCGGGCCCCGGTGGCCGCGGTAGCTCGGGCAGCTCGTCGACCAAAAAGCCCGGCGAAAAATCGCGCACTCCGGTGCTCGACAACTTTGGTCGCGACCTGACCAAACTGGCCGAGGAAGACAAGCTCGACCCCATTGTGGGCCGCGAAAAAGAAATTGAGCGCGTGGCCCAAATCCTGAGCCGCCGCAAGAAAAACAACCCCATCCTCATCGGTGAGCCCGGCGTGGGCAAAACGGCCATCGCCGAAGGCCTCGCCCTGCGCATCATCCAGAAGAAAGTAAGCCGCGTGCTCTTCAACAAGCGCGTTGTGACCCTGGATTTAGCTTCGCTGGTGGCCGGCACCAAGTACCGCGGCCAGTTCGAAGAGCGCATGAAGGCTGTGATGAACGAGCTGGAAAAATCGCCCGACGTGATTCTGTTCATTGACGAATTGCACACCATCGTGGGTGCCGGCGGCGCTTCGGGCTCGCTCGATGCTTCGAATATGTTCAAGCCGGCTTTGGCCCGGGGCGAGATTCAATGCATTGGCGCCACCACGCTGGACGAGTACCGTCAGTACATCGAGAAGGACGGCGCCCTGGCTCGTCGTTTCCAGATGGTGATGGTGGACCCCACCACGCCCGAAGAGACTATCGAAATCCTGCACAACATCAAGGATAAGTATCAGGACCACCACCACGTGGTCTACACCGATAAGGCCATTGAGCAGTGCGTGATGCTATCGGACCGTTATATGTCCGACCGTTTCCTGCCGGACAAGGCCATCGATATTCTCGATGAAGCTGGTGCCCGCGTGCACATCAACAACATCGTGGTACCCGAGGACATCCTCAAGCTCGAAGAGCAGATTGAGAACATCAAAGGCGAGAAAAACGCCGTGGTGAAATCGCAGAAATACGAGGAAGCCGCCCGTCTGCGCGACACTGAAAAGAAACTTCTGGAGCAACTCGAATCAGCTAAAAAGAGCTGGGAAGAGGAAACCAAGAAGAAGCGCTACACGGTGAAAGAGGAAAACGTGGCCGAGGTAATCGCCATGATGACCGGCATCCCCGTTTCGCGCGTGGCCCAGAACGAAAGCCAGAAGCTCCTCAACATGAACGAGGAGCTGCAGGGCAAAGTAATTGGCCAGGACAAAGCCATCAAGCAGTTGGTGAAAGCTATTCAGCGCACCCGCGTGGGCTTGAAAGACCCCAAGAAGCCCATTGGCTCGTTCGTGTTCCTTGGCCCGACAGGCGTGGGTAAGACGGAGTTGGCCAAGGTGCTGGCTACTTACCTCTTCGACAAGGAAGATGCCCTCGTTCGTGTTGACATGAGCGAGTACATGGAGAAATTCAGCGTATCGCGCCTGGTGGGCGCGCCTCCCGGCTACGTGGGCTACGAAGAAGGCGGCCAGCTGACGGAAAAAATCCGCCGCAAGCCGTATTCGGTGATTCTGCTCGACGAGATTGAGAAGGCACACCCCGATGTGTACAACCTGCTCCTACAGGTGCTGGACGATGGCATTCTGACCGACGGTCTCGGCCGCAAGGTGGACTTCCGCAACACCATCATCATCATGACCTCGAACATCGGGGCGCGTGACCTGCAGGACTTCGGCGCCGGCATCGGCTTTGGCACCAAGGCCCGTCAGGACAACATGGACGAGTTGACCAAGGGTACCATCACCAACGCCCTGAAAAAAACCTTCTCGCCCGAGTTCCTCAACCGCTTGGATGACGTCATCGTCTTCAACTCGCTGGAGAAAAAGGACATCCACAAAATCATCGACATCAGCCTCAGCAAGCTCCTCTCGCGGGTGCAGGCCCTGGGCTACCGTGTCGAGTTGACCGAAAAGGCCAAGGATTTTGTGGCCGACAAAGGCTACGACCCCAAATACGGTGCCCGTCCGTTGAACCGCGCCATCCAGAAGTACATCGAAGACCCGATTGCTGAGGAAATCCTCAAAGCTCAGGTAGTCCACGGCGATGTTATCACCGCCGACTACACCGAAGGCGCGGAGGAGTTGACCTTCGCCGTAAGCAAGAGCGGTGAGGCCCAGAACCTCGCCAGCGACGAGCGCCCGGCCGAAACGCCGGAAGCCCCCGATACGGATGCGAAGAAATAAGCCTGTAGCATAAGCTTTAGCTTGTGCCCGCTAGCAGAAGCCGGCTCCAGCAATGGAGCCGGCTTTTTCGTTGTTAACTTGGAGGCCAGTACCAACGGCCACGCCACCCATTATGCCTGCTACGCTCCCTCAAACTACGCTGCCGCCCAAAACCTGGTACAGTCCGGAGGAATACCTCGCCTTCGACAACGCCGCTGAAGGCCGGTTCGAATACATGGACGGCCGCATCACACCCGTGGGCCAGCCCGACATGGTGAACGTGCTCGACCCGACGTTTCGGGCCGGTGCCAGCCCGGCGCATTACGAGTTATCACGTGTAGCAGGAGGCCTACTGTTTAGTAGACTTTCTGCTTCGTGCCGGGCATACACCAGCGATGCCCGCGTGCACATTCCCATTACACGAGCCTACACCTACCCCGATATCGTCATCGTGTGCGGCAAGCCTGAATACCTTGACCCCGAGGCGGCCATTCCGTCGCTTACCAACCCCAGGGTTATCATCGAAATCTTATCGGAATCGACGGCTGACTACGACCGCATGGGCAAATTCATGCGCTACCGGAGCATTGCGGCGCTGCAGGAATACGTACTAATTGACTCGCGTCAAATGGCCGTTGAGGTATTTACCCGAAACGAAACCGGCTGGAACTACCTGCCAGCCAACGAGCCCGTCGATTCTCTCATTCTAACCAGTGTCGGGGTTTCGATAAGCTTAGCCGAACTATACGCAGACATTTTGCCCGATGCGGCAGCCCTGGCAGAGCAGCTATAAGCGCGGGGTGAACCCACGTATTTGCGCACCGTTTGGGAGGTTGTTTTCCGTGTCCGTAATCGGCCGATAACCTACCTTTGACCTCCCACTCCCGCGCATCCCTCCCACCCGCGCGCCCAACCTAACTCATGCCCGACCCACACGCCAACGCCCATCTCTCCAAAACCGAATTGCTGGCCCGCAAAAACGAAGAAGCCCTGTTGGGCGGAGGCCAGGCACGCATCGATGCTCAGCATAAAAAAGGCAAGCTCACCGCCCGCGAGCGGGTGGATTTGCTGCTGGACGAAGGCTCGTTCGAGGAAATTGGCAAGTTTGTGATGCACCGCTCCAAAGATTTCGGACTGGATAAGGAGCACTACCTCGGCGACGGCGTAATAACCGGCTACGGCACCGTGCATGGACGCTTGGTGTATGTTTTCTCGCAGGATTTCACCGTTTTCGGTGGCTCGCTGAGCGAAACGCACGCGGAGAAAATCGTCAAAATCATGGACCTCGCCATGAAAAACGGCGCGCCCGTAATTGGCCTGAACGACTCGGGCGGCGCCCGGATTCAGGAAGGCGTGGTGAGCCTCGGCGGCTACGCCGATATCTTTTATAAAAACACTCTGGCCTCGGGTGTGGTGCCGCAGTTGTCGGCTATTATGGGGCCATGCGCGGGCGGCGCGGTGTACTCGCCGGCCATCACGGACTTCATTCTGATGGTGGAGCACACGAGCTACATGTTCGTGACCGGCCCGAACGTGGTGAAAACCGTGACCCACGAGGAAGTAACCAGCGAAGAGCTTGGCGGGGCCAGCACCCATTCGGCCAAAAGTGGCGTTACGCACTTCAGCTGTGCCAATGAAGTGGTGGCCATCAACCACATCAAGCAACTGCTGAGCTACATGCCACAGAACTGCGAGGAAACCACGCCGCACCAGCCCTACGAAACCAGCGGCGACGAAAGCCGCACCGTGCTGGATAAACTGATTCCGGAAAATGCCAACCAGCCCTACGACATGCGCGAGGTTGTGGAAGGTATTATTGACGAAGGTTCTTTCCTGGAAGTGCATCAGAATTTTGCCGAGAACATTGTGGTGGGATTCGCCCGGCTGGCGGGCCGTAGCATTGGCATCGTGGGCAACCAGCCGGCGGTGCTGGCCGGTGTGCTCGACATCAATGCCAGCACCAAAGCCGCGCGCTTCGTGCGCTTCTGTGACTCGTTCAATATTCCGTTGCTGGTGCTGGAAGACGTGCCCGGCTTCCTACCCGGCACCGACCAGGAGTGGCGCGGCATCATTACCAACGGCGCCAAGCTGCTCTACGCCTTCTGCGAAGCCACCGTGCCGCGCATCACTGTCATCACCCGCAAGGCCTACGGCGGGGCGTATGATGTGATGAATTCCAAGCACATCGGAGCCGATATGAACTACGCCTGGCCCACCGCCGAAATCGCCGTGATGGGCGCCAAAGGCGCGGCCGAAATCATTTTCAAGCGCGAAATTGCTGCGGCCGAAAACCCCGAAGCCAAGCTTCAGGAAAAGGTGGACGAGTATCAGGAAAAATTTGCCACGCCCTACCGCGCGGCGCACCGCGGTTTCGTAGATGAGGTAATTTTGCCCTCACAAACCCGGCAAAAATTGATTCGCGCCTTTAAGATGCTGGAAAACAAAGTGGATACTATGCCGCGTAAGAAGCACGGCAACATTCCGCTGTAAAACCATTTGTCATGCTGACGAAGGAAGTATCTTATCACGGCTGCCTTCGTCACCTCTTCTACCCAGCGGCGCGGACGTGATAAGATTCTTCGCTGCGCTCAGAATGACCATTACCATGCGCCCAGAATCCTTCGAATTTCTCCAAAACTACCTCAACAACTCCTCCCCAACTGGCTTCGAAAAAGAAGGGCAGAAACTGTGGCTGGAATACCTCAAGCCCTATATTGACGAATATTTCGTGGATACCTACGGCACAGTGGTGGGCGTGATTAACCCCGAGGCGAAATACAAAGTTGTCATCGAGGCGCACGCCGACGAGATTTCCTATTTCGTGAATTATATCACGAAGGAAGGCTACTTGTATTTGCGCCGCAACGGCGGTTCCGACCCGCTGGTGGCCCCCAGCAAGCGCGTCAATATTTTCGGTGAAAAGGGTATTGTGAAGGGCATTTTTGGCTGGCCCGCCATTCACGTGCGCAAGGTGGAGCAGGACAAGGCGCCGACCATCGAAACCGTATTTCTGGACTGCGGCGCAAGCAGCGCCGACGAGGTAGCCGAAATGGGCATTCACGTGGGTTCGGTGGTGACGTTTGAGGACGAATTCACGGTGCTGAACGACAAGTTTTACGTGGGCCGCGCGCTGGATAACCGCGTAGGCGGCTTCATGGTAGCCGAAGTGGCGCGTATGCTGAAGGAGAATAACAAAAAGCTACCCTTCGGCCTCTACATCGTGAATGCGGTGCAGGAGGAAATCGGCCTGCGCGGCGCCGAAATGGTGGCCCACCGCATCAACCCCGACGTAGCCATCATCACCGACGTGACGCACGACAGCCAGTCGCCGATGTATGAGAAAAAGACGGCCGGCGACATCAGCTGCGGTAAAGGCCCCGTGATTACCTACGGCCCCGCCGTGCAGAACAACCTGCGCGAACTCATTATCGACACCGCGAAGCAGGCGAATATTCAGTTCCAGCGCGCCGCCGCCACCCGCGCCACCGGCACCGATACCGATGCATTTGCCTACTCCGGCTCGGGCGTGGCTTCGGCCCTGATTTCACTGCCGCTGAAATACATGCACACCACCGTGGAAACCGTGCACAAAGACGACGTGGAAAGCGTGACCCAACTGATTTATGAGACGCTGTTGCGTATCGAGGACGGGCACGATTTCCGGTATTTCAAATAAGCCTTAAAACACGTCTGTCATCCTGAGCGGAGCGAAGGACCTTATCACGGCTGCACAAATTGCTTCAACGTGGTAAGGTCCTTCGTTTCGCTCAGGATGACAGACGTTTTTAGATAGCCTTGGAACTGCCAATAATTCCTTCCCTTCCGCTCACCGTGACCGACCAGATGGGCCGGCGCGTGGCAGTGCCGTTTCCGCCGCGCCGCATCGTGTCGCTGGTGCCTTCGCAAACGGAATTATTGTTCGATTTAGGCTTGGGCGAAAAGGTCGTTGGCGTCACCAGATTCTGCATTCATCCGGCCGAAGCCCGAACCAAAACCACTGTAATTGGCGGCACGAAAAACTTCGATTTTGAAAAAATAGCCGCGCTGAAACCCGATTTAATTATTGGCAATAAAGAAGAGAACTATCAAGGCGGAGTTGAACAATTAGCGGCCGAATACCCAGTGTGGCTGAGCGACATCAGCAACTTACCGGAAGCGCTGGATATGATTCGGCGCGTCGGCTTTATTGCGGGCGCCAAGGAAAAAGCCGACGCGTTGGCCGCCGAAATAGATGGTTCTTTTGCTGCGCTGGTTACTGCTGCCAATGAAGCCGCGCCCGTTTCCGTCGCTTATTTCATCTGGCGCAAACCCTACATGGTGGCTGCCAGCGGCACATTTATTGACGACATGCTGCACCGCGCCGGCTTCACCAATGCCTTTGCCGACCAAGCCCGCTATCCGGAAATATCTGCCGAGCAGTTGGCCGCCGCGGCTCCGCAGCGCATTTTCCTATCCTCCGAGCCCTACCCGTTCGGCGAAAAACATTTGGCCGAATTCCAGACTATTTGCCCCGACGCAAAAATTGAGATTGTCGACGGCGAATTATTTAGCTGGTACGGCAGCCGGTTGCGGAAATCGGCGGCGTATTTCAGTCAGCTTCGCTAATTACGAAGCCAGTTTTTGCCAGCTCTTTCCAATACTGCGGGTACGATTTCCGCACCACCGTTGGCGCTTCGATATGGAATGCCCCGCGCAGGGCCAGCGGCGCGAAGGCCATGGCCATGCGGTGGTCGTGGTAAGTAGCTACCGACTGATTTTCTACCGCAAAACCATTGGATTCGGCCCGAAAACGACCTTCGCCAAGGTCGCGCAAGTCGCCGCCGAATTTAGCCAGCTCGGTTTGCAGCGCCGCAATGCGGTCAGTTTCCTTAATGCGCAGGCTTTCCAGGCCGGTCATATCCACGGGCCGATTGAGGGCGGCGGCTACTACGGCGACCGTCTGGGCCAGGTCGGGGCAGTCGGTGAAATCGATGGTTTGGATTTCGGTTTGCGGCGCGAGCGGCAGTTGCTGCAAGTGGACACCGTCGGGTAGAAACGTAGTTTTTACACCGAATTGCATCATTATTACGGCAATGGCCTGGTCGCCTTGCAATGATTTCTGCCGCAGGCCGGGCAATGTGATTTCGGAGCCTGCCGGTGCTAAAGCAACCAACGAATACCAGTAGCTGGCCGCCGACCAGTCCGATTCGATAGTGTAATTGGTAGGCTGGTACTGCCCGGGCTGCACCGTCAGCGCGGCGTCCTCCGTCGAAACGGTAGCGCCAAAAAGCTGCATCAGCGCCGCCGTCATATCGATATATGGCCGCGAGCCCACGTGGCCGGTAAGCGTGAGGCGCAGCCCGCCCGGCAGCATCGGCCCCACCATCAGCAGCGCCGAAATGTACTGGCTGCTGATGTCGCCGCGCACAGTCAATTCGGTGGGTTCCGTAGCGTCGGCCGCAGCCGAGAAACTGCCAAACTCCAGCGGCGGGTACCCTTCCGCGTTCAAATAGGAGATGCGGGCTCCCGCCTGCCGAAGCGCCTCGACCAGCACCCCAATGGGCCGCTCCTGCGCGCGTGCGGTGCCCGTGAGGCGCCCGCGCCAGCTTGTCACAGCCAAGTACGCCGTAAGGAAGCGCATCACGGTGCCGGCATCCTCGGCATCAAGCACAGCCGTATTGGGTGCCTCCAGCAGCAAGCGCCGCATGAGCTGCGTGTCGTTGGCATCGGATAGGTTGCTCAGGGTGCCGCCGCCGGCCAGGGCCTGCAGAATGAGGGCACGGTTGGCTTCGCTTTTGGAAGCCGGGAGTTGGGCAACGCCGCGCAGCGGGCTGCCAGACCAGGATAGACGCATAAGATGGTAACGCACGCTTCGGCTTGCGCTTTTGGGAATTCGGAATGTTCTGACAGGCAAAGACTAACGCCTGCCTGCGCTAGGCTTGCAACCGATGATAATACCGCAACGACTCGGCAATTTCGGCCAATGTCACCGGCTGGTCAAACACGCCATTACCGATGCCGTGGAGCAAGGTGCAATTGATGGCGGTGCCCGAATTTTTCTTGTCTTGCAAGGCAAATTCGGCAATGGCTTCTGTTTCGAGGCCCACGAAGGCAATTTTATCGAACACCGAAAACACAAACGTTTCAATTTTATCCAGCTCTTCGCCGCTCAGCAACCCGCGTTGCACCGATAGCCAGCTTTCGCACACCAGGCCGGCGGCCACGGCTTCGCCGTGCAATGCCTCGCGGCCGGCCTGGGTGAGCAGGTAGCTTTCGAGGGCGTGGCCCACGGTGTGGCCGAAATTGAGCAGCTTGCGCACGCCGGTTTCGAGCGGGTCCTGCGCCACAATGCGCTGCTTGAGGGCCACCGATTCGCGGATAATGGGCGTCCAGTCCTCCGTCGGCCAGCCCAAACGGCGGTTGGTGTTGAAGGCTTCGGCATCGGCAATGAGCCAGTGCTTGATGACTTCGGCGTAGCCGGATTTTACCTGGCGCAGGTCCAGCGTTTGCAAAAACCCAGGGTCGATGAATACGGCAGCGGGCTCCTGAAACACGCCCAGCTGGTTTTTATACCCTTGAAAATCAACGCCGGTTTTGCCGCCCACGCTGGCATCTACCTGCGCGAGCAGCGTGGTGGGCACCTGCGCAAACCGAATGCCGCGCTTGTAGAGCGCCGCCGCAAACCCGCCCAAATCCGTGACCACACCGCCGCCCAGGTTCACCAGCACGGCGTGGCGGTCGGCGCGGTGTTCGGTGAGCTCGCACCATACGGTATCGCAGCTGCTGAGGGTTTTGTATTCTTCGCCGGCGGGTATTTCGATGAGACGATACCCCATAGGTAAATGCTTTTCCAACAGCGGCAGGCATTTGCGGGAGGTATTGGTATCTGCCAACACAAACACGCTGCTCACGGCCGGGCGGCGCAACAGTTCCGCTAGCGCGGGCAGGGCTTCGGGGCCAATCAAGACGGTGCTATCCATGGGGCAAAAGTCGGCACAAAAAATCGGGCCTTGGCAGCCGGCCACGCAACCATTTTGCGACAGCGCCGGTCAGGGGCTCAACGGCATTCGTTTTACAACTAGTCCCATGCGCTTCACTCGCCACCTCTTCTTCAGCCTTATCCTGCTGGCTTCGCTGGGCTTCACCGCCTGTGAAAAAACAGCCCCGTCACCCGAATCCGCCACGAAGGCCCAGTTGGTGGGGCGCTGGCAATTTGTGGAAAGCAGCGGCGGAAGCACCGGCAAGACCATTCCCGCCGACCCTGCCAAGAAGTACGAAGTTGTTTTCACCGCCGCTGGCCAAGCCACGGGGCTGCTCAATGGCACGGTCACGGGCACGGCCCCTTATACCCTAACCGTAGCCGACGCCATCACGGGCCCAAACAAAATCTTTCTCAACTGCAGCGGGATTCAGGGCTTGTTCGCTCAAGGCCCCATTGAAATTTCAGGCAACAATTTCTACTTGTCCGACAATTTCTATGACGGCTTCATGTCGCACTACGTTCGGCGTTAAGTCTCACATATCGAGCCTCTTACTCCCATACCTTTTTCTTTTGCATCATGCGCCATCTTCTTCCTGTTGTGCTGCTCCTTACCGCAACCAGCTTCAGCGGCTGTCAAAAAGAATCGGAGCCCGAGGCGCTACTGCCAACTGGCCTGGTTGGCACCTGGCGGCTGGTGCAGCACCAGTGCTACTGTTTTCCGGCTTCGTTGCCTAACGTGCAGGTCACCTTCACCAACTCCGACTTCACCTTTGTGGAGAATAATCAACTGAAGTCTACCGGCACCTACACGTATTCTACTACCACAACGTGCGGCGGCAACGGGCCCTTACCCGCCATTGCCTTGGCGTACGCCACCGTCAACATGACGCCGCAAGCAGTGGCCTACACCCTCAACGGCAACCAACTGGTGCTGGATTACGGCGGCCCCTGCGATGCCCCCGTCGACACCTACGAACGGGTGGAATAGCCGCGCTACAGCCCCGGCCCCAGGTGCGTGATACCATCGAGCGGGCGGCCATTGAGCACCTCGGTTTGCTTGCGGATGCTTTCAATGTGAATGAGCTTATACAGCTCCGCCACAAATTTGTCGTTCACGTTCAGCTTGCTGGCCCACTCGGTGCGGGTATTGAAGATTTCCTGCCAACGGTCGAATTGCAGGATTTTGACGTTGTTTTCCTTCTTGTATTCGGCCAGTTCTTCTACCAGGGCCATGCGG
This sequence comes from Hymenobacter rubidus, assembly GCF_016734815.1. Taxonomy (GTDB): domain Bacteria; phylum Bacteroidota; class Bacteroidia; order Cytophagales; family Hymenobacteraceae; genus Hymenobacter; species Hymenobacter rubidus. The sequence continues at coordinate 29,774 of NZ_JAERQF010000039.1, forward strand.
CGGGCCAAGGCTTCGACAATCTCGCGGTCGGCCACGTCCATTTTCTGGCGCAGTTCCTCCGCTTTATTGAGGTAATCGGCATTGTCGGAGGAGCGGTAGCGGTATTTTAGTTCGCTCAGAATTTCGCCCAGGCGCTGCGGGGTCACCTGTTGCTCGGCGTCGCTCAGGGCGTGGTCGGGGTCGGGGTGGGTTTCGATGATGAGCCCATCGTAGTCCAAATCCAGCGCTTTCTGGGCGATGGGCAGCAGCAGGTCGCGCCGCCCGCCAATGTGGCTGGGGTCGCAGATGAGCGGGATGTGCGGGAAGCGGGTTTTCAGCTCAATGGGCAAAATCCAGGTGGGCGCGTTGCGGTAGCGGCTGGGCGCAAACGTGCTGAAGCCCCGATGAATAGCCGCTAAATCGTGGATGCCGGCCCGCTCCAGCCGCTCCAGCGCGCCGGCCCACAGGGCCACGTCGGGGTTCACGGGGTTTTTCACCATCACGGGCACGCCGGTGCCGGCCAGGGCGTCGGCCAGCTCCTGCACGGCAAAGGGATTAACGGTGGTGCGGGCGCCAATCCAGAGCACGTCGATGCCGTGGGCCAGCGCTTCCTCCACGTGGCGCGGCGTGGCTACCTCAATGGCGGTGGGGATGCCGGTTTCTGCTTTCACGCGCTGCAGCCACGGCAGCGCCGCCGCGCCCATGCCTTCAAACGAGCCGGGCCGGGTGCGCGGCTTCCAGATGCCGGCCCGAAATAAATCGATGTTGCCCAGCGCCTTCAGGCCGTGCGCGGTGGCCATTACCTGTTCCTCGGTTTCGGCGGAACAGGGGCCGGCGATGAGGATGGGCTGTCCTTTCTGAGCTAGTAAGCGGGTAAAGAACGTATTAGCCACAGTGGGCGGTTGGGTGACGGACATGAGCGAGGAATGCCCCGGCCAGGCGGCCGGGAAGAAGGGCAAACGTAACTCGTTTCCCCGAAACGTTGTTTACCGGTTACCTTCGCCGGCCCATCCCACCCGTCCAGCTTTCACCAAAGCCACCCGCCTATGCCTGCTGCTCCCCCTACTTCCGCCCCGTCTATTTCCTTCGAAGACACCCGCGTAGCCTTTGCCTCCAAGTCCGATGCTCAGCTGCGCAAAGTTTACGCCCTGTTCGCAGCCATGAACAACGGCAGCTTGGTGAAAGTGGGCAGCGGCCTGATGAAAACGGCCCTGAAGTGGCACCTGCCCGGCACCAAATTCCTCATCAAGCACACCATTTTTGAGCAGTTCTGCGGCGGCGAAACCATTGCCGAATGCCGCCCCGTCACGGCCGAGCTGGGCAAGTACAACATCGGCACCATCCTCGACTATTCGGTGGAAGGTGAAGGCAGCGACGCCAGCTACGACCACACCCGCGACGAAATTCTGGCCACCATCGACGAGGCCCACCGCTCCCGGCACATCCCTTTTTCGGTGTTTAAAGTAACCGGCGTGGCCAACGTAGCCATCCTGGAGAAAATCCAGGCCGGCCAGTCCCTCACCGCCACCGAAGAAGCCGCCCACGCCCGCGCCGTGGCTCGCGTGGAGGCCATTTGTGCCCGCGCGCACCAGCACGGCATCCGCTTGTTTATCGATGCCGAGGAAAGCTGGTTTCAGCACACCATCGACCGGTTGGCCTACGACATGATGGCCCGCTACAACCGCGAGAAAGCCATTGTCTGGAATACCTACCAGCTCTACCGCCACGACCGCCTCGACGCCCTCAAAGCAGCCCACGACGCGGCGGCGGAAGGCGGCTACTACATTGGGGCCAAGCTGGTGCGCGGCGCTTACATGGAAAAAGAGGCCCGCGTGGCCCGGCAGCGCGGCTACCAAAACCCCATCAACCCCACCAAGCAGGCCACCGACGACCTTTACGACGAGGCCCTGCGCTACTGCGTGGCGCACATCGACCGCATCAGCATTTGCGCGGGCACGCACAACGAAGCCAGCTCGCTGCTGCTCACCCAGCTCATGCAGCAAGCCGGCCTGGCGCCCGGCGACCCCCGCGTGTGGTTTGCCCAGCTCTACGGCATGAGCGACAACCTCACCTACAACCTGGCCCATGCCGGCTACAACACCGCCAAGTACCTGCCCTACGGCCCCGTAGCCGCCGTGATGCCCTACCTGCTGCGCCGGGCCGATGAAAACACGGCCATCGCGGGCCAGAGCAGTCGCGAATTTTTGTTGATTCAGAAAGAGATTCAGCGCCGGAAAAAGCGGTGATTCTGAAGAAAATCTATCGTCGAACTGAATAATGCTTATTTTTTAATATTCTAAAATTCACCATCTTACAGGCAGCATGGAAGTAGACTAGGTCAGTTTGGAATGATTGTGGCAGGGAGTGGCCATCGGGGAATTAAAATTCGCTAATTTTCAGCCCCCAAAACGGTTTTTCGTTCACTTGAAGCCCTGCCATGATTGGTCGCATTCGCACGTACTTAATTCGCTATGCCCGGCTACAAACCGGAACCGTAAGCTACCTCACGCTGGTGCAGGAAGCCGAACTGGGATTAAATCTGGAGATTTCACACGAGAAATCGCGGCTCAACGAAATGCTGGCCGAAATTTCCACCACCGAATACGAAGCCGGCCGCCCGCCCCTGAGCTGCCTGGTGAAGGTGCAAGGCTCGAAAGGCCAGGGCGACAACTTCTACAAGCTCTGCGAAAAGATGGGCATGGGCGAGTGGCGCGCCTTGAAACAGGACGAGGCGTTCTTGAAAACCCTTATCCGCGACAGCCGCGCCTTCTGGCGCGACGAAGCCAATTTCCAGCAATTCGCCTAAGCTTGCTCTTTAAAACACAAACCGCAGCCCTGTTGGACAAGGCTGCGGTTTTTTGCGTCCCTATTGCGGCTGTTGGGTTGGGTAAGAAACTCGAAATGCAACTAAATGTAACCTCGGCTGGGATGGTCCCGTTAAGGTCATCACCTGGCTACTTTAAGCAGGTTTCTCATTTCCACATTTACTTTTCTTTCCAAAATGAATACCAACGATTCGAACAACCCGCAAAATTCCGGTACCGGTGCAGGCTCTAACTACGGCACCCAAGCTACTGGCACCGGCATGGGCAACAGCACCGGCCTGAGCAACGAAGGCACCAGCTACAACGCTGGCACGGGTTCTACTTCCGGCACCGGCGTTTCTTCTGCTTCCGGCGCGTCGTCGGCCAATGTTAACAACGTGGATGGTGACGACTTCAGCGCTACCGCCAAAGGTGCCGCAGTAGCCGGCACGGCCGGAGCCGTAGTAGGCCGCGCCATCGATGGTGTGCAGAACACCGCCGACAGCGCCGCCCACGCCGTAACCGGCGAGCCCTACCGCGACGGTGGCAACGTAAGCGGCATCTTCCGCGACCGCAGCAGCGCCGAGAAGGCTTACCAGTCGCTGCACTCGCGCGGCTATGGCAAAGACGACGTGAACCTGTTGATGTCGGACGAAACCCGCAAAACCCATTTCGGTGATGACACCGCGCATACCGACCTCGGCGATAAGGCCATGGAAGGTGCCGGCGTAGGTTCGGCCATTGGTGGCACCGCCGGTGCTATCATCGGGGCCATTGCCGCCATTGGTACCTCGGTGGCTTTGCCCGGCCTGGGCCTGATTATTGCCGGCCCGCTGGCTGCGGCTTTGGCCGGCGCGGGTGCCGGTGGCCTCACGGGCGGTCTGGTTGGCGCCCTGGTGGGCTCGGGCATCCCCGAGGAGCACGCGGCTGAGTACGAAAGCGGCATCAAAAACGGCGGCATCGTGATGGGCGTGAAGCCCCGCAACGCCGAAGATGCCAAGTACTTCGAAGACGAGTTCCGTCGCAACAACGGCGACAAGATTTACAAGTACTAATTCTGTCTGCGGCTTCGGCCGGTTAGTCATCAAAAAAGCCTTTCCCGTCTGGGAAAGGCTTTTTTATTGCAACTCCAACCCGGCAAATCTGTTCTGTAGTTTACACCGCAACAGCACGGTTTAGGTGGGGCACTTATTTTATCAGCTGCTGCGTTTTCAAAGCATGCAACGGGCGTAAGAATTGCTTCGTACTCTCCGTATATTTGATTTTCATCCCTGTTTTATTTTTGCTGATGACCTTTCCCCGCTTAAAAGTCGGACTGTATGCCTTTCTGGTCGCGGCCGTCTTTGTTCTGGCATCTTACCGGCTGTACCGCCGGACCGACTCGGCGGTTCCGAGCAAAGACCAGGTGCTCATTGGCATCATGCTGAGCGGCTTATCCTCGCAGCATTACCAGCCCGAGAAAGTAGACGATGCTTTTTCGCGGCGCGTGTTCGATTTGTACTTGAAGCACCTCGATTACCGCAAGCAGTTCTTGTTGGCCAGCGACGTGGAGCAGCTGCGCCGCTACCAGACCCAGATTGACGATGAGGTGAAAAACGGCACCCACGAGTTCCTCGACCTCAGCACCAAGCTGATGGCCGAGCGCACCAAGGAAATGCAGGGCCTGTACCGCGAGATTCTGGCCAAGCCGTTTGATTTCACCACCGATGAAACCTTCCAAACCGATTTTGAAAAGGCCCCTTTCCCTGCCGACAAGGCGGCCCAGCGCGAGCTCTGGCGCAAGCTGTTGAAGTATGAAACGCTGACCCGCGTTTCGGAAATGATGGAGGCGCAGGAGAAGGCGCACGAGCCAAAGCCCAAAGGCGTAATCGCCGCCCCCGCGGCAGCCGATGCCTCGGCCCCTACCGCGGCCGAGCCCGTGCGCACCCCCGCCCAAATGGAAGCCGAAGCCCGCAAGCGCGTGCTGAAGTACTACGACGACCAATTTGAGGAACTGAACGAAACCGACGCCAACGAGCGCCTAGCCACGTACGCCAACACCATTGCCAATACCTACGACCCCCACACCGAATACTTTGCCCCCAAAGCCAAGGAGGATTTCGACTACGAAATGACCGGACGCTTCGAGGGCATCGGAGCCACGCTGCGGGAGAAGGACGGGCTGATTTACGTGGATGAAATCATTCCCGGCTCAGCGTCGGCCCGGCAGGGCGACTTGAAAAAGGGCGATGCCCTGCTGCGCGTAGCCCAGGGCGCCGCCGAGCCCGTCAGCATCGAGGGCTGGCACACCGCCAAGGCCGTAACCCTGATTCGGGGCAAAAAAGGCTCGGAAGTGCGGCTTACGGTGAAAAAACCTGACGGCAGCACCAAGATTATTTCCATTGTGCGCGACGTGGTGGTGGTAGAAGACAAGTACGCGCAGTCTTCCGTAATTACGGACAAGGGCCAGAAAATTGGCTACTTGCGCCTGCCCGGCTTCTATGCTGACTTCAACGACAACGGCGGCCGCAGTTCTTCTGACGATGTGAAGAAAGAGCTGGCCAAACTCAACGCCGAAGGCGTGAAAGGCGTGGTAATGGACCTGCGCTTCAACGGCGGCGGCTCGCTTACCGACGCTGTGTCCATGGCTGGCCTGTTTATGGAAAGCGGCCCCATGGTGCAGGTGCGCGACGGCCAGGGCCGGACGCAGGTGCTCACCGACAACGACCCCCGCGTGCAGTACAGCGGCCCGCTCGTGATTCTGGTGAACAAATACAGTGCGTCGGCTTCCGAAATTCTGGCGGCCGCCATTCAGGATTACCACCGCGGTGTCATCATGGGTTCGACCAGCACTTACGGCAAGGGCACGGTGCAGCGCATCTTTGACCTCGACGAAGCCCTGCCGGCGGAGCTGAACAGTGTGAAGCCCATTGGCTCGCTGAAACTGACCACGCAGAAGTTCTACCGCGTGAATGGCGGCTCGACCCAGTTCAAGGGCGTGGTTTCTGACATTGTAGTGCCGGACCTGTACTCGTACCTCGACCAGGGCGAAAAGGAATCGGACTACCCGCTGAAGTGGGATGAAATCCAGCCGGCCCGCTACCGGCCCTGGGATGCTGCCCCCAACCTCGAAAAACTGCGCACCAACAGCAAGGCCCGCGTCGCCAGCAACCCCAGTTTCAAGGTGATGGACGAGATGGTGAAGAGCGCCCGCAAGCACAAGGACGAAACCATTGTTTCGCTCAAACTCAGCGCCTACCGCGCCGAGCAGGAAGAGTCGAAAGCCATTTCGGACCGTTACGACGCTGCGCAGAAATCTTCTACTTCGCTGGCTTTCTCTCCGCTGTCGGCTGATGTGCGGGCCCTGGGCGGCGACACGGTTAAGATTAACCGCGCGGCTCGCTTCACCAAAGGACTGAAGAAAGACATCACCATTGGCGAAGCTGTAGCCGTGATTCAGGACGAGATAAAGCAATAGCCAACCGACGGGTAAGCCTGCCAAAGGTTACCTACCAGTACCCCAAGCTGTTTACCGAAAGCCCCCGTGCCACTTGGCGCGGGGGCTTTTTTAGGGCCATGGCAGCATGACAATGCAGTTAGTAAATAGGGCATAAAATTTTATCCCCCTCAAAGTTGATATATTTACTTAAAATTCTGATTATCAACGTGATTAATATTAGTAAAATTAGACAAAAAAGTTAGCAAACAGGCAACTAATTACCCTGCCCATGCTGTTTACTTGGCATGACGACGAAAGAGGAAACCCGCATTATCCCGCTCAACCCGCAGGTAGATACCATCGGCGACGAGCAACAGCAGAAGCTGGCTGACGAAAACTGGCGCAAATCCATTCCAGCGCAGGTTTTTCTCAACTACTTCTTTGCCATTAACTATCACATTCAGGAGCAGGATGACGTATTGGGCGGCTTGCAGAACCTGCCGTTCTTCCGCGCACACGCTGCGGAGTTAGGTGATGCCGACGTGGCGGCGCTTACCAAGCTGCTGCACACGAGCTGGAGCACCGAGTACGCCCTGCGTGCCACGGCCGAGCTGGGCGACGAGAACTTCCTGCGCAATGCCCTGCACTGGACCTTCCCGCAGGCCTACCACGCCATTCTGTCGAGCTTGCAGGCCTTTCTGTACACGACAGGCGTGCGCAGCAGCAATGGCCAGCTCATCCGCCGCGAGGTGGGGCGGCTGGTGGTGAAGAATGCTTACCCGCGTCCGGTGTCATTTTACGCAGCCGGTGCCTACGGCGACTTCAGCATTCACCGTTTGCCCCTGGCGGGCTACAAGGCCGGGCTGCACATTGCCAGCAAAGAGATTGACGCGCAGGCCCAGATTGGCCAGTTCTTGCGCACCACACGCAAGATGAAGGCGCAGTGGACCCGCGCCCAGGTACAGGCCAACCCCAACACGGCCATTCGCAGCCAAAAGACCGGTCGTCCGCTCGATAAATGGACCTCCGCTCACTGGCAGCAGATAACCTGGCGCCTGGGCTACACCACCATTTTCGATTTGCTGGGCCGGCTGCGCATTTCGCAGACCAGCCGCGAGATTGAGCGCTACGTGGAAGCGGATATTGATTTTGGCCTGTTCCATGCTTCGCTGCTCAACATTGTGAGCTACCTCAACGGCGTGCACGAAACCTACGTGGCCAAGGCCTTGGGCTTGGAACGCTACCGCCAGCTGGTGGCCGAACTGCCCGTGCACCTGCAGTCCGGCTTTGTGCAGGACCGGTTGCGCACCCGCGTCGAGCCGGTGCTGGCGCCCACGCCGCCTACGGCTCCGGCCCTGGCTGCCGAGGCACCGCAGTACCGCATGGCTGCCTAAGACCACAGATTTAACGGATTTCAGCAAATTGAAACGGATTATTTGGGGTTCTGCATGGCATTGAAATGCGGCAAGTTTTTCTGGAAAGCCGCTCCGGTTTCGGAGCGGCTTTTTCGTGCCGTACTTTTGCGGCCCGCCACAACCACGCGGCGCGTTGCACTTCGTACCATAATCGGCTCTGAAAACGGCAAGCGACTGGCCCGGCAACCACAAAAACATCTTTCATCCGTTAAAATCCGTTAAATCTGTGGTCCATTTAAGCGAACAGGAAATACTACGCCGTCACAAACTCGAAGAGCTGGAAAAGCTGGGCATTGAAGCCTATCCATCCGAATTGGTCGACGTGACGTTCTACGCCAAGGAAATCCACGACAACTACCACCCCGAGCTGAACAACTTCCAGGAAGTGACGCTGGCGGGCCGGCTGATGTCGTCGCGGGTGATGGGCAAGGCCTCGTTCGCCGAGCTGATGGATACTTCGGGCCGCATCCAGCTTTACATCAACCGCGACGAAATCTGCCCCGGCGAGGACAAGACGCTATACAACGTGGTGTTCAAGAAGCTGCTCGATTTGGGCGATTTCATTGGCGTGAAAGGCCGCGTTTTCAAGACGCAGGTGGGCGAAACCTCGGTGCACGTCACGGAGCTGAAGCTGCTCTCGAAAGCGCTGCGCCCGCTGCCCGTGGTGAAAACCCACAAGGACGAAACCACCGGCGAGGTGACCACCTACGACGCCTTCACCGACCCCGAGCAGCGCTACCGCCAGCGCTACGTGGACCTGGTGGTGAACCCCAGCGTGCGCGACACCTTCATCAAGCGCACGCAGCTGGTGCAGTCGATGCGCAATTTCCTGAACGACAAAGGCTATTTGGAGGTGGAAACCCCGATTCTGCAGCCACTGTACGGCGGCGCGGCGGCGCGTCCCTTTACCACGCACCACAACACGCTGGACATGACGCTGTATCTGCGTATTGCCAACGAGCTGTACCTCAAACGCCTGATTGTGGGCGGGTTCGATGGCGTGTACGAGTTCAGCAAGGACTTCCGCAACGAGGGCATGAGCCGCTTTCACAACCCCGAATTCACCCAGATGGAGCTCTACGTGGCCTACAAGGACTACGCCTGGATGATGGACCTGGTGGAGGAAATGGTAGAGCGCGTAGCCCTGGCCCTGCACGGCCAGACCGAAGTACAGGTGGGCCAGAACGTTATCAACTTCCAGCGCCCTTGGCAGCGCTACACCATGTTTGAGGCCATTGAGAAATACACCGGCGTGGCCATCGGCGAGATGGACGAAGCAGCCCTGCGCGAAGCCGCCGGCAAGTTGAATGTGCACCTCGACCCCAGCATGGGCAAAGCCAAAATCATCGACGAGATTTTTGGTGAGCACGTCGAGCCCAAGCTCATCCAGCCCACCTTCATCACCGATTATCCGGTGGAGATGTCGCCGCTGGCCAAGAAGCACCGCGACCGGCCCGGCATGGTGGAGCGCTTCGAGGCCATCTGCAACGGCAAGGAAATCTGCAACGCCTTCTCGGAGCTCAACGACCCCATTGACCAGCGCAAGCGCTTCGAGGACCAGCTGGAACTGGGCAAGCGCGGCGACACCGAGGCCATGGTGCTCGACGAGGACTTCCTGCGCGCCCTGGAATACGGCATGCCGCCCACGGCCGGCCTGGGCATCGGCATCGACCGCCTGAGCATGATTATGACCAACTCGCACTCCATTCAGGACGTGCTGTTCTTCCCGCAGATGAAGCCGGAAAACGTGCAGAAGGAGAAGCAGGAGAAGGAATAGAACGAGTACCCCGAAGTTTTACTTCGGCTCGCGCTGAACAACTTACGTTCTAACGCGCCGAAGTAAAACTTCGGGGTACTCGTGCCATACAAAATCGAAAAGCCCCACACGAAATGTCGTGCGGGGCTTTTCTTTTTACAATCTCCTTACCCTTCAAACCGGCATTGTTTACTGGAAGTTTGCGATGGAACGTCTGATTTTACTGCTGAATTGTTTGACCAATTTCAGGAGAAGCTCCTACGTCGGCAATTGTACCGGTAAAAATTCTCGGCCTTCTTTCAAGGCGATTGTGAGGGGTTGTACGCAGGTGCCGGGAAGCGGGTTGCAACCAGCGTAAAATATTTTTTTTGTACCTACAAGCGGGGCTGGTGGCGGGTGTCGTCGCCGAAGCCATCGTAGTCGGGGTTGTCCTCGTTGTGTGTGTGGGCCGTGGAGGGGGTGCCGCTCAAGCCCTCAAGCAGGCGGTCGGCGGCTTGTTTGTCTTCGCTCACGGCCGCATCGGGGTTGGTGCGGCTGGGGGCTTCGCCTTGCACTTTGGCAAAGGCGTCTTTGGCCAGTTTGCTGAGGTCGCCGCCCCACTTGCTGGCCGTTTTGCGCAGGTTGGAGCGGGTATCGTCGCCGGTTTCGGGGGCCAGCAGCAGGCCGGCCACAATGCCAGCGGTGGCGCCGGCCAGCAGCGAGAGAATAACTTTGCCTTTGTCGTCTTTCATGGGGTTTGCAGGAAAATGGAAGAATGTAAGTATTCAGTAACGGGAAACGCAGCCTACTGGTTGGGCCCGCAAAAAGCCCCGCACCTTGCGGCGCGGGGCTTGGCGGTAAGCGGCAAAAGACCGGCTTACAAGTCGTTCAGCAATTTCGTTATTTCGGCTTTGCCTTTGCCGAGCTTGTCTTGCAGGCGGCCAACCAGTTCGTCGCCTTTGCCTTCGGTGTAGGTCAGGTCTTCGTCGGTCAGCTGGGCGTATTGCTGCTTCAGCTTGCCTTTTACTTCGTCCCAGTTGCCTTTGATTTTGAGGCTGCTGCCGGGCAGGGTCACGCCCAGGTCTTCGAGCTTGCCGGCGTATTCTTTGAATTTAGCTTCGAGGTCGGTGCCCAGCTTTGAGGCTTGCTCGCCGAGTTGGCCACTGTATTTGGAAGCAACGCCTTTCCAGTTTTCGCGGGTGGCCGAACCTTTGTCCGGGGCCAGGAGCATACCGGCAATAATGCCAGCGCCGGCACCGGCGAGGGCGGCTAAGAGAATTTTACCGGCGTTGTTGTCTTCTTCGTGGTACGACATGGTAATGGGTAATGAAGGGTGAAAGGGTGTTGAAAGAGTGAGTAGCGAGGTGCCGGCCGAATATAAAAGCCAATATGCGGATTTTTCGGCAGGAGTTGGTTTGGCAGGCTATACGAATGGCAGGGCCAGGGGTTGAGCTTATCAGTAAATTTTCCGACTACCCGCAGCAAACAAAACGGCTTTCCCAGTTTCGGCCCGGCGCTAGTCTGCGCAAACGGCCGTAGTTTCGTCCCTTTGCTACCTGCCCTATGAATACGTCTTGGATTTGGGGAGCGGCCTTGGTGTTGCTGCCGGCCTGCCAGCGCCCGGCCGCCCCCACCGCCGCTTCGGAGTGCATCGATGCCCGTAAAATCAACCCGCAGGGCATCTGCACCATGGAATATGCCCCGGTGTGTGGCTGCAACGGCAAAACCTACGCCAATGCCTGTGCCGCCCGCAACGCCGGCGTGCGCACCTACACCGACGGCCCCTGCGGCGGGCCCGCTGCCAAATAACGCCCCCGCATGTCTGCCAAAGCCCGCTACCACGACTTCTGCCGCAGCGCCCCCGACGTGCCGGTGTTTGCCCAGCCGTGGTACCTGGAGGCCTGCGCCGAGGGCGGCGCCTGGGACGTGGCGCTGGCCGAGGAAAACGGCCGGGTGGTGGCGGCCCTTCCCTATTTCTATAAGCAGAAAGGCCCCTTTCGATACGTCACGATGCCGCCCTTTGTGAAGTGGCTGGGGCCGTACCTGCTGCCGGAGTTTCGGCATGTCCTGAAAAAAGAGCACGCGCTGCTGGAAGACTTAATCAGGCAGTTGCCGGATTTTGCCGCGTTCAAGCAGAATTTTTACCCCACGGCCACCAACTGGCTGCCCTTCTACTGGCAACGCTACCGCCAGACGACTTACTACACCTACCGCCTCACTGGCCTGCACCAGCTTGCACAAATAGAGGCGGGCATCAACCGCAACATTCGGCGCAACATTCAGAAGGCCCGCCAGCAGGTGCGCGTGGTGCACCACCTCACGCCCGAGCAGTTTTACCAGGTCAACAAGCTGAGTTTCGACCGCCAGGGGCTGCCCATGCCGTACTCGTGGGCGCAGTTTGCGCGGCACGATGCGGCGCTGGCGGCCAACGGCGCCCGGCAGCTATTCTTTGCGGTGGATGAGCAGGAGCGCATTCACTCGGCCGCCTATCTGATTTGGGACCAGCAGGCCGCCTACTACCACCTCTCCGGTGACGACCCGGCCCTGCGCGAGAGCGGGGCGGGCATTCTGCTAATCTGGGAGGCGATTCGCTACGCCAGCGAGGTGCTGGGCCTAGCCTGCTTCGACTTCGAAGGCAGCATGCTGCCCGCCGTAGAGCGCATCCGGGTGCAGTTTGGCGCGGTGCAGACGCCTTATTTCTTCGTCTGGAAACACCATTCGCGCTTTTTTGAGCTATTGGAGAAATTCAGGCCTTAGATTGAACGTCATTCCGAGCGCAGCCGAGGAATCTCGCGTGTGGTAGTAAATCACGTGTGGTAGTAAATCAATCGTGCAACGATGCAAGCGAGATTCCTCGGCTGCGCTCGGAATGACGTTCTGTTACTTCTTGCTTCAACTCCACCCAATCCTTCTCATCAAAAACAATGTCCGAAAAACGCTACGTTCTCAACCCCTCCCCTTTCATCGTGCCCACCACCGACGGCAAACTCATTGAAGAGCACGTGGGCGGAGCCAGCACCGGCACCACGGCCTACAGCCTGGCCCACATGGTGGCCCCGCCGCACTGGAGCGAGCCGCACCAAACGCCCTCCTTCGACGAAATAACCATTGTGGTGCGGGGCCAGAAGCGGTTTGAAATCGACGGCGACGTGGTGGAACTGCAGGCCGGCCAGGCGCTGCTAATCAAGGGCGGCGCCCGGATACGGTATTCCAACCCGTTTGATGCGGAATGCGAGTATTGGTCTATCTGCGTGCCGGCCTTCAGCCCCGACACTGTGCACCGGGAGGAAGAATAATTTCCGACGACCAAATACCTACATTTAGGCTCATGGACCAGCGCATCATCAACCTCTTCGACGAGTACACCCACGCCCCGCTCACCCGCAAGGAATTTATGGAGCGGCTCATTAAGCTGGCCGGCGGTACCGCCCTGGCCCTCACGGCGCTTTCGGTGCTGGAGCCCGGCTACGCGGCCGCGGCCACCGTTGCTCCCGAGGCCGATGACCTGGAAACCGAAGACGTGAGTTGGGCCGGCGATGGCGCCACCGTGCGGGGCTACCTGGTGCACCCCAAAGGCAAGAAAAAACGCGGCGCCGTGGTCGTTATTCATGAAAACCGGGGACTGACGCCGCACATCAAAGACGTGACGCGGCGCGTGGCCCAGGCCGGCTACTTGGCCTTGGGCGTGGATGCGCTGTCGGTGCTGGGCGGCACGCCCGCCGACGAGGACAAGGGCCGGGAGCTGATTGGCCAGCTCGATGCCACGAAAAACCTTAATAATTACCTCGCCGCCCTGGCCTACCTGCGCGCCCGGCCCGACTGCAACGGCCACACCGGCGCCGTGGGCTTTTGCTGGGGCGGCGGCCTCGTCAACCAGCTGGCCGTGCACGACGCCAAGCTGGATGCGGCCGTGGCCTACTACGGCCAGCAGCCCAAAGCCGAGGACGTGCCCAACATCAAAGCCGCCCTGATGCTGCACTACGGCGGCCTCGACCAGCGCATCAACGCTGGCATTCCGGCCTACGAAGCGGCGCTGAAAGCCGCCGGCACCAAATACGAACTCTACGTGTACGAGGGCGTGAACCATGCCTTCAACAACGATACCTCGCCGGCGCGCTACAACGCCGAGGCCGCTAAACTGGCCTGGGAACGTACGCTACGGCTTTTTAAGAAAAAGCTGGGGTAGCCGGGCAACGAAATAGCCGGGGGTGGCATCTTTGCGGCATGCTCCCGCTGCCATGTTGAGGAAAAAGCTTCCGTTTTGCTGGTTGCCTTGCTGCTGAAAGCTGCCAACAGCCTGGCGCAGAGCCAGCCGGCGCCGGCGCCTCATTTTTTGGTCGAGCCTGACTACCAGCGGATGAGTGTGACCGTGCCGCGAGCTGTGACCCTGCTGGCGGACGTAGCCAGCGCCTTGTTTTCGCACGATGATGCGGATAAAGGCAAACTGCAGGCCTTGCTGGGCCGCCGCCGGGAGCGGTCGAAAACCGGAAACCAGAACCTGACTTTTACCGTGCCCAAAAACGCCGTGACGCGCACGCTGGGGCTGGTCGCATAAGGGCGGAAGATACATTACGGGGTTCAGTCCGAATAATGGACGTTCTGGTCGGGGTTTCCGGCCGGTCCGTCCACCTTTTCGTTTCTGGCGGGCTTTCGGTCGATGGTTTGCAAATACCCCGGCAGCAAGCGTCGGCTCCCTTTTTCGGGTTCGTTGGCAGCCGCCGCCCCTTTCTTTTTCAGTCCCTCTCCTCCCCTTTCTTCATCCAGAAGCCATGAAAGCCTCCTTGTTTTCCGTCATCGCTGCCGCTGCGCTCTTCACTTCCACTGCTTCCTTCCGCCGAAGGTCCTTTCGACCGTCGCCACGACGACTGCAATAGCAAAAGTTTCAACTATGGCTATGACCGCAACCACCGCGTAACGCCTAACGAAAAAGCCCGCGGGGAAAATGCCCACCGCAACAACGGCCGCCGCTAAGCCACGCAGGCTTGAATTGACGTAAAGAGTCCCGTTTACTTACTCCTGACGGGAATTTTTCGTACAGCCCTTCTAAAGTACCCATTCCATTTCTCACCCCCAACCATTTCCCCTCATTCCATGAAAAATACTGTGTTGCTCCTGTTGGCCGCCTTCGCTCTCACCGTAGGCAGTGCCGCCGCCCAAACCACCGACGCCGGCGCCATGCAGCAAGGCCGGGGCCAGGGCCGCATGCAAGGCTCGCCCGATGAAATGGCCAAGCGCCAAGCCGACCGCATGACCCAGGAACTCGGCCTTAATGCCGACCAAACCACCAAAGTGCAGCAAATTCTGTTGGCCCGTGGCCAGGAAATGCAGAGTATGCGCGGCCAGGCCGGTGGCGACCGCGACAAGATGCGCGAGCAAATGCAAGCCAGCCGCACCAAGTACGATGCCCAGTTTAAAGAAGTGCTGACCCCCGACCAGTACACCAAATACACTGCCATGCAAGCCGAGCGCATGAACCGCGGGGGTGGTCCCGGCATGGGTGGTCCCGGCATGGGTGGTCCCGGCATGGGTGGCCCCGGCATGGGCGGCCCCGGCTCCGATGCCAGCATCGACAAGTTGAAGGCCAAGACGGACGATGGCGAAAAAGTGAAGGTGAAAGGCGACAAGGTTAAGACCAAAGCCGATAAGGTGAAGGTTAAAGCCTCAGCCGAATAAGCTTCCTTCCACAGCACCAAAAAAGCCCTGGCCATCCGGTCAGGGCTTTTTTGGTGCTGTTCCAATTTCTAAGCGACAGAACTTGTGCCTCTACCTTACAACTACAACCCTTTGTTTTTCAATAGATAAAAGCCTCATCAGCGTAAGCAACGGCACCTGTTGCTACGCCGCCAACGCCACGCGCTTCCGGGCTTCGGCAATGGCCGGGGCGTGCGCCGCCGCCCAGTTGCCCAATTGGATGACGGCGCCCAGCAGGCCCTGCCCCAGCTCCGTGAGCTGATACTCGACACGCGGCGGCACCTCGGCATACACGGTGCGCTGCACCAGCCCATCGGCTTCCAGCGCGCGGAGCGTGACGGTGAGCATGCGCTGCGAAATGCCGTCGATGCGCTTGCGTAACTCGTTGAAACGCAGACTATCGGTGCTACCCAGGTGCAGGATGGACAGCAACGACCATTTGTCGCCGATGCGGTCCAGAATGTCGCGCACCGGGCACAGGCCGAAGCCGTCGGCGGGTACAGTGATAATTTTTTTGGCCGCCGCCCGAATTTTAGCGGTCTGATTGTCAGCAGTAGTTACCTCCATGTTCCTTGAGCAGAAATAAATGCCTTCTTGCGCCGGGGCAAAAGGGTCGAATACCTTTTAGTTACCAAAAGTAACCATTGGCTCTTAAATCTCCAACTGTATGATTGCCATCACCGGCGCCACCGGCCACCTCGGCCTCGCCACCATCAAAGCCCTCACGGCCAAAATTGCCCCTTCCGAAATCGTCGCCGTGGTGCGCGACCCGCAAAAAGCCGCCAACACGCTCCCGCAAGGCGTGGCCGTGCGCCAGGGCGACTACAACGACCCGGCCGCCCTACTCGCCGCCTTCCAGGGCATCGAAACCGTGCTGCTCATTTCCAGCAGCGAACTAGAAACTGAGCCCCGCATTCGCGAGCACCGCAATGTGATTGATGCTGCCAAGCAAGCCGGCGTGCGCCACCTCATCTACACCAGCGTAGTCAATCCGTCACCGGAATCGGCCTTTGGTGCGTCGCCCAGCCACTTTGCTACGGAGGAATACCTAAAGGATTCGGGCCTGACCTACACCGTTTTCCGCAACACGCTCTACCTCGACATCATCCCGATGCTGGTGGGCGAAGGCACGCTGCCCAGTGGCAAGCTCTACTCCTCGGCCGACGACGGCAAGGTGAGCTACGCCCTGCGTGAAGAAATTGCCCAAGCCCTGGCCAATGTACTGACCTCCGAAGGCCACGACAACCAGATTTACGACATCGCCCCCGGCCCCGCCTATTCCTTCCAGGACATTGCCGCCGGCCTGAGCGAAGCAACCGGCCAGCCCGTGGAATACGCGCCTGTTTCCGGCGAGGAAATTGCGGCTAGCCTTCGCGAGCACCAGGTGCCGGAGCCATTCATCAACCTGCTGCTGGGTATGAGCAAGGCCATGAAGGATGGCGAATTCGACGCGGCCAGCAGCACGTTTGAGAAATTGTTGGGTAGCAAGCCGACGGATTTGAAAACGTATTTGGCAGGCGTGTACGGGAAGTAATTTCTGCTGCGATTATCTGAGAAGGCACCCTGGCGAGCCGCGTAAATGCGGTGGGTCGGGGTGCCTTTTTTTGTGGTACCGGCGCGATTTTAGCTCAACGCAACTTGTGCCAGATGTGGCTATTAGCAACCTATTAACTCAAAAAGGCATCTTGAAACTTCAACTATACCGAGCATTGGACCATGAAATCCCTTCTGTTTCTGCTACTCCCTTTATTCTTCTTAAAATGCCCTTATATCTATGCGCAAGCTTTAAAAAAGTCGACTCTAACGTAGATTATTGTATCACTCTGGATAGCTTGACCACAATGCGGAGCACTAATAGATTTAGCTTATATGCAAACCGATTAATTCCTCAAATCGAAAAAGCATCCGGAATTGAAGCGCATTGCAACAATGGTTTTTTTGGCCATATCTATCGCAATGAACAACAATTCAATTCCGACATAACAAGCTGGAGAAATTATTTTAAGTGCGCGAGCAAAACGATTATATTAATTAAATGACACCCAAGCGCTGCGAAACAATCCGCCAAAACAACTCCACCCCCGCCCCGCCCGTCTAACCGGTTCCAATGTAGGGGCGGGGCCTGCCCCCGCCCGTCGTTGAACGGGCTCATTGTTTCGGCCCGAACGGCGGGCGGGGACAGGCCCCGCCCCTACGAAACGCCCCGATTAGATGAGCCTCTGGCAGATTATCCAACGCCTGCTGCCTTTTGTGCGGCCCTACCGCCGCCTAGTCCTTGCCACGCTGCTGCTCACGCTGGTGGGCTCGCTGGCCGCGCAGGTCAACCCCTTCGTGCTGCGCTACACCGTGGACACCGTGCAGGGCATGCTGGACAAAGGCCAGGGCCTGGCCGAGGGCTGGGCGCTGCTGGCCTGGGTGAGCGGGCTGCTGCTGGGCAAGGAAATCATCAACACTTTCATCCAGTTCGGGCAGAAATACTACGGCGAGAAAATCCGCATCCAGATTTCCGGCGTGCTGGCCCAAACGGCCGTGAGCAAGATTCTGAGCTACCAGCTTGGCTTCTTCTCCGACGACGGCAACCAGACCGGCAAGCTCCAGACCCGCATCGACCGGGGCGTGGAGAGCCTCATGAAGCTGGTGCAAAACTTCTTCATCGACATCATGCCGCTCTTCGCCAACGCCCTGGTGGCGCTGGTGGTCATTTTCCTCAACAACAAGTGGGTGGGGCTGGTGGCGCTGGCCGTGTTGCCGGTCTATTTCTGGCTCAGCTACGCGCAGGCCGAGAAATTGCAGGGCGTGCGGCGCGGCCTCCAGCGCCTGCGCGAGGAGAAAAACCACGGCCTCATCAGCATCATCGACAGCATTGTGGTCATCAAAAGCTTCGTGCGCGAGCAGTACGAGGGCCAGAAGCAGGCCAGTGTGCAAAGCCGCCTCGAAGGCGCCCAGCTCCTGACCCGCAAAACCAACTTCCGCTTCGACGGCCTCAAAACCTTCATCGAGCAAATTGGCGTGGTGGCCATCATCGTGCTCACGGCCTACCTCGTGCTCGGCCGCCAGATTTCCATTGGGGCCATCATGTTCCACATTCTGCTCTTCAACAACGTGTCGGCGCCCATCCGGCAACTCCATCGCATCTACGACGAGATGAACGAAGCCCTTACTTATTCCGAAGGCTTCTTCGCCATCCTCGACGCCGACGACCAGCGCGAGCGCCCCGGCCCGCTGGAGCCCGGCGACAACCTGCGCGGCCAGTTCGAACTGCGCAACGTCAACTTCACCTACCCCAGCGGCACGGCCGCCCTGCACGACGTGAGCCTGACTATCCAGGCCGGCAAAACCACCGCGCTGGTGGGCCTCAGCGGGGCGGGCAAAAGCACCATCATCAACCTGCTCTGCCAGTTCTACCGCCCCGACAGCGGCGAAATCCTGCTCGATGGCCACCCGCTGGCCCAGTACGACACTTTCGCCCTGCGCCAGGAAATCGGCCTGGTGCTCCAGAAAAACCACATTTTCAAGGGCACCATCGAAGAAAACATCCGCTACGGCGACTTCACCGCCACCCAGGCCCAGATTGAAGCCGCCGCCCGCCAGGCCTACCTCCACGACCAGATTCTGGACCTGCCGCGCCAGTACGAGTCCGATGCCCAGCAGCTCAGCGGCGGCCAGCAGCAGCGCATCGCCATCGCCCGGCTCTTCCTCAAAAACCCGCCCATCATCTTCCTCGACGAGCCCACCGCCAGCCTCGACGCCATCGCCACCGAGCAAATCAAAAACTCGCTCGACGCCATCAAGCAGGGCCGCACGGTGGTCATCATCTCCCACAGCCTCGCCCAAATCGTGGATTCGGACTGCATCTACGTCATGAAAAAAGGCTACATGGTGGAAAGCGGCACCCACGATGAACTCTACGATATGAAAGGCACCTACCGCGAGATTTTCGACGCCTCGGCGCGGAGCTTAAATATCGAGAAGCTGGCCAAGACTATGGCCGATGATGGGGACGACGTGCTGGATACGGCTTCGTGAGGGAAAATATATCTTGGCAAATAATGTATCAAACCATTCATTTATAACCACTCAAAAAACCCCATAATCAAAATGAAACGCTCAGCTAATAAGCCTACTATTAACTTATCATACTGGACATATCCTGAAGGTGTAATGTTTGATGACTTTAAAAACATTGACAAATTCAAGACTGAACTCACGGAGGATTATGACATAAATCTTGAAAGTCGTCAAACTGATGCCCTAGGCGGAGGCTTATATGAGTTGGCAATTGAAATAATCTCTGATTTTAATTTCAAAACTTATGCGTTGGAAATAATTCGCGACAATTCTAAAACAGCTATTGTAGCAGGAGCAATATATTTTTGGAAGCCTTTGATGAAAAAAATCAAAGCATTATTCGCTCAAAACACAGAACTATCCCCTAACATAGAATCAGCCCTTATCAAGTTCAAAGACACTAGCATATCAATCTATTCTATCTATCCCAATGGCATCAGCGAAATAATTGATGATATCATCCCTATTATTTCAGAGCATTATATTCAAATGGAGCAAAAATCAACATCTCATATCAAGTCAATCCACATTCCTATATTCAATCAAGTTGACACATATTCAATTTGCGCTTATCGTGTCAAGTTGAATGTTGATGAAAATATCCCTAAATTTGACAAAGGTGATTATTATAAAATATGGGGTATAGAATATCAAGATGGCACAAAGGCAGTCTATGAAGTCAACAGTAGCAATCTAATCAATGCTCCTTTTTATACGCAGAGTGAATATGACGAGCTACTTGAGAAGAAATTTGAATCTGAGTATTAGTGTTGATTTTTTCACACTTAATTAGAGCGTTATTGTAGGCTTCCCCTCGAAGTAGGCCAGTGAAAAGTAGAGGAAAGGGGTATATTTTCTCACTCTTTCCCTACTGCCCC